>SPJN01000006.1 GCA_006844605.1 Hyphomicrobiales bacterium | reverse complement strand
CCCTGCCGGACAACAGAAAAAGCCAACACAGGAACGCCTGTCTGCCAAGGATCGCGACTATATCCGCTCGCTTGTTATTCACGGGGATGATGACCTGTTTGTTTTGAACAAACCATCGGGCTTGGCGGTGCAGGGCGGCACGAATACAGAGCGGCACCTTGATGGCCTGTTGGCTGGTCTTGTTGGTTCCCATGAAGACAAGCCAAAACTTGTTCATCGCCTTGACCGTGACACGTCCGGTATTTTGGTTGTGGCCCGTACCGGTGCAGCGGCCCGTTCATTAACGCAAAGCTTTCGCGCGCGCGATGCAGTGAAAACCTATTGGGCGTTAGTCTCTGGCGTGCCAACCCCGAAAGAGGGGGAGATTGATGCCGCCCTTGCCAAGTTGCCGGGGCGTGGCCCGCAGGGTGCGCATGAGCGTGTTGGCGTTGTTGATCGCGACCATCCTGAGGCAAAGCCCGCGCGTACTGCCTATGAGGTTTTGGAACAGATGGGCCGCCGCGCCGCCTTTATGGCGCTACAGCCGTTAACGGGGCGCACCCATCAATTGCGGGCGCACATGGCCCAGCTTGGCACGCCCATCGTTGGCGATGGCAAGTATGGCGGTGCCGAAGCGATGCTGGAAGGTGTGTCAAAGAAACTGCATCTTCACGCGCGTGAAATTGATATCGCCCACCCCAAGGGCGGCCGCCTGAATGTTACGGCAGACCTAAGTGGCCACATGAAAAAGACATGGGCTGATCTGACCTTCCTTACCAATCATCCCAGCCCCTTTGCGGCTGATACAGGCAAACGCCGCAAGGGCTAGGGCGGGATGGGTGTGCAGGACACAATGCTGGTTTTTGACTGCGATGGAACGCTGGTTGACTCTGCGGGGTTGATCGTAGCGTCCATGCACACAGCGTTTGACGAACTTGGCCGTCCCGGCCCTGAGGATCACGCCATACGCGCGATTGTCGGCCTGTCCCTGACCGGTGCAATCGGTCGTCTGTTGGAAAACATGGGGCACGATGCTGACTTTGACGATGTGCAATTGATTGGGGAGCGGTACAAACAAGCCTTCAATCGGTTAAAGATCGACCCCGCCTATGATCAGCCGCTTTATCCGAATGTTCTTAGCTGCCTTCAGGCGGCAAAGGATCAGGGCATGATCGTAACGGTTGCCACGGGTAAAAGCCGTCGGGGTCTGGAAAGTATTTTGGACCTTCACGATTTACGCGGCCTTGTTGACGATGCGATTACCGCTGATGAGGCGCATTCAAAACCGCACCCGGATATGTTGCAGCAATTGACCTTGCGCCACGGCGTCCCTGCGACGGCAACGGCCATGATCGGTGACACAAGTTTTGATATGGAAATGGCGGTGGCCGCCGATTGTTTGGCGGTCGGTGTTGATTGGGGCAATCACGATAGGGCGCTGTTGGTCGAGGCGGGGGCAAAAACCGTTCTTGAAGACGCAGCGGAATTGCTGCCGTGGTTGGCTGAAAATGGATTTGGGTCATGAAGCGATTTTACAAACAAACGGACGCACTGGAAGTTGAAGGCGGCTGGTCAGTTGGCCTTGATACCCGTCCCATCAAAACCCCCGGCAAGAATGCCCTGATCGTGCCGACACAGGCGCTTGCTGTTGAAATCGCGTCAGAATGGGACGCGCAGGAAGACGAGATTGTCCCCGACAGTATGGCGGCAATGACGCTGGCAGTTTCTGCTATTGATCGTATCGCCCCACAGGTTGACGCGATCGTGGCCGACCTTGCCGGTTACGCAGGCAGTGACACGCTGTGTTATCGCGCGACAGAACCCCATAAACTGGTTGCAGCACAATCACAGGCATGGGACCCGGTGCTGAAACAGGCTGAGGAGCGGTTCGGTTTACGCTTTGCGCTGGCAGGCGGCATCATCCATCAGGCCCAACCTGATAAGACGCTGGCTTTGGCGCAGGAATTGCTGCTGCAGGCTGACCCGTTCACCCTGTCCGCATTGCACACGGTGATATCGATTACCGGGTCATTCGTGCTGGGGTTGTTTGTGTGGCGTGAGGTGATTGAGGGGGCGCAAGCCTTTGATCTGGGCCTGCATGAAGAGCTTTATCAGGCCGAGGTTTGGGGCAGTGATTTTGAGGCTGAAGACCGCAGAAAACGGCTTAAAGCTGACATACTGTCAGCGGAACGCTTTTTGGGCCTTATCAAGCAAAATTAGGCGCAAATTTGTTTGCTTTTGCAGGGCAAAATGCTACCCGTCTCTTACTAAGACATATCAATCACTAATCTGACCGGCGAACGACTTTTGGTCCGCCTGCGGACCGGTATAGCCGTCGTGATGAGGAGACGATCTCAGATGAATAAAATTATTAGAGAGCTTGAAGAACGGCGCGAACGCGCCCGGCTTGGTGGCGGCCAAAAGCGTATTGATGCGCAGCATGGTCGTGGCAAGCTAACGGCACGGGAACGTATCGATCTTTTGCTCGATGAAGATTCTTTCGAAGAATATGACATGTTTGTGGAGCATCGCTGCACCGACTTTGACATGAACGACCCGGCCACCAAGACCCCGGGCGATGGTGTCGTGACCGGTTGGGGCACGATCAATGGTCGTAAAACCTTTGTCTATTCGCAGGACTTCACGGTTTTCGGTGGCTCGCTTTCAGAAACGCATGCTGCCAAGATTTGTAAAATCATGGACATGGCGATGAAAAACGGTGCGCCGGTTATTGGCCTGAACGATTCAGGCGGCGCACGTATTCAGGAAGGTGTGGCCAGCCTTGGCGGTTATGCCGACGTCTTCCAAAAGAACGTATTGGCATCAGGAGTGGTGCCGCAGATTTCAGTGATCATGGGCCCGTGCGCGGGTGGGGCGGTTTACTCACCGGCGATGACTGACTTTATCTTCATGGTGAAAGACACAAGCTATATGTTTGTGACCGGCCCTGATGTGGTGAAGACGGTGACACAGGAAACCGTCACGCAGGAAGAACTGGGCGGTGCGGTAACGCACACATCCAAATCGTCGGTTGCTGACAATGCCTATGACAATGATGTGGAGGCGCTGGAACAGACGCGCCGCATGTTTGACTTTCTACCCCTGTCCAACAGGGAAGAGGTGCCGCAGCGTCCGACAGAAGATCCCATTGATCGGTTGGAAGGCTCGCTTGACACAATTATCCCGTCCAACCCGAACAAGCCCTATGATATGATGGAAATCATTCACAAGGTGGTGGACGAGGCCGACTTCTTTGAGATTCAACCGTCCTTTGCCAAGAACATCATCACAGGCTTTGGCCGTGTGGGCGGCAAGTCTGTTGGGTTCGTTGCCAATCAGCCGATGGTGCTGGCAGGTGTGTTGGACATTGATTCAAGCCGTAAGGCAGCGCGCTTTGTTCGTTTCTGCGATGCGTTCAATATCCCGATTGTGACGCTGGTTGATGTGCCCGGCTTCCTGCCCGGTACGGCGCAGGAACATAACGGTATCATCAAACATGGTGCAAAATTGTTGTTCGCCTATGGTGAAGCAACAGTGCCGAAGATTACGGTGATTACCCGCAAGGCCTATGGCGGTGCCTATGATGTGATGGCGTCCAAGCATTTGCGCGGCGACATGAACTATGCATGGCCATCAGCTGAAATTGCGGTAATGGGTGCCAAGGGTGCCGTGGAAATTATCTTCCGGTCGCAAATCGGTGACGCAGAGGCGATTGCCGAGAAGACCAAGGAATATGAGGACCGCTTCGCCAATCCGTTTGTGGCCTCAGCCCGTGGCTATATCGATGATGTGATCAAGCCCCATTCCACACGGCGTCGCATTGCGCGCGCCCTCCAACTTCTTGAGGATAAGGAGTTAGAGAACCCGTGGAAGAAGCACGACAATATCCCGCTTTAAGTTTGGCTTGAGGAAAACATTATGTTTGACAAAATTCTGATCGCCAATCGTGGCGAAATCGCATGCCGGGTCATCAAGACCGCGCGCAAAATGGGCATCAAAACTGTTGCCGTTTATTCCGAAGCAGATGCCGATGGCCTGCATGTTCGCATGGCGGACGAGGCTGTCTTTTTGGGGCCGCCCCCGGCATCTGAATCCTATCTGTTGATGGACAAGATCATTCAGGCCTGTAAAGAAACCGGCGCACAGGCTGTGCATCCGGGCTTTGGCTTCCTGTCTGAAAATGCCGCGTTCTGCGATGCGCTTGAAGACGCGGGCATCACCTTTATCGGCCCGGGCCAAAAGGCCATCGCCGCGATGGGTGACAAGATCGAATCCAAAAAACTTGCCGATGCCGCAGGCGTCAGCACGGTTCCCGGTTACCTTGGCGTGATCAAGGACGCGGACGAGGCGGTGAAAATCGCTGATGAAATCGGCTACCCCGTGATGATCAAGGCCTCCGCCGGTGGCGGTGGTAAGGGGATGCGCGTTGCCTGGGACAGTGCGGAAGCACGCGAAGGTTTCCAGCTTGCCGTGAACGAAGCTGTGTCCAGCTTTGGTGATGATCGCGTCTTCATTGAAAAGTTTGTGACCCAGCCGCGCCATATTGAAATTCAGGTGCTGGCTGACAAGCATGGCAACACCATACATTTGAATGAACGTGAATGTTCCATCCAGCGCCGCCATCAAAAAGTGATCGAAGAAGCGCCCAGCCCCTTCCTTGATGAGGCAACGCGTGACGCGATGGGCGCTCAGGCAATTGCCTTGGCTGAGGCGGTGGACTATTGCTCTGCCGGTACGGTTGAGTTCATTGTCGATGGCGACCGGAACTTCTACTTCCTTGAAATGAATACTCGTTTGCAGGTGGAACACCCGGTCACTGAATTGATCACCGGTATTGATCTTGTGGAACAGATGATCCGCGTTGCTGCGGGTGAAAAGCTAGCGATGAAGCAATCAGACATCGGCATCAATGGCTGGGCCATGGAAAGCCGTATCTATGCAGAAGATCCGTTCCGTAACTTCCTGCCGTCGATCGGGCGTTTGACGCGGTATCGTCCCCCGGCAGAAGGCACTGAAAACGGTCTGACCATTCGTAATGATACGGGTGTGTTTGAGGGCGCGGAAATTTCCATGTTCTACGATCCCATGATTGCCAAGCTTTGCACCCACGGTCCTGATCGTGCGGCGGCTGTTGATCATATGATCACGGCGCTGGATGGGTTCTATGTGCGCGGCATCAATCACAATGTGCCGTTCCTTGCTGCGGTGCTGTCACATGATCGTTTCCGGTCAGGCAATATCACCACCGGCTTTATTGCCGAGGAATATCCTGACGGGTTCGAAGGCGCGCCATTGGAAGATGACCGCGCAACAAACCTTGCTGCTGTTGCGGCCTTTATTGATCATAAGGATCGTGCCCGTGCGGCACAGATTTCAGGTCAGCTTAATCTTGGCGGTGTCAAGATTGCAGCAGAGCGCGTGGTCAGCCTTGGTGATCGTCTGTTCCCCGTTTCTGTTGAAGAAGTTGATGGCGGTCTGGATGTGACGTTTGAAGAGAGCGGCAAACTTGTGTCCGTTCATTCAGATTGGATTGTCGGTCGTGGTCGATTTTATGGAACAGTCAACGGGCACCACATTACGGTGCAGGTTGATTGGACGCCGGGGCGTTTCTCGGTAGAGCAGGGCGGCACCTCATGCGATGTGCGCGTGCGTACCAAGCGCGCCGCAGAGCTGGCCGCGTTGATGCCTGTCAAGGAAGCGCCCGACACCTCCAAAATGTTGCTATGCCCCATGCCGGGCCTGGTCGTCTCTATCAATGTAGAGGTTGGTCAAAAGGTTCATGCGGGTGAGGCATTGGCGGTCGTCGAAGCGATGAAGATGGAGAATGTGCTGCGCGCAGAACGCGACGGCACAGTGTCTGTCATCAATGCGGTGGCAGGTGATTCCCTTGCGGTTGATGAAATCATTTTGGAATTTGAATAAGCCATATGATTGACCACATATCAGTCGCGGTCCGCGACCTTGCAGCATCCAAGACCTTTTATGATGCGGTGTTTGAACCGCTTGGCCTTGTTTGTTTTATTGCAGGTCCGGACCGGGTCGGGTACGGCAAGAAATATCCTGAATTTTGGATTAATCTTCGCGAAGATTTGGCGCCGGTTCCGACAGGGACCGGTGTTCACATTTGTCTGCGTGCCAGATCGGTTGCTGCGGTGGACGCATTCCATGCCAATGCGGTGAAGTATGGCGGACGCTGCGACGGACCGCCGGGGGAACGGCAGGCAACGATCACAAGCTATTACGGTGCGTTTGTCCGTGACCTTGATGGCAATAAGATTGAGGCTGTTACGTTCTTACAGCCTGCACCCTAACCAGCGCTGACAAAGTGCCAAATGTCGCCGGACCAGCGGTCATTATCGCTGCGTGTCAGGGTAGTGCCGTGACAGGGGCCTGATTGCACCACCTTGGGCCAAAAGGCGCGGGCGTCAACATTGTCGTCCAAAATCCCCAACTCCCACATACCGGGCAGCGCGGTAAACAACGCATGGGCAGCAGCACGGCCAAGGCCGATGCCGCGATACTTCCGCAGGACATGAAACTCAGCCACGACGTGATCGACCTTTTCGCCCGATGGGGCGTGGGCATTCACAAGGGCAAAGCCCGCCAACACATCACCCTGTGTTGGGTGGGGATAGTGGAACAACCACGCGGATCGATCATCCTCGATAAAAAAGCTGCGTAAGCCGCCGGGGAAATCGCCATAGGGGAACACCCCGTTTTCACCGATCAGGCCATGTGGGCTGTCTGCCCCGGCGAAGCCCGAAAAATCATGCAGATAAAGTTGCAGCAATCGTTCGACCAATGGCAGGTCGGTGAGATCGGCTTTGGATAGTTTAGGCGTCATCGCCAAACACTTTGCTGAAACTGTCTTTCAGTGCCATGTCGAGATCTGTCATGGTGACAGGCAGGCCCAAATCGACAAGGCTGGTTACCCCATGCTGGCTGATGCCGCAGGGGACAATGCCTGTGAAGTGGTCAAGGTCAGGTTCTACATTGATGGAGATGCCATGCCATGTCACCCATTTGCGAACGCGCACGCCGATGGCGGCAATCTTGTCTTCACGGCCCGCGCCCAATGTTGGTGAACGGTCGACCCACACACCGACGCGGCCTTCACGACGCTCCCCCGTTACGTTAAAGCTGGCAAGGGTGTCGATAATCCATTCTTCCAATTTGTTGACGAAGGCGCGCAAGTCCGGGCCTGACAGGCCCCGCCGCATTGCAGCCCGGTTCAGATCCATCATCACATAGGCAACCCGTTGTCCGGGGCCATGATAGGTGTATTGACCGCCACGCCCCGCGTCATACACGGGAAAGCGGTCAGGCTGGACCAAATCCTTCACATCCGCGCTGGTGCCGGCGGTGTACAGGGGCGGATGTTCCAACAACCACACCATATCCGGGGCACCATCATTGATGATGGCAGCCACCCGCGCCTCCATCAACGCCAAGGCGTCAGGATAGGGGACCAATTCGTCTGATATTTTCCATTCAATTGTCATGTCAGCGGCAAGATGGGCTAGGACGCATCAGGGGTCAAGCGCTTGATTTCTGGGGCTTGCGGCGAAATTGCGCGGGTTAAATCCGGGCGGTTGATGGCGGGTGGCGCGCGTGCATTGAAGAATGCCGCAGAATTGCGCCGCTTATGGAATTGTGTTTAATACAAAGTTAATATGTAGATTAATTTAATATACACAAAAAGGGTTGAAAATATTAAACATAACGTACACATTAAGGGAAATTCGAGTGGCAGGCGGAATCGCCTGAAAAAGGAACCGGTGCTATGGCGTCCGAAGCGCAGCTTTTACAGACACAGACACCCACGCCAGTCAGCCCTGAGCAGGTGCAGGCCCGTGCGGATGCGTTGTCGGCGGCCTATGAAGGGGTGTCCGGTTATGCCCTGCTGCAATCGATGATCAAACACGAATTAAAGGGCAGAATTGCGCTAGTTTCGTCATTCGGTGCTGAATCAGCTGTTCTGTTGCATATGGTTGCCAAAGTTGACCCCAGCACGCCTGTGATATTTCTGAACACAGGCAAGCTGTTTGGTGAGACGCTGCGCTATCGCGACAAGCTGATTGACCAATTGGGATTGACAGATGTGCGGTCGATTAAGCCCGACCCTGAAGATGAAGCAAGGCTGGACCCTGATGGTACATTGTGGTCACGCGATACTGAGGCGTGCTGCGATTTCCGTAAGGTGGAACCGATGAACCGTGCCCTTGAAGGGTTCGACGCCTGGATCACAGGGCGCAAACGGTTTCAGGCAGCCAGCCGTGCCGCCATCCCGTTGATTGAACCGACAACGACCCAGCTTAAAATCAATCCGCTTGCCCTGTGGGGTGAGGATGATCTTGCGCAATATGTGGCGGCCCATGATTTGCCGCCCCATCCGTTGATTGAAGACGGCTACCTATCGATCGGTTGCATGCCTTGCACGGATCGTGTGGCGCCGGGGCAAGACCCTCGCTCTGGCCGGTGGGCGGGGCAGGACAAAACCGAATGCGGCATTCATACGCCCGATACGTTCATAGATGGCGGCGGCATCTAGGCGGTTCAACTTGAACCGGCCCCTTGCGGGCCCGGCGCGAATAGCGCCGCTCGCGCAGTCAAAATGGCGCATGGCGCTGGCCTAAATCATTTGCAGGATTGCTTGCCTATAGGGCGGGGGTTTGCTATCAACCGCGAACTCTACCCGCTGTGAGATGAACAGCGGCATGTCATGGGCGGCCGTGGCGGAATTGGTAGACGCGCAGCGTTGAGGTCGCTGTGGGGTAAAACCCGTGGAAGTTCGAGTCTTCTCGGCCGCACCATTTTCCAAGACAGTTTTGGCAATACGCGTTTCCCAATTTGGTGACAGCGGCTAAGGTGTTTTAATGTCAGATCATGGTTCACATCGCGACATATCCGGTGAGACGCCGGTAGAACGGCGCGCCCGTTTGCGGGCGGAGGCTGCTGCACAGGCGCAGGCGATTGGCATTGATGAGGCCCTGATCAAGCGGTTGGTTGATGCGTTCTATACGCGCGTGCGGGCGGATAATTTGATCGGCCCTGTTTTTGCCAACCGGATCAGTGATTGGTCGCCCCATCTGGAAAAGATGTATGCGTTTTGGTCATCGGTGATGATGTCGTCTGGCACTTATCGCGGTCAGCCAATGCCAAAACACGTGGTGTTGCCGATTGATGCTCGACATTTTGACCGCTGGTTGGAGCTGTTTTCACAAACCGCGCTTGAGGTCTGCCCAAAAGATGCGGCCGCAGCCTTTATTGAACGGGCCGGGCGCATCGCGCAAAGCCTTGAGATGGGTTTGGCTGCCAAGCATGATCAGGTTTTGTTAAGCGGAAAGCGGTTAACGCGCCCGGACGATCAGGTCATGTTGCCCTAATCTTCAAGGCGATGGTCGTCCATGAATTGTCTGATGCGCGTCAGCGCGTTCACCAGCGCGTCAATGTCATCGCCTTCAACAATTGTTGATAGCTGCGCAAAGTCATCCGCCAGCGCCATGATGGCTTGGCCTTGTATGGCGCGGCCCTGATCGGTGATCCACACAGTTTTGCTGCGCTTGTCCTGATCGTTCTGTTGATAGGTGATGAAGCCATTGCGGTGCAGCAGGGCCAGTGTATGGCTCATGCTTGTATTGGGCACCTGAAAGGCGCTGGCAATCTGTTTCGGCGTCGTGCCATCACCGATGCGCAGCAAATGGTTCAGCACGCTGAATTGCGGCATGGTCAGGGGGGCGGGCATACGCTTGGCAAACAGGTTAGTGCCCAACTGGTTGATGATACCAATTTCATTCATCAACCCGAACAGGTTCGCCACCTTGTCGTGCTGGCCTTGTTTCGATTTAGGGGCCGGTTTTTTGTCAGACAAGTTTTTCCTCCAAACCCCAACGCGGTGCAGGCGGCACCTTGGGACCATAGCCCAACCGCCCCAGCATTTGAATGGTTTCCCCCGGCGCGGCATAGGTTTTGTGAATGTCACGATAAAGCGTAGCCATTTCCTGATATTCCTGTAATGCCTGACTGACGGGATGAAGCGCAAGCCCCATTGCGGTTGTCGTCAGGTTCAGGCGTGCCCAGCGGCGTCCGGCATCCAATTGGCTGACGCGATCATTGGCGGGGGTCTTCAACATGATGTAGTGAGGCGTGCTCATCATCAAAGGGCGGAACATGTCGATGCCTTGCCTATAGGCGGTGGAGGAGGGGTCAGCCGCTGTTTCGGCATCAAGCACGCCCAGCATGTTCATCGCCTCCAACATAGCGCCACCCATGGCAATGCCGTCCGGGTTTTCGTTGATGGCACGTTTGCCAAACCGCATCAGTTCAACACTTTCGCGTTGGGTGCGCGGGGTTTCATATTCCACCATCCATGCGCGCCATGTCAGGTCTTGCAGGTGGGCAACCTCAGCAGCGTCATGCACCACATGGCCGTGGTGGGACAGGGAGCGGATCTGCGCATCATTCAGGCGGCGTGTGTCAAAACCTTCCTTACAGCTGCGACGATGTAAAATGTGATCGAACAGGTCGTCTTGTACAGCGCCGTCCTGAAACTGAATATGGGCCAGTGGTCCGTCAGCACCATCGGGGAAATAGGTTGTGACGGCGCGATAGCCGCGGGCTGTGGCGGCGATGGTCAGCAGTTCCAAAAAGCAGCCCATGCCAATCGTCAGTTGCCTGTCAAACGGGTCTGTGTGCGGCAGGTTCTTTGTCTTGTCCCGGTCGATGATGATGACGTCATCCCCGTGCAAGCCAATCTCCCACGGTTGCCGGTTGTGCGGGTTGGGGGCCAACAGGGCATAGGACAGCGCAAATTTGCGAGGGTCATTGTAATGGCCAGCCTGTGCCCACGGGCCAAGCGCATGGGTCGGCGTGCGAGTGGTGGCAAAGGCGGTGATGCCGCCTGCGGCCAATACAAGCCCGCTGCCACCTGCCAGTTTCAAGAATCGACGTCGTTCCATGTCACTCTCCATTGCTACGATATCGAATTATATAGTACGAAATCGTATTAAATGCAAGGGCCTGGGAGCTATAGGTAGGGAGGACGCCTCCAAGAACCGCAAAACGTGTTGAATAGCATTGGTTTTGAAGCGGGATCGGGGGTGGGCGGTGTTGATCAGTCGCAGTCCGTTTTGGTGGAAAAATATTGGCGTGACGTTCGTGAAAACTATGATAGGACAAACGTGTAACCCTCTTTTCAACGCGGAAGGTCTGGCATGTCTGATCCCTTGCTCGATGCAGCGGCGAATGTCCCTACCGAACCGGTGACGGAACTGTTTGGTCCGTCGGCTGAATTGGTGCGCGAGGTTGCCTACGCCCTTGAAAAAGACCGCCCAGAGGTTGTGCTGGATATAATCAATCCGCTTCATCCTGCTGATGTTGCCGATGTGGTGGAGCAGTTGCCCGCCGACCTGCGTGAGCCGTTGATGGAGGTGCTGGACGCCGAAACAGCCGGTGACATGCTGGCCGAGGTGAATGAGGGGATCAGGGATGATCTGCTGCGCGCCATGCCTGCGGAACAGGTGGCTGAGGCTGTCTCGACCCTTGATTCGGATGATCAGGTCTATGTGCTGGAAGACCTGTCTGAAAAGCGCCAAAAAGCCATCCTGAATGAGCTTGATGCCCCCGACGCATTAAGCCTTGCCGATAGTTTGAGTTACCCGGACGATTCAGCCGGACGCATCATGCAGCGTGACTTGGTTGCGGTGCCTGCCTTTTGGACGGTCGGGCAGGTGATCGACTTTTTACGCGACGCGGATGAATTGCCCGAAACATTTTATCAGCTGTTTGTGATTGATGCGGATTTCAAACCCATTGGCGGCGTGTTGCTGGACCGGCTGTTGCGTGCCAAGCGCCCCACGCGGGTTGATGACGTGATGATGGAAGAGCCGATTGTCATTCCTGCTGATACTGATCAGGAAGAGGTCGGCTTGCTCTTTAAGCAATATGACCTTGTGACCGCGGCGGTGGTTGATCATACCGGCAGGCTGGTCGGCTGTATCACCGTTGATGATATGGTTGAGATTGTGCAGGACGAGGTTGAAGAGGACGTGTTGCGCCTTGCCGGTGTGGGCGAGGAAGAAGTCTCTGACTCCGTCATGGATATTACGCGCAGTCGCTTCATCTGGTTGTTGGTGAATTTGGGTACGGCGATTATGGCTTCCGGTGTGATTGCGCTGTTTGCCGACACAATTCAACAGGTCGTTGCGCTTGCCATTTTGATGCCCATCGTTGCGTCGATGGGGGGCAATGCCGGCACCCAGACATTGACCATTGCGGTGCGTGCGCTAGCCACCCATGAATTGACCGCAGCCAACGCGATGCGGATTGTAACGCGTGAGGTTTTGGTTGGCGGCTTGAACGGTATTTTGTTCGCTGTCTTGATCGGCGGTATTGCGGGGTGGTGGTTTGCTGACCCCGCCCTTGGTAGCGTGATCGCGCTTGCCATGGTAATTAATATGATCGTCGCGGGATTATCCGGCATTCTTGTGCCAATGGGGTTGAATCGATTGAATATCGACCCGGCTGTATCCTCCTCCGTCTTTGTGACGACGGTGACGGATGTAGTGGGCTTTTTCGCCTTCCTTGGCCTTGCCGGATTGATCATGCTGTAACATTTTTTGGGAGCCTTTTGATGATCCGTAATTCTATGCCGTCCTTTGATTTCGGACTGGGTGAAGACGTAGATATGCTGCGCGAGTCCGTCGCCAGCTTCTCTGCGGCAGAGCTTGCGCCCCGTGCAGAACAGATCGATCTTGATAATGAATTCCCCGCAGATATGTGGCGCAAATTCGGTGACCTTGGCGTGTTGGGCGTTACTGTTTCTGAAGAATATGGTGGCGTGAATATGGGCTACACCGCTCATGTCGTGGCGATGGAGGAAATCAGCCGTGCCTCAGCCTCGGTCGGGTTGTCATATGGTGCGCATTCAAACCTGTGTGTGAACCAAATCAACCGCAATGGCACTGACGCGCAAAAGGCGAAATATCTGCCCAAGCTGATCACCGGGGAACATGTCGGTGCGTTGGCCATGTCCGAACCGGGTGCAGGGTCTGACGTTGTGTCGATGAAGCTGCGCGCCCGCAAGGAAGGCGACCGCTATATCCTGAACGGCAACAAGTTTTGGATCACCAATGGCCCGGACGCCGATGTGCTGGTGGTTTATGCCAAGACAGACGTTGATAAGGGCCCGCACGGCATCACAGCTTTTTTGATTGAAAAGGGCATGAAGGGTTTTTCAACCGCCCAAAAACTCGACAAATTGGGGATGCGTGGCTCAAACACGTGCGAGCTTGTGTTTGAAGATTGTGAAGTGCCTGAGGAAAACATCCTCGGCGGCCTGAACAACGGTGTCCGCGTGTTGATGAGCGGCCTTGATTACGAACGGCTGGTTCTGTCTGGCGGCCCGCTGGGCATCATGCAGGCAGCGATGGATATTGTTATGCCCTATGTGCATGAGCGTGAGCAGTTCGGCCAACCCATCGGTGAGTTCCAATTGATGCAGGGCAAGCTTGCCGACATGTACACAACCATGAATGCCAGCAAGGCCTATGTTTATGCTGTGGCGCAGGCTTGTGATCGCGGCGACACTACCCGCAAGGACGCAGCGGGCGTCATTCTGTATTCAGCTGAAAAGGCGACCTTGATGGCGCTGGAGGCGATACAGGCATTGGGCGGGCAGGGCTATATCAATGAAAGCGCGACAGGGCGCTTGTTGCGCGACGCCAAATTGTATGAAATCGGGGCGGGGACATCTGAAATCCGCCGCATGTTGATCGGTCGAGAGCTGTTTAACGAAACAGCCTAAATAGACTGAATAGATAATCGGAGAGTAGTTATGACAGAGATTGTAATTCTTGGTGCCGCGCGCACACCCATGGGTGGCATGTCCGGCGATTTGGCAGCGGCAACCGCATCTGACCTTGGTGCCGTTGCCATCAAGGAAGCGATTAACCGTTCAGGCGTCAAGCCCGAAGACATCAGCGAGGTGCTGATGGGGAATGTGTTGATGGCGGGGCAGGGCCAGGCCCCGGGCCGTCAGGCAGCGATCAAGGCGGGCGTGCCCGACACGGCACCTGCATCGACGCTGAACAAGATGTGCGGTTCTGGTATGAAAACTGTGATGGCTGCGGCTGATCAGATTTTTGCTGATGTTGCCCGTGGTGATGATGCGCCGATCGTCTTGGCGGGCGGGATGGAAAGCATGACCAATGCGCCTCATCTGTTGCCGTCAGGCCGCGCCGGTATTCGTTTGGGTCATGGCGAGGTCAAGGACCACATGATGCTCGACGGTCTCGAAGACGCCTACAATCCCGGCCTTGCCATGGGTGTTTTTGCAGAACAATGTGCTGAGAAATATCAGTTCACGCGCGAGGCACAGGATGCCTATGCGATTGAATCGCTGAACCGTGCGCAGGCTGCCCAGGCTGCTGGCGCGTTTGAGGCTGAGATTACCCCGGTTGAGATTAAAACCCGTAAAGGCATAGTAACCATCACAGCCGATGAACAGCCGCCCAAGGGCAATGCTGATAAAATTCCTGCACTGCGCCCGGCCTTCCAAAAGGATGGCACGGTAACGGCGGCGAATGCATCGTCAATTTCTGATGGCGCTGCCGCTGTTGTTCTGACCACGAAGGACGAAGCTGACAAGCGCGGCCTGGCCCCCGTGGCGAGGATTTTGGCGCAGGCGTCAAACGCCAATGCGCCTGAATGGTTCACGACCGCACCTGTGGGTGCCATTGAAAAGGTGCTGAAGAAAACCGGCTGGTCTGTCGATGATGTTGACCTGTTTGAAGTGAATGAGGCGTTTGCCGTTGTTGCCATGGCCGCAATGAAGGAACTGTCCATCCCCCACGACAAGATCAATGTGAATGGCGGGGCCTGCGCCCTTGGTCATCCCATTGGTGCGTCAGGCACACGTATTTTGGTGACCTTGATCAGCGCGCTGCAGGCGCGTGGGTTGAAGCGCGGTATCGCGTCGTTGTGCATCGGCGGTGGCGAAGCGACCGCCATTGCGATTGAGCTTGTCTAAGTCATGACAGTCCTTGCCAGCAAAGCTGATTTGAAAAGCGACAAGGCCAAGGCCAATCAGGCCGCGTGGCAAGACTTGCTTGCCGACCTTGGGGATGAAACTGCAAGGGCAGCCCTTGGCGGTAATGAAAAGTCACGCGCCCGTCACGTGGCGCGTGGCAAGCTGTTGCCGCGTGAACGGGTCGAACGCTTGCTTGACCCCGGCTCACCCTTCTTGGAATTTTCCGCGCTTGCTGCCCACGGCATGTATGGCGGGGATATTCATGGCGCTGGGATAATCAGTGGCATCGGCAGGGTCGAAGGGCGCGAATGCGTCATCGTCTGTAATGATGCGACGATCAAGGGCGGGACTTATTATCCCGTTACGGTAAAGAAACATTTACGGGCACAGGAAATTGCGCTCGAAAATAATTTGCCCTGTATCTATCTGGTTGATAGCGGTGGGGCCAATCTGCCCAATCAGGCAGAGATTTTTCCCGACCGTGATCATTTCGGGCGCATCTTCTTTAATCAGGCAAACATGTCCGCCAAGGGCATTCCGCAGATTGCCTGTGTGATGGGCAGTTGTACTGCAGGTGGGGCCTATGTGCCCGCCATGTGCGATGAAACTGTGATCGTCCGCAATCAAGGCACAGTCTTTTTGGGTGGACCACCCTTGGTGAAGGCCGCAACGGGTGAAGTTGTGTCTGCCGAAGATTTGGGCGGCGCTGATGTGCATTGTAAGGAAAGCGGTGTTACTGATCACTACGCACAAAATGACGCCCATGCCTTGGGTCTGGTTCGTCAGATTGTTCGTAATTTGGACGGGCCGCAGGCCGTGCGCCGTATATTGCCCGACACCCAGCCTGATGCCCCATTGTTTGACCCGGTTGAGCTTGAGGGCGTCGTGCCCACCGATCTAAAGGTGCAGTATGATGTGCGCGAAGTGATTGCGCGTATTGCAGATGGTTCACGCTTTGATGAGTTCAAGGCACTTTACGGCACAACGCTGGTTTGCGGGTTTGCAGAAATTTGGGGTATGCGCGTTGGCATTATTGCCAATAACGGCATTCTGTTTTCGGAAAGTGCCCAGAAGGGCGCGCATTTCATTGAGCTGTGCGCCAAGCGGAAAATACCGCTTTTGTTCCTGCAAAATATCTCGGGCTTCATGGTCGGGCGCAAATATGAATCCGGCGGCATCGCCAAGGATGGGGCCAAGCTGGTGACCGCAGTGGCAACGGCGAATGTGCCGAAGATCACGGTGATTATTGGCGGCTCCTATGGGGCAGGGAATTACGGCATGTGTGGGCGTGCCTATAGTCCACGTTTTTTGTTTACGTGGCCCAATGCCCGTATCTCTGTCATGGGGGGCGAACAGGCGGCAAGTGTGCTTGCTACTGTGCGCCGGGACAATATCGAAGCGGCTGGCGATAGCTGGTCAACGGATGATGAAGAGGCGTTCAAGGACCCGATCCGCGCCCAGTATGATGTTGAAGGCCACCCCTATTTTGCAACCGCGCGCGGCTGGGATGATGGCATCATTCGCCCGCGTGACACACGTACAGTTTTGGGGCTGGCATTTTCCGCCTGCTTGAATGCGCCGATAGAGGACACCACCTTCGGCGTCTTCCGCATGTAATGACAATAAAAGAAAGGATGCGGCATGGAACAATATGTAGAGCTTGATACGACACGCGACGGGGTGGCCATTGTCACCCTGAACCGGCCCGATGTGCACAATGCGTTTAACGCAGATGTGATTGAACAGTTGGACAATATCTTTGAAGATTTGCGCGGCGCTGATGGTGTGCGTGTCGTTCAGATCCGTGGCGCGGGAAAAAGTTTTTCTGCCGGTGCAGATTTGAACTGGATGAAACGGGCCAGCGATTACACCAAGGATGACAATGAAGAAGACGCGGTCTTTTTCTCATCCATGTTGCATAAATTATATGACCTGCCGCAGCTGACAATCGCTGCTGTGCAAGGCCCTGCGGTTGGCGGTGGCCTTGGGCTGGTTGCTGCCTGTGATGTTGCCATCGCAACGCATAAGGCGTGGTTTTGCCTGTCTGAGGTTAAGCTGGGGCTGATCCCGGCTGTTATCTCCCCCTATGTGGTTGAGGCGATTGGCCCGCGCGCAGCGCGGCGCTATTTCCTGACCGCAGAACGGTTTGACGCTGAGAAGGCCAAAGACATCGGCCTGCTCCATGAGGTTGTTGCGGATGGCGCTGCTATGAATGCGGTGGTGGATCAGCTTTGTGAAACAGCCTTCGTCACGGCACCGGGGGCGGTTCATGCCGCGAAAGAATTGATCCGCGCGGTGCAGGGCCAACCGATCAACAATCACATCATTCATGAAACGGCCAAGCGTATTGCCATTGCCCGCACCAGTGACGAGGGGCGTGAGGGCGTTGGTGCCTTCCTTGACAAGCGCAAGCCGCAATGGGTTGCGGATCATGAGGCACTGACCACATCATCAGGCCAAACAACAAGTTCAGAAGAATAGGGGGCGGCGTGTCGATCACTTCGCTATTGATTGCAAACCGGGGCGAAATTGCCTGCCGGATTATTCGGACCGCCAAGGCGCGCGGGATCAGGACCGTTGCGGTTTATTCTGATGCTGATGCCAATGCCCAGCACGTCTTGCTGGCCGATCAGGCCGTGCATATTGGCGGGGCGGCTGCAACCGACTCCTACCTTAAGGGCGAAGTGATCTTGCAGGCCGCGCTTGATAGTGGGGCGCAGGCCATCCATCCCGGTTATGGATTCTTGTCGGAGAATGCCGATTTTGCGGAAGCTGTTCAAAAGGCCGGGTTGATTTTTGTTGGCCCTGATCCTGACGCTATCCGCGAGATGGGCGAGAAGGACAACGCAAAAGCCCTGATGGAAAAGGCGGGCGTGCCCGTCGTGCCGGGCTATTACGGTGACAATCAGGATGTTGAACATCTGGCGGCGGAGGCTGCGCGCGTTGGCTACCCCGTATTGATTAAGGCCGTTGCCGGTGGCGGCGGCAAGGGAATGCGCCGCGTTGATGATGCGGCAGACTTTGCCGATGCCCTTGGCGCTGCCCAGCGTGAGGCAAAGTCAGCATTCGGCAATGACCGCGTGTTGATCGAAAAATATGTCCTGAACCCGCGCCATATTGAGGTGCAGGTGTTTGGTGACCGTCACGGCAAGGCCATTCATTTGTATGAGCGTGACTGTTCCTTACAGCGCCGCCATCAAAAAGTGGTGGAGGAGGCACCGGCCCCCGGCATGTCAGAGGACGTGCGCGCTGCCATGACCACTGCTGCCACAAATGCGGTGAAGGCAATCAACTATGTTGGTGCGGGGACGATCGAATTTATTGCCGATGGGTCCGGCCCGTTGCGCCCTGATGGGTTTTGGTTCATGGAAATGAACACGCGATTGCAGGTTGAACACCCGGTGACAGAACAGGTCACGGGGCTTGACCTTGTGGGGCTGCAACTTGCTGTGGCTGCGGGCGGGCAGTTGCCTGATACGCCACCACTGCAGGGACACGCGATTGAAGTGCGCCTTTACGCCGAAAACCCGGAAAAGAAATTCTTGCCCTCAACCGGCCCCTTGCATGGGTTGGAACTGGCGCAGGGCCCTGGATTGCGCGTTGATAGCGGCGTACTCGAAGGCGATGCCGTCACCATGTTTTATGACCCCATGATTGCCAAGCTGATCGGCTTTGGCGCAAACCGGGATGCCGCACGGCAGCAATTGATCGCAGGGCTTGGTCGCAGTTTTGTTGCCGGCCCCAAGGCGAATATTCCGTTTCTGATTGCGGCCCTATCGCATGACGGATTTGCAGCGGGCGCATTTGATACCGGCTTTATCGAAGACCATCAGGCTGATTTGATCAATGGTGCCACAGCGGATGAGGTGCAGCAGGCGCTGTTGGTTGCCGCCGCAACACGGTTGCGTGCTGAGGATGCCTCAAACAGTGCAGACCCGTGGGCGGCCAGTCATGGCTTCCGCGTATCCGGCCTGCCGGGATTGCGATCCTTTGTTTTTGCCTTCGGTAAAGACGACCACACGCTTGATGTCAGCTTTGACGGCGCGGGTGTCTATCGGCTTGGCGACACGATTTTGCGCATCGTCGATGGCGCGATCATTGTTGATGGTGTGAAGATTGTATCGTCATGCCGGGTTGCGGGCGACAGCTATTATGTCGGTCTGAATGGCCGCACGATTGAGCTGGTGGCGCAGCATCCGTTCGCTGCTGATGGGTTTGAGGAAGGCGGGGCTGCAACCTCTGCCATTTTGGCACCTATGCCCGGCAAGGTGATTTCACTGGCTGTGAAGGCTGGCGACAAGGTAAAGGCAGGTCAACAGCTTGGCGTGTTGGAGGCGATGAAGATGGAACACAGTCTGACTGCACCAACCGCAGTTGAGGTTGAAGCCGTGCCCGTCGCGCCGGGCGATCAGGTTGATGAAGGCGCGGTGCTGATCAAGTTTGTGGACGAAGAAAGCGCGTAACGGCATACGCGATGGTGCACCTTGTCAAACTTTGCGTTGGTATTGAAAGCCTGAACCAATTGGCGCAGCGCCTTGAATGGCGCGTGGCTGAGGCCCCCAAGGGCCAGCCCGCCCTGACCCATGTCACGCGCATGTTCCCCAAACGGGGGGCAGAGCTATTGGACGGCGGCTCCCTCTATTGGGTGATCAAGGGCGCAATACAGGCGCGGCAGCGCATCGTGGCACTTGATGAGGTAACGGGCAGTGACGGTATCCGACGCTGCCGAATTGTATTGGATGATGTGCTGATTGCCACAAAAAACCAGCCCCGAAGGCCATTTCAGGGCTGGCGCTATTTGGCTGATGATGATGCCCCAGCCGATATTGGCCCTTATGAGCCGCACGGTGATGACATGCCGGCGGAGATGCGGGCCGACCTTGTAAGGCTCGGCCTGCTTTGATCCTTACTTGCCGGTGAAGTTCGCCTTGCGCTTTTGCAGGAAGGCGGTGACCCCTTCGATAAAGTCTGCGGTGCGGCCTGCGATACGCTGCGCTTTACGCTCCTGATGGATTTGTTCCTCATAGGAGTTTTCGAAGCTTTGCCAATACAGGTCACGGATCATCGACAATGTGGTTGTCGGCCCTTCGGACAATTCCTTGGCCAGCTCCTTGGCAGCGTCAAGTGCGGTGCCATCAGGCACAACGCGGTTGATCAAGCCCCAATCAAGCGCCTTATCCGCGGGCAGCTTTTCGCCCAGCAATGACAGTTCCATCGCCCGCTTTGTGCCCACAAGGCGCGGCAGGATCCATGTGGACCCCCCATCAGGCACCAGCCCAATGCGGCGGAAGGCCTGCAGGAAATAGCTGCTGTCTTCGGCGATAACCATGTCACCCATCAGGGCAAAGCTCATGCCAACGCCGGCGGCAGCGCCGTTCACGGCGGTAACGATAGGGACGTTCAACTCGCGCAGGCGGCGCAATACGGGATGATAGCCTGTTTCAAGGGCGGCGCCGGCATCCGGGCGCGCGGCATTGCCGCCGCCACCTGCTGCTGCGGTTGCAGCCCCACCGCCTGAGCCGGGGTTCAGGTTTGCACCGGAACAAAAGCCACGGCCTTCACCTGTCAGCACAACGGCACGAATGCCGTTTTCTTCGACTTCGATATATTCAAGTGCCTCGTTCATGCCCTGCAGCATTTCAATGCCCATGGCGTTCATGGAGGCGGGGTCATTCATGGTGATAACGGCAACTGCGTCATCAATGTCCAAGCGGACCTTTGTGAATTCCATAATCTGTCCTTTCCAGTTTTGGTTTAAATGTTATGCAGGCAAGTTGCTCACTTGCCTTTTATGTTGTGCAGGCAAGTCGCTCACTTGCCTTTGAATTCAGGTTTGCGTTTTTGTACGAAGGCGATGGTCGCCTCACGAAAATCTTCAGTGGCGCAGAAAACGCGTTGGCCTTCTGCTTCGTATAAAAGCTGATCGTCAATATTGTTCTGTTCGCTATCGGCAAATGCCTTGCGAACGGCGCGCCACACCAGCGGCGGACCATCGGCCAGCTTGCGGGCCACGGCCATTGCTTCGTCCATCAGTTTGTCGTCATCGACAACATCATAAATCATGCCCCAGTCGCGGGCCTTTTCTGCGGGCAGCTTTTCACCCAAGAAGGCCAGGGCAGACGCACGCGCCCGGCCAACAAGCCGTTGCAAGTGATAGGTCGTGCCCATGTCCGGCAAAATGCCAAGCTGCGGGGCGAACACACAAACAAACTTGGCTGACCGCGCTGCAATGGCGATGTCACAGGTCAGGGCAAGGCCCATGCCGCCACCGGCGGCAACGCCGTTGATAGCGCTGATGACTGGTTTGTTCAGGTGCCAGATTTTCGCAATCAACGGGTTGTGCAATGCCTTCATGGCAGAGGCGGTGACGTCACCATTATTGGGCTTGCCGCCATTGGGCGCCTCAATCGGGAAAGTGACTTTGTTGTCGGTCATCTTGGTGGCAAGGTCAGCGCCCGCGCAAAACCCACGCCCTTCACCCGTCATGACCAGCACGCGGGCATTGTCATCAGCCGCCACACGATCAACCGCATCAATCATTTCTGCCAACATATCGGGCGTAACGGCGTTCAGCGCCTTTGGCCTGTTCAGGGTTAGAACGGCGATACCGTCGTTCACGTCCAGGCGGATGGACTCATAGGTCATGATTCTTGTCCCACAGCTTTATAGTGATTGTTGAATAGCAAGTGGCGCAAGTATAAGGACGGGGGAAGCGCAGTCCAGCCTAAACGGTCCGTAGATTTTGCCAATCTTTCCGGTCCATCCCATAGATCAAAACCGGAATACCTTGCAGCCGTTCTTCGCGTATTTGGCGCTGGCCCAACCGTTCCGCAACGGCAATTGACGCAACGTTACGTGGTTGAATGCAGCTGATGACGTCTGTCATGCCTTGGGTGTCAAAGCCCCATTCAAGGCAGGCTGCGGCACCTTCGGTTGCGTATCCTTTGCCCCAATGGTCACGGCCCAACATCCAGCCCACTTCCAGACCTGGCCAGCCTTCAGGGTTAAAGAAACCGATGCGCCCCACCAGCGCCCCGGTGGCCTTCTCCTCAACCGCCCAAAGGCCATAGCCACGCAGGGCCCAATGTCCCAGAATCGACGCAAGGGAATGGAAGCTGCTCATCCTGTCCATAGTGACCCCCGCACCGATAAACCGCATGACGTCACGATCGCCAACCATGGTCATGTATTGATCAAGGTCGTTGGCGCAAAAGGGGCGTAAAATCAAACGGTTGGTGGTCAGGGTTGGGATCATGTCTGAAATGCTCTTTTCAATGTCTCGAAAGCCCTGACAGATGCGTCATTTTTGACTAGACTTGGCGGCTGAAATACTGTCTCTCAATAACCAAGAAATTCGCATTAAGCAAATCCACACTCAGCGGGGCTTCGGCCTTGCTTTATCAACAATCAAGATGGAGGGCATATCATGACCGCCGCAACAATTGATCAATCACAAGGTGCCGACTTGCAGGCACAAATGCAGGCCGTGCTGGACAAGCAGCGCCAGTCCTATTTGAAGGATGGCCCCCCCAGCTATGAGCTGCGGATGGATCGCTTGCAACGCAGCGTTGATATGCTGCTGCGTTTTGAAAAAGAAATGTGTGATGCGGTCAACTCAGACTTCGGCAGCCGTTCGCCCGATCAGACATTGTTCACCGATGTGGCTGGCTCCATCGGCCCGATCAAGCACACGATGAAGCATTTGAAGGGTTGGATGAAATCAGAAAAGCGCAAAGTGCAATTCCCGCTGGGCCTTTTGGGTGCCAAGGCGCGTATTGATTATCAACCGCTGGGCGTTGTGGGCGTCATCTCACCGTGGAATTTCCCCTTCCAGCTAACATTCGCACCGTTCGCCGGGATTTTCGGTGCCGGTAATCGCATGATGATCAAGCCGTCGGAATTTACGCCTGCAAGTTCTGAAGTGATCGCCCGCATGTGTGCCGAAACATTTGATGAAACCGAAGTATCTGTCTTCACAGGTGGCCCCGAAGTCGGGCAGGCATTCTCTGGCCTTGGTTTCGATCACCTGTTGTTCACAGGTGCAACATCAATCGCCAAACATGTGATGCGCGCGGCATCAGAAAATCTTGTGCCGCTGACGTTGGAGTTGGGCGGTAAAAGCCCGGTTGTTGTGTCAGAGACGGCTGATTTGGACGTTACTGCCAAGCGTGTGATGGTTGGTAAGACCCTGAACGCCGGGCAGATCTGTCTGGCTCCTGACTATGTTTATGTTCCCGATGGGAAGGTTGACGAGTTTGTGAATAAGGCTGAAGCTGCGGTGACAGAAATGTACCCGACCTTGAAAGACAACCCTGATTACGCCTCTGTCGTGAATGAGCGTCATTATGATCGTCTGAACAGCTATATCGAAGACGCCAAGGCCAAGGGCGCCACGGTGCGCGAGATTAATCCTGCCAATGAAGATTTCAGCCAGCAGGCTGCGCACAAAATCCCGCCGACCATTGTTGTCAATGCAACTGACGACATGAAGATCATGCAGGATGAAATCTTTGGCCCGCTATTGCCCATCAAAACCTATAAGCAGGTTGATGAGGTGATCGACTATGTGAATGAAAAGGATCGCCCGCTGGCGCTCTATTACTTCGGTGAAAACAAGGCTGAGGAAAATCACGTCTTGAACAACACCACATCCGGTGGTGTCAGCGTCAATGAAGTGATCATGCATGTGGCACAGGAAGATCTGCCCTTTGGCGGTGTTGGTCCTGCGGGCATGGGTGCCTATCATGGGGTTGATGGCTTCCGTCAGTTCAGCCACAAAAAGGCTGTGTTCACCCAAATCGGCAAACGGTTTGACGGTCTGTTGAACGCTGTGCGTCCGCCCTATGGCCCGGACCTCCGCAAGATGGCTGAACAAATGATGAAATAGTCCGCCTGACGGACTTGCCTTATAGAGGGGCGGTGCTGCAAGATCAGCGCCGCCCTTTTTGTTTCCTTACAGGACTTTGATATGGATTTTGCCCGCTTTCCGCTTGCCCATTTGCCCACACCGCTTGAACCGATGGCTGGTCTGACAGAACTGTTGGATGGCCCGTCGATCTATATCAAGCGGGACGACTGCACCGGGCTTGGCTTTGGCGGCAATAAAACCCGCAAGCTTGAATTTCTGATCGGCGCCGCGCTTGAGGCGGATGAAGATGTCGTCATAACGTTCGGGGCATTGCAAAGCAATCATGTGCGCCAAACGGCTGCGGCATGCGCCAGCGCGGGGCTTGAATGTCATGCCATTTTGGTGCGGCAGGTGCCCAATGACACTGAAACCTATCAGCGGTCGGGCAATGTGTTGTTGGATGATTTGTTCGGCGCTGTTATTCATCCGGTCGACAGCGATGACGCGGCAGGCGCGAAACTGGTTGAACTGCTGGAGGCGATTCAGGGGGAGGGGCGCAAGGCCGCCATCCATCCCCCCGGCGGATCAACCGCCATCGGGACGCTGGGTTATGTGCAGGCGGGGATTGAGCTTGCCATGGATATTGAGGCGTTGGAGCTTTCCCCAGCTGCTATCTGCCATGCCACCAGCACAGGGGGCACGCAGGCGGGCTTGCTTGTTGGGCTGGCCATTGCAGGGTGTGAGGTGCCGGTGATCGGCTATGACGTCTATAAGGGCGATGCGGCGAAGGTTACGGACACTGTTTATGGATTGGTGGAAGAGGTGCGCTCGTTGTTGGATGACCCGCCTGCCATGTCGCGTGATGCGGTCATTGTGAAAGATGGCGTGATCGGGCCGGGTTATGGCCTGCTAACCGATGAAGTGCGTGAGGTGCTGGTGCTGTGCGCGCGCTATGATGGGTTGCTGCTTGACCCTGTTTATTCAGGCAAGGCAATGGGCGGCATGATCGCGGATATTCGCGCCGGCGTTTACAGCGGTGATCAGGATGTCATTTTCCTGCACACAGGTGGCGCACCGGGCCTGTTTGCCTATCAGGACAGCTTGGAAAATTAGTTTGAAAGCACCCGACAAACCGCCGGCACCGCGACTTACGCGGCGTCGGTTGTTTGATTGTCAGCGGGTGATGATGCGGTTTCGTCAGCTTTTTGGCTGGTCAGATCATCGGCTGCCGGGGCGCTGTCTTTCTTGGCGCTGTCAGCCTTTTGGCTACGTGCTGCCGGGGCGACGGAAACCAGCATAAAGGCCGGAACGTGATCACCCAAACCAACAACGGGCGGGCCTAGATCGTCCCGGCGATTGCGACCACGGCCACCGCGCCGATTATTGTTTTGATCATTGCGGTCATTGTTGTTGGTGCGGCGCTGGTTGTTATTCTGGCGGTCATTGTTCCGCTCACCCCGATTATCGGCCTGCTTTTGGGGTGCAGGCTTATCATCGGATTTGGCGGTTTCAGATTTTGTAGAGTCTGATTTTGCCGATTCTGACTTCAGGCGTTCTGATTTTGCATCGGCAGATTTTGCGTCGTCAGACTTTGCATTATCTGATTTGGCATTACTTGATTTAGCAGTATCAGCCTTCGTGCCTTCGGTGATGCCCGGAATATCAAGGCGGGCAATCGGCTTTTTGATCAGCGCTTCAATCGCCTCAAGATATTTGCCATCCTTTTCCGTTGCGAAGGAATAGGCAGTACCCGTCCGGCCCGCACGACCTGTCCGGCCAATACGGTGAACATAATCTTCGGCGTTCATTGGCAGGTCAAAATTGAACACATGGCCAACTGAAGGAATGTCCAGCCCACGGGCTGCAACATCCGACGCGACAAGCATTTTCAATTCGCCATTGCGGAATTTGTCCAGCGTTTCGGTCCGCAGGTTCTGCGGAATATCGCCGTGCAATGCGCCAACGGAATAGCCATTGCGAATTAACGCTGAAAACAGGTCAGACACATCACGTTTGCGATTGCAGAAGATGATGCTTGTGTTCACCTCTTCCTGATCCAGCAAATGACGCAGGGCCTTACGCTTCTGGCGCGGGGGAACCTGCACAAGATGCTGGGCAACTGTGTCGGCTGTGGTGGCCTGACGGGCAACTTCAACCTTTACCGGGTCGCGCAGGAACTTGTCGGCAAGGCGCTTGATCTCAGGTGCCATAGTGGCAGAGAAGAACAGCATCTGACGACCGGCAGCGGGGACGAGCGCGCAAATACGTTCCACATCGGGGATAAAACCCATGTCGAGCATACGGTCAGCTTCGTCAACAACCAGAATTTGAACGCCCAGCAAGACCAGCTTGCCACGTTCAACGTGATCAAGCAGGCGGCCAGGGGTGGCAATCAAGACATCGACGCCGCGGTCAATCAGGCGGTCCTGATCACCAAAGGCAACGCCACCGATCAGCAGTGCCATCGTCAGCTTTTTGTATTTGCCATACAGCTTGAAATTTTCGGCAACCTGGGTCGCCAGCTCGCGTGTGGGGCAAATGATCAGGCTGCGAGGCATACGCGCCTTGGCGCGGCCATTGGATAGCCGGTCAATCATGGGCAGGGTGAAACCCGCGGTTTTACCGGTGCCAGTCTGGGCGATGCCCATCACGTCTGCACCGCCTAATACATGCGGAATGGCCTTTGCCTGAATGGGCGTGGGCTCATCATATCCCTGATCACTGATTGCCTTTAACAGATCATCTGACAGGCCGAGGTCGGCAAAAGTCATTAGCTATCCTGCTTGATTACAAAAAAGCGCAGGGCCGAAAATGGCGCACCCGCGCGGGTAATGGGCCGGACACTCTATAAATTGGCAGTGGAAGTCAAGACCGTGGCCCCGCGCGGCGACAGCGTGACGCGCGCCGCAAAAGCAACACCCACCCGCCCAAAAGGCGCGTGGGTGCCGTAACCAGCCTAAAAATCAGGATTATTTTTCTTCGTCAGCTGCATTGCCGGTGCGTTTCAGCACAACGGAATCGCCTGTCAGGTCGAATTTCACCGTGCCGTCTTCGGCTTCATAGGTCCATGTTTCGACAAAACCGAACTTGGAAACAGAATCAGGCTTGCCCAATGCAGCTTCAAGTTCTGTGCGGGTTGAGGCGTCTTCGGCCTTGGACACGATGTCGGCCTTGCTGGGTTTACCGCAAGCGGAAAGTGCCAACATGCCGGTCAGGGCCAAAACGGTCAAAATATTGCGGATCGCAGTCATAAATTCACCTTTTACTCAAATTAGGCACCAAAATCGTGGTGCGGTTACGCATTTATCCGTCGCTGCGGACGGGGAAATTCAAGGTGCAGGCCACCACAGCCTGCCGCTTGGTGCAAGGAAAAAAGGGTTAAAGATCAAGGTCCGTAACGAATGCAGCGTTTTCCTGAATGAACTGGTAACGCGCCTCGGGCTTTTTGCCCATTAACTGATCAACCCGGTCACGTGTGAACTTGGCCGCCGCGTCATCTGTCGGCAAGGCCACCTGCAATAGCGAGCGTGTCGCCGGGTTCATGGTGGTGTCCTTAAGCTGGGCGGGCATCATCTCACCCAGCCCCTTAAAGCGGCCAATGTCAATCTTGCCACGGGCGTTGAATTCGTCCGCGATCAACTGGTCCTTATGGGCGTCATCACGGGCATATGCTGTCTTGCCGCCTTGCGTCAGTTTATAAAGCGGCGGAATACCAAGATAAAGGTGCCCGTCATAGACAAGCTGCGGCAGCTCCTGAAAAAAGAACGTCATGAGGAGGGAGGCGATATGCGCCCCGTCCACATCGGCGTCAGTCATGATGATAACCTTGTCATAGCGCAGATCGTTTTCGCGATACTTGTCGCGCAACCCAACACCCAATGCCTGAATCAAATCTGACAGTTCTTGATTTTGCCTGATTTTATCGCGGCTGGCGCTGGCGACATTCAGGATTTTACCACGCAGGGGCAGCACTGCCTGCGTTGCACGATTGCGCGCCTGTTTGGCGGAGCCACCGGCGGACTCACCCTCAACCAAAAACAGTTCCGTGCCAGCAGAGTTGCCTTGCGAACA
The DNA here is from genome assembly GCA_006844605.1 of Hyphomicrobiales bacterium. GTDB lineage: Bacteria > Pseudomonadota > Alphaproteobacteria > SPJN01 > SPJN01 > SPJN01. The sequence goes on along the minus strand of SPJN01000006.1, from coordinate 65,492 downwards.
GTCAGCCAGTTTGCCCGGCAGGCGCAACTTGCGCGTTGCCTGTTTCCGGTTCACTTCCCGGTCGGCCTTTTCGCGACGGCGTTCTTCGGCCCGTTCAATCAACCATTCCAAAAGGGCTGATGCATCCTTGGGGGAGCCTGACAGCCAATGGTCGAAATGATCACGCATGGCATTTTCAGTCAGGCGCACAGTCGATTGCGTTGACAGTTTTTCTTTGGTCTGGCCCTGAAACTCAGGATTGGGAATAAAGACAGACAGCATCACCGCGGCGGACCCCATCAGGTCTTCAATCGTGACATCCTTGGCCTTGCGGTTGCCACTTAACTCACCATAGGCGCGCAGTCCTTTTAGCAGGGCCGCACGCAGCCCCTGTTCATGGGTGCCGCCTTCAGGGGTTGGGATGGTGTTACAGTAGGAACTGATCAACGGCTCCCCCCCGCCGACAAAACTGATGGCCCATTCAACGGTGCCTTGATCGGTTTCAACGCGATCGGCAAAAACGGGATCGATGACCCGTGTGCGGCCTTCAAGCGTTGCATTCAAAAAGTCGGTCAGCCCGCCAGGGAAATGGAATGTGGCGCTGGCGGGGGTGTCTGTGCCTTCAACTAATTTGGGGTCGCAGGACCACAAAATTTCAACGCCCCGGAACAGATAGGCCTTTGACCGTGCCATGCGCCACAGGCGGGCGGGTTTGAAATTGATTTTTGAACCAAAGATTTCTTCGTCGGGGACAAAGGTAACAGCGGTGCCGCGTTTGTTCGGGGCGCTGCCGATTTTCTTCAGTTCCGATGTGGGTTTGCCCTGACTGAATGTTTGCCGCCATTGGGTCTTGTCGCGCGCAACCTCAACCGCCATTTCGATGGCGAGCGCATTCACGACAGAAATACCAACCCCGTGCAACCCGCCGGATGTTTCATATGCCTTGTTTGAGAATTTCCCGCCTGAGTGAAGCGTGGTCAGAATCACTTCCAATGCTGGTTTTTTATACTTCGGATGCGGGTCGATTGGGATGCCGCGTCCATTGTCAGTGATGGTCAGCCGATTGCCTTCATCCAAATGGATGGTGATCTTGTTGGCATAGCCTGCCACAGCCTCATCCATCGAGTTGTCGAGAACTTCGGCAGCCAGATGATGCAGTGCCTGTTCATCAGTGCCGCCAATATACATGCCGGGGCGATGGCGAACCGGCTCCAACCCTTCAAGAACCTCAATGTCCTTGGCGGAATAGTCTTCAGCACTGCCGCCGGGCTTGCTGGCCTTTGCGGCAGTTTTTGGCGCGCTTTTCCTGGCTGCAGCCTTTTTGGGTGCAGCTTTTTTTGGGGCGGGCGTCTTGTCTGTTTCGTCGAACAGATCACTCATCTCTTGTCATCCGGCTTGTGATTCGCAATATGTGCCCAGTATGACCCAGTCGGGTGTCATGTCCAGTTGCGCTTGCCGATACCGAATGGCGCGGGATCAAACACCTGAACGAAAAGGAAAATAAGATGAGCCAGTCTGTGCTAGCCACGCCATTAACCCTGCCTTGTGGGGCCGTATTGCCCAATCGTTTGGGAAAGGGGGCGATGACCGAAGGGTTGGCCGACCCCCACAATCGCGCCACTGATCGCCATGTAACGCTGTATAAGCGGTGGGCTGCGGGCGGCACCGGCATGTTGTTGACCGGGAATGTGCAGATTGATCGACGTTATCTGGAGCGTCCGGGCAATGTGGCGATTGATGGTAGCAATGGTGGCCTGAAGGCGCTTGAGGCCTATGCCGCCGCTGGCACTTCAAACAATAATCACCTGTGGATGCAAATCTCCCACGCGGGGCGGCAAACGCCCAAGGCTGTGACTAGCGAGCCCGTCGGCCCGTCAGCTGTGCCGTTGAATATGCCCGGTGGCCTGTTTGGGGAGCCCCGCGCCTTGAGCGTTGAGGAGATTGAGGTGCTGATCGACAGGTTTGCCAATGCCTGCCTTACCGCCAAGCAGACCGGTTTCACAGGCGCCCAAATTCATGCTGCGCATGGCTATCTGTTGTCAGAGTTTTTGTCTCCGATTGCCAATAAGCGTGATGATCAATATGGCGGCAGTCTGGAAAATCGCGCCCGCTTTTTGTTAAGCGTCTTGCGCAAGGCCCGCGCGGCGGTGGGGCCTGACTTCCCGATTTCGGTCAAGCTGAACAGCTCAGACTTTCAGCAGGGTGGTTACACGCATGAAGAATGTTTGCAGGTTGTTGAATGGCTGGGACAGGAGGGCGTGGACCTTTTGGAAATTTCCGGCGGCAATTATGAACAACCCAGCATGATGGGCAGCGATGGCGCGATGGAACCGATTTATGACAGCCATGTCACGGAACGAACCAAGGCGCGCGAAGCCTATTTCCTGAACTACGCCAAATCGATCAAGCAGGTCAGCACGATCCCTGTGATGGTCACGGGCGGCTTTCGTTCCCGCGCGGCGATGGAAGACGCCATTCGTGATGGCGACGCTGATCTGGTGGGTATTGCACGACCGCTTTGCATTATGCCTGATTTGTCCAACAAGCTGCTGGCCGGTCAGATTGATATGGCCCCCGCTTATGAGCAGACCTTGCGGTTGGGGCCGGGAATTTTGGGGCCGCAAAGCAATATCGCGCTGATCAAGGCGTTGAATTTTGGTGGTGTGCAGGCATGGTTCTGCGAGCAAATATTCCGAATGGCAGATGGGCTGGACCCTGATCCCAAAATGGGTGTCTTTCGTGCATTTTTGCGCTATCAAAGGGGGGAAGGGGCTGCTGCGAAAGCATTGGTGTATTAGGCGACACCAGCCCCCCAGCATTGGTAAGAGTGGCAAGGTTTAATGAGTAAAAGTGCGTCGGCGTCTATTCGCCAACCGGAATTGAAACCCATGCGCGAGGCAGCCCAGTTGGACAGTCTGACCGGGCTGCGCGGTGTGTTGGCGGTGGCAATTATTGTTTTTCATTATTCCTATTTTTGGGAAATAGATGTGCCGACCGTTGAATACGGCATCATCTTCCCCAAGATGCATGTGTTCGTGGACATGTTCTTTATGATGAGTGGATTCATCATGGGGTATGTTCATTGGCGTGACTTTGCCACCGGCGTCGATTGGCAGGGGTATAAACGGTATATTGCCCTGCGCATCGGGCGCATCTATCCGATCCATTTCATAGTGCTTGTCGGCTTTCTGGTGCTTGAGCTTGATAATGTCTTTCGCGGTGACTTCAGCCAGTTCGCCCATGCTGACAGACGACCTGAGGCGATCATCACCAATCTGTTGTTGATCCATGCCTGGGGGACGGAGCCCAACCTTGGCTGGAATTATCCCAGTTGGTCCATCAGTGCAGAGTGGGCGGCCTATCTGACATTCCCGGTGTTGGTTTATATCTTCCTGCGGCCCAAGGCGTCGATTGCGCTGGTCAGCTTCGGGCTGTTGATTGCGGCTGTTTTCTTCCTTGCGAATTTGCCGCCTGAGCCGCATGGGGCCGGGGGGATCGACCGTACGTTTGAGCTGGGTGCAGTGCGCGGGATATTCAGCTTTTCGATGGGGTTGGGCTTGTTCCGCCTGTATCATGATCTGAAACTTTATCGCGGGATGAACAGTGTGGCATCGACGCTGTTCAGTCTTGGCAGCATCATCGCGTTGTTCGTCGGATTTTATTTCAAGATAAATGATGGCTATCTATTATTGCTGGTGGGGGCGATCGTCCTGTCGGTTACATTTGATGGCAACAAAATGCGCTGGTTTTTTGAAACCAGATTTATCATGTTCTTGGGCGAAATTTCCTATTCCATCTATATGGTTCATGCATTGGTCCAGCGGGTATTCGTCAAGCTGATCGGCATGGGTTGGGTGTCATTTGAAGGCTTTTGGCAGGCGATTATCGCAACCCAGTTGATGCTGGTAGTGTCAGTGTTCGCAGCCTATGTGCTGTATAAATTATTTGAAGACCCGATGCGTAAACTGGTTCGGGTTTGGGTGAAATCCATTGATGCCAAAGCCGCAGCAAAGGCTGCTGCAAAAATGGCGTCATAGGCCCATCGGTGTCAGCGCAGAAGCGTCAGCAGGGATTTTGATGGGGCAAATACGGAAGCAGCCCCGTTGTTTCCGCTTGCCTTAACGGGGCGGAAATGATGGACTGACCCTAATGTGCAGTCCGTGTGTCAAAACCTGATGACGGGACGCTGCAACGCATAGACAAGGCGAAATGGGGGACGACATGGAGCTACCAGCCTTTACATCATTTATGACCCTGATTGCTGTGGGGCAATTTTTTGCCTTTAGCTTTTTGGTTGGACGGGCGCGTGTGAAACATAACGTGCCGGCACCTGCGACCTACGGTAACCCGGAATTTGAACGCACGTTTCGGGTGCAGCAAAACACGATGGAACAGTTGGTGTTCTTCCTGCCCAGCCTGTGGATGTTCGGTCTGTGGGTGAATGATCTGGCGGCAGGCGTTTTGGCGATTTTCTGGGTTATCGGACGCGAGCTTTATGCCATGTCCTATATCAAGGACCCCGAAGGGCGCGGCAAGGGCTTCATGATCTCAATGGCGGCAGGGGCGATTCTGTGGGCCGGTGCCTTGGGTGCCATCGCCTATGAGGAAGTGTCCAGCTTCTTCTAGAAGCCTTGACGCGTCATCATTTGTTGTGAACTCCATCAATCATGCCGCGACCGCGCTGGTCGTCAAACGGTTTGCCCCCGGCGTGCCGTTTGTGCCGTTGCTGATTTCTGTGCAGCTTATTGAATTCATCTGGGTTGGCCTGAACCTGATCGGGGTTGAGCGGACACAGTTCGATGCCGACGCCACCACGATTGCCGATATGCATTTGGTGCATATGCCGTTTTCACATTCCATTGCCTTTACTATGCTGTGGGCCGCTATCGCGTGGATAGTGGTAGCCGCAGTGTGGAAGCAGCCCAAATGGGGTTTTGCCATTGCGGTGGGTATCATGTCCCACATCATTCTTGATGCGCTGATCCATGTGCCTGATGTTGAGATCATTCCGTTTTTGGGGTGGCCCGAACTTGGTACAGGCATTTACGGTATTCCCCTATTGGCGTTGGCTGTGGAATTGGCCTATGGCGTTTTTGTCTGGTGGATTGTCAGAGGGAACATGACGATGTTGATCGGTCTGTGCCTGCTGAACTTAAGCAGCATCAGTTTTTATGTGACAGCTATTGCCGGGCCTGAAGTGATGTTGGCGGGGCATCCCGATTGGCTGGCCATGTTTATCGGTGGACACATAGTGATCGGCCTTGCGGCTGTTTACTGGATTTATACACGACAGGATAATCTTGACCCAATGGCTGCGCAGTAGGGCGGCAGCTTCGATCATTTGCGATTTATGTAGAGCAAAAGAAAACCCCCGCAGGCAGAACCTGCGGGGGCTTTTGTTTTTGGACTATGCTGCTGATTAGCAGGAGTAGTACAAGTCGAATTCGACGGGATGCGGGGTGTGTTCCATGTTGTACACTTCTTCCCACTTCAGCTCGAGATAGGCATCGATCTGGTCGTCGGTGAACACGCCGCCTTTGGTCAGGAAGGCACGGTCAGCGTCGAGATTTTCCAGAGCTTCGCGCAATGAGCCACAAACGGTCGGCACGGCTGCCAATTCTTCGGCGGGCAGGTCGTACAAATCCTTGTCCATCGGGTCACCGGGGTGGATTTTGTTTTCAATGCCGTCCAGACCGGCCATCAACATGGCAGTGAACGCCAGATAGGGGTTGGCGGTCGGGTCAGGGAAGCGAATTTCAACGCGCTTGCCCTTGGGGCTACCAACATGCGGGATACGGCAAGAAGCTGAACGGTTACGGGCAGAATATGCCAGCAACACAGGTGCTTCAAAGCCGGGGATCAAACGCTTGTATGAGTTGGTTGAAGCGTTGGTGAACGCGTTCAGTGCCTTGGCATGTTTGATGATACCGCCAATGTAGTACAGGCAGGTTTCTGACAGATCGGCATAACCTGAACCGGCAAAGGTCGGCTCGCCATCTTTCCAGATTGACTGATGCACGTGCATGCCTGTGCCGTTGTCGCCTTTAACGGGCTTGGGCATAAAGGTTGCGGTCTTGCCATGCAGATGGGCAACCATGTGCACACCGTATTTGTACATTTGCATCCGGTCAGCTTGTTCGACCAAGGTGCCGAAAATCATGCCAAGTTCATGCTGTGACGGTGCCACTTCGTGGTGATGCTTTTCCATGGGCAGGCCCATCTGTTTCATCACGGTCAGCATTTCAGAACGGATGTCCTGTGCTGAATCAACGGGGGCAACGGGGAAGTAACCGCCCTTGATGCCCGGGCGATGGCCCATATTGCCACCTTCATAATCTGTGGCTGAGTTGTAGGGGCCTTCCATTGAATCAATGGCAAAGCCTGTTGCGTTCATGTCTGTTGACCAACGTACGTCGTCGAACATGAAGAATTCGGCTTCAGGACCGAAATAGGCTGTGTCACCGATGCCGGTCTGCTTGAGGTAGGCTTCGGCGCGCTTGGCTGTTGAACGCGGGTCGCGTGCATAGCCTTCGCCGGTGCTGGGCTCAAGAATATCGCAGGTGATAACCATTGTTGATTCTGCGGTGAACGGGTCAATGAATGCTGTGTCGCAATCGGGCATCAGGGTCATGTCTGATTCATTGATGGCTTTCCAGCCAGCAATTGATGAGCCGTCGAACATAACGCCATCGGCGAACATGTCTTCATCAACGACGGCGACATCCATTGTTACATGCTGCCACTTACCACGCGGGTCGGAAAAGCGCAGGTCAACATATTTGACACCTTTTTCCTCGATTTCCTTGAGCAACTCTTTTGCGTCAGCCATTGAAAACTTCCTTCAGTGTTTGGCCTGCACCATGCAGGCTGTTCAAAATTCTTGTCCCGCAGGGGAGTGGGTAACAAGCGGTTTGTTAGATCAGCGCTCCTGGCCCCATATACTCAATAAGGAGCGCTTGCGATTTAGTGATTGGGTTAAACGGCGTCGGCGCCTGATTCACCCGTTCTGATACGAATGGCTTCATCAATAGTGCTGACGAAGATTTTGCCATCGCCGATGCGGCCTGTGCGGGCGGCATTCTGGATGGCTTCCAAGGCGCGTTCAAGCTGTGAATCGTCAATCACGATTTCCAGCTTCACTTTTGGCAGAAAATCCACGACATACTCAGCGCCGCGGTAAAGCTCAGTGTGCCCCTTCTGACGGCCAAACCCCTTGGCCTCCAGCACTGTGATGCCCTGCAGGCCGATATCATGCAGCGCTTCTTTCACTTCATCCAATTTGAATGGTTTGATGATGGCTTCAATCTTTTTCATACTTTTGCCTCATACGTGTTACGGGCCGGACCTAAATAATGACGGTCGCGGTGACTCTTCGGAATACTCCACTGCGCTAATAGAAGCAGATTTCATGCCAGTTTCAATAAAATTGTAAGCGACCCGATGACTCAAGGCTTTTGCGGCGCTATTCGGCCTGCATCGAGCCCTGCAATGGTGAATGGCAGGTGCCGTGCGATGGTTGGGCAAATATTGTGCAAAACTGTGCCTATATTTTATGCAGCGCAGGTCAAAAAATAGTCATCGTGCTGGTGCTGGCTGTTTACCCGGCCTGATTGTGCCTGATTGCTAGGCAGAATTGGCGCGGGATTAACCGGCTGCATTAGGCCCCAACAGTTTTCCTTCAACATGTTGAATTATGGCGCCGGCAATATCCTTGCCCGTGATTTTTTCAATTCCTTCTAGGCCCGGCGATGAATTGACTTCCAAAACTTTGGGCCCGGATGATGTGCGCAGCAGGTCAACCCCGGCCACTTTCAGGCCCAGCACCCGTGCCGCCTTGATGGCGGTTTGGCGTTCTTCCTTGGTAATGCGGACGCGGGTTGCGGCCCCGCCGCGATGCAGGTTGGAGCGGAACTCCCCCTCTGGCGCTTGGCGGCGCATGGCGGCCACGACTTTTGAGCCGATGACGAAACACCGAATGTCTGACCCTTCTGCCTCTTTCACAAATTCTTGGACCAATAATTCTGCCTTTAGTCCACGGAAGGCCGTAACAACGCTTTCCGCTGCCTTGCGGGTTTCCGCCAGCACCACGCCCTTGCCTTGCGTCCCTTCCAGCAGTTTCAAAACCAATGGCGCGCCATTCACGAATTTGATCAGATCATCCGTATCATGGGGTGAATGCGCAAAGCCAGTCACCGGCATGCCGACACCGGCACGGGCCATCAATTGATGGGCGTAAAGTTTATCGCGGGACGAGCCGATGGCGTTTGATCCGTTCAGGCAATAAACACCCATGCTTTCAAACTGACGGACGACCGCCAACCCGTATGACGTGATAGACGCGCCAATGCGGGGGATGATGGCGTCGAACCCTTCCAATGGTGTGCCTTTGGCATAGATCATCGGCTTTGCGGTTGTGATGTTCATATAACAACGGGTGGTGTTGATCACTTCAACCATGTGATCCATTTCTTCGGCAGCCTCAACCAACCGTTTCGTGGTGTAGCTGTTGGGTTCACGACTTAGAACGCCGATTTTCAAGGACCGCTGCCGACGGTTCTTGCGCCGACTTTGGCCATCATATTGGCTGGCGGTCAATTCCGGTAGCAGCAGGTTTTCCGATGGTTGCACAATCAGCTTGTCAGTCATGGCAGACCTGCCCAGCAACATACGCGATGACATGGAATCGCGATTGGTCAGCGTCACTTCAATCGACCATTCCTGACCGCCGACATTCAGCTTGGTTTCGATAACGGGACGGAACTCCCGCTCGCCGTTTGAGCTGGTGATCTCGCGAATATCAACTAGCGGCGCTGTGCAATAAATCAGAATGTCGGGGCGGTCCACCAATGGCTGAATGCCAAAGCGTACCTTGCGCCGTGCCTCTGACCCGAAATATTCGATGGATGTCGCATGCAACGCGGATGTCTTGGCGCCGGTGTCAATTTTTGCCTTGATGGCAGGCAGGTCAAGATCGGGCAGGCTGACCCATTCTTCCCAGCCCACATAGATATTGTTGTCTTGCTGATCAGCCATCAAATCGGCTCCTGTTTTGCGTTGCGATTATGGCAGACCTTGACAGATACGTATGGTCCTGTCACCCACCTTGGCAACAGATAAGTGCGGCCATTCAGACGGGCGGAGCGAACAGAATTATGGCGTCAGACATTACAGGTAACCGGGCATTGGGGGCGTATGGCATCACCATTTTTACAACCATGTCCGCGTTGGCAATCGAACATAATGCCATCAATCTGGGGCAGGGCTTTCCAGACGAAGAAGGGCCGCTTGATATTCGGCAGGCTGCGGCTGACGCTTTACTGAATGGCAGCAACCAATATCCCCCTGCGCCGGGCATTCCTGCCTTGCGCCAGGCGGTGGCCGACCACGACAAACGGTTCTATGGCTATGACTATGTTACCCCTGATCATGTGCTGGTTTGTTCCGGCGCAACGGAGGCGCTGACCGCAGCCTTGATGGGATTGCTGAACCCCGGTGACGAGGTTGTGTTGTTTGAGCCGCTGTATGATTCATACCTGCCCATCATTGAACAGATTGGGGCCGTGCCGCGTTTGGTGAAATTATGCCCGCCTGATTGGGCGGTGCCGACCGCCGCGCTGGAGGCAGCCTTTTCAGACAAAACAAAACTGGTTGTTTTGAACTCGCCCATGAACCCGACGGGCAAGTTGTTTACGGATGAGGAGCTGGAGGCTATTGCCGCCCTATGTGTGCGTCATCAGGTGCCTGCATTGTGTGATGAAGTGTATGAGCATCTTGTCTTTGATGGGCAGCACCACACGCCCCTGATGAGTTTTGAGGGGATGGCTGATCTGGCAATTCGCGTTGGTTCGGCGGGCAAGACGTTTTCGCTGACCGGGTGGAAGGTCGGCTATATCACTGCTGCGCCATATCTGATTGATATGATCGGCAAGGCGCACCAGTTTCTGACCTTCACCACACCGCCGGATTTACAGACAGCTGTCGCCTATGGCTTGGGCAAGCCTGACGGTTATTTCAAAGAGCTGACAAGTGATTTGCAGGGCAAGCGTGATAGGTTGGCAGATGGTTTGCGCGAGGTTGGGTTTATCGTTCACCCCGCTGCGGGCACTTACTTTTTAACCGCTGATTATGCCCCCCTGATGGAACGGCTTGGCATTGATGAGCCTGCCGCCGCTTTTTGTGAACGCATGACACGGGACGCCGGCGTGGCTGCAGTGCCGGTCAGTGCCTTTTATGCGCCCGAACGCGTCAGCGGCACACCCCTGCCTGATGAAGTGCGGACGGTGGTTCGGTTTTGTTTTTCAAAACGTCATGAGGTGCTGGACGAGGCGGTCAAGCGCCTTGCTGCCTATGTGGAAAGGGGGTAGGACTCAAGCCATCGAAATTGCCTTTATATAGAGGATGAACAAGATGGCTGGATCTATCGACCCGCGCATGCCGGTTCTAATCGGCGGTGGTGAATTTACGGACAGATCAAATGCTGAACTGGGGCTGACCCCCCATGGATTTCTTGCCAAAATTGCCAAACAGGCGGTTGAGGATACGGGCGCTGCCGACAAGGTGACAGCCGCGCTGGATGGTATTGCGGTGGTTGAATTTACAGTGGATTCGCCCGACGTGCGCTCTGCAATGGGCGGGCGCTACACCAACCCGCCGCGCACAATTGCCAAATCGCTTGGCCTTGAAAGTGTGCCGACAGAAATTTATGCGGCAACGGGCGGTAACTCCCCCCAGATGTTGGTCAATGATATGGCCGAACGGATAGCGCAAGGTGATGTGAATGTTGCGTTGTTGGCCGGGTGTGAAGTGCTGGGCACAATGGTCAACAGGTTGAAGTCAGGCCTGTCCCTTGATGACTGGGCTGATGATCCGGGCGGTGCGCCTGAAATCGTTGGCACCAACAGACCGGGTCATTCCGACCATGAAAAGCTGTATGGCATTGACCTGCCGGTGAATATCTATCCCTTATTTGAAAACAGCATTCGTGGCCATATGGGCCATACGGTCGATCAGCACATGGACCATCTTGGCAATTTCTTTGCCCCCTTTACGGATGTGGCGGCGCAAAACCCAAACAGCTGGTTCCCCATTGCGCGCACCCCGTCTGAACTGACGACCATTACAGATGATAATCGCTGGATCGGGTTTCCCTATCCCAAATTCCTGAACTCAATCATTCGGGTTAATATGGGGGCGGCGCTTGTAATGTGTTCTTCCGGCGCGGCTGACGATATGGGCATTCCCGAAGACCGCCGTGTTTATCTGCATGGCTGTTGTGATGCCTATGATATTTGGAACGTGTCAGAACGTGTGAACTATCATTCCAGCCCCGCGATCCGCACCATGACGGAACGCGCGTTTGATATGGCTGACTGGTCGGTTGATGATCTTGACTTTATGGACCTTTATTCCTGTTTCCCCAGCGCGGTTGAAATCGGCTGTATGGAATTGGGTATTCCGTTTGATGACCCCCGTGGGCTGACCATCACCGGGGGCTTACCCTATTTTGGCGGGCCGGGCAGTGCCTATGTGATGCACTCGATTGTGCAAATGGCGGCAAAGCTGCGGGCCAATCCAGGCAAGAAAGGGTTGGTTACGGCTAATGGCTGGTTTGTCACCAAACATGCCTGTGGTCTTTACGCCACGGAACCGAAAGAAGGCCCCTGGGCGCGTGAGGCGCAGGCAAGCTTTCAGCCCGGCATCGACAATGATCCGGCAAAGCCTGTCTTAGAAGAAAACCCCGAAGGCGACGCGACAATCGAAACCTATACAATTGTGCATGGGCGCAAGGGGCCGGAACGGGGCATCGTCATCGGACGGTTACCGAACGGGCACCGCTTCCTTGCCAACACACCAAATGATGCCATCACCCTGAATGACTTGCAGCAGCGAGAGGGCCTTGGCCGTCCGGGCACAGTCACTCAAATTGATGGCTTGAATATTTTTACACCGGGTAATTAAAGGATCACGACATGACCAAACTGACATTCATTCGTCACGGGGAAGCTGCCAGCGGGTGGGACGGTCACGCTGATCCGGGCCTGTCGGAAAAGGGCAAGGCGCAGGCCGAGGCAGTGGCGCAGATCTTGAATGAGCTGCCGCAACAACCCATCCGCACCAGCCCCTTGGCGCGGTGCCAGCAAACAGCTATCCCTTTAGCGGGTATGTGGAATGTGGCGCCCACCATCACACCCGAAGTCGCGGAACTCCCCTCGCTTGGTATGGGGCTTGAGGAACGGACACAATGGTTGCGCAAATTGATGATGGGCAAGTGGGCAGACACTGAGCAGGAAATTCAGGACTGGAAACAATCAGTGTTGGAATATGTGCTGGCGCTTGAGGGGCAGGGGGATCAGGTGATCTTCAGCCACTTTATCGCGATCAATGTCTTGGCGGGGCATGCGGCCCAGTCTGATTCAGTGATTGTGTTCAAGCCGGACAATTGTTCCGTCACGACATTTGATGTGACGGACGGTAAGTTGACCCTGATTGAACAGGGTAATGAAGCAGACACGGTGGTGCGTTGATATGACGGCAATCGAATGGATGAGCGCAGCTGACTTGGCGGCAGCTTTCCGCGCAGGGACGCTCACCCCTTCGGTGGTGGCGGATCATTTGCTGTCGCGTATTGCTGATGTTGATAAACACCTGAATGCGTTCTGCCTGATCGATGAAGATGAAACAAAGGCACAGGCGCAAGCTGCAACGGATCGGTATCAATCCGGCACTGCACGCGGGCCGCTTGATGGGGTGCCCGTGGCAATCAAAGACATTCTGTTGACGACCGGGTGGCCCACCTTGCGCGGGTCCAAAACCATCGACCCCACTGGGCCGTGGGATATTGATGCGCCATCAGTTGCGCGCCTGAAAGAAGGCGGGGCAGTTTTGATCGGCAAAACCACAACGCCTGAATTTGGCTGGAAGGGTGTGAATGACAATCCCCTGGGCGGTATCACCCGCAACCCGTGGAACGCCGACACAACCCCCGGCGCCTCAAGCGGCGGTAGCGGGTCTGCCCTTGCGGCTGGGTTGTGCCCCCTGGCAACAGGCACTGACGGCGGCGGGTCTATCCGCATTCCGGCAGGCTTTTCCGGTGTTGCGGGATTAAAGCCCAGCTTTGGTCGCGTGCCTGCCTATCCCATTTCGCCCTTTGGGACGGTGGCCCATGTCGGGCCGATGGCCCGCACGGTTGAAGACCTTGGCCTGTTTTTGAATGAAATCGCCAAGCCTGATCCGCGCGATTGGTATCACTTACCCGATAGCGGTATGGATTGGCACAAGGCGGCAACCGCACCATTGCCAAGGGATGCGCGCCTGCTGGTCAGTGCTGATTTAGGTTATGTGTCATTGCACCCGGATGTGGCCAATGCGTTTGACGCGGCGATCGAGGTTTTGGAACAACAGGGCGCAACACTGGTTCAGGCACCGCAGCTGTTTGATGACCCTGTCGATATTTTCAAGACGCTTTGGTATGCAGGCGCAGCCTTGTTGCTGGAGGATTTGCCCGACGATCAATTCGCCTTGGTCGATCCGGGCTTGCAGGCGGTGGTGAAGCTGGGCAGCCAGATTACCCGACGCGAATTGCAAGACGCCATGAAGGCGCGTGAAGCGTTCGGCAGTGCCATGCGTGAAACGATGGATGGCTTTGCCGGGTTGGTCACGCCGCAACTGCCGATCCCCGCATTTGAAGTTGGGGCCAATTATCCCGGCGGGCCTGACAATAGCAAACACGGCGCCGGCTCTTGGGAGGCGTGGACACCCTTTACCTATCCCTTCAATCTGACGCAACAGCCTGCAGCGGCGGTGCCGTGTGGCTTCAGTCGCGATGGGTTGCCCCTGTCATTGCAGGTTGTCGGGCCACAGTTCCGCGACGATCTCGCCTTAACCATTGCGGGTGTTTATGAACGGGCTACAGACTGGCACATGCGTCACCCGGCGCTATAATCAGGTGAACGGAAAGGGACTGACGACATGGCTCATCACGACCTGCTGACTGTCAAACAAATGTATGAAGCTGATCAACACGCGGTTGATCAGGGTGTGCCATCGCTTGATCTGATGGAACATGCGGGGCAGGCCTGTGTTGATGAAATCCTTGGCCGTGTTGAGCCGTGCCCGACGCTGGTGCTGTGCGGGCCGGGCAATAATGGTGGCGATGGTTTTGTCATTGCCCGTCTGTTGGTTGATGCAGGCTGGCCCGTCACACTTGGTTTGTTGGGTGGGCGTGAGGCATTGGTGGGTGACGCTGCTGCGATGGCCGCCAAATGGCAGGGGGGCTGTGTGTCCCTGTCCCCCAATTTGATCACTGATGATGTCGGCTTGATTGTTGATTGCCTGTTCGGGGCCGGACTTGCCCGCCCGGTTGAGGGGAGCTTAGCAACATTGGTTGAGGCTGTGAACGCAAGTGCCGCGAACATTGTGGCGGTCGACGTCCCTTCAGGTATTGATGGCGATACCGGGGCAGTGCGCGGCACAGCGGTTGAGGCTGACTTCACCGTCACATTCTTTCGGGCCAAGCCGGGGCACTTGCTTTACCCCGGCCGCGCCCATTGTGGTGACGTGCGGGTGCGTGACATTGGTATTCCAGATAGTGCGGTCCGCACAGTAGGCGCAAAGGGCGCGCATAACGCGCCGGGGCTGTGGCTGCATCAATTCCCGCTCCCCGATGCTGAGGGGCACAAATATACGCGCGGGCATTTGTTGGTCCGTTCAGGCGGCATGACAAAAACAGGCGCAGCGCGTATGGCGGCGATGGCCGGATTGCGCGCCGGTGCCGGGCTTGTGACCGTGGCTGGCCCGCCATCGGCGCAGATGGTGTTGGCTAATCATTTAACCGCGATCATGATAGATTGTGAGCGCGATGCTGATGGCAGTGATGGCAGTGATGGCAATGAAGGCGGGGATGGAGCAGGCGGCTTTGCCCCCCTGTTGGCAGACACCCGCCGTAACGCGGTTGTGGTTGGCCCAGCCAATGGCGTCAATGACCGGACGCGCGCCGCAACACTGGCCGCCTGTGCCGCGCCAGCCGCATTGGTTTTGGATGCAGATGCGCTGACTTGTTTTCAGGATGATCCTGAAACCCTGTTCACCGCATTGAAGGCGCGCACCAGCCCTGCCATCCTTACCCCGCATGAGGGTGAGTTTGCCCGCCTGTTTGTCGAAGGGGAAACACGGTTTGAACGGGCGATGGCCGCCGCTGTGCAAGCAGGCGCGGTAGTGGTTTTGAAGGGGCCAGATACGATTATCGCGTCGCCTGACTGGCGCTTTGCCATTAATGATAATGCCGGGCCTGAATTGGGCACCGCTGGGTCGGGGGATGTGCTGGCGGGGCTGATCGGGGGACTGCTGGCCCAAGGCATGGCCCCGTATGAGGCCGCCTGCACCGGCGTTTGGCTACATGGTGAAGCGGGACGCGTGTGGGGGCTGGGCCTGATTGCTGAAGATTTGCCTGACCTGATTGCGACTGTAATCGAATCATTGGTTTATGGGGGCGAGGCGGGTTTTAACCATCGCGCTATTTCCGCTGAAATGAGTGATTCTGGGCCGATCGGCTGATATTCTGGCGACTATGGGGGCCTTTAGGCAGTTGGGTGTGGTTCTGCTGTGCCCTTCCGCCGCGCTTTTTTACTGAAATTGGCGCTTTTGTTGCGCTTTGGGTGGTGCTATAGACCGCCCTTCAAAGGGCACCGGGCATTCGCCCGGCCTTCTGTTTTGGGCAAGCTGTAGCGGTTATCCAAGTCTATCAGGATAGCGGGCCGGCCTGTTCAAAGATCACCGACGCGGGTGTGGTGGAATTGGTAGACACGCTAGATTTAGGTTCTAGTGCCGCAAGGCGTGGGGGTTCAAGTCCCTCCACCCGCACCAGGTGATCGTTAAGAAGGCCCTGTCGATATTTGATGATGAAGTGAGACGCGCAATGAACGTCACCGAAGTATCAGCCGAAGGGCTGAAACACGAATTGAAAATCACCCTGCCTGCTGCGGAAATCGCGGCCAAGGTTGATGCCAAAATCGCCGAAGTTAAGGACCAGATCAAGCTGCCCGGCTTCCGTCCCGGTAAGGTCCCGGAACAGGTGGTTAAGCAACGCTTTGGTGACAGCCTGTTGAACGAAGTGTTCCAAGAAGTGTTGCAGAACGCCATGCAGACCACTTTGGAAGAACGCGAATTGCGTCCCGCCATGCAGCCCGACCTTGATTTCGGTGAAGGCTTCACAGGCCCCAAGGAAGGTGAAGACGTAGAATTCACCATCAAACTGGAAACACTGCCCGACGTGCCGGAGCTTGATTTCAGTACCGTTACACTTGAAAAGCAGGTTGCTGAAGTTTCTGACGAAGAAGTGCAGAAGCGTTTGCAGCAGCTGGCCGACGGTCAGCGGTCTTTCGAGGATCGTGACGAAGGTGCCGCCGCCGAAACCAATGATCAGGTCAATATTGACTTTGTTGGTACCGTTGATGGCGAAGCCTTCGAAGGTGGTTCAGCCGAAGGTGTGAACCTTGTGCTGGGTTCCAACAGCTTCATCCCCGGTTTCGAAGACCAGTTGGTCGGCGTAAAAGTTGGTGATGAGCCCGAAGTCAAAGTGACGTTCCCTGAAGACTATCAGGCAGAACATTTGGCCGGTAATGATGCTGTGTTTGCCTGTAAGGTCAACGCCGTACAGTCACCGATGGACACAGTGATCGATGACGAATTCGCCAAGAATTTCGGCATGGAAAATCTGGAAGAACTGACAGGCCGTTTGAAAGAACAGGTCGAAGGTGAGTTTGGTTCCTTCAGCCGTGAAAAGCTGAAGCGCGATTTGCTCGATCAGCTGGATGGTGCCATGAAGTTCGAAGTGCCCGAAGGGCTGCTGGATGCTGAATTCCACCAGATCTGGCATCAGTTCGAACACCAAATGGAACATGAAAGCAAAACCTTTGACGACATGGAAAAGTCAGAGGATGAGTATAAGGAAGAGTATAAGACCATCGCCGAACGGCGTGTGCGTCTTGGCCTTGCCCTGGCAGAGATTGGCCGTAAAGCCAATATCGAAGTCACTCAGGAAGAGTTGACACAGGCCATCT
The DNA here is from genome assembly GCA_006844605.1 of Hyphomicrobiales bacterium. Classification (GTDB taxonomy): domain Bacteria; phylum Pseudomonadota; class Alphaproteobacteria; order SPJN01; family SPJN01; genus SPJN01. The sequence continues at coordinate 48,456 of SPJN01000006.1, read as the reverse complement.
TCCAACAGGCCCGTAATTTCCCGGGTCAAGAACAGCAGGTTTTTGAATTCTACAGCAAAGACCCGCAGGCAGCTGCCCAGCTGCGTGCGCCGTTGATTGAAGAAAAAGTTGTCGATTACGTGCTTGAGCTAGCCACAGTGACGGAAAAAACCGTGACAGAGGAAGAGCTGAAGGCACCTCTTGATGATGATGAAGTGATCTAATTGCGATCATTTTCACTAAAATCGGGTTTCGGCACCTCTTAACCGCATTGTCGAGCCGCCTGATTTTCAAGTGATCAAAAATAATGCGACCCCGTCGTCCTAAAAGTGTCATGGGCACTTGCAAGATGGCGGGGTCTTATTATGTTTAGCAGTATAGATTTCGATTTGATCCGCTGGCCCGTTCGGGCGCGGACTTTCTCAGGAGCATGACTATGCAAGACCCGATACAGATGATGAGCGGCCTTGTCCCGATGGTGGTCGAACAGACCAGCCGGGGCGAGCGTGCCTATGATATTTATTCGCTGCTGCTCAAACAGCGGATCGTGTTTGTCAGCGGTCAGGTCGAAGACATGATGGCCGGCCTGTTGCAGGCGCAGTTGCTGTTCTTGGAAGCTGAAAACCCCAAGAAAGAGATCTATATGTACATCAACTCACCCGGTGGGGTGGTGACATCCGGTCTGGCGATCTATGACACGATGCAATACATCCGCAGCCCTGTTGCCACTGTATGTTCCGGGCAGGCGTGTTCAATGGGGTCGCTTTTGCTGGCCGCCGGTGAGGAGGGGATGCGTTTCTCAACCCCCAACGCCCGTATCATGGTGCATCAGCCGTCCGGCGGCGCGCAGGGCCAGGCAACAGATATTCACATTCAGGCGCAGGAAATCCTGAAAGTGCGTGAGAAGTTGAACGGCATTTATGCCAAACACACAGGTCAGACGATGGATGTCATCGCCGAAACGCTGGAGCGTGACCGCTTCATGAGCCCGGAAGAGGCGAAAGAGTTCGGTTTGATTGACGAAATCTATGAAAAGCGCCCCGAATCAGCCTCCGAAGGCTGAAAACCGCGCTAAACCCGCTGAATTTGTCCTGATTGGCCGGAATAAAAGGTCGATTGGGACAGATTAAGGGTCAAATTGGCCTTATATTGCCTATTTGTTGTGGATAATCGGGCGATACGCGCTTGATCGGGTCAGTCTGTTCATGCTCGTATGAACAGGTAAAGACATTTTGGGCCGCCCCATGCCCGCTGATACGTTGATATCGGCAAATGTGGCCGAAAGGATTTGAGTGATGACAGACAAGACTTCAGGTAGCGACTCTAAAAATACGCTTTACTGCTCCTTCTGCGGTAAAAGCCAACATGAAGTGCGCAAGCTGATTGCCGGGCCTACGGTCTTTATCTGTGACGAATGCGTTGAGTTGTGCATGGATATCATCCGCGAGGAGCACAAGTCCGCCGTTGTCAAATCAAGCGCAGGCGTGCCCGCCCCGGCGGAAATCTGTCAGGTGCTGGACGATTACGTCATCGGTCAGTCAGTGGCCAAGCGCGTGCTGTCAGTTGCTGTGCATAATCACTATAAGCGTTTGAACCACGACCCGAAATCATCGGAAGTGGAATTGGCCAAGTCCAATATCCTGCTGGTCGGTCCGACCGGTTGCGGTAAGACGCTGCTCGCGCAGACATTGGCGCGTATTCTGGACGTGCCCTTCACCATGGCGGACGCCACCACATTGACCGAAGCGGGTTATGTGGGTGAAGACGTTGAAAACATCATTTTGAAGCTGCTGCAATCTGCTGACTATAATGTCGAACGCGCCCAGCGCGGCATCGTCTATATCGACGAAGTGGATAAGATCAGCCGCAAGTCTGACAACCCGTCCATCACCCGTGACGTATCGGGCGAGGGGGTGCAGCAGGCCCTGTTGAAAATTATGGAAGGCACGGTTGCCTCTGTACCGCCGCAAGGGGGGCGCAAGCACCCGCAGCAGGAATTCCTGCAGGTTGATACGACCAACATCCTGTTCATCGTTGGCGGTGCCTTTGCTGGGCTCGACAAGGTGATTTCAGGTCGTGGCGACAGTACCTCGATCGGTTTCGGCGCTGATGTGAAGTCACCTGATGATCGCCGTGTTGGTGAGTTGTTGATGGAGCTTGAGCCTGATGATTTGGTCAAGTTCGGGTTGATCCCTGAATTTGTTGGCCGTCTGCCGGTGATCGCCACATTGACCGACCTTGATGAAGAGGCGCTTAAAGAAATTCTGACCCGTCCGAAGAATGCGCTGACCAAGCAGTATCAGCAATTGTTCGGGATGGAAGATGTGCAACTGACCTTCGCAGAAGATGCGCTGGGTGCCATCGCCCGCAAGGCCATCGCCCGTAAGACCGGTGCCCGTGGCCTGCGTTCCATCATGGAAGGTATCCTGCTGGACACCATGTATGACCTGCCGTCATTGGAAGGCGTCGAAGAAGTGGTGGTCAATGCGGAAACCGTCGAAACCGGGTCGCAGCCGCTTTATATCTATGCGGAAAAGTCTGAAGATATTGGGTCAACCGCCTGATCTGAAAAGGTATTTCGGAATCGACTGATTCCGTCGCAGCGGCTTGATTTGGGGCGGTTCGCCCCCCATCTATACTAGACAGACCTTTGATCGGGCTATTGATCGTGTTTGCCTTTAGGGCCGTACTTATCGATGCGGCATAGCCTGAAACCTTGACGTCAATGCAATCCGTACCGGGCTGCCCATTGCGGACGGTGCTGATTGGCTAAGTGAGTAGACGAAGATTATGAGCAACGAAAACGAAACGGTCGAAACAGAAGAATTGCCTGAAAACGGCATCTATCCCGTATTGCCTTTGCGTGACATTGTGGTGTTCCCCCACATGATCGTGCCTTTGTTCGTGGGCCGTGAAAAATCGGTCAAGGCGCTTGAAGACGTCATGAAGTCGGATAAGAAAATCCTGCTCGCCACCCAAAAGGATGCGGCGGCTGATGATCCGTCCCCTGAGGATATTTACGAGGTTGGTACGCTTGCCTCTGTCCTGCAATTGCTGAAGCTGCCTGACGGCACCGTGAAGGTGTTGATCGAAGGGGTGGCCCGCGTTCGTATTCGTGAGTTCACAGACCGCACTGCCTTTTACGAGGCTGAGGCCGACATTATTGCCGAGGCTGATACCGCCGGTGATGAGGTTGAGGCGTTGAGCCGGACCGTCGTTTCGCATTTCGAATCCTATGTGAAGCTGAACAAGAAAACCCCGCCTGAGGTGCTGGTGTCCATCAACCAGATTGATGACCCGGCCAAGCTGGCAGATACGGTTGCCTCGCACCTTGCGATCAAATTGGCTGAAAAGCAGGAATTGCTTGAAATTGAATCTGTCTATCAGCGGCTGGAACGTGTCTACGCCATGATGGAAGGCGAAATCAGCGTGCTGCAGGTTGAGAAATCAATCAAAAGCCGGGTCAAGAACCAGATGGAAAAGACCCAGCGCGAATATTATTTGAACGAACAGCTCAAGGCGATTCAGAAAGAGCTGGGCCATGGCGAAGAAGGCGACGACCTTTCCGAATATGAAACCATGCTGGCTGACACCAAGCTGTCAAAAGAAGCCCGTGAAAAGGGTGAGTCTGAGCTGCGTAAGCTGAAACAGATGAGCCCGATGTCAGCGGAAAGCTCGGTCGTGCGGAACTATCTGGATTGGCTGCTTGGTATTCCGTGGGGCAAGAAAAGCCGCACCAAAAAGGATATTAAGGAAGCAGCCAAAACGCTTGATCATGACCATTATGGGCTTGAAAAAGTCAAAGAACGTATTCTGGAATATCTTGCGGTGCAGTCCCGCGCCAAAAAGCTGAAAGGCCCGATCCTGTGCCTTGTTGGCCCGCCCGGTGTTGGTAAGACGTCGCTTGGCCGGTCTATCGCTGATGCAACAGGGCGCGAGTTTGTGCGCATGTCCCTTGGCGGTGTGCGGGACGAGGCTGAGATCCGTGGCCACCGCCGGACCTATATCGGCTCCATGCCCGGTAAGATCATCCAGTCCATGAAAAAGGCAAAGCACGTCAATCCGCTGTTCTTGTTGGACGAGATTGACAAGCTGGGTCAGGACTTCCGTGGCGACCCGTCATCGGCCCTGCTTGAGGTGTTGGACCCCGAACAGAACGCCAGCTTTGGTGACCATTATCTTGAGGTGGATTACGACCTGTCGGACGTGATGTTCATCACCACGGCAAACTCCCTCAACATGCCGCAACCCTTGCTGGACCGGATGGAGATCATTCGTCTGCCCGGTTACACCGAAGACGAAAAGGTTGAAATTGCCAAACGTCATCTGGTTGAAAAACAGGTCAAGGATCACGGTCTGAAAAAGACTGAATTCTCAGTCTCTGACGAGGCATTGCGTGACCTTGTGCGCCGCTATACGCGAGAGGCAGGGGTGCGTAATCTGGAACGCGAGATTGCCAATCTTGTGCGTAAGGCGACCCGCCAGTTGGTCGAAGACCCGCAGAAGAAAAAAGTTGCCGTCACCATGCGCAATCTTGAAAAGTTTGCCGGGGTGCCGCGCTTCCGCTTTGGCATGGCAGAGGAAGAAGATTTGATCGGTGTTGTCACCGGCTTGGCCTGGACTGAGGTCGGCGGGGAATTGCTGCAGATCGAATCCGTCATGCTGCCCGGCAAGGGTAAGATGACCACCACCGGTAAGCTGGGCGATGTGATGCAGGAATCCATTCAGGCCGCCGCATCCTATGTGCGGTCAAAATCCCTCAGCATCGGTGTGACGCCGCCCACCTTTGAAAAACGTGACATCCATGTTCACGTGCCCGAAGGGGCAACGCCAAAGGATGGTCCGTCTGCGGGTATCGGCATGGTCACGTCTATTGTGTCGGTGCTGACAGGCATTCCTGTGCGCAAGGAAGTCGCCATGACGGGTGAAGTCACCTTGCGTGGTCGGGTGCTGCCCATCGGTGGCTTGAAAGAAAAGCTGTTGGCAGCTCTGCGTGGTGGTTTGCAAACCGTCTTGATCCCCAAGGACAATGAAAAGGACTTGGCCGACATTCCTGACAATGTGAAAAACGGCCTGACCATCATTCCCGTGGCGGATGTTGACGAAGTGCTGAAACATGCACTTGTCCGCGCGCCGGAACCTGTTGAGTGGGAAGAACCGGTGGAGCCGATCTTGACCGACAAGGCCAAGGGCGCAGCAACTGCGATAACACACTAAAAATTACCAAGGGGCCGGATCATGAAATTATTGTCCGGCCCTTTAAGTATGTTTGGCGCCAAGGCGGAAATCGCCGTGGCTGAAAAAGGGGTGGCGTGCGAGGTTACGCATGTGCCCTTTACCCTTAAAACCCTGTATGAGCCGAAGCACCCCGATGTTGTGCGCATCAACCCCAAGGGACAGGTGCCCGTTCTGCTGGATGATGGGGTCGAGGTTTTTGATTCCACCCAGATATTTGAATATCTGGAAACCGTCTGCCCTGACCCCGCCCTGTGGCCCGCAGCACCCGCACCAAGGGCTGAGGCCCGTTTGATGGAATTGCGGTCAGACGAAATCTTTTTCCCCCATGTGATCAGCCTGATGGGGCTGGTAGGTGACCCCAAGGGGGCGGCGGCATTGGCGGAAAAGGCGGGCATCATCGCCTATTATGATGAGGTTGAGGGGCAGCTTGCCACCCGCAGCTATATGGCGGGGGACACCTATAGCTATGCCGATATCGCCTTTATCATGGCGCATTATTTTGCCGTGTTCTTGGGGGCCGATTTGGGGCCTGATCATGCCCGCCTGTCTAGCTGGCGTCAGCGCATTACGGCCCGCCCGGCAGTGAACAAGGTACTGACCCCGATGGGCGCTTTTCTGCGCAGCAATGGCCTGACCCCGCCTGATTTCACGGTTTAGTCAGTTGCGTTGACATTGCAAAAGCCAGCGGCAAGCCCGACGGAAAGAAACCGTCTATCCATCATTTTTACCAAGAAAATGCAAAAAATGCAGCAATTTTTGTTGATGCAGCCTGATGAAAAGCGGGCGCGGTAACGTGACGGCACCGGGTACAAAATGGCCTTTGGCTGGCCATTGGCCGGAGCCGACAGCGGGCAGCAAAGCGGGCGGCTGACAAAAACGACTCACTCCCGCCCGCGTGAGTCGCGCGTAACGAGCAGGGGCGGCGAACCTCGTCAAGCCAAAAAACCGCAAAAAAGCGCCGTTTTTGCTTTGACGATCATCAAATCGGGGCAGTACAGTTTTGCTGCGCATAGCGATTCTTTTAACACGCAGTGGCCTGACCTTCATTTGGGGCCGCGCTGAACAAAGCCTAGGGCTTAGGGGAACTATATTATGAATAAGCAAGACCTGATTGCTGCTGTTGCCGATGCATCAAGCCTGAGCAAGAACGACGCCACAGCGGCTGTCGATGCAACGCTCGACGTCATCACAGAAACACTGGCCGGTGGCGGCGAAGTTCGCCTTGTCGGTTTCGGCACATTCTCAACATCACAGCGTGCCGCCAGCACGGGCCGTAACCCGCGCACCGGTGAAGCGATCCAGATTCCGGCCTCAACCCAGGCCAAGTTCAAGGCCGGTAAGGCCATGAAGGACGCAGTAAACAAGTAATACTGCGCCGAATCGGCATTCTGAAAGCCACCTGCGTTCCAATCGGGCGCGGGTGGTTTTTCTTTTGTGGGGCAGTGCCTGTGCTGCGATATCGCAAAACGGCGTGGTCACAGGATATATTTGCGCTGAAGCAGGGCAAAAACGCCGCGGGGGGCAAGCGGGGGCTTGCCAGAACGGTCAAACAGTCTTATGCAGAGCCACCCTTTAAGGAAGGGGGGCGGTTAGCTCAGTTGGGAGAGCATCTCGTTTACACCGAGAGGGTCGGCAGTTCGAGCCTGTCACCGCCCACCATTTCCTTCAAAGTTCCCCCAAATTCCCCCACACTTCGTTAAAACTCGCGAATCACGTGCCCGTTGCGTGATGGCTGTTTTATGGCATAGTCAGGTCGTCTGACGAGATGAGGGATAGGATTGATGCGGGTGTTACTGTTTTTGGTGCTTTGTTTGATTGCGGCCCCCTTTGCGGTTTTGACGTTTGAGCTGCTGGATATTTTCGTCCGGCCAGACCGGCTGGCACCGCTGATCGGCCTCGCCCCCCGTTTTGACGAGGCAGCCCGGCTTGCCGTCACGGGGCTTGTGCCAACAGTGCTGATGCTGACTTTGTGGACAATTCTGACCCGTTCGCGAGGGCGCCCAGCGGCCCAACCGCCATTGCATGATGCTGGGCGTGAGGCACGCTTGATCAGGGCGGAACGGGATTATTGGCGTGAAACGGTGACCCGTTTGCTCGAATCACAACAGGTTACAGAAGCAGACCGTGATTTATTGTTTGAAACGATTCGAAAAACGCTTGATGAACGCGCTGTAGAGCCTGCGCAAACCGCCGCAGCCAAGGCGCTGGTGGCAGAGCGTTAGAAACGTTTTTGGGGCTATATGGGGCGTTATCGGCGGCTAGGGGCGATGGAAGATGCGGCAAGTGCGCACAATCGCGGAAGAACTTCAAAAAACTATCATTCTGTTGCTTGACAGTTCGCCCCCCGCGCCGTACATGAAGCGCCCATCGCGGACGTCGCGGTGCCCCGCGGCAGACACATATTTCTGCCAGCGAATAAAGCGCGGGGGGTGTAGCTCAGTTGGTTAGAGCGCTGGCCTGTCACGCCAGAGGTCGCGGGTTCGAGTCCCGTCACTCCCGCCACTTTTCTTTGAAATCGTCGGTTGATTTGACACGCATGAAATCTTGCGTCTGATCCTGTTTGCGCGTCTTTGAACACCAACACGCGCAATGCGATTCCCACCCAATTTGGGACCAATGCCTGTGCCAGCATTGCAGTGGGGCGGTGAAATTTTGCTAAGTATCGCAAACTGCGGCAATTATGGCGGCATTGTGACTCTTGAAAGCGGTTGCAGTGGCCCCCCCATCAACGCTATGACAGGCCCGGATGTTAAAGGGTCATGTGGGCTGAGGGGCAGACGTTGCCACACGCCGTCCGGCGTAATTCAGACAGCCCGTATTATGAAAGGTCGCTGATATGCTGACGCCGGAAATGGACGCGCTGCTATCTGAGTATTTTCCCGTCCTGTTGTTCCTGGTTATTGCCACCGTTTTGGGCCTTGTGCTGATGGTGGTTCCCCTGGTCCTGACAGAGGCGAAACCCGACCCTGAAAAGAATTCAGCCTATGAATGTGGCTTTGGTGCCTTTGACGATGCGCGTACACGCTTTGACGTGCGGTTTTATCTGGTCGCCATCTTGTTCATCATCTTTGACCTTGAGGTCGCCTTCTTGTTCCCTTGGGCCGTTGCGCTGGGTGATATTGGCATCTTCGGGTTCTGGTCGATGATGGTGTTCTTGGGCATTCTGACAATTGGCTTCATTTACGAATGGAAGAAAGGGGCACTCGAATGGGAGTAGAGGCACCGAAAACGGTTCACGTCGGCGCGCCGCTGGAACTTGGCCCCGATGGTAACCCGGTTGGGTGGGGCGAAGGCCCTGCCAATCAGGATCCGTATTTCCAAACAATTTCGGATGAGCTGGCGGATAAGGGCTTCTTGCTCGCCACCGCCGATGATCTGATCACATGGGCCCGCACAGGGTCGCTTTGGTGGATGACGTTCGGTCTGGCTTGCTGCGCTGTTGAGATGATGCAAACCAACATGCCCCGTTACGATGCTGAACGATTCGGTATCGCGCCGATGGCCAGCCCGCGCCAATCAGATGTGATGATTGTTGCCGGGACGTTGACCAATAAAATGGCACCGGCACTGCGCAAGGTTTATGACCAGATGCCGAACCCGCGTTACGTGATCTCAATGGGGTCATGCGCGAATGGCGGCGGCTATTACCATTATTCTTATTCAGTCGTTCGTGGCTGTGACCGTATTGTGCCTGTGGACATTTATGTGCCCGGCTGCCCCCCCACGGCAGAGGCATTGTTGTACGGCATCATGCAACTGCAACGCAAAATTCGTCGGGAAGGCACCTTGGCCCGCTAAGGCGGCGACCGGGGTGAAGCTAAGATGAGCGTGGATTATATGGACGTGACAGAGCTACAGCAGCTTGGTGACCATATCGCGGCAAGCCGGCCTGACAATGTAACAGGGTGTGCTGTTGCCTTTGGTGAACTGAATGTAACCGCCCGGCGTGAGCATATTGTCGATCTTTTGACATTCCTGCGTGATGACGGGCAATGCCTGTTCAAAGTGCTGATTGATATTTGCGGCGTTGATTATCCCGAACGGGATGAACGGTTCGATGTTGTTTATCACTTGCTGTCGATGCGGAACAATTTGCGTGTTCGTGTGACGGTGACAACAGACGAAGACACCGCAGTGCCATCAGCGGGCGAGGTGTTCGCCGCTGCCCATTGGTATGAGCGTGAAGCCTTTGACATGTATGGCATCTATTTCTCCGACCATCCTGATCTGCGCCGCATCCTGACCGACTATGGGTTCCGTGGGCATCCGCTGCGCAAGGACTTCCCCGTAACCGGCCATGTTGAACTACGTTATGATGATGAGTTGAAGCGCGTTGTGTATGAGCCGGTTGAACTGGCACAGGAAATGCGCAGCTTCGACTTTCTGTCGCCGTGGGAAGGTGCAAAATATATTCTGCCCGGCGATGAAAAAGCCGATGGCGCATCCACCGAAGGGGAGGGCTGATCATGTCACAACAAGATGTCGATCTTCGCAGCTTCTCAATGAACTTTGGGCCCCAGCATCCGGCGGCCCATGGTGTGTTGCGCTTGGTGATGGAATTGGATGGTGAGGTTGTTGAGCGTATCGACCCTCATATCGGTCTGCTTCATCGCGGCACTGAAAAATTGATTGAGCAGAAGACCTATCTGCAGGCTGTGCCTTATTTCGATCGCCTTGATTATGTGGCGCCGATGAATCAGGAACACGCCTTTGCATTGGCTGTTGAACGGTTGCTGGGCATTGATGTGCCCAAGCGCGGGCAATATATCCGTGTGCTGTATTCTGAAATTGGCCGCATTTTGAACCATTTGATGAATGTCACCACACAGGCAATGGATGTCGGTGCGCTGACCCCGCCTGTCTGGGGTTTTGAGCCACGCGAAGATCTGATGATTTTCTATGAACGTGCATGCGGCTCCCGTATGCATGCGGCCTATTTTCGGCCCGGCGGCGTTCATCAGGACCTGCCGCAGGATTTGCTGGACGACATTTTGGCATGGTGTGACACCTTCCCGGCATTTTTGGATGACCTTGAAGGGCTGTTGACCGAAAACCGTATTTTTAAGCAGCGTAATGTTGATATCGGCGTTGTAACCGCCGAAGACGCAATGGCGCGCGGCTTTTCAGGTGTGATGGTGCGTGGGTCCGGGATTCCGTGGGACTTGCGCCGCAGTCAGCCTTATGAAGTTTACAACGAACTCGACTTCAAAATCCCGCTTGGCAAAAACGGCGATTGTTATGACCGTTATGTCTGCCGCATGGATGAAATGCGCGAGTCGGTGAAGATCATGCAGCAGTGCATCAACAACATGCCTGCCGGTCCTGTGTCATCCACCGACCGCAAGGTCGTGCCGCCCAAACGTGGCGAGATGAAGCAAAGCATGGAAGCGTTGATCCATCACTTCAAGCTATACACCGAAGGGTACAAGGTGCCCGCCGGTGAGGTATATGCCGCCGTTGAAGCGCCCAAGGGTGAGTTCGGCGTTTATGTTGTGTCAGATGGCACGAACAAACCCTACCGTGCCAAGTTGCGCGCGCCGGGGTTCGCCCATTTGCAGGCCATTGATTATATGAGCGCGGGCCACATGCTGGCTGACGTTCCTGCGATCCTTGGTTCCCTCGATATTGTGTTTGGTGAGGTCGACCGATGAGTGTCCGCCGTTTGGTTCCGGGCCTAGGCCCCGATAGTTTTGAGTTCACTCCTGAAAATCAGGAATGGGCACAAAAGCAGATTGCGAAATATCCCGCAGGTCGCCAGCAAAGCGCGGTGATCCCCCTGTTGGATCAGGCCCAGCGCCAGATGGACGGTTGGTTGCCCGAAGCTGCTGTGCGTTACGTCGCCGATTATCTCGACATGCCTTACATTCGCGTTTATGAGGTTGCGACCTTCTACACGATGTTTAACCTGAAACCGGTGGGCAAGGTGCATGTACAGGTTTGTGGCACAACCCCGTGCTGGTTGCGTGGCGCAGAGGACCTGAAAGAAGTTTGCCGTCGCAAGATGGGCGTTGATAAGGATCAGGGCCCGTCAGAGGACGGCACCTATTCATGGACTGAGATGGAATGTCTTGGTGCCTGCGTGAACGCGCCCATGATTCAGGTTGATGATGAAACCTATGAAGATTTGACCGTCGAACGCTTTGAAGCGTTGCTGGATGAATTGGCCAAGGACAAGAGCGCGCCCAAAACCGGTCCGCAGATTGACCGCCAGTTTTCAGCACCCGCAGGCGGTCCCACCGTTTTGAAGAAGGGAGATGCGTAATGCTACGTGATGAAGATCGCATCTTTACCAACCTTTATGGTTTTGAAAGCCCCGGGCTTGATGCGGCGCGCACGCGCGGTGATTGGACCGGTACCGGTGATTTGATCGGCAAGGGCCGTGACTGGATCATTGATGAAATGAAGGCTTCTGGCCTGCGTGGCCGTGGCGGTGCGGGTTTCCCCACCGGCCTGAAATGGTCATTCATGCCCAAGGAAGTGTCCGACCGGCCGCATTATTTGGTTGTGAACGCCGATGAGTCAGAGCCGGGCACCTGTAAGGACCGCGATATCATGCGCCACGATCCGCACAAGCTGATCGAGGGGTGTTTGGTTGCCGGGTTCGCGATGCAGGCCCATGCTGCCTATATCTATGTGCGTGGTGAGTTCATCAAGGAACGCTATGCGCTGCAGGCCGCGATTGATGAGGCGTATGAGGCAGGCTTGCTTGGCCCGGACGCCTGCGGGTCAGGCTGGGCGATGGACGTCTATGTCCATCACGGTGCCGGGGCCTATATTTGCGGCGAAGAAACCGCGCTACTTGAATCGCTTGAGGGCAAAAAGGGCCAGCCGCGTTTGAAGCCGCCGTTCCCCGCCAATGCGGGTCTTTATGGCTGCCCCACCACGGTGAACAATGTTGAATCAATTGCTGTTGCGCCGACCATTTTGCGTCGTGGCGCAACGTGGTTTGCCGATCTGGGCAAGGCCAATAATACCGGCACCAAAATCTTCTGTATTTCAGGGCATGTGAACAACCCGTGTAATGTTGAAGAGGAAATGGGCATTCCGCTGAAAGAGCTGATTGAAAAACATGCCGGCGGTGTGCGTGGTGGTTGGGACAATCTGCTGGCAATTATTCCCGGCGGGTCATCTGTGCCGATGTTGCCGAAAGATATTTGCGACACCATCACAATGGATTTCGATGCGTTGAAAGATGCGCAGTCAGGTCTTGGCACCGCTGCAGTGATCGTGATGGACAAGTCTACTGATCTGGTCGCGGCGATTGCCCGACTGGCATATTTTTACAAGCATGAAAGTTGCGGGCAATGTACCCCGTGCCGTGAAGGTACTGGCTGGATGTGGCGCGTGATGGAACGTCTTGCCGTGGGCGAGGCGGAAGTCGAAGAAATCGATATGTTGCTTGATGTGACGAAACAGGTCGAAGGGCACACGATTTGCGCCCTTGGGGACGCGGCGGCATGGCCCATTCAGGGTTTGATCCGTCACTTCCGTCCTGAAATTGAAGCGCGGATTGAACGCCGCAAAGCCGGTCAGCCTGTGCTGACCGCAGCCGAATAGGGTAGGGGCTGACTATGGTGAAGGTCACCATTGACGGAACAGAGATTGAGGTCGAAGCCGGTTCGACCATCTTGCAGGCGTGTGAGCAGGCGGGACGTGAAGTGCCGCGTTTCTGTTATCACGAACGCTTGTCGATTGCTGGCAATTGCCGCATGTGCCTGGTTGAGGTTGAGAAATCACCCAAGCCTGTTGCCTCATGCGCGATGCCGGTGAATGACGGCATGGTGGTTCATACCGACAGCCCGCAGGTCAAGAAAGACCGCGAAGGCGTGATGGAATTTTTGTTGATCAATCATCCGCTGGATTGCCCGATTTGTGATCAGGGCGGTGAATGTGACTTGCAGGACCAGTCAATGGGGTATGGCATGGGCCAGAACCGCTATGACGAAAACAAGCGCGCCGTTGATGAAAAGAATATGGGGCCGCTGGTTAAGACAGTGATGACCCGTTGCATCCATTGCACACGCTGTGTTCGTTTCGCCAGCGAAGTTGCAGGCGTTGACGAAATCGGTGCCATCGGTCGTGGCGAAGACATGGAAATCACCACCTATTTGGAAGCGGCATTGACGTCGGAATTGTCCGCCAATGTGATCGACCTGTGCCCGGTTGGTGCCTTGACCTCTCGTCCCTTTGCGTTCACTGCGCGCCCGTGGGAATTGAAGAAAACAGAAACCATCGACGTTATGGACGCGATGGGCAGCAATATTCGTGTTGATGCCCGTGGCCGCGAAGTCATGCGCGTCATGCCGCGTTTGAACGAAGATGTGAACGAAGAATGGATTTCAGACAAAACGCGCTTTGCCTGCGATGGCTTGAAATATCAACGTCTTGATCGTCCCTATTTGAAGCAGGACGGCAAGCTTGTCGCGGCTGAATGGGATGACGCGCTTGATATTGTTGCGGCGAAAGTCAAAGCGACAGAGCCGTCGAAGATCGCCGCTATTGTTGGTGATATGGCAAGTGCCGAAACCATGAAGGCGTTGAAGGATTTGATGGCATCACTTGGCAGTGCCAATGTGGATTGCCGTCAGGACGGCGGCTATGCCGAGGCGGGCAACCGTGCTTCCTATCTGATGAACAGCACGATTGCCGGTGTTGAAGATGCCGACGCGATTTTGATCATTGGGTCAAATCTGCGTGCCGAAGCACCCTTGTTGAACGCACGCATTCGCAAGCGTTGGCTTGACGGTGGGTTGAAGGTCGGGAATGTGGGTACGCCTGCGGATCTGACCTATACGGTCCAACAGCTTGGTGCCGGTCCTGAAACCTTGGCTGATCTTGCTGCAGGCAATGGCGCGTTCTTTAATATATTGCAGAATGCCGAACGGCCTTTGATTTTGGTTGGCTCCGGCGCTGTGGCGCGGGCTGATGGCGGCGATGTGCTGGGTACCGCCCGTGCATTGGCTGACAAGGTTGGCGCGGTCAGTGGTGACTGGACAGGCTTTGGCGTTGTACAGACCGCTGCTTCACGCGTTGGTGGCCTTGACCTTGGATTGGTGCCCGGTGACGGTGGCCGTGACACGGCTGGCATTATCGCTGGCGCACAGTCAGGTGAGGTTGAGCTTGTCTTCCTGCTTGGCGCTGACGAAATTGATACTGATCAGTTGGGCAATGCCACGGTCGTTTATATCGGTACGCATGGTGACAATGGTGCCCATCGCGCCGATGTAATCCTGCCCGGTGCGGCCTATACCGAACAGGACGGCACATACGTGAATATGGAAGGCCGCGTTCAGCGTGCCCGCCGCGCGGTGTTTGCACCGGGGCAGGCGAAAGAAGATTGGGCCATCTTGCGCGCCCTGTCCGGTTTGCTTGATGCGCCGCTGCCCTATAATTCTCGCGATCAATTGGTTGCCGCGATGGTCGAAGACGTTCCCCATCTGGGTGCGCTTGATCAGCTTGCTGCAGCGACTTGGGGCAGTTTTGGCACGACCGGCGATTTGGCCGGTGCTGCGCCCTTTGCCGATCCGATTGCAGATTTCTATCTCACCAATCCTATTGCCCGTGCGTCCAAGACGATGGCTGCTTGTTCCAAGCAACGCCTTGAATTGACTGCACAGGGGGAGGGCCGCCGCAATGCTTGAGCTTTGGAATGATCTTCTGTGGCCGCTTTTGTGGCAAGTGATCCTGATTTTGGCGCTGACCGTCGGTGTGCTGCTTTATGTGGCCTATGCCGTTTATGCTGACCGCAAAATCTGGGCCGCTGTGCAATTGCGCCGTGGTCCCAACGTTGTGGGGCCGTTTGGGCTATTCCAGCTGTTTGCTGACTTTGGCAAGAACCTGATCAAGGAAGTGATTGTTCCTGCCGGCGTCAATAAGGGCATCTTCTTTATCGCGCCGATGCTGACCTTCGTGTTGGCGGTAGTGGGCTGGGCAGTGATCCCGGTTGCTGACGGCATGGTGGTTGCCGATTTGAATGTGGGCATTCTGTATATCTTTGCCATTTCATCGATGGGCGTTTACGGCATCATCATGGCGGGCTGGGCCTCAAACTCCAAATACCCGTTCTTGGGCGGTATGCGTGCTGCGGCGCAGATGGTGTCCTATGAAGTTTCCATCGGTTTGGTGATCGTCACCGTGCTGATGTGCGTTGGGTCCTTGAACCTGACAGAGATTGTCTATGCGCAAGCGGAAGGTGTGTGGTTCTTTATCCCGCTGTTCCCGATGTTTGTGGTTTATTTCATCTCGCTGCTGGCAGAAACCAACCGCCCGCCATTTGACCTGCCTGAATCAGAATCTGAACTTGTTGCCGGGTATCAGGTGGAATACAGCTCCACCCCGTATCTGCTGTTCATGATCGGCGAGTATATCAATATTGTGCTGCTGTGTTCACTTTGCACGGTGCTGTTTTTTGGTGGCTGGTTGCCGCCATTGGATATCGCACCGCTGAACTGGATCCCCGGTTTGGTGTGGTTCGTGCTGAAGACCAGCTTCTTCTTCTTCCTGGTTTCGATGGTCAAGGCAATGGTGCCGCGGTACCGCTATGATCAGTTGATGCGCCTTGGCTGGAAAGTTTTCCTGCCCCTCTCACTTTTGTGGGTGGCGATTACCGGTGGTGTGCTTATTGCCTTTGATTTGTTGCCTGACCCCGTTGCGGTCAGTGCGGCAACAGGCGCTGGGCTTTAAGGGCGAAAGGGACGAATTAGATGGCATTTCTTGACCGTACAGCACGCGCCTTTTTGTTGACCGAGTTTGTCTCGGCCTTCTTCTTGGCCATGCGTTATTTCTTTAGGCCCAAAGTGACGGTGAATTATCCGTTTGAAAAAGGCCCGCTGTCACCGCGCTTCCGTGGTGAACATGCTTTGCGCCGCTATGATAATGGCGAAGAACGCTGCATCGCCTGTAAATTGTGCGAGGCTATTTGCCCGGCACAGGCCATTACGATTGAGGCCGAACCGCGCGAAGATGGCTCGCGCCGGACAACGCGTTACGATATCGACATGACGAAATGTATCTATTGCGGCTTCTGTCAGGAAGCATGCCCGGTGGATGCCATTGTCGAAGGTCCGAATTTTGAATTTGCTACCGAAACCCGTGAAGAGCTGATGTATGACAAGGATCGTCTGTTGGCCAATGGGGATCGTTGGGAACGGGAAATCGCAGTCAATTTGGCGCTTGATGCGCCGTATCGCTGATATGCGTAAGGAAGTGAAGTAGAGATGATGGTTGCAACAACAGCATTTTATGTGTTTGCGGCGATTACGATCGCAGCGGCCTTTATGGTCATTGCGGCGCGCAATCCCGTTCATTCGGTGCTTTACCTCATTCTGGCATTCTTTAATGCAGCAGCACTGTTCGTTCTGATCGGGGCAGAGTTCCTGGCGATGATATTGGTCATTGTCTATGTGGGCGCTGTCGCCGTGTTGTTCATGTTTGTCGTGATGATGCTGGACATCAATTTCACGGAACTGCGCGAAGGTGTTTTGCAGTACCTTCCCATCGGCGCGCTGGTTGGCGTGATACTGGTGGTTGAGGTGTTGCTGGTCGTGGGCGGTATCGCCGTTGGGCCCTTGTCGCCTGACGTTGCCGCAGCGCCGGCACCGATGTCGTCAGACGTTGAAAACACGCGCGCGTTGGGGCAACTGCTTTACACGCAATATATTTACTTTTTCCAGATCGCCGGGCTGATCCTGCTGGTGGCCATGATTGGCGCCATCGTTCTGACCTTGCGCCAACGTGAAGGCGTAAGGAAGCAGAGCATCGCAGCGCAGAATGCCCGGACCCGCGAAGACGCGGTCGAGCTGGTGGATATCAAACCCGGATCAGGCATTTAGCATGGTTCATCTGAATTTTTTGGCGGAAAGGCAATAGGACATGCCTGTTGGTCTTGAACATTATCTGACGGTGGCAGCTATCCTGTTTACCCTTGGGGTATTTGGGATTTTCCTCAATCGAAAGAATGTCATCATCATTCTTATGTCGATTGAACTGATGTTGCTGTCAGTCAATATCAATCTGGTCGCTTTTTCCGTCTTCTTGCAGGACATGGTGGGGCAGATTTTTGCCATGCTTGTGCTGACAGTTGCTGCCGGTGAAGCAGCCATTGGACTTGCCATCTTGGTGGTCTATTTCCGTAACCGCGGCTCAATCGAAGTCGAAGATATCAACATGATGAAGGGCTAGGGGCGGAACCATGATCTCAGCCATCGTCTTTATGCCGCTGATCGGCGCTATCCTTGTCGGCTTTATGGGCCGCCGGATCGGCGATACAGGCAGTATGATCCTGACCTCCAGCCTTGTTGTGCTGGCGGCTATATTCTCAGCCATCACTTTGGCCGATGTTGCGTTCGGGCATAACCCGCAACACATCGTTGTGCTGGAATGGATGCGTTCGGGTGACTTTGAACTCGATTGGGCATTCAAGGTCGATACGCTGACCGCAGTGATGTTGTTTGTTGTGACGGGTGTCTCATCGCTCGTCCACATATACTCAATCGGGTATATGAGCGACGATCCGCATCGTCCGCGGTTCTTTGCCTATCTTAGCCTGTTCACCTTTGCCATGCTGATGCTGGTCACTGCCGACAATTTCGTGCAGCTGTTCTTTGGCTGGGAAGGGGTGGGGCTTGCCTCGTACCTATTGATTGGGTTCTGGTTCAAAAAATCAACGGCCAATGCCGCTGCGATGAAGGCGTTTATCGTCAACCGCGTCGGTGACTTTGGTTTTGCACTGGGTATTTTTGCCTTGTTCATGGTCACAGGCTCTGTCGAGTTTGATGCCGTGTTCGCACAGGCGGCACAATATCAGGGGCAAAGCTTTAACTTCCTTGGCTATGACGTTGATATTCTGACAACCATCTGCTTGCTGCTGTTTGTTGGCGCGATGGGTAAATCAGCCCAGCTGTTCCTGCACACATGGTTGCCCGACGCGATGGAGGGGCCGACCCCTGTGTCGGCGCTGATCCATGCCGCTACAATGGTGACCGCAGGTGTGTTCATGGTGGCACGTTGTTCACCGTTGTTCGAACTGGCCCCTGTTGCGCTTGAGTTTGTGACCGTAATCGGTGCCACGACAGCCATTTTCGCCGCCTCTGTTGGTTTGGTGCAAAATGATATCAAGCGTGTGATCGCCTATTCAACCTGTTCACAGCTTGGCTATATGTTCTTTGCCATCGGTGTGGGTGCCTATCCGGTTGCGATTTTCCATCTGTTCACTCATGCCTTCTTCAAGGCGTTGTTGTTCCTTGGCGCTGGCTCGGTCATTCACGCCATGCATCATGAACAGGACATGCGTAAGATGGGCGGTCTGTGGAAAACCATTCCCTTCACCTATGCGATGATGTTGATCGGTACTGTTGCGCTTATGGGTTTCCCCGGTACTGCTGGCTATTTCTCAAAAGACGCGGTGCTTGAAGTTGCCTATGCAGCCCATTCCGGTGTCGGCAATTATGCCTTCTGGATGGGGATCATTGCGGCGTTCATGACCAGCTTCTATTCTTGGCGTTTGATTTTTATGACGTTCCACGGCAAGACGCGTGCGGACCAGCACACGTTTGAACATGCCCATGAAAGCCCGCTTGTCATGCTGGTGCCATTGGTTCTTCTGTCGATTGGTGCGTTGTTCGCCGGTTACGCCTTCTATGACAGCTTTGTCGGTCATCACTTCCAGGAATTCTGGGGCGATGCGATCTTTATCGCTGATCCTGAAAACGGTGTGATGCACCACTTCCATGATGTGCCTGATTGGGTGAAGCGTCTACCTATTGTTATGGGTGGGATCGGCTTTGTCACCGCTTGGCTGTTCTATATCAAGATCACGTCCATTCCCGGCGCACTCGCCAAACAGTTTGAGCCGATTTATCAATTCCTGCTCAACAAATGGTACTTTGACGAGCTTTACGATCTTATCTTCGTTCGCTTTTCCAAATGGCTGGGCGAGAAGTTGTGGATATTTGGTGATGGCAAGATCATTGACGGGCTGGGGCCTGACGGTGTGGCGGCCTCTGTCATGCAGGTCACCAAGCGTGTCGTGGCACTGCAAACCGGTTACCTTTATCATTATGCCTTTGCGATGCTGATCGGCGTTGTCGGGCTTGTTACCTACTTCCTCGTATGGGGCGTTCACTGATGTTGTCTGATTGGCCCGTTCTGTCCATTGTGACCTTCCTGCCGCTGGTTGGCGCGGCGCTTTTGGCGCTGTTGATCCGCGGCGATGACGAAACTGCAAAGCGTAATACACGTGCATTTGCGTTGTGGACGTCATTGGTCACGTTCATTGTATCGCTTGCCCTGTGGTTCGGCTTTGACCGCGACGATGCGGGTTTCCAGTTTGTTGAACAGGCTGAATGGCTGGGCAGCGGCATCAACTATCATATGGGCGTTGATGGGATTTCGATCCTGTTCGTGCTGTTGACCACCCTGATCACACCGATCTGCATTTTGGTGTCGTGGGAATCCATTAACACACGCGTCAAAGACTATATGATCGCGTTCCTGTTCATGGAAACGCTGATGATCGGCGTGTTCAGCGCGCTTGATATGGTGCTGTTCTACCTGTTCTTTGAAGCTGGCCTGATCCCGATGTTCTTGTTGATCGGTATTTGGGGTGGCCCGCGCCGCGTTTATGCGACGTTCAAGTTTTTCTTGTTCACTTTGCTTGGTTCTGTCCTGATGCTGGTGGCCATGATTGCCATGTATCTTCAGGCTGGCACGACCGACATTCCGACATTGATGAACCATGAATTTGCCGCATCGATGCAGACATGGTTATGGCTGGGGTTCTTTGCCAGCTTTGCCGTCAAGATGCCCATGTGGCCGGTTCATACCTGGTTGCCTGATGCTCATGTGGAGGCGCCGACGGCAGGCTCTGTCGTGTTGGCGGGCATCCTGTTGAAGATGGGCGGTTACGGGTTCTTGCGGTTCTCATTGCCGATGTTCCCGCTGGCAAGTGCGCAATTCGCTGATCTTGTGTTCTTTATGTCCTGTGTGGCGGTGATCTATGCGTCGCTGATTGCGTTGATGCAAAAGGATATGAAGAAGTTGATTGCCTATTCGTCTGTTGCCCATATGGGTATCGTGACGATCGGTATCTTCACATTCAATATTCAGGGCGTGCAGGGCGCGATCATGCAGATGATCAGTCATGGTTTGGTGTCTGGTGCCTTGTTTATGTGTGTCGGCGTGATTTACGATCGGATGCACACACGTGAAATTGCTGCCTATGGCGGGTTGGTTCATCGGATGCCGATTTATGCGGTTGTGTTCCTGCTGTTCTCGCTTGCCTCTGTCGGGTTGCCCGGCACCGCAGGCTTTATCGGTGAATTCCTGACGCTGGTCGGTGCCTATAAGGCATCAACCCTTGTGACGGTTGCTGCGGCAACGGGCATGGTGTTGGGCGCAGCCTATATGTTGTGGCTGTATCGCCGGGTTGTTTTCGGGCCGCTTGAAAAAGACAGCCTAAAAGACATTCTGGATATGAACCGCCGTGAAATTCTTGCCTTTGTACCGCTGATTGTCGGCACGATGTGGATGGGTATTTACCCGCTGCCGCTGTTCGAGATTACCGGCCCGGCTGTTGAACAATTGATTTCTTCCTATCAGGCGGCGATTGCTGCCCACGACATGGCCCAGCCGGTGCTTGAACATGCGCCTGCCGCTGTCCACAACGCCGTGTCCGGTCATTAGGATTTTGAGGCTTTTGAGATGATGACGACAATGCCTGATCTTTCGCCACTTTATGCCGAGCTGTTTTTGGCAGGCGCCGCGTTGGTGCTGCTGATGCTGGGTGTGTTCCGTGGGGAACAATCCGCGCGCAGCATTTCCGGCTTTGCCGTGATTGCCTTGATTGCCACTGCCGGACTTGTGCTTGCCGGGGGCGGGGAAACCGTTACAACATTCGGCGGCTCCTTCATCAGTGATCAATTCGCGGTCTATATGAAAGTTGTCAGCCTGTTGGGTGCGGCGATGATCCTTGTGATCTCTGGCCCCTATATGCAGGCCGAGAAGATGGACCGGTTTGAATATCCGGTGCTGATTTTGTTGGCGACATTGGGCATGTGCCTAATGATCTCTGCTAATGATTTGATTGCGCTTTATATGGGGTTGGAGCTTCAGTCCCTTGCCCTTTATGTCATCGCGGCGTTCAAGCGTAACTCGCAACGCTCCACCGAAGCGGGCCTGAAATATTTCGTGCTCGGCGCGTTAAGCTCAGGCATGTATTTGTATGGCGCGTCCATGCTGTATGGCTTCACAGGCTCCGTCGGGTTTGAGGGGATTGCCCAATCCGCCGCGGCCGCCGAAGTTTCAGGCGGCGTTGTGATTGGCCTGGTCTTTGTTGCCGCCGCATTGGCGTTCAAAATTTCCGCCGTACCGTTTCATATGTGGACGCCTGACGTTTATGAAGGCGCACCGACACCCGTCACTGCCTTCTTTGCTGCGGCCCCCAAGGCTGCGGGTGTGGCGCTTGTGGTGCGTGTGATGATTGATGCCTTTGGTACAATGGGTCCCCAATGGCAGCAGATCATGATTGTTGTGTCGATCCTGTCTATGGCGCTTGGTGCCTTTGCTGCCATCGGCCAAACCAATATCAAACGCTTGATGGCCTACAGTTCAATCGGTCATATGGGTTATGCCCTTGTTGGTCTTGCTGCCGGTACGGTAGAGGGGATCACAGGCGTGTTGGTTTATATGGCGATTTATGTCGTGATGAATGGCGGCGTTTGGGTTTGCATTCTGTCTATGCGCCGGGCCGAAGGCATGGTTGAAAATATTGACGACCTTGCCGGGCTGGCCAAAAACAATCCGACAATGGCCTTTGCCCTTGCTGTGCTGATGTTCTCATTGGCGGGTATTCCGCCGATGGCTGGCTTCTTCGGTAAGTTTTATGTCTTTATGGCGGCTGTTGATGCGGGCCTGATTACATTGGCCGTGATCGGGTTGGTGACGTCGGTTGTTGGCGCCTTCTATTACATTCGTATCGTCAAGGTCATCTATATGGATGAACCTGCCGCTGCCTTTGACGCCCCGGCGTCTGGCGGGATGCGCGTTGTGTTGCTTGGCTCTACCGCGTTTACCATCCTGTTCGTAGTCGCCCCCAGCTCATTGGTTGAGGTTGCGGGTAAAGCGGCAGCTTCACTCTTTTAAACATGAGTGGTATCAGCCTGCCCGCATCTGTCGGGCATCGCAGCTTTGACGAAATTGACAGCACCAATAGCGAGGCGCGCCGCATGGGTGAGGCGGCGGTCGCCGCTACTATGGCGATTGCTCCCACTTGGATTACTGCCAAACGTCAAACCGCAGGGCGCGGAAGGCAGGGCCGGGTTTGGTCAACAGGGCAGGGGCAGAATTTTGCCGGCACCTTGTTGCTTGATCCTGCCTGCCCGCCATCGCAGGCAGCTGGCCTTTCCTTTGTGACCGCAGTGGCAGTTCATGATGCGGTGGCCCAACTGATTGATGACGAGGCATTGTCCGTCCAGCTGAAATGGCCCAATGATGTTTTGATCAATGGGGCCAAGATCAGCGGTATTTTGCTGGAAAGTGCCTCAAGCGGGACCAACATCTCATCAGGCAATATCCCGTGGCTTGCCATTGGCATTGGCATTAATTTGGCTGAACATCCTGAAGGGACACCATATCCTGCCACCAGTTTTGCAGCCCTTGGTCGGTCGGTGCCATCCCCAGATGAGATGTTGGGCGCGCTTGCCCATGCATTCGACCATTGGTTAGGCGTGTGGCGGGATGCGGGGTTTGCGCCCATTCGTGACCGCTGGTTGGCGGTTGCCCGCGGGTTGCATGGCCCAATCCGGGTGCGTTTGCCTGATGGGGACTTGAATGGCACATTTCAGGGGCTTGATCAGGACGGGGCCTTAGTGCTTGTCTTGGATGATGGCTCGACCCGGCAAATCACTGCCGGGGACGTGTTTTTCTAATAACGAAATAAATAGAGGGGCCAGCGCCATGTTGCTTGCCATTGATGCCGGTAATACGAACACCGTCTTTGCGATTATTGATAATGACGGCACAGTTGTCGGTCGCTGGCGCATTACCACCAGCCCCGACCGCACTGCGGATGAATATGTCGTTTGGCTGAACCAGTTGATGCAAATTGATGGTGGCCATTCGACCAAGGATATTACGGGCGTCATCATTTCAACCGTGGTGCCGCAGGCGCTGTTCGCGCTTAGCTTATTGGCACGCCGCTATTTTCGGGTGGAGCCGTTGGTTATCGGCGCACCGGGCGTCGATCTGGGGGTCGAGATCCGCGTCGACCGTCCGCAGGAAGTGGGCGCTGATCGTTTGGTGAACTCGGTTGGGGCGCATGTTACTTATGGCGGGCCGATGATCGTCATTGATTTTGGCACCGCCACCACATTCGACATCGTTGCCAAGGATGGTGCGTATGAAGGCGGCGTGATCGCGCCGGGCATTAACCTGTCGCTTGAGGCATTGCACAGCGCCGCTGCCAAGCTGCCGCGAATTGCCATTGAAAAACCGACGCAAGTGATTGGCAAGTCCACAGTACCCTGTATGCAGTCAGGTGTTTTCTGGGGCTATGTCGGTTTGATCGAAGGGTTGGTCGCCCGCATTCGTGATGAATATGGCGCGCCGCTTTCCATCGTTGGCACCGGTGGTCTGGCGACACCGCTTGCCACGGGCACTGATCTGCTTGAAACAGTTGATACCGATTTGACAATCAAGGGTCTGGTCGCCATTTATCGCCACAACCGCCCACAGGGGATACAGGTTTGAGCACACCGCTAAAAAACGAAGATGATGCACTGGTCTTTTTGCCATTAGGTGGCGCAGGCGAGATTGGCATGAACCTGAACCTGTATGGATTGGGGCCTGCCAATAATCGCGAATGGATCATGGTTGATCTGGGCGTTACATTTGGCGATGACAGCACGCCGGGCATTGATCTGATCATGCCCGACACAGCCTTTATTGAGGAGGAGGCCGCCGCCGGTCGCCTGAAGGCATTGTTCCTGACCCATGCGCATGAGGACCATATCGGTGCCGTGCCGCATTTGTGGCAGCATCTGGGTTGTCCGGTCTATGCGACACCGTTTACAGCCTATCTGTTGCGGGACAAATTGCAGGATGTTGGCTTGCTGCATGATGTGCCGCTGCATGAGGTGCCGCTTGGCGGCTCCGTCACGGTGGGTGGTTTTGAGATTGATTATGTGACGCTAACCCATTCCATTCCGGAACCGAATGCGCTGTCGATCAAGACGCGCTTTGGGACTGTGATGCATACGGGCGATTGGAAGATCGACCCAGACCCCTTGATTGGTGAGAAGACGGATTCCGACACCCTTTCCCGTATCGGGGATGAGGGGGTTTTGGCAATCGTGTGCGATTCAACCAATGTGTTTGTTGAAGGTCGCGCCGGGTCAGAAAAATCCGTACGAGAGAATTTGGAAGAGATGATCCGCCCGATGAAGGGCCGCGTGGCGGTGACGACCTTTGCCTCAAATGTCAGCCGGGTGCAAACCGTTGCCAAGGTGGCGGCGGCCTGCGGTCGCCATCCCGTATTGGTGGGCCGGTCCATGCATCGTTGCGTTGCAGCGGCCCGGGCGTGCGGCTATCTCGAAGGGATGCCCCCCATCATTGATGAGGAGGAGGGCGCCTATCTTCCCAAGGACAAGGTGCTGTTTATCTGTACCGGATCGCAGGGGGAGCCACGGGCCGCCCTGTCACGCATTGCGCGGAATGATCACCGCACCATCAGCCTTGATGCTGATGATACGGTCATATTCTCCAGCCGGGTGATCCCGGGCAATGAAACATCGATCTTTAATTTGCAAAATGATCTGACGGCCATCGGTGTGAACGTGTTGCAGGATAAGAACGACACGATCCATGTGTCAGGCCATCCTTGCCGGGATGAGCTGGCGCAAATGTATCAGTGGATCAGACCGGAAATTGCCGTCCCCGTTCATGGGGAACATCGGCACCTGAAGGAACATGCCGCCTTTGCCCGCGATATGCAGGTCAAGCAAACACACGTCAATCTGAATGGCGGGATGGTGCAGTTGGCACCGGGGCCATCAGGCGTGGTTGATCATGTGCCCAGTGGCCGGTTGATGCTGGATGGCGACATTCTGATCGATTCTGATGACGAGGTGCTGAAACAGCGCCGCCGTCTTGCCTTTAACGGGTATATCCATGTGGTCGCGCTGGCGCAGGGCAAAAAGCTTAGCCAATTGCGCGTGTCATTCGAAGGGCTGGCAGACGAAGATTGGGATGGTCGCCCGCTTGAAGACATGATTACCCAGGCCTGCCGTGCCGCGTGGTCCAAGGCCTATGGCAGAAAGGGCCGCCCGACGGAGGCCAGCTTGGCAGAGGTGCTGCGCATTGCGGCGCGCCGGACCGTCAAGGATGGTATTGGCAAGCGGGCCATGGTGAAGACGGATGTGATCTGCCTTTGATTTAGGGCGCATTTCTTCTTATTGTGCATCTAATATTTTTGTGGAGGTTGCGGGCATGAGCATCGCAGGCGGGATCGTTACCTATATTATCATTTGGTGGTTGGTGCTTTTCATGGTGCTGCCATGGGGCATCACATCCCAACGTGATGCGGGTGATATTACGCCGGGCACCGCCGATGGTGCGCCGGTAAAGCCGCAATTGGTCAAAAAGATTTTGATCACAACCGGGGTCGCGACCGTTGGCTGGGCCATATTCGTGACGCTTATGGTGAATGACATCATTCATCTGGGCGATATCCCAAAACCCTGATACCTATCGGGCCAAGCAGGCTTGCCTTGATTTGACCCCATTTATTGTAGATTTTTTGTAATGGCCCGCCAATTGGTTGCGCGGGCAAACTGACAGGACCGACCCATGCGTTTATCCCGCTATTTTCTGCCCGTGATGAAGGACACACCGGCAGAGGCGCAGATTGTTTCCCACCGCCTGATGTTGCGGGCGGGGCTTATTCGGCAGATGAGTTCGGGCATCTATGCTTGGTTGCCACTGGGCCATAAGGTGCTGCAAAAAATTTCCGCCATCGTGTCTGACGAAATGGCCAAGGCAGGCGCGGTTGAATTGCTGATGCCCACCTTGCAGTCCGCAGACCTGTGGCGCGAGTCTGGCCGCTATGACGCCTATGGGGAGGAGATGCTGCGCATCACTGACCGTCATGACCGTGACATGCTGTTCGGCCCGACCAATGAAGAGATGATTACAGATATCGTGCGGCAGGAGTTGAAGTCCTATAAGGATTTGCCGCTGAACCTGTTCCATATTCAATGGAAATTCCGCGATGAAATCAGGCCCCGTTTCGGTGTGATGCGTGGTCGCGAATTTCTGATGAAAGATGCCTATAGCTTCGACCTTGATTTCGACGCTTCGCGCCTTGCCTATAACAAGATGTTCGTCGCCTATTTGCGCATGTTTGACCGTATGGGGTTGCAGGCCATTCCCATGCGCGCCGACACTGGCCCCATTGGCGGTGATCTTAGCCATGAATTTATCGTGTTGGCGGACACGGGTGAAAGTGAAGTCTTCCTGCACAAGGGGCTGGTCGAAGAACCTGTGCCAACTGAGATTGATTATGAAGGCGACCTGACGTCCATCATCAATTCCAAAACCAATCGCTATGCAGCCACTGATGAAATTCATGATGCTGCGAAGTTTGAGGCTGAGGTGGACGAGGCTGATCGCGTTACTGCGCGCGGTATTGAAGTGGGGCACATCTTCCACTTCGGTACCAAATATTCAGAACCTATGAATGCCAAGGTGCAAGGCCCCAATGGGGAGTTGATCCCGCTGCAAATGGGCAGTTACGGCGTTGGTATTTCGCGCCTGCTGGGTGCGATTGTTGAGGCCAGCCACGATGATGACGGCATCATCTGGCCTGAGGCTGTCGCCCCCTATCAGGTTGGGTTGATTTCGCTACGTCCGAAGGATGAAACAGTCAGCGCCGCGTGTGATGATGCCTATGCCAAGTTGACGGCCCTTGGGGTTGATACGTTGTATGATGATCGCGACGAACGGCCCGGTGCCAAGTTCGCGACAATGGATTTGATTGGGTTGCCCTGGCAAATGACCATTGGACCGAAGGGCATTGAAAAAGGCGTTGTTGAATTGAAACGTCGTGCCACGGGTGAGAAGCAGGAATTGCCGCTTGATAAGGCTTTGGAACTGATTGCCGGTTAATGACTAACGCACCCCAAAATACGGCGTCTGCGCCATCCTATAAGCAACGCATGTTTGCAGCCTATGAATGGCATATTGCCGGGCGCTATTTGCGGTCGCGGCGGCGGGAGGGGTTTGTCTCCGTCATTGCGGGATTTTCCTTTGCGGGTATCGCGCTTGGTGTGGCAACGCTGATTATCGTGATGGCAGTGATGAACGGGTTTCGTCATCAATTGCTGGATCGCATTTTGGGCGTGAACGGCCATGCCGTAGTGCAAAGCATGACGGGCGAGATGACGGACTGGCCGGTGCTGGTCGATGACATCTCCAAGGTGGCAACCGTTACATCGGTGACGCCGATGATTGAAGGGCAGGTCATGGCGACCGCCGGGCAATATTCAACTGGTGTGTTGGTGCGCGGCATGTCTGAAGGTGATGTCCGCAAGCTGGATTTCATTGCGGAACGAGTGCAGGCAGGTGACCTGTCCAGCTTTGCCAATGGTGAAATTGCCATCGGAATCCGGTTGGCGCGTCATTTGGGTGTTGGGGTTGGTGATACGGTTAGCCTGATTTCGCCAAAGGGCAGGGCGACCCCCTTTGGTGTTGCGCCGCGCATTATCGGCTTCCAGGTTGGCGCGATTTTTGAAATCGGCATGTCTGAATATGACAAGGCTTATGTCTATATGCCCCTGGCTGCGGCCCAACGCTATTTCGGATTGGGCAATAAGGTAACCTCGCTGGAAATCAAGGTGGCGCAGCCTGACAATATCGGCCCGGTAACTGCCGCAATATCGGATGTGGTGCGGGCGCATGTTAATTCCATCGCAGCGAATGACCGTTCGTTACGTCTGCTTGATTGGCGCGATCTGAACAAAACATTTTTTGATGCCTTGATGGTCGAACGAAATGTGATGTTCCTGATCCTAACGTTGATCATCATGGTCGCGGCGCTGAATATCATTTCAGGGCTGATCATGCTGGTGAAGGACAAGGGGCGCGATATCGCCATTTTGCGTACGATGGGTGTGCCGGCGGGCGCGGTGATGCGCATATTCTTTATCGCCGGGGCGTCTATCGGGACGGTCGGGACGATGATCGGCATCGTTATTGGCGTCACGTTTTGTACCTATATTGAGGAGATAAGGCAGTTTCTGTCTTCGTTGTCGGGAACTGAATTGTTCTCGCCAGAGGTTTATTTCCTGTCCCGTATGCCAGCCCATATGGATGTGGGGGAAACGGTGACCATCTGTCTGATGGCGCTGGCCCTGTCATTCCTTGCCACGATTTATCCGGCGCGGCGTGCAGCCAAGCTCGATCCGGTTGAGGCGCTGCGTTATGAGTAGCCCTGTTCTGAACCTTGCAAACCTGACGCGCAGTTTCGGTGACGGGGCATCACGGCTTGATGTGTTGCGCGGCGTTGATCTGACACTTAAGGCGGGTGAGATTGTTGCTCTTTTGGGGCCGTCCGGGTCTGGCAAATCCACCTTGCTGCATATCGCCGGTCTGCTTGAGGCACCCGATAGCGGCACGGTTGAAATTGCGGGCATTGATGCGACGGGCGGCGATGATGCGGCCCGTACCGCGCTGCGCCGTGATCACCTCGGCTTTGTCTATCAGTTTCATCATTTGCTGCCGGAATTTTCGGCGTTGGAAAATATCGTGCTGCCCCAACGGGTCGCCGGGACTGCGCAAAAACAGGCTGAAGCACGGGCAAGAACCTTGCTGACAGAATTGGGGCTGGCCGAACGGTTGACCCATCGCCCTGCCGAATTGTCGGGCGGGGAGCAGCAGCGCGTCGCCATTGCGCGCGCGTTGGCGAACAAGCCTGCTGTCCTGCTGGCGGATGAGCCGACCGGTAATCTTGACCCCCGCCTGTCCGATACCGTGTTTGATAATTTGCTGGGCCTTGTCCGGCAAGAAGGCGTTGGGGCCCTGATCGCGACCCATAATCTTGAGCTTGCCGCCCGTATGGACCGGATTGTGACCATGCAGGACGGTCATTTGGTTGAGACTTCGGCCTGATTGGGTCTAGACTGTTCCCCTAACCAGATGGGGGACAATCTGATGAGTAAAGAACAAGCAGAACAAGTAATCGCCTTATTGCGTGCCGCGCCGTCCGATCCGAACGCGACGACCGCGCAGGCGCGCGCGCGTATGGAAGAGGCAACCAGCATGTTGCCCGTCGGCGATGGCGTGACGGTGACGGAGGGGATTTCCGCCAATGGCGTGACCTGTGATTGGATTGTGCCTGATGGCGCGAATGAGGACCGGGCCATCCTGTATCTTCATGGTGGGGCCTATTGTGTCGGGTCGCGCAAGACCCATCGGGCCTTGGCGGCGGAACTGGCGCGCGTGTCCGATGCGCCCGTGCTTGTCGCCGATTATGGGCTTGCCCCCGAAAACCCCTATCCTGAGGGGATTGAGGATGCAGTGAACGCCTATCAATGGTTGGAAACTGAAAAGAACATTCCCGCCAACATGATCGGCATTGCCGGGGATTCTGCGGGCGGTGGCCTGACAATGGCGACATTGTTGATGCTGCGTGACCGCGAGATGGGGGAGCCTGCCTGCGGTATGGTCATCTCCCCCTGGGTGGACATGACTTGCAGCGCCAAATCCTATGAAACACGGCGCGACCGTGACCCGATGATTGTGCCCGACAATATTCAGGGGTCTGCCGATTTATATCTGAATGGCAAGGATGCGGAGTCTCATCTGGCGTCCCCGGTCTTTGCGCGGCTGAACGGCCTGCCGCCCCTGTTGATACAGGTCGGCACTGAGGAGGTGCTGTATGATGATGCCGTCCGCCTCGCAGGTCGTGCGGTTGAGGCGCATATCGATGTGACCCTCGAATGCTGGGATGGTATGTTCCACGTTTGGCATGCGTTCTA
Source organism: Hyphomicrobiales bacterium (assembly GCA_006844605.1). Lineage (GTDB taxonomy): Bacteria > Pseudomonadota > Alphaproteobacteria > SPJN01 > SPJN01 > SPJN01. The sequence continues at coordinate 18,211 of SPJN01000006.1, read as the reverse complement.
CAGCATGTTGGATGAGGGGCAGGAGGCGATTGCCGCGATGGGCCAGTTCTACAAGGATAAGATCGGCCGATAGCTGCCGTTTTGCCAGCCATCATCATTTTGTTCCATTTTTGTTCTTGACAGCGTGCGCCTATGATTGCATGATCTGTTGAAGAACAAACGGGCAACTTATCGCCCTGAATTGATTGAATGGAAGGATCGCATCATGCTGGCTACACTGACGGGTAGGGATCTTGTAACAATGGCAAGCTTGGCCATGACTGCTTACGGTATGGTGACAATTGCGGGGCTTTTGTCCGGCGTGTGAATCGGGCACACTCTGTTTATATCTGATGGGGCACACGCCCCATAATTGATGGGGCAGGGTGTGAGCGACGACCAATCTGCCGCCAATGGGGCGGCTTCCGAAAATTTAGTTGATCCGGGTTTTGTGCATCTGCGGGTGCACAGCGCCTATTCCCTGTCTGAGGGGGCAGTGCGGGTTAAGCCGCTGCCCGGCCTGTGCAAGGAACGCCAGTTCCCCGCAATCGCCATCACCGATACGGGCAATATGTTCGGCGCGCTTGAAGTGTCAGAAACATTGTCCGGTGCCGGTATCCAGCCTATTCCCGGCGTCACCATTAATTTGGGCCAAGCGCCCGCCAAATCAGATGGCGGCGGTGTGGTCACCGTGGCTGATACGGGGGCCGCTGCCGGGCATCCGCGTGGCGGGAACAAGCTGATGGGCCAGATTGTGCTGCTGGCACAGTCTGAAACCGGCTATCAAAACCTGCTGCACATTGTATCCCACGCCTATCTTGCCGGCCCTGACGAGCTTGAGCCGTTTGTGACCCTTGATGAGCTACGTAATTGGTCAGACGGTGTGATCTGCCTGACCGGTGGCGCGCTGGGGCCGCTGGGCACATTATTGCAGGATAATCGCACGACAACTGCCAAGGCGCTGTTGCTGGGCCTGAAAGACCTGTTCGGGGACCGGCTTTATATGGAGTTGCAGCGTCACGGCATGGCGGTTGAGGTCGCAACAGAAGATGATATGTTGGCGCTGGCCTATGATCATGATGTGCCGCTGGTTGCCACGAATGATGTGTTTTTCCCTGATGCCGATATGTATGAAGCGCATGACGCCCTGTTGTGTATCGCGGCGGGGGCCTATGTGGACCAATCTGACAGGCGGCAACTGACCCCTGAACATTACTTAAAGACCGCAAGGGAAATGAAAAGCCTTTTCAATGACTTGCCTGAGGCTGTTCAGAATAGTGTTGAAATATCAAAACGCTGTCATTACCGCCCGCACACCCGTGCGCCCATCCTGCCCCGCTTTGCTGAGGGGGACGAGGCTGACGAGCTGACCCGTCAGGCAAAGGAAGGCTTGGCTGCCCGCCTTGCGGTGATCGAAACGGATATTCCCCATCAGGATTATTGGGACCGCTTGGATTTTGAGCTGAACGTGATCAGCACAATGGGGTTCCCCGGCTATTTCCTGATCGTGTCTGACTTCATCAAATGGGCCAAGGCCCATGATATTCCTGTGGGGCCGGGCCGTGGTTCCGGTGCGGCATCTGTTGTAGCGTGGTCCCTGACCATCACCGACTTGGATCCCTTGCGCTTTTCCCTATTGTTTGAGCGGTTCTTGAACCCCGAACGTGTGTCCATGCCTGACTTTGACATCGACTTTTGTCAGGATCGCCGGGATGAGGTGATCACCTATGTGCAGGACAAGTATGGGGCCGACAAGGTAGCCCAGATCATTACCTTCGGTAAATTGCAGGCCCGCGCCGTGTTGCGCGATGTGGGGCGCGTCTTGCAGATGCCCTATATGCAGGTCGATCGGCTGACAAAGCTGGTGCCGAATAATCCAGCAAATCCAATGACCTTACAAGAGGCTATTGATTTTGAACCGAAGCTGAAACAACAGGCCCAACAAGAAGAAGCGGTAGATCGTTTGCTGAAAATCGGCTTGCAGTTGGAGGGGCTGTACCGTCATGCCTCCACCCATGCGGCGGGGGTTGTTATTGGCGACCGCCCCTTGGATGAGTTGGTGCCGGTTTATCGTGACCCCCGCTCCCCCATGTCTGTAACGCAGTTCAACATGAAATGGGTGGAACCTGCCGGGCTGGTCAAATTTGACTTTCTGGGCCTGAAAACCCTGACAGTGATCCAGCGTGCCGTGAACCTGTTGAAGCAACGCGATATTGATGTGGATATTGCGCTGGTGCCGCTGGATGACCGACCATCTTATGAATTGATGGCGCGCGGCGATTCCATCGGCGTGTTCCAGCTTGAAAGTTCGGGCATGCGCGATGTGCTGCGCCGGATGAAGCCTGACGTGTTTGAAGACGTGATCGCGCTTGTGGCGCTGTATCGTCCCGGCCCGATGGACAATATCCCGAAATTCATCAGCACCAAACAGGGGCTGGAGGAGCCGAATTACCATCATCCCTTGTTGGAAGACCTGCTGAAAGAAACCTATGGCGTGATCGTCTATCAGGAACAGGTGATGCAAATCGCACAGGTTCTGGCGGGCTATTCACTGGGCGAGGCTGACTTGCTACGCCGGGCGATGGGTAAAAAGATCAAGGAAGAAATGGACCGCCAGAAAAAGCGGTTCGTTGACGGTGCGGTTGAACGTGGGGTGGACCAACAACAGGCCGCCGACATCTTTGAATTGGTGGACAAGTTCGCGGGCTATGGCTTTAACAAGGCCCATGCCGCCGCCTATGCCTTTGTCGCCTATCAAACGGCGTGGTTGAAGGCCAATCACCCGGTTGAGTTTATGGCCGCACTGATGTGCTACGACATGAACAATACGGACAAGCTGGGGATTTTCCGGCAGGAATCTGCCCGTATGGGGATTGAGGTTGTGCCCCCTTGCGTAAACCAGTCCGGGGGCGATTTCACGGTGAAGGACGGGCGCATTCATTATGCGCTGGGCGCGATCAAGAATGTGGGCCGCGCGGCGATGGATGCGGTTGCCGATGAACGGCAGGCCAATGGCGCTTATGCTGACCTGTTTGACTTTGCAGGCCGAATGGACCCCAAATTGTTCAATAAGCGGATGTTTGAAAATCTGGCACGGGCAGGGGCGTTTGATAATCTGAACCCCAACCGCCAGCAGGTTTTTGCGTCTGCCGAAATTCTGATGGCCTATTGCGCCAATGCCGCGTCTGAGCGGAACTCAAACCAAAACAGCCTGTTTGGGGGGGATTTGGCGGATGAGCTTAGCCGCCCGAACCTGAAAGATGTCAGCGATTGGGTGCCGATGGAACGGCTGGCGCAGGAATTCGGCGCTGTTGGGTTCTTCCTGTCGGGCCATCCGCTTGATGGCTATTTGCCCGCGTTGAAGCGTGGCGGCGTCAAACTCTTTACCAACGTGCTTGAGGCTGTGGCCCAGGGCAAGGGCGCATGGGCGGGCCGCGTCGGTGGCACAGTCACCATGTTGCAGGAGCGCAAATCCCAAAAATCCGGCAAACCCTTTGCCTTTGTGAAGCTAACCGACCCGACCGGGGAGTATGAGGTTACGGTCTTTTCCGAGCATTTACGCGACCATCGTGACCTGCTGGAACCGGGCCAGTCGGTCGTTCTATCCGTACAGGTGGAAAGTCAGGAAGACACGCTGCGCTTTACCGTCAATTCGGTTCAGTCGATTGAACAGTTGGCCGCCAACACGGCGCAGGGGTTAGAGATTTTCGTGCAGGACGTTCAGGCTGTGCCGCAGATCAAGGAATTGCTACCACGGGCCGGGAAGGGCAGGATCAAGCTGGTAATTCCCGCCCCTGATGAAACAGAAGCGGTGATCACATTGCCCGGCGGCTATGCGGTAACCCCCAAAACATCGGGTGCGATCATGACGATCAAAGGCGTCAGCCATGTGGTGGACCTATAACGGTCATTTCAATTGATATGAGGTTTCGGTCTTTCGCCTTTTCGGGCGGCCGCGCGGCGGCTTGAGCGCCAATAGGATGGTGCGAATTGCTGCGAATGGCAAAGATGCGACGCTTTTGCACTGAAACGGGCGCATTTATGCTTGTTTTCTGGCGGGCAGGGGGCTAAAACCCGGCTCATTCCACACGCAGAGATGCGGGTGCCCATCCTTTGTAAAAAGGCACAGCCCCTATTTGGCACGGGTCACTTCGCTCCGGTGCGATCATCTGATCGTTTCTTCCTCTGCGGCGGTTAACCGGAAAAGGAGATTAGAGGCTATGGCTCTTCCCGATTTTACTATGCGTCAGCTGCTTGAAGCAGGCGTTCATTTTGGTCATCAGACCCACCGTTGGAACCCGAAGATGGGTGAATTCATCTTTGGCGATCGTAACGGCATCCATATTATGGACCTGACACAGACAGTGCCCTTGCTGCATCAAGCACTTATCGAAGTGCGCAATGTTGTAGCATCAGGTGGCCGCGTTCTGTTCGTCGGCACCAAGCGTCAGGCAGCAGCCCCCATCAAGGATGCGGCTGAACGGTCTGCGCAGTATTACATGAATCACCGTTGGCTTGGCGGCACGCTGACCAACTGGAAAACCGTTTCAAACTCAATCAAGCGTCTTAAGGAACTTGAAGAGCGTTTGAGCGGCGACGTCACCGGCCTGACCAAGAAAGAGACCCTGAACCTGACGCGCGAGCGTGAGAAGCTGGACATCTCATTGGGCGGCATCAAGGATATGGGCGGTCTGCCTGATCTGGTCGTCGTGATCGACACAAACAAAGAAGCGATTGCAATTAAAGAAGCCAATAAGCTGGGCATCCCCGTGGTTGCCGTTGTTGACTCAAACTGTGATCCCGATGGCGTGAAGTTCCCGATACCCGGCAATGATGACGCCACCCGCGCCATCACGCTTTATTGCGATTTGATTGCCCGGTCAGTTCTGGACGGTATTTCAGCCAGCGCCGGTTCATTGGGCGTTGATCTGGGTGAAGCTGAAGAGGTGGTTGAAGAACTGCCTGCTGAAGAAGCGCCCGCCGCTGAAGGTGAAGGGGCCGCTGCTGCCAGCTAAGTGCTGGGCACCGACCTTGAACTGAAACAAATCTCTGATTGATTGGGCCTGACCGTCCGGCGAAAGCCGGGCGGGGGCTCGTCCCAAAATGGAGTAAAGACAATGGCTGCAATTACTGCTGCATTGGTGAAAGAACTGCGCGAAAAGTCAGGCGCAGGCATGATGGATTGTAAAAAGGCGCTGGCCGAAAATGACGGCAACATGGATGCCGCCGTTGACTGGCTGCGTTCAAAGGGCTTGGCCGCTGCTGCGAAAAAGTCTGGCCGCGTTGCTGCCGAAGGTTTGGTTGCCATTGCAACCGAAGGCAATAAGGGCGTTGTGGTTGAAGTGAACTCTGAAACCGACTTCGTTGCCCGTAACGACACGTTCCAGAATTTTGCATCAACTGCCGCACAGGTCGCCCTGGGCGGCGCATTGGATGTCGAGGCGCTGGGCGCTGCTGACTTCCCCGGTGCAGGCAAAACTGTTTCTGAACAGCTGACCGAAATGGTCGGCACAATCGGCGAAAACATGTCCTTGCGCCGTGTTACGGGTCTTGAAGTTTCCGAAGGCGTTGTCGCCGGTTACATGCACACTGCTGCGGCCCCCGGCCTTGGCAAGATCGGTGTGCTGGTCGCGCTTGAATCTTCAGGTGACACAGCGGTTCTGGAAGCAACAGGCAAGCAGATTGCCATGCATGTTGCCGCCACAAACCCGATGGCCGTCACGACCGAAGAAATGGACCCCGAAGCGGTTGAGCGTGAGCGCGCCGTTTTGGTTGAGCAGGCCCGTGAATCAGGCAAGCCTGACAATATCATCGAAAAGATGATCGAAGGGCGTATGCGCAAATTCTATGAAGAAGTTGTGCTGCTGAAACAGGCTTATGTGATCGACCCCGATCTGACCGTCGAAAAGGCGCTTGAGGCCGCTGGCAAGGAAGCCGGTGCCCCCATCAAACTGACCGCCATCGCACGTTTCGCCCTTGGCGAAGGGATCGAGAAGAAAGAAGAAGATTTCGCAGCGGAAGTGGCAGCGGTTGCCGGTTCCTGATCACGCGTGATCTTCCGACCTTATAAAACCGTCCCATCCTGCCGGGTGGGGCGGTTTTTTACTGTCTAAAACTGATCTGATATGTGGGAATTGGGTGGGCATTCGCCCCGGTTTTCGCTACTGTGCAACGATTCTGGCACGAAAGCGGTGGGGGCATGATCCTCACTTCTGAATTGATGAGGCATCTATGAGCGGGGAAGCAGGCCAATCTGGCTATAAACGCGTCTTGTTGAAACTGTCGGGCGAAGCCCTGATGGGAACTGACGAGTATGGCATCAATGCCGGAACGGTTAGCCGTATTGCCGAAGAGGTGAAGCTGATTACGCAGGCGGGTGTCGAAACCTGCTTGGTTATTGGCGGCGGCAATATTTTCCGCGGGCTTGCGGGCGCAGCTTCGGGCATGGAACGGGGCAGTGCTGATTATATGGGGATGCTCGCCACGGTAATGAATGCGCTGGCAATGCAAAACGCGTTGGAGCAGATCGGCGTGCCGACACGGGTGCAATCTGCGATCCCCATGCCGACGGTTTGTGAATCCTATATTCGTCGTCGTGCGATCCGGCACCTTGAAAAGGGGCGGGTGGTGATCTTTGCCGCCGGTACAGGCAACCCTTATTTCACAACAGATACGGGGGCTGCGTTGCGTGCCTCTGAAATGAATTGCGATGCGATCTTGAAGGGCACGCAGGTCGATGGCGTTTATACCGCCGACCCCAAAAAGGTGCCCACCGCGCGCCGTTATAATCAGGTCAGCTACAAGCGTGTGCTGTCTGATGACTTGCAGGTCATGGACGCAACAGCGATTGCGCTGGCGCGTGAAAATGATATTCCGATTTTGGTATTTGATTTGGGTGACAGCGGTGCCTTGGCAGAGGTGGCCTCAGGCCGCGGTCGTGCCACACTTGTTACCCATAATGATGAACAGTAGTAAATCTAAGTTTCAGGAGACACTGAACAATGGCTGATGATTTTGAACTTGATCTAGACGACCTAGAAAAACGCATGGGTGGCGCTGTGGCGACACTGGGTAAGGAATTTGGCGGGCTGCGTACCGGGCGTGCCTCAACCTCGTTGCTGGAACCTGTGAAGGTTGACGTATATGGTGCAGAAATGCCGCTTGATCAGGTGGGGACAATCTCTGTTCCTGAATCGCGTCTTTTGTCTGTGCAGGTGTGGGACAAGTCGAATGTCGCTGCCGTTGAAAAAGCCATTCGCGAAAGCTCATTAGGGTTGAACCCGTCATCAGACGGTCAGTTGATCCGCATCCCGATCCCTGAATTGAACGAAGAGCGCCGCGCTGAAATGGTGAAGGTTGCGCGCAACTATGCCGAACAGGCACGTGTTGCGATCCGTAATGTGCGTCGCGATGGTATGGATCAGTTGAAAAAGGGCGAAAAAGACGGCGGTCTTGGGAAAGATGATTCCAAGATGTACGCTGATGAGGTGCAGTCCCTGACAGATGCCGCCATCAAGAAGGTTGACGAAACCCTGGCTGAGAAAGAAGCTGAGGTCATGCAGGTTTAGCGCAAGCTGAACCGGCGGCCCTAGGTGAGGCTTTGACATGGCGATTTGGCCCTTCAAAAAAGATGAAGCAGATGCGGGACACGTGCCCGCATCATCGCCGGCCGTGACACCAGCACCAACGGTGTCATCATCGACTGGGGCGCCCCTCACATCAGATGCCCGTGATACAGAAGGCTGGCGCGCCCCGCTGATCGAAGGCGACCCCCGTCACATTGCGATTATCATGGATGGCAATGGCCGTTGGGCCAAACGTCGCCATATCCCGCGTAAGCTGGGTCACCGCGAAGGGGTGGAGGCTGTGCGTCGCACGGTTGAAGCGGCCCTTGATCGAGGTATCCCCTACATAACGCTTTATGCGTTTTCGTCTGAAAACTGGTCACGTCCTGAGGATGAGGTCGAGGGGCTGATGGGCCTGCTGCGTCGCTTCATGGATGAAGACCTGGTTGAGCTAGAGGCGCGCGGCGTGCGCGGGCGGTTCATCGGTGCGCGCGATAAGCTGGACCGGGATATTCTTGAACGGTTGGTGGAGGCTGAAAGGCGCACCGCCCATCTTGAAGGCATCACCGTCACCATCGCGCTGAATTATGGCGGCCGGCAGGAAATTGCGCGGGCAGCCCAACGTTTGGCGCGCGAGGTTGCGGCCGGGCGGATGAAGCCTGAACAGATTAATGAAGACATGTTCGGCTTTTGGCTTGAAACATCTGACCTGCCGGACCCAGACCTGTTGATCCGCACCAGTGGCGAACAGCGGCTGTCGAACTTCCTACCGTGGCAGACAGCCTATACAGAATTTTATTTCCCGGATGTCGTGTGGCCAGATTATAATGAGGGGCACTTGCTGGAGGCGATTGAAATTTATCGCAATCGGGAGCGTCGCTATGGTGGCCGCGAAGACTGTGCGCCCTACAAAATCGGGACACCCGGCGCGGTTGAAAATTCAGGAACCGGTGAATGAGTGACGCTGAAAAAAAGGGCAGCAATCTGAAGCTGCGGGTATGGTCCGCACTTGTGCTTGCGCCCATTGTTTTGGCGGCTGTTTATTTCGGTGGGTGGGCGTTAAGCGTTCTGCTGGCCGTTGCGGGCGGCATCATCGCATGGGAATGGACACGGCTGACAGTACAGGACGCCGGATGGCGGGATATGCTGTTGCCCAGTGCTGCGGGGGTGTTCGTGCCTTTACTTGCAACATGGGAATGGCAAACTGCCGGTGAATTGCCGCTGACCTTGCAGACGCTGGGTGGCGCCACTTTGTTTGCAGCCATTGGCCGTATCGCGTTTGGCGACGCCAAAAACTGGGCCAGTGCTGCGGGCGGCGTGCTGTATGCCTGCCTACCTGTGCTGACGGTGTTAAGCATCCGGGCACACGGACAGGATTATGGTGAAGGTGACGGAATATGGCTGTTGGTGCTGATCCTGTTCATTGTGTGGGCGATGGATATCGGTGCGTATTTTTCAGGCAAAACAATTGGCGGGCCGAAAATGGCACCGCGCCTGTCGCCCAATAAAACATGGGCCGGATTGATTGGCGGCATGATCACTGCCGGTGTCGTGGCTGCTGTGTTTGGCGGCCTGTTCGATCTTGGTGTGTGGTGGCATTTGTTGTTGATCGGGGCGCTGTTGGGCGCGTGGTCGCAAGTGGGGGATGTGGTTGAAAGTTCCTTAAAGCGGCAGGCCGATGTTAAAGACGCCAGCAATATTATTCCCGGTCATGGTGGCGTGATGGACCGTGTTGACGGTCTGTGGTTCGCCGTCCCTTTCTTTTGGTTGTTTTTGCAGTGGGGCCTGATCGGTTCTGCACCTGCGTATTGATTGTATTTATGTCCGTTTCCCACCTTCCGCCCAGCAAGGCCCACCCGCGTAGCGTCACTATATTAGGGGCGACAGGCTCAGTCGGGTGTTCAACGCTTGATTTGATTGAGCGTGAGCCTGATTGCTATCGCATTGTTGCGCTGACGGCGAACCGTAATGTCGAGGGGCTTGCCGCCGCCGCAAAACGGGTGGGGGCCACCCGGGCCGTAATCGCTGATCCATCCTGTTACACGGCGTTGAAAGACGCGCTTGCCGGAACGGAGATTGAGGCTACTGCCGGGGCTGAGGCTGTTGAAGACGCCGCCGCCATGCCTGCCGATTGGGTGATGGCGGGCATTGTCGGTGCCGCGGGGCTGCGCCCCACATTGGCGGCAGTGCGCCGTGGCGCGATGGTGGCCTTTGCCAACAAGGAATGCCTGGTCTGTGCGGGTGACCTGTTCATGCAGGAAGTCGCCGATCATAACGCCGTATTGCTGCCCGTTGATTCAGAGCACAATGCCATCTTTCAGGTCTTTAACGACCCTGACGGCAAGGGGGTTGAGAAGATTATCCTGACAGCCTCGGGCGGGCCGTTTCGCACCTTGTCCCTGGACGAAATGGCGGGCAAGGGCCCCGCACAGGCAGTTGCCCATCCCAATTGGGATATGGGGGCCAAGATATCGGTCGATAGCGCCACCATGATGAATAAGGGGTTGGAGCTGATAGAGGCATTTCACCTGTTCCCGGTGGCTGAAGATAAGGTCGAGATTTTGGTCCATCCCCAGTCGGTCATTCATTCCATGGTCGCCTATAAGGACGGGTCCGTGCTGGCACAATTGGGCACGCCGGATATGCGCACGCCCATCGCCTATGCGCTGGGGTGGCCGTCACGTATCGCGACCCCCGGACCGCGCCTTGATTTGGCGCAGGTCGCCCAATTGAGTTTTGAGCAGCCTGATGAAATCCGCTTTCCCGCGCTGCGTCTGGCGCGCGCTGCGTTGCGGGCGGGGGGGCTGGTCCCCACATGGATGAATGCTGCGAACGAGATCGCGGTTGCGCGGTTTTTGGCCGGGGACATCGGCTTTTTGGACATTGCCCGTTTGGTTGAGGCGATTGCCGATCAGGCCCCGCAAGGCCCATTGACCGGGCTGGAACAAGTGTTTGCAGCGGATGAGGAGGCGCGGGCAAAAGCGTCGGAATGGACGCAATAATCGTTCCGGTCCGCCCGTTTTGCCCCATGCTTGCCCCATTTGCAGAATAATGGAATAAATGGCAGAAAATAACGCTTCTTGCCTGTTTTTTAGGAACTATGAATGATTGATTGGCTTGCCAACGGATTGCTGCCCTTTTTGGTCGTCCTGACCATCGTGGTATTTGTGCATGAACTGGGACATTATTGGGTGGCCCGCCGTTGCGGTGTGCATGTTGAAACGTTTTCCATTGGCTTCGGGCCGGAGATTTTTGGCTGGCACGATAAGAACGGCACACGCTGGCGCGTGGCGTGGATTCCGCTGGGCGGCTATGTGAAGTTTTTTGGCGATGCTGATGCCGCCTCTGCCCCTGATGCTGATCGCGTCGCGGGGATGAGCGCCGAAGAACAGGCCAAAAGTTATCATTACAAATCGCCCCTGCAACGTATGGCGATTGCGGTTGCGGGGCCTGTAGCCAATTTCATTTTTGCCGTCATGGTGTTTTGGGGCCTGATGGTGTCGTATGGCGAGGTGCAGCGCGCAGCGACTGTCGGGTCTGTTTCAGATGGGTCCGCCGCGCAGGAAGCAGGCTTGGTCATCGGTGATACGGTTGTTGCCATTGATGGTGACGACATCGATACCTTTGCCGATCTGCACCAATATATCAGCCTGTCCGGCGGCCAGACCATGATGTTCACCATTGATCGCAACGGGGCATTGCGTGATTTGCAGGTGACCCCCAAACGGGTGATGCGTGAAGACCCGTTTGGCAATGAAATGGAAGGCTGGCTGGTCGGTATTACCTCATCATCCGACTATACGGTAAAGCGTTTTGGCCCGATCGAAGGTGTCGGGGCTGCATCTGAACGGGTTGGCGGTATTATCACCGGCACGCTGAAATTTGTCTGGCAACTGGTTGCCGGGCGCGAATCGGCTGATCAGCTTGGCGGACCTATCCGTATTGCAACCATGTCAGCGGATGTGGCGCAGCTTGGAATTGCCTCATTAGTTAGTTTTATCGCCCTGATTTCCGTCAGTATTGGCCTGATCAACCTTTTTCCCATTCCGATGCTGGACGGCGGGCATATACTGCTTTACACAATCGAATTAGTGCGCGGAAAACCGCTGTCTGACAGGGCCCTTGAAATGGCATATAGGGTCGGTTTTGCAATGGTGGGCGGCTTGATGATTTTTGCGACGTTTAACGATTTGGTTTATTTGAAACTGTTCGGTTAAGCGGCGCGTTATATGTATTTTGGTTTTTCGGTGGCGTCCCGTGATGGACGCCATCGGTTTACCGGGTAAATGGGCTGGACCGTCGATAGTGACGGTTGGTGGTAAAGAAGGGGATTAATGGTGCGTTTCACAAGTCTGACCGACTTTGACCTTGTGAAAAAGACCCGTGCTTTTGGCTGGATGATCGCGCTCCTGTGTGGGCTTGTGCTGATCTCTGGAACCAATGCGGCGCAGGCTCAATCACGTCCCGCAACGATCCAAACGATCGAGATCACAGGCAATCAACGGATTGAGCCTGAGACGATCAAATCCTACATGCTTGTCGATCTGAATGACGATTATGATGACGAGTTGATTGACCGGTCCTTGAAGGCGTTGTTCGCCACCGGTTTGTTTGCAGATGTGATCATCAGCCCGACAGCATCTGGCATTACCGTTCAGGTGGTTGAAAATCCCATCATCAATCGCATTGCCTTTGAAGGGAATGCCAAGCTTGATCAAGAAGAATTGCAGGCAGAGGTACGCCTCGGCCCGCGTGTTGTTTATACGCGTGCCCGTGTACAGGCAGACGCCCAACGCATTGTCGAACTGTATCGTCGTTCTGGCCGTTTCGCCGCGACCGTTGATCCAAAGATTGTTGAACTGACGCAAAATCGCGTCGACCTGATTTTTGAAATCAATGAAGGTCCTGTCACTGGCGTGCGCCGCATCAACTTTATCGGCAACCGTGATTTTGCGGATGAAGAATTGCGTGGCCTGATCGTGACAGAGGAAAGCCGCTGGTGGAAGGTGCTTGCCTCCAACGATAATTATGACCCCGACCGGGTTGCCTATGACCGCGAATTGTTGCGCCGGTTCTATCTGCAAAACGGTTATGCCGACTTCCGTGTTATTTCTGCTGTTGCTGAACTGACCCGTGACCGCGAAGATTTCTATGTCACCTTCACAGTGGATGAGGGGACGACCTATCGTATTGGTGATGTGCGTGTTGAATCTGAAATCGGGTCGCTGAACCCCGGCACGCTACGCAGCCTTGTGAAGACGGTGCCCGGCAGCCTGTATAATGCTGACGAGATTGACGGCACAATTGAAGATATGACCAAGCTGGCCGGTACGCTGGGCTATGCCTTTGTGAATATCCGCCCGCGTGTGAAGCGTGATCGTGATACACGAACGGTGTCGATCACCTATCATGTGCAGGAAAGCCAACGGGTGTATGTTGAACGGATCAATATTCAAGGCAACAGCCGTACCCTTGACCGTGTGATCCGTCGTGAATTCCGTCTGGCCGAAGGTGATGCCTTTAACGCCGTGCTGTTGGATCGGTCAAAGACCCGTATCCGCGCCTTGGGCTTCTTTGGCAATGTTGATGTCACGACCGAGGATGGCTCAGCCGATGACAAGACAATCATTAATGTTGAGGTTGAGGAACAGTCCACCGGTGAATTGACACTTGGTGCCGGTTTCTCCAGCGCGCAAAGTTTTGTCGCTGAATTCCGTATTTCAGAACGTAACTTGCTGGGCCGTGGCCAGCGCCTGAACTTGGGCGCGTTGATCGGGTCACGCCGGTCAGAGCTTGATTTCAGCTTCACCGAACCTTACTTCCTTGGCCGCAATATTGCCGCCGGTATTGATGTGTTCCGTGTCACCAATGACTTCCAGGATGAAGCCAGCTTTGATAGTGAAAGCACCGGCTTTGGCCTGCGGGCAGGTTTCCCGATCAGTGAATTTATGTTGCTGAACACCCGTCTGGTGTTCCGTGAAGACACGATCAAGGATGTTGGCAATAACGCGTCAATCGTTGTGCGCCAGTCCGAAGGGTCCGAAACCACAAGCTCTATCGGGTATACGCTGACATTTGATAATCGTGATGACTTCAAACTGCCGACACGCGGCTATCGCGTGCAGTTCCAGCAGGACTTTGCCGGGCTGGGCGGGACTGTGTCCTACCTGAAAACCGAATTGAAATACGCTGCCTATAAGGAAATTTTTGACGGTGTGATTGCCATTGGTAAATCAGAACAGGGGCTGATCCTTGGGTTCGATGATGAAGTGCGTATTATCGACCGTTTCTTCCTGGGGCCGGATGAAATTCGCGGCTTTGACCGTGCCGGTGTTGGTCCCCGTGACCTGACCACGGGCGATGGTCTGGGTGGTAACCTGTATTACACATTGTCGGGCGAGTTGAATTTCCCGCTTGGCCTGCCTGAAGAATTTGGTGTTCGTGGCTCAATCTTTATTGATGGTGGTTCGCTGGCTGATATTGATGACAGTGGCGCTGGCATTGTTGATATTGGGTCGCTGCGTGCCGCAACCGGGTTTGGTATTTCGTGGGATTCCCCGTTTGGGCCGATCCGCATCGACTTCACAGAAACCTTGTTAAGCGAAAGCTTTGACGAAACTGAAACCGTGAATTTCCGTTTCGGCGCAAGGCTATAGCCTGAAATTTTACGCCGCGATTAGGGGCGATTTAACTAATCGACACAATTCTTCCCCATTTGCCTGCTGAAACAGGGGGCATAGGGGATTGATGATAGAAAGGATAAGTCGGATGATCCGCAAAATGATTGCTGTCTCAATGATGTTCGGTGCGCTGGCTGTGCCGTCAGCATTCGCTCAGGATAAAGCCGCTGGTGATGCCGCGCAAAACGCCGCATTGTCAGCACCGGTTGGACCGGCACGAATTTTGACCATCAACCGTGGTGCGCTTATCGGTGCCTCTGACATGGGCAAGGACGTTGTGCGTCAGGCCAAGCAGATCGAAGATCAGCTGCGCGCCGACACGCAGGCCAAGCTGGAAGAGTTTGCAGCGATGGAAGCGGACCTGAAGCAGAAGCAGGAAATCCTGTCACCTGAAAAGTTTCAGGCTGAAATTCAGGCCTATGCGCAAAAGCGTCAGGAAGCTGATCGCGCCATGAAAATCGAAGCTGCCCGTTTGCAGCGTGGCTTGCTTGTCGCGCAGGACAAGGTGTTTGCCGCGGCGGCCCCCATTTTTGCAGAAATCATGCAGTCCCGTGGTGCCAATATGCTGATCGACGGTTCGGCTGTTATTGCCTCTGTTCAGGGGCAGGACATCACCAAGGTGGTTGTTGACCGGATGAATGCTGCCGGTGATCGTATCACGCTGGTCTTGCCCGATGTCACTTTTGATGAAGGCGCTGCCCAGTAAACAACAGGGCAGTTGCTTGTTTGTGTGAAGACCGATGGGCGCTAGTCCAAAAAAGGGGGAGGAGCCGTGGCAGACCCGCGCTTCTTTGAAAATCACGGCCCGTTGACGATTGCACAGATCGCTGCCATTTGCGGTGGCGATGTGGTGCGGGCCGGTGACCCCAACCGTATGATTACGGGCACAAACTCTTTGGAACTGGCTGGCACAGATGATGTCAGCTTTTTCCTTAATCCCCGCAAATACCTCAAGCAACTTCAGGCGACAAAGGCGTCGCTGGTGATTTTGCACCCTGATCATGTGGACCGCGCGCCGGACCATGTGGACTTGATTGCCGCCACCAATGCGCACAAGGCTTTTGCGCTGGTGGTACAGGCATTTTACCCTGCCGCTGATGATGGCGACGGTGTTTCGCCTGCAGCCCATGTGGACCCCACAGCCGTGCTTGAAGATGGTGTTTCCATTGCGCCCGGTGTCGTGATCGAAGCGGGGGTGCATATCGGCAAGGGCACGTCTGTTGGCCCCAATAGCGTCATCCGCAAGAATGCACAGATCGGCCGTGGCTGCAGGATTGCGTCGCTGGTGTCGATCTCGCATGCGCTTGTCGGCGATAAGGTGACGATCCATCCGGGCGCACAAATCGGGCAGGCGGGGTTTGGCTTTGCCATTGATCTTGAAGGTCATGTCAGCCTGCCGCAATTGGGCCGCGTGATCGTGCAGGACCGCTGCAATATCGGTGCCAACACAACCATCGACCGGGGCGCTATCGAAGATACTGTTGTGGGCGAGGGGACCTATCTGGATAATCTGGTTCAGATTGGTCATAATTGCCAGATCGGACGCCATGTTGTGATGTCGGGGCAGTCTGGTCTGTCAGGGTCTGTCATTGTCGAAGATTATGCCGTGATTGCGGGCAAGGCAGGGATTGCCAATTTTGTCCGCATCGGTGCCGGGGCCCAGGTTGGGGCCAAGGCCGGCGTGATGGCCGATGTGCCCGCCGGTGCCCGTGTGCTTGGGATGCCTGCACGCGATGCCCGCCAATTTATGAAGGAAGTCGCGCTATTGAAACGGCTTGCCAAAAAGAAACCAAACTGACCTAATGACGTTATGATTATCAGGTGACTCGCATGACCGCACAAGAAGACCAAACAGAACTCGGCACAGTAGATGTGATCAAATTGATGGAGCTTTTGCCCCATCGCTATCCCTTTTTGTTGATCGACCGTATTGAACAGATTGATGGTGACGACCGCGCGGTCGGCATTAAATGTGTCACGATTAACGAGCCCTTTTTTCAGGGCCATTTCCCCGCCTTTCCCGTGATGCCAGGCGTCTTGACGATTGAGGCTATGGCCCAAACCGCCGGCGCTATTGTGGTGAACAATATGGGCGATGTGGGGGACAAGCGGGTCTTTTTCATGACCGTAGATAAGTGCCGCTTCCGCAAGCCCGTAACCCCCGGTGACCGGCTGGAGATTGAGGTTGTTAAGACGCGCGCCCGCGCGCCCGTCTGGAAATATAAGGGCGTTGCCCGCGTGGATGGCGAAGTTTGCGCCGAAGCTGAATTCAGCGCCATGATCACACAGGATGAAATCTAATATGGCCGCAACCATTCACCCTACAGCCATTGTCGAAGACGGGGCCCAATTGGGCGATGACGTATCGGTCGGCCCCTACGCGTTGATCGGCCCCGATGTTAAGCTGGGCAATCAGGTGAAGGTGCATGGTCATGTCGTGATCGGCGGCCAAACTGAAATCGGTGACCGCACAGAAATTTTCCCGTTCGCCTCAATCGGGTTGCAGCCGCAGGATTTGAAGTTCGGTGGTGAAAATACCAAACTGATCATCGGTACCGATAATACGATCCGCGAATATGTCACCATGAACCCCGGCACTGAACAGGGCGGCGGGATCACCACTGTTGGCAATAATGGCCTGTTCATGGTGTCCAGCCATGTTGCCCATGATTGTGTGATCGGGGACAATGTAATCCTTGCCAATTCTGTCGCCATTGCCGGGCATTGCCAGATCGGCGATTACGCCATCTTTGGCGGGTTAAGCTGCATCCATCAATTTGGCCGCGTCGGGCCGCATTGTTTTGTCGGCGGTGCGTCGGCGCTTGAGCGTGACTTGATCCCGTTCGGCGTTGCCATTGGTAACCGCGCCGTGTTGGCAGGGTTGAACCTGATTGGCCTGAAGCGTCGCGGCTTCACGCGGGATGATATGCGCGCGTTGCGCAAAACCCACGAGGCTGTGTTTCAGTCTGCCGAAGGGACGTTGCAGGAACGCGCAGCGGCTGTTGCGGCAGGGGGGGAGTTGAACCCCCATGTGAAAACCTTGTTGGACTTCATTCTGGATGACACCAGCCGGGCGATTTGCACACCGCTTAAAGTTGGTAACAACTAGGCGCACTCAATTAATCTGAACGGGGCGGTTATGTCTTCTGATATCGAGGTTTTGTCCATCATTGCCGGCGAGGGCGACTTGCCGCTTGAGATCGCCACAGCCTGTGAAGAGGCAAACATCCCCATCTGTATCATCGGCCTGAAAGGCTATGCGGAGGCGGATCGGTTCAGCGCCTATAACACGACCATGATCGGCTTAGGGGAGTTGGGCAAGGCCAGCAAGGCGATGAAGCGGGCCGGCACCAGCCATGTCGTTATGGCAGGCGGTATTGATCGGCCTGACATGCGGAACCTTAAACTTGATTTCGAAGCCATGCGCATGATGCCCAAATTGCTGAAGGCAGCGGGCAAGGGTGATAGCGCCCTGCTTGATTTCGTGCGCGATTTTGTGACGTCTAAGGGATGGCAAATCATCAGCCCCGCAAAGCTGATGGGGTCATTGAACGTGTCGGCAGGGGAGGCAGGCGCGTGCGAGCCTGACGAACAAGATTGGATCGACATCAAAAAGGGCGTCGCCATTGCCCGTGACTTGGGCAAGCATGATGTGGCCCAAGGGGCGGTTCTTGCCAACGGGTTTGTATTGGCGCTGGAAGCTGCTGAGGGCACCGACCAAATGTTGCGCCGGGTTGCCGACCTGCCCGCAGGGTTGCGGGGCACCGAGGATGACCGGGCCGGGGTGTTGGTAAAGGTCACCAAGCCTATTCAGGACCGTAACCTTGATTTGCCCACCATCGGCCCCCGCACCGTAGAGCTTGCCGCCGCCGCAGGCCTGAAGGGCATCGCGGTGGAGGCTGAAGGGTCACTGATCGTGGATCGTGAAGCGACTATCGCCAAGGCTGATGAGCTGGGCCTGTTTATCGAGGGCGTTGATATTAAAGA
>SPJN01000007.1 GCA_006844605.1 Hyphomicrobiales bacterium | reverse complement strand
GCCGCTGCGCATTTAGCTGCGCTTGATCATGCGGATCGCGATGCAGGGTGCGAGGCTGTGAATATCGGCACGGGGCAAGGCGTAACGGTGCTGGAAATGATCAAAACATTTGCGCAGGTGAATGACGTCACTGTGCCCTATGAGTTTACCGAACGTCGCCCCGGTGATGTGGCATCAGTGCTGGCCGCCGCAGATAAAGCCCAGTCACTTTTGGGCTGGCAGGCAAAATGCGGACTGGAAGACATGTGCCGATCCACATGGCATTGGCAATCGCAGAACCCAGATGGGTATGCCACCGACGGCAGTTGAATTAGTGCGTCTGCACCCATTGGCGGGCACTGCGTTGTGCGGCGGCGACCTCATCGGGGCTCATCTCTGACGAAATTTCTTCGCGATAGACCTTCGCTTCAATCTTGCCTGCAACAGCTGCCAAGTTGAACCACTTGTGGGCCTCAACAAGGTCCATCGGCACACCATGCCCGGTGCAATACATGCGCCCTAGATTATAATACGCATCGCAATCGCCCCGTTCAGCACGCTTGCGGCATTCATTTATATAATTTGAGTCGACCTGTCCCATCTCAACCTCTCCTGTTTTAAGAGGCGGTTCATGGGCCAGCTAAGACGTTGGCGCTCATATCCCGCCTTTGACAGGATAAGCATCGCGCGGACTAGGTTAATGGCCGGTTAATCATACGTGACTTGCGCCAAATTTTTTCGGTCATCCCTATATTCAAAGTGTCGGCAGCACCCTCCCGCTACCGGCAAGACTTCATTTCGCGATGCGAATCGTCCTGTCAGTTAAAATCCTGCACCCGCGCCCCACAGGCTGGCAAGACGAAATTCCGCAACAGTCTGTAACACTGATCACAAGTTAGCGTTGAATGATGCCGGTCGCGGGGTCAATTCGCGCCCCGGTTGCCGCCACGCCCGCATTCACCATCTGCCGATAAAGCGGTACTTCGCGATAGAACAACCGCCCCATCCACCCCGCACCGCCTGGGGTTAGATGGCTACCATCATAACTAATGGCATCACCCTCATCCGTAAACAGGGGACAATCAGAACGATCACCGCATACCAACATGGGTATATCAATTGCCGGAAACTCTAACGTCCGAAATTTTGCCAGATGGGCGCTAAAATCTTCGGCCATCGGAAAGCGCAATTCAGAACGTGTCTCTCGATCATATTGAGCCAATTGAAAGGCGCGTAATCGCTGAAAGCGTTTAGATGAAAACAGCAAAACTTTCGCATCAGATATTGCCGCGATATTTGACAACGATTCGGGCAGTAACGCAATTGGCCAGTCTTTCCACCGTGACGCGATAATGATGTAATCAGCCTCCCGCATGCGTTGCTGAACAGTCGGGTGATGGTAGCGCCTATGATTTTTACATTCAGGCACATACCTGTCACCAACCAGCGGGATTAGATCCCTTTTCACATAAAGATTACCGCAGTGACGATTGATATAAAACGTCGATACACTCAACTGATGTAAATAGTGATTTTCGCGCAGGGTGTTAAACACGTCTTGACTGAAGCTGTCACCGACGATCAGAACCTTGGGTTTGCCTTCGTCGAATTCTGCAAGGCGAAGCTTGGTATATTTGCTTTTCAGATAGCCCCTGATGCCGCGGCTTTCAAGCAATCTGATCAGCTTGTGATCCTCAGCCGCAAACCTTACAAGCCCGCCATCGGTTGCCTTGCCGTAAATGCCTGCCGCAACCAAAATGAAGACAGCACCTGACATGATGGCAATCAGCATTTTTCGTGAAATATGGCCCCGCTCACCAGCGGGCACACGAAACGGACGCTCAATAAAGCGCCAACTTAAATATCCCAGTGGCAAGGATGCAAAGGCAAGAAAAGCCAGCAATTCCGGTGTGGGTTTTGTTTCGCTTTGCGCATAGGAAAAAGCGATTAACGGCAAATGCCACAAGTAAACGCTATAGCTGATCAGCCCAATGCCGACAAATCCCCGCCACGATAACAAGTGGGCGGCACTGTTGCCCCGCGCATACAGGATCACCAGCATTGTGCCCACAACCGGCAACAAGGCATAAAGGGACGGCCATGGCGTTTCCTTGTCAAAAACGACAGTGCTGACAAGAATGGCCACGATCCCGATCAGGCCCAGCCACCTATTGGGTGCGACCTTCCCCTCCCGCAGCAACAGGGCACACAGCACCCCTGCCCCCAATTCCCATGCACGCGTAGGGATCAGATAAAAATTGGCAACTTCAGCCTCACGCCAGGCCCATTCCGATAGCCCCATACTGGCGGCACAGGCAATCAGCACAAGCCAGAACAACCATTCCTTACGGTAGCGCCACACCAACAACAGCAGAACCGGAAAGATCAAATAAAACTGTTCTTCAACGGCCAAGCTCCACGTATGAAGCAAGGGATTTTCTTCGGCCAATGGTTCAAAATAGCTGGTGCGCTGCCAAAACAAAATGTTGGAGATAAAGAAGCTGACGCCCAACAGATCTATTGAATACTTGCTTAAATACCACGGCAACAACCATTTCCACGCAAAGGGAATGGTGACCAGCACCATGACAAACAAGGCAGGCAGAATGCGTCGCGCCCGGCGTTCATAAAACCGGCCAAGTGACAGCGATCCACCATCCAAATTTTTCAACAATATTGTGGTGATCAAATAGCCGCTGATGACAAAAAAGACATCAACGCCGATATACCCGCCCGTGAATGGCGCAATGTTGGCATGGAACAGCACAACCGGCAGCACTGCCAATGCGCGCAGACCATCAATCTCAGCGCGATACGCTAACATTCAATGGTCCTTATCACTTGTCAGGCAGATCGTCGTAATTGATGGCCCTTTGCCCAAACAGGACAGTACGGCGACGTGATTGGGCGGCACGTGGCAATTGCGAGATTTCCTCACGCAGAGCCAGACCATTTTCAATGGCGCGCCGCACCGCCGGACGGTTTGACATCCGTTCATGCCAATCTTTTACATGGGGAAATTCATCCAAATCCTGCCCCTGATTCTTATAGGGCAAGACCCAAGGCCAAATGGCCATATCAGCAATTGAATATGACCCGGCAACATAATTGCGATTGCGCAATCGATGGTTCAAAACGCCATAAAGACGATTGGTTTCGTTCGTATACCGATCAATCGCATATTTGATTTTGCGCGCAGCATAGTTGCGGAAATGATGGGTTTGCCCTGCCATGGGACCAAGACCGCCCATCTGCCACATCAGCCACTGGTCAACCTCAACCCGTTTACGTACATCTTCCGGGTAGAACCTGTCGAACTTGCGCCCCAGATACTGCAAAATCGCGCCGCTTTCAAAAATGCGGATCGGCTTGCCATCAGGCCCTTCGGGGTCAACGATTGCGGGCATACGATTATTGGGTGACAATTTGATGAAGCGTTTGGTGAACTGTTCGCCCGCCCCGATATTTACCGGGATCAGGTTATAGGGAACCTTCGCCTCCTCCAGAAAGATAGAGACCTTCCACCCATTTGGTGTGGGCCAGAAATGCAAATCAATCGGTGCTGTCTGCTCAACAGATTTTGCCTGTTTTTTCTTCTTGGATTTTTTTTCGACCACGGGGCCCTCGCCATACTAAAACGCTGATGCTTGCATCCTACAAAATCAGACGCGCGCCACAAGGAAAATGGCTAATCTTTGGCAAGTTGTTCCGGTGCTTGCGCCGCGCCACCAAGAATCATTTGCTTGGTTTCGATGATCATAGAACGGCCCCAGATCATCTGGCAAAGCAGATAGGCCCCGACACCTACGCCAGAAAAGACGACAAGCCCAACCGGCCCGTCCAATACATAAAAGTTACGCACCAGATAAACGCTTGCCGCCATAATGGCACTGCTGGCAATCGTCGGCGCGCATTCGGCGAGTTGACGAAACAAACCAAAGTTCAAAAACTTGGCACTGTAATGGCCATTAATCAGCATCGACACAACTGCCAGTGCAACTGCCGCCCACGCGATACCCATCACACCGAAAACACTGCCACCAATGATAAAGGCAATGCCCAGTGATTTCTTGATCACTTCAACTCTGAAAATCAGCTTACTGTGTCCTAAGGATTTTAATAGATTCACGTTCACGACATGCAACGGCCACAAGGTCCCTGCAAGGCACAAAACACTTAAGATAGGTACGGCAGGCAACCACTGGTCACCAAATACGACAGCAATGAACAGATCAGACACAATCGCCAGACCGATCATCATCGGGACGGCAATAAACATGATTTGTCGTGTGAATTGTCCGGCAATTGCGCGCAGTTCGTCATGATCATCATTCACCGCGGACATCACCGGGAACATCACACGCGCGGTTAGATGGGCAATCATATTGACCGGTAATTCTTGGGTCCGCAAAGCCCGTTGGTAAATACCCAAAGGGTGCAATCCGAAGAATGTCCCGATTAGGAGCGCGCTACCCCGCTGATAGCCCGTATCAAGTATCTTGGCGGCAAATAGATAGCCGCCATAACCAAACAAATTGCGGAACGAGGTTGCGCTGAAAATAAATTTTGGCCGCCAACTGTTAAACAGCCACAACATGATAGTGGTCGCAAAATTGATAATGATTGACTGTGCCCCAATGGCCCAGACACCCATGCCAATCCATGCGAAATAGACGGCGACGCCCCCGGCAAGCACAGTGGAAACGACCCCAATGCGTGTTAACAGACGAAAGTCCAACCGCCGGGTCATCAATGTTTGTTGCACAGCCCCCGCTGCAGCCAGCACAATGTTTGCTGCCATAACATAGCCCAGCGGTTCCAGCACTGGCACGTCATAGGCCGCAGCCAAAAAAGGCGCAGCAGCGCACAGCATCAAGGCAAGGATAACCCCAGCAGCCATAGTGAACCAAAAGACCGTGGATTCGTCCTCAATCGTAATGGCTTTCTTTTGGATCAATGCCTGCGTCAGGCCTGCGGTAGCAAACACACCAGCTAAAGCAACAAATACTGAAAGTAAGGCGACCGTCCCGAAATCTTCGGGGGTCAGTAGCCGCGCCAGAACAACCGATATGGCAAACGCCATCCCTTGCCGCCAGAAGGTGTCAATCGCACTCCAGACAATGGCGGAACGGACTTTGCTCACGGCGCGCTACCCATCAACCGATCGTCACAGCTCGTCCAGTTTCTTTTTCAGCAACTCGTTCGCCATTTGTGGATTTGCCTTCCCACGTGACGCCTTCATCAACTGACCAACAAACCAGCCAAGCAGCTTGTCCTTGCCGCCCTTATATTCAGCAACCTTTTCGGGGTTGTCGGCGATCACCTGATCGGCAAAACCTTCAATCTCACCCGTGTCGGTTACCTGCTTCAGGCCCTTATCCTCAACAATCTGTTCAGGATCGCCGCCTTCATTGAACATGATCTCAAACACATCCTTGGCGATACGCCCCGAAATTGTGTTGTCTTTGATCAGGCCAACCAGCTTGCCCAAATTTGCGGCGCTGATCGGCGAGTCTGTGATCGTCTTTTCAGACTTGTTTAAACGGCCAAACAATTCTGTGATGATCCAGTTGGCAGCCAATTTGGGATCAGATGCCGATGCCACATTTTCGTAATAGGCAGCGGTCTCCTGATCAGCGACCAGCACACCGGCGTCATAGGCACTAAGCCCATAATCATTTTCAAAACGTGCCTTCTTTTCGTCAGGCAGCTCCGGCAAGGTGGCCTTGATCCGTTCGATCATGCCATCGTCCAAAATCAGCGGCGGCAGATCTGGGTCAGGGAAATAACGGTAATCATGCGCGTTTTCCTTTGACCGCATGGACCGTGTTTCACCCTTGCTAGCATCAAATAAGCGAGTTTCCTGAACGATGGAGCCACCGTCTTCGAGAATATCAATTTGACGCTGGGCCTCAAACTCAATCGCCTGACGCATAAAGCGTAGGGAGTTGACGTTCTTGATTTCAGCACGTGTGCCAAGTTCTTCACCCGGACGACGGACAGAAACATTAACGTCGGCACGCATTGACCCGCGCGCCATCACACCATCACACGTGCCAAGATAAACCAGAATGGTCCGCAGCTTTTCGACATAGGCTGCGGCTTCTTCGGCGGACCGAATATCCGGGTCTGACACGATCTCCATCAGCGCGACACCTGACCGGTTCAGGTCAACATAGGTCAGGCTGGGATGTTGATCATGCATGGATTTGCCTGCATCCTGTTCAAGATGCAGCCGTTCAATGCCAACGATCCGGCGTGTGCCATTCTTCAGATCAACAATTACCTGCCCGCGGCCAACAATCGGCTTGTCGAACTGGCTGATCTGATAGCCCTGCGGCAGGTCAGCATAGAAATAATTTTTGCGGGCGAACACGCTTTCCTTGTTGATTTGGGCCTTTAGGCCAAGACCGGTACGAACCGCCTGCTCCACACAATATTCATTGATAACCGGCAACATGCCAGGCAGTGCTGCGTCAACCAAAGACACCTGTGTATTTGGGTCGGAACCGAAATCGGTTGCGGCACCTGAAAACAATTTTGAGTTTGAATTGACCTGGGCGTGAACCTCAAGCCCGATGATCAATTCCCACGGACCAGTCATCCCTTCGATGATGGTGCCCTTTGCTGTGCTTTCGAGTTTCTCAGTCATGCTCAGCCCTCCCACCATACAGTCGGTTTTGCCGTAAATCCTGCGGCGCTTTCAATGGCGGACGCAGCGCGGAACAATGTTGCCTCGTCAAAATGCTTGCCGATCAATTGCAGACCAAGCGGCAGCCCTTGCGAATCAAGCCCGGCGGGCACTGAAATCGCAGGCAAACCGGCCAAGTTGGCAGGGACGGTAAACACGTCATTCAAATACATGCTGACAGGATCATCGGCTTTCTCGCCAACACCAAACGCACCGGTCGGTGTTGTCGGTGCCAAAATCGTGTCAACGCTTTCAAAGGCTGTGTCAAAATCCTGTCCGATCAGTGTCCGGACCTGCTGTGCCTTACGATAATAGGCGTCGTAATAACCCGCTGACAGCACATAGGTGCCGATCAGTACACGGCGTTTCACCTCGTCACCGAAACCGGCGGCACGGGTGTTCTGATACATCTCGATCAGGTCTTTGCCGTCTTCGCGCAGGCCATACCGGACCCCATCATAACGGGCAAGGTTTGACGACGCTTCGGCTGGCGCAACGATATAGTAGGCTGGCAAGGCGTATTGCGTATGAGGAAGCGATATTTCGACAATCTCAGCCCCGGCATCCTTCAGCCAATCAATGCCTTGCTGCCATAGGGCATCAACCTCTGCCGGCATACCGTCCACACGATACTCCTTCGGAATACCAACACGCAGACCCTTCACGGACCCACCGACTTCGGCGGTATAGTCCGGCACCTCAATATCAACCGAGGTGGAATCCATTGGGTCATGCCCGGCCATTGACCGCAGCATCAGCGCGGCGTCAGCAACAGACCGTGTCATGGGACCGGCCTGATCAAGTGAACTGGCAAAGGCAACGATGCCCCAGCGGGAGCAACGGCCATAACTGGGTTTCATCCCAACAATCCCGGTCAGGGCGGCAGGTTGGCGGATTGACCCGCCGGTATCGGTTCCGGTCGCCGCAGCGCAAAGCCCGGCGGCAACAGCCGCTGATGACCCGCCTGAGGAGCCACCGGCAACCAGCGGGGTGTCATCCCCGTTCCGGCGCCACGGGTTGATGGCGGTGCCATAAAAACTGGTTTCGTTGGACGAGCCCATCGCAAATTCATCGAGATTAAGCTTGCCCAACATAACGGCACCGTCACGCCACAAATTGGCGGATACGGTTGATTCATAATGCGGTTTGTAGCCATCAAGAATATGGCTGGCCGCAGTCGTCAACACCCCTTCGGTGCAGTACAGATCCTTGATGCCCAACGGCAGCCCTTCAAGCGGCTTGCCCTCACCCTTGGCGAGGTTTTCGTCGGCGCGCTTGGCCCCTTCACGGGCCAGATCGGTTGTTTCCGTAATATAGGTGTTCAGCCCCCGGCCCTTTTCCATGGCCGTGATATAGGCGTCCGTCAGCTCAACAGCAGAGATTTCTTTTTTGTCGAGCGCGTCACGAGCTTCAACCAGCCCCAATGATGTCAGTGTTGTATCAACCATTGCGCCTACTCCACCACTTTCGGGACGGCAAAGAAATTATGCTCCGACTTGGGGGCATTGCCTGTCACTTTTTCGGGATAGCCACCCGCCGTCACTTCATCTGCGCGTTGTTGCAGCGCCATGGTGCGGCCACCGGCCTGCGGCTCCACACCGTCGGTGTTCACAGCGTCAAGCTGCTCCACAAAGGTCAGGATGGTCGAAAGTTCTTTTGCCAGCGGTTCAAGCGCGTCTTCGTCGACCCGGATTCGGGCCAACCGCGCGATGTTCCGGACAGTCTCTTTATCAACAGACATAGTGGTCCTTTGAAATCATAATCTTAAATTTGGCCATCTCTAACCTGACAGGTGATCAAAATGGCGTCGTCACAAAATACAAGCAAAGCCAAGTTTGCTATTTCCGAATACCCACCGCATACCCACGATTAGTGCTGGAATGAAGATAGGTGACTTCGTAATCACCAAGCGCCTCGATCTCTTTCACAGCGCGGTAAATTTCAGGGAATAGTGTCTTTGTCACATCATCGTAAAAGATGGTGTCGCCAGTCTTCTGTCGCGCGGCGACATAATTGAATTCCGCAATAACATCTTCGTAATGATGCGCACCATCAAGAAATGCAAAGTGAATCCTGGACATGCCAATTTTCGGCATGATTTCACGGGTGTTACCGCCCAAAAAACAAATCATCTCGGCTTGATCTGGCCACGACGACAAAAGCTGCGCCCGGGTTTTAGGGCCATCATGATCGTCGATGCAATTCCATAAATGACTATTGTTGTGACCTATTTGATCTAGCGTCACAATACGCCCTTGTTTACCACCGTCCTGCAGCGCCTTTGCCATAAGAACAGCTGAAAACCCGCGAGATGTCCCTGTTTCCAAAATATTGAATGCCTCAACACTTGGGTTGTCGTCAACCTGCCGCCGCAGAACACTGTACAGCAAACGACCATGCTGGATGTTCAATGGCGAAACCTTCACACAAACCTGCGTATGTAGGGCAAGGTCATGCATCCATGCCTCATCAATCTGGTGGGCATAATTTGCCAGAAACGCGTCAATTTTGGGATATGACTTTCCCCTCAATTCAGCGGCCAAAGCCAAATACTCATCTTTCGATGCCTTGATTTCGGTGCCAAAAGGCAAATCGGGATTGAACTTGGGTGGCTTTTTCAGGCCAAGCCTTCTGCGCAATGAGTTAACCGCCCTCTTAACTAGGCTCATTTTCAAGCTCCGGTAACGCGATAACTTCAAAATCGGAATTATGCTGCAAATTGACAGCTTCTCTAATTTCAATTTTGAGAAACGACATCGATCAGGTAAACAGACTCAAAGGCCCGTAAATTCGGGCGGAACCTACCATTCGTGAGATTGATGAGCAAGACAGACCCCACAAAGCAACGCAAACTGTTTCGTCGCAGGATTGGCGCCGGGCAACGGCTGATGGGCCTTGATATGGGCACCAAGAATATCGGCGTCGCCCTGTCAGACGTGGCACTGACGATTGCCAGCCCCATGACTACCGTCAACCGCCGCAAATTCACCGCAACAGCCAAGGAAATTCTTGAGCTGATGGAGAAGCAAAACGTTGGCGGTCTGGTCATCGGCCTCCCGCTTGAGATGAGCGGCAAGGAAGGCCCGTCCGCGCAATCGGCACGTGAATTTGCCCGCAATCTGGAAAAGCTGGAACCGGGCATTCCGGTCCTGTTCATGGATGAGCGCCTGTCAACCGCTGCGGTTGAGCGGACATTGATTGAGGCTGATACCAGCCGCGCCCGCCGCGCCGAGGTGGTGGATAAAATGGCCGCCAGCTTCTTCTTGCAGGCGGCCCTTGATCTGCTTTACGAAGACAAAATGAATGAGCTTGAGGCCATAAACGACTGATATGGCTGATATTTTTGGCGTTCTACTGCCGGTTTTTGCGCTGATTTTCCTTGGCCTCGCCATGCGCGAAAGCGGGTTTCCGGGCAATGACATGTGGGGCCCGGTCAACAAGCTTTGCTATTTCATTCTTTACCCCGCCATGATCACCAGCAATCTGCTGCGGGCTGACCTGAACCAGCCTGACCTTATTATGGGGTTGGGCCTATCGCTTGTCGGCTCCCAACTTGTGATGGCGTTGATCCTGCTGCCCCTGCCCAAACTGTTTGGCGTGCCGGGGCCAAAATATTCTTCTGTTGTACAAGGGGCGGTGCGCTGGAATGGCTTCATCGCATTGGGCATTATTGCCGCCATGTTGGGCGATAGCGGCCTAACACTCGCTGCCATTGCCTTGGGCTTTATGGTGCCTGTCGCCAATATTTTATCCGTGACGATTGTCGCTGCCTCATCCGGGCAGGCGCCCTCCCTGCCCCAATTGGGCATGTTGCTGCTGAAAAACCCGCTTTTGATCGCCTGCGCCGTCGGCACGGGCCTAAATCTAAGCGGCATTGGGTTGTGGCAACCGGCCATTGGATTGCTGGATATTTTGTCGGATGCCTCAATCTCAATCGGGTTGATTGCTATCGGTGCCGGG
Organism: Hyphomicrobiales bacterium; assembly: GCA_006844605.1. Taxonomy (GTDB): domain Bacteria; phylum Pseudomonadota; class Alphaproteobacteria; order SPJN01; family SPJN01; genus SPJN01. Next base: position 97,318 of record SPJN01000007.1, on the reverse strand, counting down.
CTTTATTTCGAAGGGATCAAGGGTGATATTGGCCTAATCGTCCTGACTACTGTGTTGAAGCTGTTCGGAATGCCCTTATTGGCTGCTATCGGCATGACCTATATGGGCGTTACCGGTGAAACCTTTGTGGTTGGGATCGTTTGTACGGCGGTGCCGGGGGCCACATCATCATATATTCTGGCGCAGCAACTGGGTGGTGACGCCCGTTTAATGGCGGCCCTGATCACAGTCGGCACCCTGATTTCCATCATAACAATGCCGGCAATTCTGGATTACACTCTGCGATATGTTGGCATGTAGCGATAAACTATCTTGCAGACTCAAGCATTTGGGCATATAGGACTGACTTTAATGAGCGCACCGGGACCCATACCTGAACTTCGCCTGCCGCAGGAGCATCTGCTGGGCATTCAAGGCCTATCCCCCGCCGATATTTCCACCATCCTTGATCTATCAGACCATTATGTCGAACTGAACCGTCAGGCCGACAAAAAAACCGCCACCTTGCGCGGGCGCACGCAGATCAATCTGTTCTTTGAACCATCCACACGAACGCAAAGCTCGTTCGAACTGGCTGGCAAACGTTTGGGTGCCGATGTGGTCAATATGTCGGTCAAATCAAGCTCCATCAAAAAGGGTGAAACCCTGCTTGATACCGCCATGACCTTGAACGCCATGCACCCTGATTTGCTGGTGGTCCGTCACGGCTCATCGGGTGCGGTGAATTTGCTGGCACAAAAGGTCAATTGCTCTGTCATCAATGCCGGCGATGGCCGCCACGAACACCCGACACAGGCGCTGCTGGACGCGCTGACCATCCGTCGCCGCAAAGGCCGGATCGAAGGGCTGAAGGTCGCCATTTGTGGCGATGTCGCCCACAGCCGCGTCGCCCGTTCAAACATTCTGTTGCTGAACACCATGGGAGCTGAGGTTCGCGTGGTTGCGCCGCCGACACTGACGCCGCCGGGAATTGAACGTATGGGCGTTACCGTACATCACAATATGAAGGATGGCCTGAAGGACGTGGATATCGTCATGATGCTGCGCCTACAGCTCGAACGGATGCAGGGTGCCTTCATCCCCTCCACCCGGGAGTTTTATCACATGTTCGGCCTTGATTATGACAAGCTGTCCGTCGCCCAGCCCGATGCCTTGATCATGCATCCGGGGCCGATGAACCGTGGGGTTGAAATTGACAGCGCCGTTGCCGATGACATTCATCGGTCTGCCATTTTGGAACAGGTGGAAATGGGGGTTGCGGTCCGCATGGCGGTGCTTGACCTTTTAACCCGCAACCTGTCAGACGCTGAAACGGCAGGTGTCGCATGACCACTGTTCGCGCCTATATCAATGCCCGCATCATCAACCCCAAAACGGGCGAAGATTTCACCGGCACTCTTGTGACCGAGGGTGAGGCTATCAGCGCCCTTGGCCCGGACGTCACCGCACCCTCAGGGGCAGAGGTTATAGACTGTCAGGGACATGTCCTGGCCCCCGGCCTGATCGACATGCGTGTCTTTGTTGGTGAACCGGGCGCAGAACATCAAGAAACGATTGAAACGGCCACATTGGCAGCCGCCGTTGGCGGTGTGACCACCATGATCGTCATGCCCACGACTGATCCGCCAGTTGATGAAGTGTCAATTCTGGAAATGATTGCCCGTCGCGCGCGCAAGATTAACCGCACACGGGTCGAGGTGATGGGTGCCATCACCAAAAATTTCGAAGGCAAAGCCATGGCCGAAATCGGCCTGATGCAAGATGCTGGTGCCGTTGCGTTTACTGATGGGGATGAAGTGATCCGCAATGCCCGCGTATTGCGCCGCGCCCTATCCTATGCAGATCATCTGGGTGCGCTGTTGGTGACCCATGCCGAAGACCCCGACCTTGGCGGCCCCGGCCTTGTGAATGAGGGGGAGATGGCGACCCGTCTTGGCCTGCCTGCCAGCCCCGTGATGGCCGAAGTAATGGGCGTCAATCGTGACTTGAGCCTGATTGAACTGACGGGCGCGCGCTGCCATATCGCACAACTAAGCACTGCCGCAGCACTGGACCGGATTGCCGATGCCAAATCACGCGGCCTGCCGGTATCCTGTGGAGTGTCTGCTGCGCATCTTTCATTGAATGAAGTTGATATTGGCGAATACCGCACATTCTTCCGCATGGTGCCGCCGCTGCGGTCAGAAGATGATCGCCGCGCCCTTGTTGAAGGTATTGCCAACGGCACGATTGATGTCGTCGTGTCAAACCACTGCCCGCGCGATCAGGAAGAAAAGCGCCAACCCTTTGAAGAAGCGGCCACAGGTGCCGTCGGCCTTGAAACCCTGCTGCCAATCCTGCTGGAACTTGTCCATAAAGGTGAAGCAGATCTGCCAACTGTGCTACGCGCTGTAACCAGCCGCCCTGCGGAACTGTTGGGGCTGGAAGAAGGCCGGATGGAGGTGGGGGCCCCCGCCGATCTGGTTCTGATTGATCTGAACAGCCCGTGGGTGCTGGACGCTGACAAATTACACAGCAAATCCAAGAATACGCCGTTTGATGGCCGCCGCTTGCAAGGCCGGACAATCCGCACCATAGTGCGCGGCAGAACGGTGTTTGCACTCTAAACAGGGCTGCACCGAACACAGGCGCGCCTTTGCTGGCGGGTAAATAATATTGGGGCTAATTTTAAGGGAGGATATTCCATGCCTACGATTGATATGTCATCTGTTGGTGCCAACAATGCCATGCTGGGGCCGATTATCGCGCTGGTGCTATGGACATTGGTGATGTGGGTTTGGATGTATGTCACCCGCATTCCTGCCATGCAGGCTGCCAATATTGATATGGACAAGGCCAACCAGCAAACACCTGCTGAACTGGCAGGCTCCCTCCCCGCCAATGTGCGCTGGAAGGCCGACAATTATAATCATTTGATGGAACAGCCGACGATTTTCTATGCCGCTGCACTGGTTGCTGCAATGGCTGGGCTTGATTCTGGTTTGACCCTGTGGTGCGCATGGGCCTTTGTTGGCTTGCGTGTTGTTCACTCACTGATACAGGCGACCGTGAACATCATCATGGTTCGTTTTGCCGTGTTCGCGCTTTCCACAATTGCGCTGGCGATTTTGGCGATCAAGACCGCAATCGAAGTTCTTTAACGGGGCGGGTCCAAGACTATGCTTGATCCGATTAGTTGGGGTGATGCAGGGCCGTGGTATATGGCGGCCCTGTTTGGTGGCTACCTGTTAGGGTCCATCCCCTTTGGCCTATTGTTCACCCGCATGGCGGGCTTGGGCGATATTCGCGATATCGGGTCAGGCAATATCGGTGCCACCAATGCCTTGCGCACCGGCAATAAGACCGTTGCGATCGGGACATTGATCTTTGACGCCCTCAAGGGCGGCCTTGCCCTGTTCATCGCAGGCGAAGTTGGCGGGCCGGATTTGGCCGTGCTGGCCGCAATCGGGGCCATGCTCGGTCATTGCTATCCCGTTTGGCTGAAGTTCAAGGGCGGCAAGGGTGTGTCGACATTTTTGGGCATATTGTGGTTTACCGCATGGCCAATTGCTATTGCCACATGCCTGACATGGTTGGTGGTGGCAGCATTGTCCCGCATGTCGTCCCTGTCTGCCCTTGTTGCCGCCGCGTTGACCCCCATCTACTTTTATATGGCCGGGGCCTTTAAGGGGGGCGCGACTGCGTGGATGCAGGACCTGTACAGCGCCAATGACTGGCAATGGGCACAGGCCACGCTTGTCCTTGTGATTGTGGTCTATATCCGCCATCAGGAAAATATTGGGCGGCTGATCCGTGGGGAAGAACCCAAAATCGGTGCCAAAAAAGATGAAGAGCAAGCCTAGATCGTGGCGCACAGTCCCATGATGGCATCTGATAGCTCGCCAGTTGATTGGCTGCGCCTGATAAGATCCGAAAATGTCGGCCCCAAAACCTTTTACGCATTGCTGGACCGTTTTGGCAGCCCGACAAAAGCACTGGCGAAGCTGCCTGATCTTGCCGCAAAGGGCGGCAAACGACGGATCAAGGTTTGCACCAAAGCTGTGGCAGAACAGGAACTGAAAGCCATCACGGATTTCGGCGCTCGCCTGATCACCCGGGCCGACGCTGACTATCCCGCCCTGCTTGCCCATATTGATGACGCCCCACCGGTATTGACCCTGCTGGGCGATGCAGCCCTGCTGCAAAAACCAACGGTTGCCATTGTCGGCGCACGCAACGCCTCGCTAAACGGCCGCAAGCTGGCCCATCAAATAGCGCAGGAATTGGGCGCAGCAGGCTATGTCGTGGCATCCGGCCTTGCCCGCGGCATTGATCGGGCCGCCCATGTGGGGGCGCTAAAAACCGGCACAATCGCTGTTGTGGCCGGCGGTATTGATCGGGTTTATCCCAAGGAAAATCAAGACCTTTACGATGAAATGCGCACACAAGGTCTAATCATCAGCGAAGTGCCCTTCGGTGAGGCACCGATTGCCCGTCACTTCCCCAAACGTAACCGCATCGTTGCAGGGCTATCGCTTGGCACACTGGTGGTTGAGGCGGCGGACAGGTCAGGCTCCCTCATCACGGCGCGCATGGCGGGCGAGCAAAATCGCGAAGTGTTCGCCGTCCCCGGCTCCCCCCTTGATGAACGGGCGCGGGGATCGAACAAGCTATTGAAGCAGGGCGTGCAGCTGGTGGAAAGCGCTGAGGATATTATTCAGGCCCTGCCCGATCCGGCCCGCCTGCCCCTGTCAGAACCTGACAATCCATTCCTGAATGCGCCGCCACCGGACGACCCAGACGAGCGGGAATTGCCCCCCTTGCGGGACAATATGATGGAGTTATTGGGGCCGACACCGATTGACATTGACGAGTTGGTGCGCGCCCTTGAAGCGCCATCACAACACATCGCAGTATTGCTGCTTGAACTGGATTTGGCGGGCAAGTTGGCCCGTGAACCGGGCGGCAAGGTGGCCCTGTCTGAACCTGAAAATGAAGGTCTTACCTTTTAGGTAAGAAAAGCACCCTAAACATCAACCATTTGACAAATCGGTCAAAACAGGCCAAGTCTCCCGCCGATTTGTTCCGTTCAGCCCGCAGCATTTGAAGGACCCATGACAGTACTTATTGTTGAATCACCCGCCAAGGCAAAGACCATCAACAAATATCTCGGCAATGATTTCGAGGTTTTGGCTTCTTATGGTCATGTCCGTGATTTGCCGTCCAAGGATGGTTCCGTCCAGCCCGACGATGATTTTGCGATGACGTGGAATGTCGATCCCGACTCCAAAAAACGCCTGAATGAAATTGCTGCCGCTGTCAAAAAGACCGACCGCCTTGTCCTCGCAACTGACCCCGACCGTGAAGGGGAAGCAATTTCCTGGCATGTGCTGGACGTGTTGGAGGCCAAGGGCGTCCTGAAGGGCAAAAAGGTCGAACGCGTCACCTTTAACGCCATCACCAAAAAATCTGTGCTGGAGGCTATGGCCGCCCCGCGTGAGATTGACCAGCCGCTGGTTGACGCCTATCTGGCCCGCCGCGCGCTTGATTATCTTGTTGGCTTTACATTGTCGCCGGTTTTGTGGCGCAAGCTGCCGGGCAGCCGGTCTGCGGGGCGCGTGCAATCTGTGGCACTGCGCATCATCTGCGATCGTGAGCTTGAGATTGAAAAATTCGTACCGCGCGAATATTGGTCGGTCCTTGCAAATATGGCCAATGATGGCGCGCATAAATTTGAAGCCCGCCTGTTTGCCCTAGATGGCAAAAAGCTTGGTAAATATGACCTGGCCAACGAGGCTGCCGCCACGTCAGCAAAGCAACGTATCGAAGCTGCCGACTTTTTTGTTGAGGCGGCAGAGGCAAAACCGGCCAAGCGCCACCCGGCCCCGCCCTTCACAACCTCAACCCTGCAACAGGAAGCCAGTCGTAAGTTGGGCTTTAACGCCAGCCGCACGATGCAGGTTGCGCAGAAGCTATATGAAGGCGTGCCGATCAATGGCGAAGTAACCGGCCTGATCACCTATATGCGTACTGATGGCGTCTCAATGGCCGGTGAAGCCATTGCCGCTGCCCGCGGCACTATTCAGGACGAATTTGGCGACAGCTATGTCCCCGACGTGCCCCGCGCCTATAAAAGCAAGGCCAAGAACGCACAAGAGGCGCATGAAGCAATCCGCCCGGTGAATTTCCGCCTGACCCCGAAAAAGGCACGCGGCCTACTGAACGAAGACCAAGCCAAATTATATGAGCTTGTCTGGAAACGCGCGATGGCCAGCCAGATGGAATCTGCCCGGATGGAGCGGACGACCATCACCATTGCCACCAAAACTGATCAGATTGAGCTGCGCGCGACCGGACAGGTCATCACGTTTGACGGCTTCCTGACACTTTACCAAGAAGGCAAGGATGAGAAGTCCGATGACGAGGATGAAGCACGCCTGCCCGCATTGAAGCAAGGCGACGCCATCACCCGTGGCGATGTGCTGGCCCGTCAACACTTTACCGAGCCGCCGCCCCGTTTCTCCGAAGCCTCGCTCGTCAAGGCATTGGAAGAACAAGGCATCGGCCGCCCGTCCACCTATGCGTCCATCCTGACGACATTGCGTGACCGTGATTATGTCCGCATGGACCGCAATCGCTTTATCCCCGAAGACAAGGGCATTTTGGTCACCGCATTCCTTGAAAACTTTTTCCGGCGCTATGTGGAATATGATTTCACCGCATCGCTTGAAGACCAGCTGGATGAAATTTCGGACGGCAAGGCCAACTGGAAAGACGTGCTGAACCAGTTCTGGCGCGAATTTTCTGCGGCAGTGGATGAAACCACTGACCTGCGCGTCACCCATGTGCTGGACGCGTTGAACGAATCATTGGGGCATCACGTCTTCCCGGCAAAGGAAGATGGCTCCAACCCGCGTGGCTGCCCCAAATGCGATAATGGTGAGTTAAGCCTGAAGGTCGGACGCTTTGGTGCGTTTGTCGGCTGCTCAAACTATCCTGAATGCAAATTCACACGCCCCTTCACCGAAAGCGATGATGACGGCGATGCAACCAAACTTGCCGCCGGTGACGTGCGTGAGCTGGGCAACCATCCCGAATTGGGCCACCCCATCACATTCCGTGGCGGCCGTTTTGGCCCCTATGTGCAGCTTGATGACCCTGAGGCAGAGAAAAAGCCAAAGCGTGCCAGTCTGCCCAAAGGCGTTGCCATCGATGAAATGGATTTGGCCCTTGCGGTTAAATTGCTAGGCCTGCCCCGCGTTGTTGGCGATCACCCCGAAGATGGCAAACCGATTGAAGCTGCGATTGGCCGTTATGGCCCCTATCTACGTCATGCCGGGAAATATGCCCGCCTGACAGAATGGAAAGAGGTTTTTGAAACCGGTCTTAACCGCGCCGTTACCCTGTTGGCAGAGGCCAAGGCCTCTGGCGGGCGTGGCCGCGCCGCCGCGCCCCTGAAAGAGCTGGGTAACCATCCTGAGCTTGGCGACCCCATGACCGTTCACAATGGCCGTTACGGCCCCTATGTGAAATGCGGCAAGATCAATGCCACCATCCCCGGTGAGCGTGAGCCTGATGACATAACCGCAGAAGAAGCCGCCGAATGGATCACGACCAAGGCGGCGAAGGCGGGCACCAAAAAGAAAGCGGCAAAGAAGAAAACTGCGAAAAAGAAGACCGCTAAAAAGAAAACTGCCAAAAAGGCCGCCAAGAAAAAGACAGCGACAAAGAAAAAGGCCGCAACCAAAAAGAAAGCTGCTACAAAGAAGAAAGCCGCAACGAAAACCGCTGCAGCACCTTCGAATGAGGACGCAACGTAGCATCAATGGCGAAACCGCCTTATAAGCCGGACCTGCCGTCAAAAGCGGACATCCTGACATTCATCGAACAACAGGATGGCGAGATTAGCCGTCGTGATATTGCGCGTGCCTTTAATATCAAGGGCGCGGACCGCACCGCCTTGCGCCAGACCCTGCGTGAAATGCGCGAAGAAGGATTGATTGCCAAACAGCGCGGTAAAAAGGTTAGCGAGGCTGGCGGCCTGCCCAATGTTACGGTCCTTGATGTTTCGCAAGATGAAGAAGGTGAATTGATCGGCACCCCGGTCAAGTGGGACGACCATAATGGCGTTCGTCCGACCGTCCTGATCAAGATCGACAAGCGCAACAAACAGACCAACGCCCTACCCGGTGTTGGTGATCGCGTGTTGGCGCGCATCACAAAAAATTTCGACAATGATCCCCATTATGCCTATACAGCCCGCATCATGCGCCGCCTTGAAAAGCGGGCGGAACGGGTTTTGGGCATGTTCAGCAAAACCGAACATGGTGGCCGTATCAGTCTGATCGACAAAAAGGCGCGGTATGAGCTGGACGTCATGCCTGAAGACACGGCAGGCGCAAAAGATCATGAATTGGTTGAGCTGGAGGTGCTGCCCCGTGGCCGCATGGGCCTGCGTCGTGCCCGCATCCTAAAACGGCTGGCACCGTTGAATGATGCCCGCAATATCAGCCTGATTGCGATCCATGAACACAATATTCCTGATGCCTTTCCCCAATCCGTTATGGATGAGGCAACAGCCGCAAAACCTGTCACCACCCCCAAGGGCCGCACAGACCTGCGCGACCTGCCGCTGATCACAATCGATCCCGCAGACGCCCGTGACCATGACGATGCCGTTTGCGCGATGCCCGATGACGACCCCGACAATGAAGGCGGGCACATCATCTGGGTCGCAATCGCAGACGTCAGCCACTATGTCAGGCCCGGCAGCGCCCTTGATAAAGAAGCATTGATGCGCGGCAACTCAAGCTATTTTCCTGACCGTGTTGTGCCCATGTTGCCCGATAGCTTGTCTGGTGACCTGTGTTCCCTTCATGAAGGCGTGGACCGTCCCTGCCTTGCCGTGCGCATCGTGTTCGACAAAAAGGGCAAGAAACTGCGGCACAAATTTGTCCGCGGCTTAATGCGCTCAGCCGCGTCATTAACCTATGAACAGGCACAGGCCGGTGTTGAAGGTCGCCCTGATGATCAAACCGGGCCACTTGTCGATCCTGTTTTGAAACCATTGTGGAGCGCATGGAACGCCACCCGTAAGGAACGGACAAAGCGCAGCCCGCTTGACCTTGATCTACCAGAACATCGCGTGCGCCTTGGTGACGATGGCAAGGTCAGCGCGGTCACATTGCGCGACCGTCTTGATGCCCATCGCCTGATCGAAGATTGTATGATCCTTGCCAATGTTGCCGCAGCTGAGGAGCTTGAGGGCAAGGGCATGGCCTGCCTTTACCGGGTTCATGAAGAACCATCTGACGAAAAATTGGCAACCCTGCGCGATTATCTGAACAGCCTTGATCTGTCGATCACCCCCGGTCCCATGCGGACCCCAGAACGGCTCAACGGTCTGTTGAAGCAAATCAAGGACACACCGAACGAACTTGTCGTTCCAGAGGTGATCTTGCGCAGCCAAAAGCAGGCAATCTATAGCCCCGAAAATCTCGGCCATTTTGGATTGAACTTGCGCCGCTATGCGCATTTCACATCACCTATCCGCCGTTACGCCGATTTGATTGTGCATCGCGGATTGATAACCGCCTGCAAACTGGGTGAAGGTGGCCTGTCTGCCGACGACATGGAACGGCTGGACCGGACTGCCAGTGAAATATCAGATACTGAACGACGGTCGATGAAGGCAGAACGGTCAACCACTGATCGTTACTTGGCGCATTATATGCAGGACCATACCGGGGCAACCTTTGCCGGGCGTATTGCAGGCGTTGCCAATGCGGGGCTATTCGTCAAACTGGACGGACTGGGTGCGGATGGGTTGATCCCCATGCGCCGCCTACCCAATGATTATTATGATTATCGCGAGCAGCATTTCGCATTGGTCGGTGAACGCAGCAAGATCGTATACGGACTTGGTGACCGGGTTGAAGTGCGCCTGTTAGAAGCAACACCCGTTCGTGGCGGATTGCTGTTTGAACTCGAAGACCATCAGCCCACCCGCACTATCAACCAGTTGCGCGGCGGTAAGCAGGCCAATAGGCGTGGCGGACCACGCGGTGGCCGGGGTGCCCCAAAGGGCGGCAATAGCGACGGCAATGGTGGCGGAAACGGGCGCGGCAGACCGCCAAAACGCAAGAAGCCTTCAAAACGCTAACGCTTTGTCGCATGTGCGGTCCTGCCGTGCGACATTGCGGGACATTGCTGATTTCGGTGATCACCCCCACTCTCTCCACATACCCGGGGCCCAAGAAATTGGAATGGGGTAATTAGGAGATTTCGATGACCGATATGGTGTCTGACAATCAAACCACACTTGATGTGGACAATCGTTCCTTGGGGCAGGCCATGATGCGCGGTGCGCGCGGGAAATGTCCGTCCTGTGGTGAGGGCAAGGTTTTTTCAAGCTATTTGAAAATCAATGACAATTGCCCCCATTGCGATGAAGCATTGTATCATCATCGCGCTGATGATGCCCCGCCCTATCTGACCATCTTTGTGCTTGGTCATATTTTGATCCCGCTTTTGCTGATTGTGGAAAAAGCCTACAGTCCCGCCATGTGGGTGCATTGGGCGATTTGGCCACTCCTGTCGATCATACTGACATTGACCTTGCTGCCCATTATCAAGGGTGCCTTCGTTAATCTGCAATGGGCATTGCGTCTGCATGGCTTTGGCGAAGCTGGCGACAGCCTCGATCCGCCCAGCTACAACGATTAGGTTGTCTTTGGGCTGGTCGTTCACCGGCCCCTCTGGACATTCGGTCACTGACCCGTCACTCTTGCGCCAACAAGAATTCATTTTCGACGGGTAGTTTTTATGAGCAGCTTTAACAAGCCGGAAGACGGGCCACAGCGCGCGCCCAATACATCACGCGCGGCACGCCCACGCGATGCGGCGACACTTCTTCTTATTCGTGAACAAAAAGGACGCCCCCATGTTTTGATGGGGCAACGGTCCGGCGGCACAAGCTTTATGCCGCATAAGGTTGTCTTTCCCGGCGGCAGGCTTGACCGGGGTGATCATGTCATTGCCCCCCACGCTCCTTTGCCTGATCCTGCCATTGAAAAACTGACCCAAGACCCCCGCGGCGCTCGCACCATCAGCCCCGCAAAGGCACAGGCACTTGCGCTTGCCGCATTACGCGAAACCTATGAAGAAACCGGTTTGGCAGCAGGCGTGACGCAAGCAGACGCAAATGCGGTCAAGACACGCTCCCCCGGTTGGGCAAATTATTTCCAGTCAGGCGCGTTGCCCGCGCTTGATCGTATGGCCTATATCGCCCGCGCCATCACACCGCCCTATCGGCCCAAACGCTACGATGCGCGTTTTTTTATGGCCCCGGCAGATGTAATCGCAGCGGATTGCCATGACGCGCTGGCAGGATCGGGCGAATTGCTGGACCTGCATTGGGTGGCCCTTGAAGAAGCAACGCAGCTTGATCTGCCGAACATCACACGCATGATTGTGCAAATCGCGCTTGATCGTATGGCGCTGCCTGATCCGTTTGACCCAACCCATAAAGTGCCATTCTTTTACTTCCACAAGGGCAAGCCCCAATGGACAGAAATTGAATGAACGCGCCCGATAACAAGGCGGCACGTCCACGCGATGCTGCCAGCCTGATTGTCTTTGATGCTGACAAGCGCCTTGTGCTGATGGGACAGCGTGCCAAGAAAAGTCGGTTTCTGCCGGACATGTTTGTGTTCCCCGGTGGCGGGGTTGAGCCTGCGGACAAAATGCTGGCGCGCCAATTCCCGTTAGATAAGCGGCTACTCCACACGCCCGCCCATACCACGCCCTTATCCGCCCACGCCCTTGGCCTGTCAGCCATTCGCGAAACCGCTGAGGAGACAGGACTTTACCTGGGTAAGCCGCACCAGACCGCAAAGCCGCCGCAAGCTGAAGGCTGGGATTTGTTTCGCAAGCAAAAGCTGTTCCCCGATCTGTCGGCGCTGACCTATATGGGCCGCGCAATCACACCAACAGAAAGCCCGTTACGTTCCCACGCGCGATTTTTTGCGGCGGAACGTCATCAGCTTGCCGGGAAATTGACCGACACGGATGAGATACGCAACGCCGACTGGTACCCACTGGATCATGCCCGGCACAAGCTGCCGCTGATTGATGTCACCGAAATGATGCTTGATCGTCTTGCCCTGTTGCTTGATAACGCGCGCCCTCCACAGGCAGTCTTTATGCATTATCGCAACGGCAAAACGATCATCGATCATGAGTGAGCTGATACTACATCCAAGGCAACGCCGCCTGACCTATATGGCCTTGTTCCCGGCCATGTTGGTGACCGGGGTGATGTTTGGGCTAAGCCAACCGCTGCTTGCCATCAAGCAGGAAATGTGGGGCTTAAGCGGGACATTTATTGGCATTTCCACCGCGATGCCGTCCCTTGCCATTATCATCTGCGCGCCACAATTGCCCAAGCTGGCGCAAAGGGTTGGCACGCTGCCCCTGTTATTCTTTAGCGCCTTGTTATCCGCGGCCTGCTTTTTGGCCTATTTGTGGATTGATGATCCCTATGCGTGGTTGCCCCTGCGCTTTGTCCACGGGGCGGCGCACACAGGATTGATGACTGTGGCTGAGTTTTGGATCAACGCCATCACGCCTGACAATCGCCGCGGGCGCATGATGGGTGTGTTGGGGGCTGTATTATCCGCAGGCTTTGCCATCGGTCCCATTGTGTTGCAATTCACCGGATTTGAAGGGTCTGCACCGTTTTTGGCAGGGGCTGCGCTGATGCTGGTTGCTGCCGTTCCCATTGGACTTGCGATGATGGCCAAGCTGCCCTCCCTCAACCTACCAAGTGAAGAACGACCCGAACGCATCCTGACGCTGATCAAACTGGCCCCTGCCGCCATTCTTGCCGCGCTGCTGTTCGGGGCCTATGAAACTGCCATGTTCAACCTGTTGCCGGTCTATGGCGTGCGCAGTGGCCTAACGGCCACCGAGGGCGCAGCCATGCTGACCGCCATGGGTTTGGGGAACCTGCTGTTACTGATCCCCATCGGTATTCTGGCGGACCGAATCAATCGCCATATGGTTTTACTGCTTTGCGCGGCAACCGCTGCCTTCAGCAGCATCCTGTTGCCCCTGTCTATTCATGATGCTTGGCTTTATCTGCCATTGCTGGCGGGCGGGATGGGGATTGTGTCCGGCCTCTATACCGTTGGTTTGGCCTTGTTGGGTGCGCGCTTCACCGGTGTGGCGTTGGTCAATGCCAATGCCGCGTTCATCATGCTCTATGCCATTGGTACATTGGTGGCCCCGCCGATCGCGGGGGCTGCGATGGATATCACTGGCCCGAACGGTTTGCCCTATCTGTTGGCAGGGATTATGGCGGCCTATGTGTTACTGATTCTTACCCGGATGCGCCGTCCGCAAACGACCTAAGAAGTCCGGAAAACGGCTGAAAACACGCCAAAAAGCGACGGAAGCGCGCAGGCCGAAAGCAATCGGGCTGTTTTTCTTGACTTTAAAAGCTGCAAGGCTATGGTCGCGCTCCATATTTGATTTTTACCCGCGCCACCCGGCCCGGGGCAAGCGAACAGGATTTATGTCATGGCAAAGCCAGCATCAGTTAAAATTAAGCTCGAAAGCACTGCTGGTACGGGCTTTTTCTATGTGACCAAAAAGAACGCTCGTACACAGACCGAAAAGATGGTCATGAAAAAGTACGACCCCGTTGTACGCAAGCACGTGGAATTCAAGGAAACCAAAATTAAATAGGTTCCCTATTCCATAGCTGACGAAAACACCGCCTGCGGCCCCGCTGCCAGGCGGTTTTTCTTTACCTGAATCCGGCCTGAATGGTGCAATCCCGCTTGGATTTGTTCTTGGGCTGTTCTATGGTCCTGCCATGACCAGCGCTCACGATGATATGCGCCTCTATGAGGCTGAAAAACCAGACGACGCCACCATGGCGGCCGTTGCGTCCCTTGACCTGAACACAGGCGATCCCCTGCTGTTATGCGATGCGGATGAGGTGATCCTGCATTTCCTCGACCCAGTTGATAACTGGTTCGAAGATCAGGGTCTGACCCGTGACCGAGAAACGGCGCGGATCACAGGTTCCCTAAAAGAGGCAAGCACGGGGCGTGTGCTTGATCAGGGCGAGGTCACCGACGCCCTGCACCATTTCTTTGAATTCGGCATGCAGACCCAGCCCGCCGTCAATGGCGCGCTTGAGGGGCTGAACCATCTGGCCGACCATGCCCAGATTGTGATCCTGACCAAGCTGCCCTCTCGCTTTCGCCAAACGCGGCTTGATCACCTGTCGGGCTTGGGTTTTGACTATCCGGTTATCGCGTCTGACGCGCCCAAGGGGGTTTTGGCCCATAGGTTGAGCGAGATGGCAGGTGACCCGATTGTGTTCATCGATGACCTGCCGCCCAACCATGTGTCGGTCGCAGAACATGTGCCCCATTCCCATCGGATTCAGTTTGTTGCTGACCCTGTGATCAACAAGATCATGCCGACATTGGACGTCACACATTATCGCGCCCAAAGCTGGGCTGACATTTGTGACGAGGCAATGCGGGTGTTAAAGGCCGGCGTCTGATGTTGCGCATCGGTGTCGATCTGGGCGGCACTAAGGTTGAGGCCATTGCCCTTGATCAAGATGGACACACGCTGTCCCGTCACCGCACACCAACACCGCGCAACGACTATGCGGGCACCTTGCACACAATCAAACAGGTGGTTGATCAGGTGCGCGCTGTTGCCCCCGATGATCCCTTTACGGTTGGTGTCGGTATGCCCGGTAGCCACCACCCCCGCACTGGGCTGGTCCAGAATGCCAACTCCACATGGCTGAATGGGCAAGCCTTCGGCAAGGATTTGGCAGCCCTGTTGGGCTATACCATTCGCACAGAAAATGACGCCAATTGTTTTGCCCTGTCTGAGGCGGTAGACGGCGCGGCGCGCGACTTCCCCTCAACCTTCGGGGTGATAGTCGGCACCGGTACCGGTGGCGGCATTGTCATCAACAAACAATTGCATGACGGGCCCAACCATACCGGTGGGGAATGGGGACACATCCCCCTGCCGTGGTATGACCCAAGCACGGACGGCCCTGCCCGCAATTGTTATTGCGGACGACACAATTGCGTTGAAACATTTTTAAGCGGCCCCGGCCTTGCAAAAACCTATAGGCAGGCAGGTGGCGCGGATGAGTTAACCGCAGCGCAAATCGCGGACGCTAAAGACAAGGCAGCCGCACAGGCGCTTGACCTATACACCCATCAATTTGCGCGCGGCCTTGGGGTTATCATTACGATGCTGGACCCGGCAGCGATTGTGCTGGGCGGCGGCGTCAGCCATATAGACAGTCTGTACAGTGACATTCCAAAACTATGGGATGCGGTTGCGTTTACCGATCATGTCGAAACCACCCTTTTGAAAGCAGCGCATGGGGATTCGTCCGGTGTGCGCGGGGCAGCATGGCTATGGCCCCAAAGCTAGATCACAACATCGAAGGGACAAACGGCTTTTGCAGAACCTGTCTTACAGACCTGCCGCCACGCGACACGTCTGCGCCAGCCCCACCGCGTTGCCCCAACTGCCATAGCCCGCGGCTTGTCAAACCCGAACAAGTTGCCGGGCTGTCGATTGCCCATATTGATTGCGATGCGTTTTACGCCGCCATTGAAAAGCGGGACAATCCCGATTTGGCGACAAAGCCAGTCCTGATCGGTGGCGGCGTTCGTGGCGTCGTTTCAACCGCCTGCTATATCGCCCGCGTTGATGGGGTGCATTCTGCCATGCCCATGTTTCAGGCACGCAAGCTGTGCCCCGATGCGGTTATCATCAAACCGAATATGGGAAAATATTCTGCCGCCGGACAACAGGTGCGCCAATTGATGGAGGAAGTGACCCCACTGGTCCAACCCGTTTCTATTGATGAGGCTTTTCTTGACCTAACCGGAACAGAACGCCTGCACGGCATGGTGCCTGCAAAGACCCTGTGCAAGTTGGCAAAACATATCGAAGACAAAGTCGGGATCACCGTTTCTATCGGGTTAAGCCACAACAAATTTCTGGCCAAGATGGCGTCTGATGAGGATAAGCCCGCGGGGTTTTTCTCTATCACATCGGCGCAAACCCGTGACTACCTATCTGCAAAACCAGTCACGGCCATTTGGGGTGTGGGTAAGGCAATGGGCAAAAAGCTGAACCGCCACGGCATCACCCATGTGTCACAACTGCAAAGGATGGAACAGGCAGAACTTGTCAAACAATATGGGGAGTTTGGCCTGCGCCTTTATAACCTAAGCCGTGGGATAGACCATCGACAGGTCCGCAAAACGGACGTGGTCAAAAGCATATCGGGTGAGACCACCTTTAACGAAGACATTGCCGATCAGGAACGGCTGGAACGGTTATTGTGGCGACAGGCAGAACGGGTCGCCAGCCGCGCCAAGAAAACCGGTTGGGCCGGCTATACCGTGACGTTGAAATTGAAGGACAATCAGTTCAAGTCGATCACCCGCAGTAAAAGCTTGCATGATCCGACCCAATTGGCGGATGTGATTTACCGGACCGCCCAACCGTTTCTGGCCAAGGAATGTACGGGGCGCAAATATCGCTTGTTGGGTGTTGGCATATCAAATCTGGTTGATCCCGGCGATTCTGATCCGCAGGACCTGCTGGACCCTGATGCCGCTACACGAGCAAAGGCTGAACGGGCAATGGATTTGGTGCGCAACAAGTTCGGCAAGGACGCCATTGAAAAGGGCCGCAGCCTTTCAACATCAAAACAGGCATTGCCCGAACAGAATGAAGACACCGACCCAGACCCCCGAAACTTATAGGGGGCACGCGTTGGCGTGGAATTTAGGGCAAGGGCCTTAACCACGCAGACAGCCCACCTGTTTCACCAAGCACAGGATCGACGGTCAAAGTCACATGCGGGACACCAAAATAATCTGCAACCTGTTGATCGGGCGCGGCACTGAACACGGCGCCATCCCCCACCAGACAATCAAGCGGCCCATTGGGCCCTGCGCCTGTCTTGCATTCAATCCATACCACGTTTAGCGGGTCTTTATCAGCATTGCGATCATGGGCAAGGGTTGCCGCCATATCATCAAGGCGCGCGCGGTTCACGTCATCATCAGGGACATGGGCAACCAGAATGTCTGGCCCCTTCCCAATCAATAATGCCCCCGTCAGGCCCCCACGCAGGCGATGCAATCCACCACCAAGCCACACAACATGACGTGCCCCCAGATAAAGCGCCAGGCGCTCCTCAACCTGTTGCATGGTCAATTCAGGATTGCGATCTGCGTCCAGCAGGCCTTCTTCAGACGCGATTATCAGCCCACGCCCATCTGCCATAACCAGATGGCCATCCAAATTAACCGGGGCGATATACCCGTCACGTTGCGGCGGCGCGTGGCGCACACCGTGGATGGCATTGGTCCAGTGCAGTGGCTTTAACGTTCCGGCCCCATCGGTCAGGTGCCACGGGCCATCGGTTCCGATCACGTCACCCTGAAAGGCGGTGGTCAATAAGTTGATGTCCGGGCCACAGGCCAAACGGGCGGCTGCCCCCTGCTCCGCCCCGACAAGAACGGTGACGGGCACATGTTTGTGCATCTGATGCAGCAATGCTGCCAGCGCCTGTTCGATTTGCGGCAGGGGTAACGGCCAGCGATCCTCATGGCGGGGCCATGTGGCGATCACCCCCTTGGGGCCAATCCTGCACGGGCCAAGGAAAAATCCTTCTTCAACCGGTGCCACTTGGTTAAGTTGCATATGCCCCTCATGTCATTGCTTTGTCATCATCGATCTGAATGGTAAAGATATGGAACCAATTAGCCAAGTTAGTTCGACCAGTTTGTTCAGTAAGTTAGCGCCCACAATGTCGGTCAGGTGAAGGAATCGGATATGACCCGTTCAGAAATTGAAGACAAGCTCGCCGCCCTTGGCCTGCGCCTGCCAGAACCTGTTGCCCCTATCGCCAATTACGTGCCGTGGCTTATCACCGGGTCACAGGTTTGGATTTCAGGCCAAGTGTCCCTGACCGCCGATGGCGACCTGATCACCGGACAGGTCGGTGATGATGGGTTGAGCGTTGATGAGGCAATCGATGCCGCCCGCCATTGCGCCGTCAATATTCTGGCGCAACTGTCACAGGCGCTTGAAGGTGATATGCACCGAATTGTCCGCTTGGTACGCCTGAACGGATTTGTGAATGCGGGCGCAGGCTTCACCGATCATCCCAAGGTGATTAATGGTGCGTCTGATTTGATGGTTGCCTGTTTGGGCGACGCAGGCAAACATACGCGCATAGCTGTCGGTGCCTCCTCCCTACCTCTTGATGCAGCGGTTGAGGTTGATGCCGTGTTTGAGGTTACCACATGACCAGCTATGGCACGCCCGCATGGTTGACCGCCCAACCCTATGCCCATCGGGGTCTGCATGATGCCGACCGGGTGGAAAACACCCTCAGCGCCATCGCGGCGGCGATCAATAGCGGCTATGGGATTGAGATTGACGTCAATCTTTCCAAGGATGGCGAGGCGATGATCTTTCATGATCGCGAACTGGTGCGCCTGTGTGGTCGCCCTGAACGTCTGAAAGATCTGACCGCCGCAGAACTGAATGAAATTACCTATTTCGATTTCCTCGAAACCATCCCCACATTGGCGCAAGGGTTACAACTGATCGATGGCCGCGTGCCCCTGTTGATTGAGATCAAGACCCGCCCCGGTGAGAAGGTCGGCCCGCTGGAGGCAGCTGTTGCCCGCGCCTTGAAAGGCTATGACGGCCCGGTCGCCGTGATGTCGTTTTCCCCCGAATCGATGGGCTGGTTCGCAGAACACGCGCCGCAATATCTGCGCGGGCAAATCGCCACCAGCTTTATTGAACATGGCTATGGCCTTGGCTGGCAAAAACGGCGGGAGCTGACGCAACTTGAATCAGTCGCCATTTCGCAACCTGACTTTGTGGCCTATAATATTCTGTTCCTGCCGACAGCACCTGTGCGCCAGTTGCGTGCCCTAGGGATGCCGATCCTGACATGGACCGTAAAGGATGAGGTGCTGAAGGCTCGCGCGGCGGCATATGCTGACCAAATCATCTTTGAAGGGGTCGATCCGGCATGATGGACCAATCAGGGGCTGACAATTCGGCGCTGAAAGCACGATTGTTAAGCGGCGCGGACGAGCTTGCGCCCGCTATATGGGATGCCCACGCCAACCCGCCGCATCTGCCACACAATCCGTTCCTGCGTCATGCCTTTTTTGTGGCTGTGGAACAGTCAGGCTCAGCCCAGCCGGACACGGGCTGGATCCCCCAACATGTGGTGGTGGAACAAGGTAACGGCGACGTGGTTGGCATTGTGCCATGCTATGCCAAAACGCATTCCTATGGGGAATATGTCTTTGACCATTCATGGGCACACGCGCTTGAACGGGCCGGTGGTGAGTATTACCCCAAAATGCAGGCAGCTGTGCCCTTCACCCCTGCAACCGGGCGGCGTTTGCTGACCGCGCTTGAAGGTGATCAGGGGGAACAGGTCAAACGTGCCCTGCTGGAAGGGGTACGCGGCGTGACCGAACGAGCTGCATTGTCGTCTGCCCATGTTACTTTTTTACCGGAAGACGAGGCGCTGTTGGGCGAACAGGCAGGCTATCTGCTGCGCACCGATCAACAATTCCACTGGCTTAATCGCGACTATCAAAGTTTTGATGGTTTTTTGGGGGCGCTGAACTCGCAAAAGCGCAAACAGATCAGGCGTGAACGGCGCGAAGCATCCGGTGCCAACGGCGTGGAGGTGCTATCCCTTACAGGTGATGAGTTGACGGAGGATCATTGGGACGCCTTTTATCAATTCTATATGGATACGGGCTATCGCAAATGGGGCAGCCCCTATCTGACACGTGAGTTCTTCAGCATGATCTCGCAATCCATGCCCGAAGACATCCTGCTGGTGATGGCCCGCCGCGAGGGCCGCTGGATTGCCGGGGCACTGAACTTCATTGGGGGTGACGCACTTTACGGGCGCAATTGGGGCGCGGTTGAGCATCACAAATTTTTGCATTTTGAGCTGTGTTATTATCAGGCCATCGACTTTGCCATCAAACACGGCCTTAAACGGGTCGAGGCCGGCGCACAGGGCGCGCACAAGCTGGCCCGGGGGTATGAACCTGCCCTAACCTATTCGCTGCATCACATCTGCCATGACGGCTTTCGCGAGGCTGTGGCGCATTTTCTTGATCAGGAACGCGCAGCGGTGAAAGATGATCAGGCCTATTTACAGGCCCGTGCCCCCTTCAAAAAAGGAGGTTATCAGTTTACCCCAGATACGGATCAGGACTATGAACCTGATCAATCAAACCTTTAACGCGTGAGATAGATTTCATGACCGAACATCATTCCGACGATTGCCTGTTCTGCAAGATTATTGCGGGCGATATTCCCAGCATCAAACTTTACGAAGATGACCGGACCTATGTGTTTATGGACATCATGCCCCAAACACGCGGCCATCATTTGATCATTCCGAAATATCACGCGCAGGATTTTTTTGACCTGCCCATCGATTGGGCCAATGCCTGCCTTGCCACGGCGCAGAAAATGGCAATAGCGGCCAAAGCGGGTCTGGAATCCGATGGCGTGCGGATCATGCAGTTGAACGGCGCGGCCGCCGGCCAGACCGTGTTCCACTATCATGTGCATGTGATGCCGGTGATGAAGGGCGAATCGATGGCGCTTCATGCCCGCGATATGGAAAAGCCGGACGTCCTGCAACCGATTGCCGACAAAATTATCGCCGCGCTTTAGCGTTGTCGCTGCGCTTGCGTTCCCACCTGCCCCATGACCGCAAAAACTTGCGCCGCAGCCGCCGGGCCCAATGGAAGTCATAGGACAGCACGCCAAGGCCCAGAGGGATCATCCAGAAGCCCAAAACGGGCAAAAAGCCCACCATACCGCCCAAGATCAGGGCAACGCCCAGAATCAGCCTTAAAACCGGGCTACGGGGCACACCAATGCGGTGTTTGCCAAAGCTGATCCCTACCGGAGGGGCCCCTAAACCGCGCCGTCGCGGTGCATGTGCAGTTTTGTCGCCATCCATGTTCATTTTGGCAGTGGTCACTTGCCGAATCCTTTGCTATAAGCCCGCCACACTGATTGACACAGTGGCTTGAGGGTCTTAACTCTGACCCTCCGATCACAGGTAGTCATGGTCCCCGGTAGCTCAGTTGGTAGAGCAAACGGCTGTTAACCGTTCGGTCGCTGGTTCGAGTCCGGCCCGGGGAGCCACCCTCTTTCTTCATGATTGGTTTTTCACCCAGATTATGGTGATTTTGGGGCCATGGCCCCAATACCCCAATATCCGTACGGAAGACCGTGAAGTGGCGCGCCTATTTCAGCGCGCCTGCTTCCTGCATCCGATCCAACTCTTCTTCTGTATAGCCCAGGCTGGCAAGGATTTCACGGCCATGCTGGCCCGGTTCAGGGCTTGGCCCCTTGGGATCATTATCCGCGCCGTGGAAATTCACCGGTGACGCAATTGTGGCTGACATGGACCCATCAGGCATCGGCATTTCAGTAAACGCCCCTGCGGCGTGGGCCTGCGCATCCTCAACCACTTCATAGGTTGATTTAACGGGTGACCAGATAATATCTGCCGCATCCAGACGTTTGGACACTTCTTCCATTGTGAATGATTGGAATCCCGCATCCAGCAGCGCGATCGTGTCGCCATTGTTTTTCATGCGGTCACGCTTGGTCACGAATTTTTCATCCGCCAGTTTGTCCGCCGGAATTTCCAGCAGCTCAACCAATTTGTCCCAATCACCGCCGCCCTTGCCCTGACGGTTCAGCAATACCAGCCATTTTTCATCCTGTGTCTGATAGATGTTGGTCATGGGATCAGGCGCGATATTCCGTTCACGGGTTGAGGCAACGCGCCCCAAACGTTGCTGGATGGCCATATCGGACCCAAGACAGTAGATGCCTGTGCGCAACAGGCTTGCCTCCACAAGGCGGCCTTCGCCCGTTTTTTGCCGTTCAATCACAGCCCCCAGAATGCCGCTGACAAGCGCCAGCGCGGTCGTGTGGTCACCCACAGCAACACGCATGGGCAAGGGGGCATACCCCTTACGCTGGAACAAATGCGCCATGCCCGACCGCGCCCAAAACGCTGCCATGTCCATGCCGGGACGATCACGTTCTGGCCCCTCAAGCCCATAACCGGTGACGGAGGCGAAAATCAGTGACGGATGTTCTTTATGCAGTGTATCGAAATCAAGGCCCGCCCGTTCAAGCGCACTGGGGCGAACATTAGTGATGAAGACATCAGCCTCCCCCACCAATTTGCGCATGGCGGCGGCACCGTCCTCTGTCTTGATGTCGATCATAATCGACCGCTTGCCACGATTATCCAGATCGAAAACCGGATTGCCGATATCTTCGGCGCGCGTACCGGCAAAGAATTGACGGATCGGGTCACCACCGGGGGCTTCGACCTTAATCACTTCCGCGCCCCAATCGGCCATGATCCCCCCGGCGGCGGGGGCGGCAATATAGGTGGCCATTTCGACGATACGCAGACCTTCAAGCATGTTTTTGTCCTGACTGAGTTGATTGAATATAGCAATGGCCCGCAGTTAACGGGAACCATGCGGGTCCGTCAACTGCAAGCCATTGGTCATGTCCACAAATTTGGTTTTTCCGGCAAATGCCGGATCAGTACCTAGTCACGCTTGTAATAAAATGTGCCTGCAGGGTTGGTGAATGCCATCTGGCAAAGGCGGCCATTTTCTTCAAACCAATATTGATTTGTTTGGTCCTCTCCCTGCAAATTCTGTGTCGTCACATCATAGCGCACACAGGTTGTGTCTTCGCCATTCAGGGTCACGTAATCAACACCTGCTTTACGAAATTGCGGTGTCGTCTCACTACCCAGATACGCGCGGAAAAAACGGTCATTTTCAAAAAAGCTGCTGTTCCAGAATGTTTCGGGATAGGCATCGCCCGGGATAATACGGGGGCCAGCCTCAGTCTGTGCATGTAGGTCGCCATACTGGCCCTCTTCGGCCTCAAACGTGAAGTCCTGATCACCCATCGGGGTATCAACGAACATATCGTTTTTCATATAGACCAGCTTGTTGTCACGCCATTTGCTGGTCATGTCCTGTTCCATTGAAAATGACATAAAAAACCGTGACGCCTGGAATTGATGGTCCCGCACAATCGTCAGCACGCCATCATCATCATAGGCAAAATCCAATGTCAGCTCCCCGATGGTTTTACGGCCATCAATCACCTTGAATGTCAGGTTTTCACCATCGGCAGGCACCCACCGGTCGGTTGGCTGTTCGCCGCCGCTGACAGGTTCCGGTGCGGGTTTTTCCGCCGAATCGGCGATGGCTGCCGCTGACAGACCCAACCCCGACAGAATCAATAATGATGCGAATGTCTTTTTCATGGACCCCAAATCCTTCTTTTCGTCCCACATACGGGCCTTGCGCCCGGCTTCATCCCCACATAACCCAAGCAGTTGGGCACAAATGTGACAGGCTTTTGACGGCTATACCACAATTCGCCGCGAAACGCCTGCCTCTATAGACTTCCTTCGCTGATTTCTTTACCCTCCGCCGCAATCGCTATTCGGTGGCCTTTTTGGGGGCTGCCCGCTGTTTTTATACCGTGACCTGAGGGCCCTATGACATTTCGCAACGATCTTGTTGATGCCATTGGCAACACCCCCCTGATCAAGCTGCGCCAGGCTTCTGAAGAAACTGGCTGCACGATTTTAGGCAAGGCTGAATTCATGAATCCGGGCCAGTCGGTCAAGGATCGTGCCGCCCTGTTCATCATCAAGGACGCCATTGCCAAGGGACAGTTGAAAGCAGGCGGTACAATCGTTGAAGGCACCGCCGGAAACACGGGTATTGGTTTGGCATTGGTGGGCAATTCACTTGGCTTCAAGACCGTGATTGTCATGCCCGAAACCCAAAGTCAGGAAAAGAAAGACATGCTGCGCCTGTGCGGCTGTGATTTGCGCCTTGTTCCTGCTGCCCCCTATAAAGACCCGAACAATTATGTGCGTTATTCTGGTCGTTTGGCAGATGACCTAAATGCTGAAAATCCGGGCAGCGCCCTGTGGGCCAATCAGTTCGATAATATTGCCAACAGGCAGGCCCATATTGAAACCACGGCGCCCGAAATTCTGCGCGACCTTGATGGCCGCATTGATGGCTTTGTCTCCGCAGTAGGAACCGGCGGCACACTGGCCGGTGTGTCAATGGGCCTGAAAGACGTTGACCAGAACATCACAACCGCTGTGGCAGACCCCGGCGGGTCCGCCATCTATAACTGGTTCATAAATGGTGAGCTGAAATCAAGCGGCGATTCGATCACCGAAGGGATCGGTCAGGGCCGTGTGACAGCAAATCTTGAAGGCGCGCCCGTCGATACAGGCTTTCAGATCAGCGATGACGAGGCACTGCCCTATGTCTTTGATCTGTTGCAGCATGAAGGGCTGTGCGTCGGCGGCTCGACCGCTATCAATATCGCCGGTGCTGTCAGATTGGCCAAGGAAATGGGTCCCGGCCATACGATTGTCACGCTTTTGTGTGATTACGGCACACGCTATCAATCAAAATTGTTTAATCCAGCCTTTTTGCGCGAACGGGACTTGCCCGTGCCAAGCTGGCTTGCTTAAACAGGATATAAATTACAGCATCTCCTTGCGGGTCTAATCAGGATTCTATTCAGCTATGGAACGGTTCAAACTCAACGTCGTGTCAACAGATTGGCTGCACGAAAATCTGGACGCCCCTGATATTCGGGTGGTCGATGCCACATGGTATATGCCGACGGAACGCAAAGACGCCCGCGCCGAACATAAGGCGGCCCATATTCCCGGTGCGGTCTATTTCGATATTGATGAAATTTGCGATACCGCAACCGATCTGCCCCATATGCTGCCCAGCCCTGAGAAATTTTCCTCTCGCGTGCGCCGCCTTGGGCTTGGCGATGGTGTGCGGATTGTAATCTATGATTCACATGGCATTTTTTCATCCCCGCGTGTGTGGTGGATGTTCAAGGCGTTTGGTCATGAACAGGTTGCCATTTTGGATGGTGGCTTGCCCAAATGGCGGGCCGAAGGTCGCCCCTTGGAAAATCTGCCCCCCATGCCGCGCGAACGTCACTTCACAGCCCGGCTGAACAGTGACCTTGTTCGCGGCCTTGATCAGATGAAAGGCAATCAGGACAAGGGGTTGTGGCAGGTTGTTGATGCCCGCCCTGAAGCCCGCTTTAAGGGCGATGCCCCAGAACCGCGCGCTGGCTTGAAAAAGGGTCATATTCCCGGTGCGATGAATGTACCGTTTACAAGCCTGATCCACTCCAACGGCACGATCAAAGGCCCGATGGAGATTAAAGGCATGTTTGAACAGGCGGGCGCGGATTTTACAAAACCCATCGTCACCAGCTGTGGGTCCGGCGTTACTGCGGCGATCCTGTCGCTTGCCCTAACGGATGCGGGCCATGCTGACGTTAGCCTGTATGATGGCTCATGGGCCGAATGGGGTGACGAAGGCGCAGATAATCCTGTCGAGGCAGGCTGAATAAATTCGGTTTGATTTCATCCCGACTCTGCTTACCCTCCCTATCAATGAATTTTGAGGGAGGCTCATCATGAATAATTCACTGATCCGTTACGGTTTCATCCTGATTCTGCTTGGTCTTTTGGCGGGCTTTTTGGGCCCAATGGCCAAAGCGCCGTCACTTTTGATCAGCAGCCATATGATCGGCATGATCGGCGGGATCTTGCTGATTGCCATGGGGGCCGTGTGGTCACGCTTCACGCTGTCTGAACGTGGCAAATCCATCTTGAAGTGGAGTTGGCTGTACACAAATTTTGGCAATTGGCTGGGCGTGTTAACCGCCGCCATGACCGGGGCCACCAATTTCCTTGAAATCAATGGCGGCCCGCCCGCCGATGCAGGCTTTGCCAATCTGTTCGTGTCATTCATGATGTTGAGCATTTCACTGGCAGCAATTGTCGCCAGCATTACGGCCATCGTGGGTCTTAAAAGCGACGCTACATAATCTGGCCGAGGAAGGCTTTCGTTCGTTCACTTCGGGGGTTGTCGAAAAATTCAACTGGCGGTGCCATTTCGACAATCTCCCCCTCATCCATAAAGATGACGCGGTCTGCGACCTGACGGGCAAAGCCCATTTCATGGGTTACGCACAGCATGGTCATACCGTCTTCAGCCAATTCCACCATGACCTCCAGCACTTCCTTGATCATTTCGGGGTCAAGGGCGCTTGTCGGCTCGTCAAACAGCATCAGCTTGGGCATCATGCACAGGGCGCGGGCGATAGCGACGCGTTGTTGTTGGCCGCCTGACAGCTCGCCAGGATATTTGTGTGCCTGATCAGGGATCCGCACGCGGGTCAGATACTCCATCGCCCGTTCTTCGGCGTCCTTTTTGGGCATATGGCGCACAAAGATGGGGGCAAGTGTGCAGTTTTCCAAAATCGTCAGATGCGGAAACAGGTTGAAATGTTGGAACACCATGCCAACTTCACGGCGCACTTCATCGATATTTTTCACGTCATCATTCAGCGTGATCCCATCAACAGTGATGTCGCCTTTTTGATGGACTTCCAACCTGTTCAAGCAGCGGATCAGGGTTGACTTGCCCGACCCTGACGGGCCGCAAATCACAATGCGTTCGCCCTGCGCGACATCAAGATCAATGCCCCGCAACACATGAAAGTCGCCATAATATTTGTGCATGTTTTTGATCTGCACCATCGGCGTGGTCATCACCGTTCTCCCGTTACATCAAGGCGTTTTTCCATGCGCTGGCTGTAGCGCGACATGGCGAAGCAGAATATCCAGAATATGAACGCCGCCACCACATAGCCTGTATTATGGGTTTGCGGTGTGGACCAGCCTGCATCGGTAAAGGTCAACTGAATGATCCCCAACAGATCAAACAGGCCGATAATCAACACCAGCGTCGTGTCCTTGAACAGGCCAATAAACGTATTCACAATTCCCGGTATGACGAGCCTGAGGGCCTGCGGCAGAATAATCAACCGCATGGACTGCCAATAGCTAAGGCCCAGCGCCTGCGCGCCCTCAGTCTGGCCTTTGGGCAGGGCCTGCAGGCCGCCACGCACAACCTCGGCCATATAGGCACTTGAAAACAGCGCAACGCCGATCAGGCAACGCAGCAGCTTGTCGATCACCACACCATCGGGCAGGAATAGCGGCAGCATGACAGACGCCATGAACAGAACCGTGATCAACGGCACACCACGCCAAAATTCGATAAAGACTACGCAGATTGCTTTGATCAGTGGCAGGTCAGATTGCCGGCCCAAGGCCAATAGAATGCCGAGCGGCAAGCTGGCGACAATACCGGTGACAGCCACGATCAACGTCACCACCAAGCCACCCCAAAGGTCAGAGGATATTTCTGCCAGTCCGAACATCCCGCCTGTCAGCAAGACATAGGTGATCACAGGGAATGGCAGCAGCAGGAACAGCACGAACCAACGGCGGCCACGCATCCCCTCAATCATGCTGGGGATCAAGGCCCCTGCCCCCATGGCAAAGATCAGATCGACCCGCCACTGGCTTTCCAGCGGATAGCGGCCATAGATAAACTGGTTCCACTTTGCCCCGACATAGGGCCAACACGCACCCGCGCCGGGCACCAAACACGCTTCACGATTATCACCGGTAAAGATGGCATCAATAAGCGCCCATTCAACAATGCCTGAACCGATCACCCAAACCAGCCACAGGCTGATCAGCGTCAGCAGACTATTGCCCCATGAGGAGAACAAATTTGCGCGCATCCAATTCAGCATCATGACCGCCCCCGAATTGCCATGCGGCTGTTGAACCAGTTCATAAAGCCCGCCGTTGATAGTGACAACAGCAAATAGACCGTCATGGTCAGGCCCAAAATCTCAACCGCTTGGCCTGTTTGGTTCAGCGTTGTCCCGGCGAACACAGACACCAGATCAGGATAGGCAATCGCCACTGCAAGTGACGAGTTTTTGGTCAGGTTCAGATATTGGCTTGTCAGCGGCGGAATTATCACCCGCATTGCCTGCGGGATAATAATCTTGCGCAGGGTCAACCCATTGGGCAAGCCTAATGCGGCGGCGGCTTCGGACTGCCCCTTGGGGACCGACAGAATGCCCGCCCGCACAATCTCTGCAATGAAGGAGGCGGTGTAGGTCGTCAACGCCAGCACAAGGGCAATCAGCTCAGGGATAATGCGCACACCACCCTTGACGTTAAAGCGGCTGGCCTGCGGCATGTCGAGGCCCAGCGGTTGCCCCAGCACGAAATAGAGCGCCAGCGGCAGCCCCACAATCAGCCCCAGCCCAATAAGCCAAATCTTGCGCACCTGTCCCGTCCGTAACAGATGCCGGGCGGCGGCGCGCGACAACACAATGGTCGCGACAATGCCAGCGAGCAACGCGAACAATACGATCGCGATCCCTTCCTCCCCCACTGCGCGGGGGAAATAGACACCGCGAATATTGACAAGGAACCCCTCACCCAATGCGATGGAATCGCGCGGATGGGGCAATGCCTTCAAAACACCGAAATACCAAAAGAAAATTTGTAGGAGCAGCGGAATGTTGCGCAACGTCTCAACATAGGCGGCACACAATTTGGCAACCAGCCAGTTTGATGACAGCCGCCCAATGCCAACCGCAAAGCCAAGCAGCGTAGTCAAAAACACGCCCAACACAGCGACCAGCAACGTGTTGGTCAACCCAACCCAAAATGCCTGCCCATAGGTTGAGCCGGCATCATAATCCACCAAGGTTTGATTGACGCCAAAGCCGGCATTTTCATCCAAAAAGCCAAAGCCTGAGGCAATGTTTTGCCGCGCCAGATTTTCCAGCACATTGCTGATACCAATCCAGCCCAGCAGAACCACAATACCCACAACAAACAATTGCGCCAGTACAGCACGCACCTGCCCATCACGCAAAAGACGCGCAATCGTGCCGGGTTGATCAGATTTGGATAAGGGTGTGTCGCTCACAATGACAGAGGTTTAACGCACTGGCGGCGTGTACATCAACCCACCTTCGGTCCACAGGGCATTCAACCCGCGAGAAATCTTAAGATGGGAGTTTTCACCCAAATTACGCTCAAAACTTTCGCTGTAATTCCCGACCTGTTTGATGATTTGATAGGCCCAATCAGCCCGCAGGCCCAGCTTTTCCCCCATCGTACCTGACACACCCAGCAGACGCTGAATTTCAGGATTGGGGGATGATTTCATCTGATCCACATTGGCAGCGTTGATGCCCAATTCTTCTGCGGCGACCATTGCATAAAAGCTCCACCGAATGATGTCGGCCCACTGGTCATCCCCTTGGCGTACTGCGGGGCCCAAAGGCTCCTTCGAGATGATTTCGGGCAACACTTTATGGTCTGCCGGATTTGCCAGCTTGATACGGTTTGAATACAGGCCCGACGCGTCAGTCGTCCACGCATCGCAACGCCCCGAATCATAGGCGGCGACAACCTCGTCAGATTTTTCAAACGTCACCGCCTCAAAACTCATGCCATTGGTGCGGAAGTAATCCGCCGCGTTCAGCTCAGTCGTGGTTCCGGCATTGATGCACAAGGTAGCGCCGTCAAGCTCAAGCGCTGAATCAACGCCCAACTCCTTACGCACCATAAAGCCCTGCCCGTCATAATAATTGACCGCTACGAAATCCAATGATTGGGCGGTGTCGCGGGTCAAGGACCATGTTGTGTTGCGGGACAGCACATCAAATTCACCCGCATGAAGGGCGGTAAACCGTTCCTTTGATGACGAGGGCCGATAGCGCACCTTGTCTGCGTCCCCGAAAATGGCCGCAGCAACCGCGCGGCACACGTCCACGTCAATACCGCTCCACACACCTTGATCATCCACACTGGAAAAACCGGGCAGCCCCTGCGAGACACCGCAGGCAACCTCGTCATTTTTTTGCGTGGTTTCAAGGGTTGAGGCCGCAGTGGCTGTTCCCGCAGTCATCACAAATGCGGCACCAAGGCCCAATCGCAGAATTTCCTGACGTAAAGACATTGTTCATCCCATGCTAAATCAATAATTCAATCCTGAACCCTATCACAGTTTCACGCGAAGACCCAAGCTAGTGCTTGGGTTTAGGGGACAAAAATGACAAACTGGCGGCAATGATTTGTTGAAACAGTGAAGGGCACGAAAATGGCGACATCGTCACATGATGATGATCTACAAACAGAATCAGCCTTGATCCATGCAGGTCGACCGGATGGGAAAACCCCCGTGTGGCCCGTGGTGAATGAGCCTGTCTACCGTATCTCGACCGTATTGTATGACAAGGCAGCGGATATGAAAACCGCTGCACAGCGCGCCTATGGCGACCCCTATTATGGCCGCCGTGGCACACCGACCAAACATCAGTTTGAGGCAATGGTCGCCGCCCTTGAAGGGGCCGAACATGTCATGGCCGTGTCATGCGGGTTGCAGGCGATTACCGTGGCCATGTTGGCATTTCTTGAACAGGGTGATCACATCATCGTATCAGACAATGTGTATGACCCGACGCGCAAGTTTGCCGATACATTTTTAAAGCGTATGGGCATTGAAACAACCTATATCGCCCCGATTGTGGACGAGGCGACATTCACTGCTGCCTTCAAACCCAATACAAAACTTGTCATGACGGAAGCCCCCGGTTCGGGCACGTTTGAAGTGCCCGACCTGCCCATGATGACGCGCATAGCCCATGACCATGGTGCGCTTGTGATCATCGACAACACATGGGCCACCGGCTATTTCCTTGATGTCTTCACACTGGGTGTTGATGTCAGCGTTGTTGCGGCAACCAAATATATTTGCGGTCATGCCGATGCCATGATGGGCACTGTTTCAACCAATGATGATGGTCAATGGCGCAAAATTTTTGCCACCAGTAACCAGTTGGGATTAAGCGTGTCTTCTGATGATTGCTATTTGGCGGCGCGCGGCTTGCGAACGCTGCCCATGCGCCTTGATCAACATGAGGCAAACGCCCTGTTACTGGCGCAGTGGTTGTCGGAACAGCCAGAGGTGACACACGTGTTGCACCCCGCGTTCCCTGATTGCCCGGGGCATGAATTTTGGAAGCGGGATTTCAAGGGATCATCAGGGCTGTTCAGCATCTGCATGGACCCCGATATTGATCAGGACGCAATCAATCATCTGTTGGATGCAGCAACCATGTTCGGCATGGGCTTTAGCTGGGGTGGATTTGAAAGCCTGTTTATCGAGATGAATAATCTCGATAAATCGCGTACCGCCGCCCCCTTCCCCGCCGATGGTGCCCTATTGCGCGTTCATGCGGGGCTTGAATCAGCAGATGACCTGATCAGTAATCTGGATCAGGCATTTACATCACTACGCACATTCAGGGGATAAGAAATATGGCCGAAGATGTCGAAACAGAAGTCACAGGGAAAGTCTGGAAACTGGTTGCCAAACCGGGCGACACATTAAGCGAAGATGACCCGATCCTTATTCTGGAAAGCATGAAGATGGAAATCCCCGTCTGCGCCCCGTTTGACGGCACTGTTGCTGAAATATGCGTGGGTGAAGGTGACGCCGTGGACGAAGGTGACGTCATGGCTCGTATGGATGAAGACTGATCCGCCTGTTTGCTACCAGCCAACAAAAAAGGCCGCCCAGATGGGCGGCCTTTTCATTGTATTGATGTGATTCAGATCAAATCGGTGATGCGGGCACACCGCCACCAAGCGCACCGGCGACCGGATCAAGTACGGCATCAAGCGGTGTACCAGTGGTACCACCACCACCGCCGCCGCCTGATGAATCATCGTCATCATCGTCCAGTGCGTCAACGATCAGATAACCTGCTGTACCAACCGCAACGACAGCCAGACCGATCTGCCACCATTCAAAACCGAACATGGTTGATGTTGAACCATCAGCGTTCAAACGTTCATACTTATTCAGCACATTCTGGCCATTGAACGATACTGTGTCCAAGGTGCCTGAACCTGTGAACTGAATATCCATAAATGCCGGACGGTCAGCATCATAATCACTGCGAATGTCATAGGCAGACCCAGCTGCGCCAAGACCCAGTGATTTATTCGCTGCAAAACCGAATGACGTCCGTTCCTCATCCTTTGCCTTTGGTCCGAAATCCATGCTCCAGTACGCCATAAGATTGGCGTCCTTTTCAGGTTCGAAAGCCATTGCAGGAATGGATGTTGAAACAATAATACCAGCAGCCGCCGTTGTAACGGCGAGCTTTTTTATAAAGCTTGTCATAAAAGCCCCCTTAAAGTTTGTTGCCACAGTTCGATTAGTTTTTTTAATTCGAACTCAAATATTCTTTCGCATTATTGACGGTTTGTCACCCCCAATTTGGTAAACAAAATGGTTAACCAACAAAAGAACGCACAAAATTAGGGTCGAATTACAATCAGATATCAGGCATGGTCTGCGCCATAATGATTTATGTTTCGATTTGAATTTCACGCCAACGGCAACTGGCAAGATATTCATAATCAGGTTGGCACAAAACTCTTAACGGAGAAGACAGTCTATGGCATTGCCCCCTGCCCTTGCGCTATTGCGCCCGCACCAATGGGTCAAGAACGGTCTGGTCGCGGCCCCACTATTTTTCACGCCTGAAATTTTGGGGCTTCAGTCCATTATTTCCGTTGCGATCACCATTGCAGCGTTTTGCGCCATTTCCAGCAGTGTCTACATCCTGAATGACTATAAGGATCGTGAGGCTGACCGCGCCCACCCAGAAAAGAAAAACCGCCCCTTTGCTGCGGGCACAGTGTCCCCACAAACCGGTTTTGGCTTGTTTGGTATACTGGTCGCCGGGGCCATCACCGCGCTTTATCTATTACAGCCGCAGGTCCTGCCGTTTGTTGGCGCCTATTGGCTGATGAATGTTGCCTATTCCTATGGATTGAAGAAAATCTCGCTGCTGGATGTGATGATCATTGCCTTGGGCTTTATCATCAGGGTTGAGGCCGGCGCGGCATCAATCGAAGTTGATCCCAGTGTCTGGATCATCATCATGACGGGCCTTGGTGCCCTGTTCATTGCCCTTGCCAAACGGCGTGATGACGTTGTGAATTCCTATGCCAGCGAACACCGCAAAAGCCTTGATGGGTATACCGCCCAATTCTTGGACACAGCGATCGGAATCATTATTGCGGCGTTGTTGGTGGCCTATATGATCTATACCACCGACAAGGACGTGATGACGCGCATGGGCTCAACCAAGCTGTATTACACTGCGCCCTTTGTGGTGCTTGGATTGTTACGTTATTTACAAATCACAATTGTTGAGGAACGCTCAGGCTCCCCCACATCTGTAATAATGCGTGACAAGGTTTTGCTCGTGGTTGGGGCGCTTTGGGCGCTGACCTTTGGCATCCTGATTTATTTGTGAGCCGTTTATGAACGCTGCCGATGCGCGCACGATTTTGACCGACCGCCGCTCTATCCTGCGGACGGAACGGATGGCGCTTTATGCTGCTGTCGCCTTTTTTGTCATTATGGCTGTTGTCGCCATTCTGACCGGGGGCGAGGAAGTATGGGCCGCCATCAAGTCGCTGACATTGTTACAGGTCGCGGGACTGCTTGGCCTGTCACTTATCAACTATGCGGGACGTATGTTGCGCTGGCAGTTGTTCAGTAACCGGCTGGGCTTGGGTGTACCCCTGGCGCGCAATTGTCTTTATTATGTTGCAGGCTTTGCCTTGACGGCCACCCCGGCCAAGGCGGGGGAGGCATTGCGGTTATGGTTCCTCAAACGCGGCCACGGCATACGCTATGCCCGGTCTGCGATTATTCTGGTGGCTGACCGGATGTCCGATATGGGCGGCACCGTGTTGCTGGTCGCCGCAAGCGTGACGATGGTCGGGACCTATATCGAATTGACCATTCTGGCTGTCATCGGTGCGGTCGTGATGACGGCCCTGTTCTTAAAACCCACATGGGGCATGGTGATCATCAACTTCACCTATGCCCGTGTGCAACGCGCACCACGCCTGTTCGGGCAGTTGCGCCATATGTTGCGACAGGCTGCGAAACTTGCCGACATCCCCACCTATGGTGGGGCGCTATTGTTGGCGGTTGTCGGCTGGTTTGCCGAAGGCTTCGCCTTTTTCTGGTTGCTGGACATATTGGGTGCCGATATCAGTTTAGGGGCAGCGGTATTCATTTTCAGCTTTTCCATGATTGTCGGTGCGCTTGCCATGTTACCCGGCGGCCTTGGCGGGACGGAGGCGACTATGATCGGCCTGTTGACCGCCATGGGGGTTGAGCTTGAGATCACAATCGCCGCAACCGCCGTAATCCGCGGCACAACCTTATGGTTTGCCGTCTTGCTGGGCTTTATCGCCATGCCCGTGGCAATGCGTATGGCCGGTGACACTGTCGAAGACACAAATGCGAAAGACACAGAATGAGCTGGAAGTCACTTGAACTTACCGGATGGGGCCGGAACAGTCATCAAACCGCCCTCACCGCGCGGCCCGAACGGCAAAAGGATTTGCAGCGCGCCATTGGTGATAGTCTTGCTCAAAGCGGACTGGTCGCGCATGGCGGCTTGCGCGCCTATGGTGATCAGGCACTCCCTCGCGGCGATGACCAACATGCGCTCCTCACCACGCGCATGAACCGTATTCTGGCATTTGACAGCGCGACGGGCATTGTCACGGTCGAAGCGGGCATGTGCTTCCGCGATATGATCCGCGCCTTTGTACCCAAGGGGTGGTTGATCCCGGTCAGCCCCGGGACAGCATTCGCCACAATGGGCGGGGCAATCGCCAATGATATTCACGGCAAAAACCACGACACACAGGGCAGTTTTTGCAATCATGTTCTGGGGTTTGAGCTGATCACACCCGATGGCAATACCCAGCAGGTTACGCCGGATCACAATCTGTTCCGCGCCACGATCGGCGGGTGCGGCCTGACGGGCGTCATCACCACCGTCACAGTGCAGCTCAAGAAAATCAGCGGCAATTGCGTTCAGGTGACCGAAACAAAAATCAAGGACCTTGAAAGCTATCTCATCGCCTTTGACGAGGCTATTGCGCAGAATGTTGATTACACCGTGGGGTGGATTGACGGGCTGGCCAAGGGCAAGCGTATGGGACGGGGTATTTTTGAAACCGCCACCTTGTCAGACGAAACAATTGAGTTGAAGCCCGCCAAGGAAAAGTCAGTGCCCATCGACTTCCCGGCGCTGGCGCTGAACCCGCTTTCAGTGCGCAGTTTCAACCTGCTGTATCGCAACAGGTTCCTGCGCAAATCACGCACCACACTTACGCCGTTTGAGGCATTCAACTATCCGCTTGATGCGATCAGTGACTGGAACCGCATCTATGGCAAGCGCGGCTTTCACCAATTTCAATGCGTCATCCCCCGTAGCGAGGGGGAGCGCGCCTTACCCCTCTTGCTGGACACAATCGCACGGTCCGGCGCAGGGTCATTCCTGTCGGTCTTGAAAACAATGGGCGGCGATGGTCGCGGGCTGTTATCCTTCCCGATGAAAGGCTATACGCTCGCGCTTGATTTCCCGCACAAGGCAGGGGTGGAGGCGCTGTTCCGCAGCTTGCATAAAATCACCGCAGATCATGGCGGGCGGATTTATCTCGCCAAGGATTCCATGCTGACACGGGATGAGTTTGACGCCATGTACCCCAATGCCGATGAGATGCGGCAAGTGCTTGCCAGCCTGCCCCATAGCGAAAAACTGACCAGTCAAATGGCGGCGCGATTAGCCCTGACGGGAGATGCAGCATGAGCATCCAGACCAAGAATGAAACCTGGTTGATCCTTGGGGCTTCCTCCTCCCTCGCCCGCGCCTTTGCGGCTGAGGTTGCAGGCCAAGGCCACGACGTTATTCTGGCGGGGCGTGATCAGGACGATATGGCGGCAACGGCTACCGACCTGACCGCACGGTTTGATATCAAGGCCACGCCGACGGCTTTCGACGCCATGCGTATGGAGCAGCACCCGACATTCGCTGCCGCCATTGATGCAATGGCCGCAGGTACGCTCAACATCTTTTTGGTGTTTGCCCAAATGCCGGAGCAGGATGATATTGACGCCGACCCCACGCTAGTGGTGCCCACTGTCACCGCCACCTATTCCGGCGCGGTATCAGTCCTGCATTGTCTGGCACCATTACTGGAACAACGCCAAGCAGGCCACGTCGTCATCGTCGGGTCTGTTGCCGGTGATCGGGGCCGTATCAAGAATTATGTCTATGGCAGTGCCAAGGCAGGCCTGCACGCCTATGCGCAGGGCCTGCGCGCACGCCTGTTCAAAAGCGGCATCGGCGTCACCACGGTCAAACCGGGCTTTCTGGATACCGCTATGACATGGGATGCCGAAGGCATGTTCCTTGTTTCAAGCCCACAGGCCGCAGCAGCGGACATCAACAAGGCCGTGACCAAGGGTAAGGACGTGATCTACACCCCGCGTTTTTGGTGGGTGATCATGACGATCATCAAACACATCCCCGAAGCGATCATGAAAAAGCTGGCGTTTTAGGTATTCAAGCGATCGCCAGCAAAAGTGGGAAGCGGTTTTGCGTCCGGCGGCGCGTCAACCATCAAGCGACCGCCAGCAAAAGTGGGAACCGGTTTTGCGTCCGGCGGCGCGTCAACCATCAAGCGACCACCAGCAAATCGGACTGCCCTCGCCCCTCACACCTAGTCCAGGTCGGCGACTTCGACGCCTTCGCCGCCATGAATCCGCTGCGCCAAGGCGGCGGCCATGAACTTGTCCAGATCACCGTCCAACACGGTTTGCGGTGTTGGGCTTTCAACGCCCGTCCGCAAATCCTTGACCATCTGATAAGGCTGCAGGACATAGGAGCGGATCTGATGCCCCCATCCAATTTCCGTCTTGCCTTCGGCGGCCTTGTTCGCTTCATCTTCCCGCTTTTGCAGCTCCAGCTCATAAAGGCGCGCACGCAGCATTGCCCATGCTTCGGCACGGTTTTTGTGCTGTGATCGGCCTGATTGGCACTGCACCACAATCCCGGTGGGTTCATGGGTCAATCGCACGGCTGAGTCTGTTTTATTAATGTGCTGCCCACCGGCACCTGAGGCACGATAGGTATCTGTCCGCACATCTTTTTCTTCGATTTCAACTTCGATGGCATCGTCAATGGATGGGTAAATCCACACGCTTGCAAAACTGGTGTGACGACGGGCTGACGAATCATAGGGCGAGATTCGCACCAAACGGTGGACGCCTGCCTCGGTCTTTGCCCAGCCATAGGCATTGTGCCCAGTGACCTTAATGGTGGCTGATTTGATGCCCGCTTCTTCACCGGGGCTTTCTTCGACATGCTCAACTTTATGGCCATGCGCCTCGGCCCAGCGGGTGTACATGCGATACAGCATTGAGGCCCAGTCCTGACTTTCCGTCCCGCCGGCCCCTGAATGAATTTCGATAAAGCAATCGTTGGAATCAGCCTCGCCAGACAGCAGGGTTTCAACCTCCTGCTTTTCAGCTTCGACCATCAGGCCGTTCAGCATCTCCTCGCCTTCGGTAATGGCGTCTTCATCGCCTTCTTCATCACCAAGGCCGATCAACTCAATCGCGTCTTCCAAGGTTTGTTCAAGGTTTTCAAAACCCTTCAACGCGTTTTCAAGCCGGGTGCGTTCCTGCATGACCTTTTGCGCACGCGCCTGATCATTCCACAAATCAGGGTCTTCGGCCTGACTGTTCAGCTCGGCAAGGTCCTTTGCTGCCTGAGGGGGGTCAAAGATGCCTCCTCAGCAGTGACAGGGACTGCTTGATTTTATCAACAAGGGTTTGGGCTTCGGCGCGCATACCGTCGAACACTCCTGCTCAAAAGAATAGATATTGTATGGGGATATAGGGGAGCCACAATGTTTCCGCAAGCATCTTGCGATCCGTTGGCCTCTCCGTAATCCCAAATAATTAATACAGACCACCCGTGCCTGACAGGCCGGAATTACCGCTGCTACCGCTGCTGCCACCACGATAAGTGCCGTCAACAACAGACGCTTCGGTGTCCGGCCCGGTGCCGGGCTTGAACGCCTCCAAGATCACATTGCGATCACCGGGCAGCGCCCCCTTGCCGGTTTTGACATTCACGCGGACCAACCGAATATCGGGCGGAATACGGAACGGTGTGGCAGGCTTGCCCTTCAAGGCCGCTTTCATAAAGTCGCGGAATATCGGTGCTGCGGCTGAGGAGCCGGTCTCCCGCCGCCCCAAACTGCGGGGATTGTCATACCCGACATAAACGCCGACAGCCAAGTCAGGTGAAAAGCCGACAAACCACGCATCGCGGCTTTCATTCGTTGTGCCTGTTTTCCCGGCCAGTGGCTTACCCACGGTCTTTACCCGCACGCCAGTGCCGCGCTGTACAACGCCCTCCAGCATGGACACCATCTGATAGGCAGTGCCACTGCTGATCACCCGCTCACGCTCATCTGGCAGACGCGGCGGCGGGGTGCCCATCCATTCGTCAGCCTGACAGGACGTGCAGGCACGATCATCAGACTTGAACACCGTACCGCCCCAGCGGTCCTGCACCCGATCAATCAATACAGGGTGAATGCGTTTGCCGCCATTGACCAGCATGGCATAGGCATTGGTCATATCAATCAGTGTTACTTCGTGCGAACCCAAGGATGATGCCAACACCTTTTGCATTCCCTTGCCGATGCCGAAATGTTTGGCATAGGCGATCACAGATTCCATACCGATATATTGCGCCAACCGCACCGTCATCAGGTTTCGGGATTTTTCAATGCCAAGCCGCAATGTGGACGGGCCATAAAACTTGTTGGAATAGTTGGCGGGTTTCCACATCGGCTTGCCCGGCCCCTGATCCATCACAAACGGCGCATCAAGCACAAGACTTGATGGCGTAAACCCGACATCAAGCCCGGCAGCATAAACAAACGGTTTGAAGGCGGACCCCGGTTGCCGTTCAGCCTGAATGGCACGGTTAAAGCGGCTGCGCGCGTATGAGAAACCGCCGACCAGTGCCAAGACCCGGCCTGTGTGCGGATCCATCGCGACCAAGCCGCCATTCACCTCAGGTTCCTGACGCAAGACATATGATTGACCGTCGCCCTGCGGCTCCACTAAAACAATGTCGCCAACCTTCACCACATCACGGGGTTTTTTCGGCGTTGGGCCCTTGCTGCCCTTTTCGGACTTGGCCGCAGCCCGCGCCCATTCCATCCCTGACAGGGGCAGCTTGCCCCCCTGACCCGTTGCCAGCAAGATCAACGCGGCATCATCCGTCACGCTGGTGACCAAGGCGTGATACCACGGCTTGAAATCAAGATCGGCATCAAGGTCGATCAATTGCGCACGGGCATCGTCCTGGCCTTCTTCTGTTGCGAATTGCGCCGGGTCAATATGATCAACCGGGCCGCGCCAGCCCTGCCGCCGGTCAAAGCTGACCAGCCCGTCGCGCAGCACCTTATGGGCCGCTCGTTGCAAGTCAGGCTCCACCGTTGTGCGAATGGACAAGCCGCCTTCGAACAGGCTGTCTTCGCCATAAAGGCTGATCAAGTCCTGTGCGATGGCTGAGGTGAAGTAACGTGCATTGACTAGACGCACAGCCTCGCCCGTGCCGGCATTCAACGGCTGGGCAATCGCCTCGGCCTTTTCTTCTTCGGTGATATAACCATTTTCTTCCAATTGGCCGATCACCCAATTACGGCGCGCCAAGGCACGATCATGATTGCGTACGGGGTGATAATTGTTCGGCGCTTTTGGCAGGGCCGCCAGATAGGCTGCATCGGCAATCGTCAACTCATCAAGGGCCTTGTTGAAATAGATCATGCTGGCGGCTGCCACGCCATAGGCGCTGCGGCCCATATAAATCTCGTTCAAATAAAGCTCAATGATTTGGTCCTTGGTGAAGGCGCGCTCAATCCTGAATGACAGCAGCGCCTCCTTGATCTTACGGGTGTAAGACACCTCACCGGACAGCAGGAAATTCTTGGCCACCTGCTGGGTGATGGTTGACGCGCCGACTGGCCGGCGTCCGCTCATCTTGTTGCGCACATTTACAAGCACAGCACGGGCAAGCCCTGTGAAATCAAGTCCCGGATGGTCGTAAAAAGTTTTGTCTTCGGCAGACAGGAATGCGTTGACGACCCGATCGGGGATTGCCTCGCGCGGCACGAAGATGCGCTTCTGACGGGCATACACGCCGATCAGGCTGCCATCACCGGCGTGAATACGGCTCATCACCGGGGGTTCATAATCGGCCAGCTGGCGATAATCCGGTAGGTCCTGCCCGAAATAAAACAGGCCGTACAGTAACACAGCGACGCCGGCAATCGCCGCCACTATCAAACCTGATATCGCAAGGGTGAGCCACCGCATCACAAACTTCCCGCCACTAAATTTACGCCAATTCATACACTGGATTAATCACCACAATCCGCGCACCGGATTAATCACCATATGCCACGACCGGGTGATTTTTGAAATAATTGTCGACCGCACGGCCAATAGCCGCAACCATTTGATCACGCCATTGGCTTGACCTCAAGCGGCGCTCCTCTGTGCGGTTGGTCAGAAACCCCAGCTCGATCAACACTGATGGCACATCAGGTGCCTTCAACACGACAAAGCCCGCAAACCTATGCGGCTTGGATCGATTGTCTGTAACCGCACGCAGTTGCGGCACCAATGTTTCGGCAAACGCAGCTGACCTATTTTTGGTTTCACGCTGGGCAAGATCGATCAGAATATTCGTGACTTCATGGGTCTCATGCTCAAGGTTCACGCCTGCGATAATATCTGCCCTGTTCTCACGCCGGGCCAATGCCGCCGCTTCTTTATCCGAAGACCGCTCAGACAGGGTATACACCCCCGCCCCATGCGCCTTGGGATTTTCCGCAGAATCCGCGTGGATTGAGATGAATAGATCGGCGTTACGGGCGCGGGCGCGCCGCACGCGTTCTCGCAGCGGGATCAGAATATCGCGGTCCCGCGTCAGGTAAACATCATAGCGCCCGGTGGCCTGCAACTTGCGTTGCAACCGCTTGGTGACATCAAAGACCACATCTTTTTCGCGCGTGCCGCTGCGCCCGATGGCACCGGGGTCAACGCCGCCATGTCCGGCATCCAGCACAATCACCGGGCGGCGATTTTTGGGCCGTGTCGCGCCCACGGGCTGGGGTTGCGCCGATGGTTGGGGCTGCGCCACGCCGTTGCCTGATGCGCTCGGTTCAGCCTTCAATGCCGTTTTGGGAAAGCCTGCCTGCTTGTCAAAATTGGCTCGGCTAACGGGGGCCAGATCGATCACCATCCGCTTGCCCGTTCCGCCATCAGTGGCGGGTAAAAAGAAGTGCTGCTTAACGGTGACCGGCTTACGTAAATCAAGGACAAGCCGTGACAGCCCCGGCCGGAACAGGCCGAAACGATATTGATCAACCAGTCCCGCCTTCGGGATCGGTCCCGGTGTCTTCATAGTGAATTGCGCCCCGGCCAGATCAAGCACAACACGATCAGGGGCCGACAGCGTGAAAATTTGGGTCTTGGGCTGGGCCGACAGGTCAAGGACGATCCGCGTGTGATCAGGATGCACACCAATGCGCAGTGAAGAGATGAACGCAGGTTCACTCTTTACCGCCTGCACCACAACCGGCACCAAAAGCAGCCCAAGCAGCGCAAAAATCCCGCTTATCAACCGGGTTCGTGTCAAATCTGACCCCTCATAACCTCACAAAAGCCGGGCCAGTCGGCGCAAAACCGCATGAATCGCCCGGCACTCACCAGTAC
Organism: Hyphomicrobiales bacterium; assembly: GCA_006844605.1. GTDB lineage: Bacteria > Pseudomonadota > Alphaproteobacteria > SPJN01 > SPJN01 > SPJN01. The sequence continues at coordinate 55,493 of SPJN01000007.1, read as the reverse complement.
AGCAGGTATATTATGCCTGATTCGGGCTCTATTAGGGCACAAATCAGGTGCCATTCGGGCACCCCGCGCCCAAGCGCGACGGCTGTCACATCCCGTTCGTTTTGCCGCGAAATCTTTGGCCTTTGTGTTTTGCAAAAACTGCTATAGGGTGCGCTTGGTTTCGAAAGCCCTTGCGGCAGGCAAACCGCTACGTGTCAGACCGCCATTCAGGCGCTGGCAAACAGGCGGGCCCCAAGCAACGGCATGCGCTTAAAGAGATAATCCGACAGCCCGGAACCATCGACAGAATGGGCAAAGCCCACTCTAACCAATTGAATTTCATGAATTTTCTGGTTTCGCACGAAGCGGATCAGAAAACAGAGCAACTGGGCCTTTACGTGTCCAATATGATGACCATAGACAGCCGGAGCATGGGCCAAACTGCCCGCCTCCCGCAACCGCAACGCCAAAGCCGCCGTTCAAAAAACGTGCGGGCATTTTTGCTGCGTGGCGGGCTGTCTTTAGGTCTTACAGGATCTTCCCCACGCCGCATCAACGCGCTGCACGGGGCGAACCAACTTCCCTTAAGAAGTCGGAAAAACCAATTAAGCCAATGGGTTACTGATTTACCCGGGCGCGATCCTGAACATTTGGACATGGCTGGCCTCATCAATATAAATCCGTCGGCACCCCCGACGGGAGAGGACAATTCCCATGGCAAAAAAGATGCTGATCGACGCCAGCCAACCCGAAGAAACGCGGGTTGCAGTGGTTCAAGCCAACAAGGTTGAAGATTTCGAATTCGAATCAAGCCTTCGCAAACAGCTAAAAGGCAATATCTACCTGGCAAAAGTGACTCGCGTTGAGCCGTCGCTACAGGCAGCCTTTGTCGAATATGGCGGCAACCGCCACGGCTTTTTGCCGCTAAGCGAAATCCACCCGGACTATTACCAGATCCCGCAGGCGGACCGTCAGGCCCTGCTTGACGCCGAAGCTGCCGAAGAAGCCGCCGCCAATAAAGAAGATGACGACGACGAAAACGGCACCGAGGGCAATGACGAGAAAAAGGCTGACAAGCCCAAGCGCAAGCGCGCCCCACGCCGCCGTGGCGGTCGTGGCCGCAACAATAAAAAAGACGCTGCCGCTACTGATGACAAAACGGCTGAAGACAAGGCCGACGACAAGGCCGAGGACAAGGCTGCGGACGGCTCTGCCGAAGCAGCAGATGGCGCTGACAAACCTGCCGGCGACAACAAGGCAGAAGCCAAGACGGATGCTGACACCAAGCCCGCCGAAGAAATCGTCCCCGTCCCTGACGCATCGCTGCCAACACCTGATGAAAGCGCCGCCGCACCTGCCCCAAAAGAATCAGATGAAAAGTCAGACGCCACGGAAGACGCCACGGCAAAAGACGCAAAAGACGACGGTGACGACAAAACACAGGCCGCCGCAACCGCTGAAGATGATCGCCTGACCGCTGACGAAACCGAAGCCAGTGATGCAGAGGCCGAAACCGCTGCTGAATCCGCCGCTGAAGCCAACGTTGATTCAGATGCGGAATCAGATACGCCTGAGGCCAACTCTGACGAGCCCGCCGACACTGAAGAAAAGCCTGAAGCGAAAGCAGAAGACCAGTCAGACGACAAATCTGAAGACGGTGACGCCGAAGAAGAAGAGTCCATCGAAGACGCAGGTTCAGGCGATTCTGTTGAAGAAGACATCGCCCCCCGCCGGGTCAAATTGCGCAACTACAATATTCAGGAAGTGATCAAGCGCCGCCAAATCGTGCTGGTGCAGGTCGTCAAAGAAGAGCGTGGCAACAAGGGCGCTGCCCTGACAACCTATCTGTCACTGGCTGGCCGTTATTGTGTCCTGATGCCCAACACTGCACGTGGTGGCGGCATCTCACGCAAGATCACCAATGCCAATGACCGCAAGCGGTTGAAGTCTGTCGCCCGTGACATGGAAGTGCCCAAGGGCATGGGCCTGATCGTCCGTACCGCGGGCGCACAGCGCACCAAGGCCGAGATCAAGCGTGACTATGAATATCTGTTGCGCCTGTGGGAAAATATTCGCACCCACACACTCGATTCCGTCGCCCCTGCCCTGATTTACGAAGAAGGCAATCTGATCCAACGGGCCATCCGTGATCTATATGGCAAGGAAGTCGATCAGGTTCAGGTCCAAGGCAGCGCAGGCTATAAACAGGCCAAGGGCTTCATGAAAATGCTGATGCCCAGCCACGCCAAAAACGTCGTCCATTATGAGGATCGCGTGCCGCTGTTCACCCGCCATCAGGTGGAAAGCCAGCTTGAACAAATGTTCGAACCGGAAGTTCAGTTGAAGTCAGGCGGCTATCTGGTCATTAACCCGACAGAGGCGCTGGTCTCTATCGACGTGAACTCTGGCAAGGCTACCAAGGAAAAAAATGTCGAGGCAACAGCCCTTGCCACCAACCTTGAAGCTGCTGAAGAAGTTGCCCGCCAGTTACGCCTGCGCGACCTTGCCGGGCTGATCGTCATCGACTTCATCGATATGGACGAACACCGCAATCGCCGCGCCATTGAACGCAAGATGAAAGACGCGTTGAAGTCTGACCGCGCCCGCATTCAAGTGGGCCGCATCTCGCATTTCGGTCTGTTGGAAATGTCGCGTCAGCGTCTTGGCTCCAGCCTGCTGGAAACTCATGCGCAGACTTGCGATACCTGTAAGGGCACCGGCGTCACCCGTACAATTGATGCAGCTGCCCTGCGTGCCATGCGCGCGGTTGAAGAAGAAGCCGTTCGGGGCCGGGCCAGCCAGATCACACTTAGCCTTAACCCCGACGTTGCGGTTTATGTCCTGAACAATAAGCGCAGCTGGCTTGAAAATGCTGAATCCGTTTATGGCATCGCCATCATGTTCAGGTCTGACTCAACACTGGGTCTATCCGATATCACAATCGACTTCGTGAAGGGCAAGCCCAATACTGCATTTGTTCCTGACGAACCGGAAAGCGGCGCCATTTCAATGGCGCAGCCGGAAAGCGGCGACCTTGGCCCCACCGGGATTGAGGTGACCGACGTTGAGGACGAGGCTGAGCAACCCGATACTGCCAAAGCTGAAGGCGATGGCGATACCGATAGCGAAGAAAGCCCCAAGCCGAAGAAGAAGCGCCGGCGGCGCAGACGGCGGCGGAAAGATTCTGACGAGAATGCAGAAAACGGCGATAGCAATGGCAATAGCGATCAAGCTGCCGCTGATGGTCAAGACAGTGTGGATACGTCAGACGACAAATCAGATGATAAAGCCGCAGGCGCTGATGCTGATGATAAGGCCGATGAAAAGATAGAGGGTCAATCTACCCAGCAATCAGCCGAGCAATCAGCAGAAAAGTCTGAAACTAACTCTGATGACGACACTGCCATTGCAGACAGCCCCGCTGCGGAAAACACCGACACGGCAGAGCCCAAAATTATTGGTGAGTTCGCGCCCGAGGGTGCAGCTGAGGCGGAACCAGAACCAGAAGAGCCGAAGGTGCTGGCTGCCCCTGACAGCTCCCGCCCGAAAAAACGCGGCTGGTGGCAACGTAAATAAAACTACGGCCTTGATCATTTAGACATATGCGGTTCAACTGCCCCCCTTAAATGCCCATATAGGGCGAGGGTCAGGGGAACCGCTTATGACTACCACTCACAACACAGATCCGCTTGAAGTCACTGAACGGACGCGCCTGCGCCGGTCCCATGAACGCGGCTATTTTGACCGCGCCACAATTAATGACATTTTGGATGCCACGCCCCTGTGCCATGTTGGTTATCAACTTGATAGCCAGCCACAGGTCACGCCCACACTGCATTGGCGTGAAGGCGATCGGATTTATTGGCATGGTTCCTCCGCCAGTCGGGCCTTGCGCGCATCGCTTGATACGCCCGTCTGTCTGACTGTCACGCAATTGGATGGTTTTGTTCTGGCCCGGTCTGCCTTTCATCATTCAGTGAATTTTCGGTCAGTGATGATTTACGGCACACCCGAAGCAACAACCGACCCTGCCGCCAAAATGGAAAAATTCAAAAACCTGATTGAACATCTTTATCCAGGCCGTTGGGACAGCCTGCGGCCCGCATTGGATAAGGAAGTAAAGGCAACCGCGGTTTTGTCCATGCCGATCACCGAAGCCTCAGCAAAGGTCCGCACCGGGATGCCCAATGATGATGCGCCCGATTATGATTTACCTATTTGGGCTGGCGTCATTCCGGTGACGCAAGGACTGGGTGCCCCACAACCTGACCCGCGCAACCTTGATGGGGTCGCACAGCCAGATGGTCTTGATGACGTGTTGGGATTACGGGCTTAGGCCTGCAACCACACCTTCAAGCGGCGGATTGCTTCTTCTATATCCTGTGTCGCACCACTGAATGACATGCGCACATAGTTATGCCCTTGCGTGGAATCAAAGTCTGCGCCGGGGGTGGCGGCGATGCCAGCCTCGTTCAACATGGCGCTACAGAATGCTGATGAATCATCTGACCGCGATGAAATATCAACATAGGTATAGAACGCCCCGTCAGCTGCCGACGGTGCAAAGCCCAGTTCTTTCAGACCCGTAATCAGGATTTCACGATTGCGCTTATAGACGGTGACATTATCCTCAAGCTCGTCAAACGCATCAAAGACTTTCAACGTGGCAAGCTGGGACAATGTGGGGGGCGAGATATACAGGCTTTGCTGCAATCGGGTGACCGGATCCACCATATAGTCAGGCACGACCATCCATCCAATGCGCCAGCCGGTCATGGAAAAATATTTCGAAAAACTGGAAACCACAACCGCGTTGTCCGAATAGCTTAACGCAGTAGGCGCATCGCGATGGTCGTCATTAAAGGTAATGCCGTGATAAATCTCGTCAGAGATAAAGGCGCCGTTCTGTGCCTCTATCACCTCAATCAACGCACCCAAACGATCACCCGGTGTGATTGATCCTGTCGGGTTGCTGGGGCTTGCCAGCAACAATCCATCAAGTGGCCCGGCCTGTTCGATATGATGAATGGCGGGCACAAAATCAGGGTCGTCATGCACAGGAATGCGCACCGGATCAATCGACAATGCCTTTAGAATATTGGGGTAGGCTGGATAGCCCGGCTCTATCACGCCGACCTTATCGCCTGCATCAAACAATGCGGCAAAGCTTAACACAAACCCGGCTGATGATCCGGTTGTGATGATAACCCGGTTGGGGTCCAGATCGATATTATAGTGATCCGCATAATATTGGGCGATACGCTGGCGCACCTTGCCAATACCTGTGGCATCGGAATAGGCCAGCAAGCTGTTGTCGATCAGCTCCTTTGCGTATTCACGCACCAATTTGGGCGCAGCGGTCGCAGGCTGACCAACCTCCAGATGGATAATCTCCCTACCCTGTTGGGCAAGGGCCGTTGCCTGTGCGTAAACATCCATCGCCAAAAAGGTGGCGACATCTCCGCGCTTTGATAAGGGGCGGGCCATATGGTGGTTCGCTTTCTGTTAGAATCGCACGCGGCGGCCCAACCCATGTCCGGCCTGTGACACAGCGCCGGTACATGCGTTTGGATTGGCAATATTTGTGGACAGACAACCAATGCCATTTGACCGTGCGCCCTTTTGGGTGGTGGCGCCACGCATGGCATTATCCAAGGCGATATCACCGTCAATCACATCGGGCATAGACATGCTCAACAAGGTGGCAGCAGCACCGACGCCGCCTGATCCACCAACCGCGGCCCGGAACCGCTTGCCATCAAGCACAAGCCCGGCAACGGTGCCTGCCTGCGCCATGCGTCCCTCGCGGCTGGCATTGGGTGCAGCGAAGGTAAAGCCAAGCTCACCAACCATCACGCCAGACCCCATTGGGCCTTGTGTGGTGACATAGCAGCTGACCGCATTGCCGGCCCGGTCAATAACAGCAAAGCTTGTGCCGTCGGATTTGGCCCCATCTGCCTTGTCCGGCAAACCGGCTGAACGGCGCTCTGACATCTCAAGCTCCCGCAACATGTTGGCCTGTGCAGGTACGCCGCCTGAACGGGGCACACGGGCCAACATTTCGGGATTGGTTGCCATCTTGGTCAACAGGGCAATCCCCTCGCCTGACCCGGCAATGGCAATTGTACCGTCACCCACGCGCAAAAACCCTGCGCCGCGTTGCTGTACGAAATAATTCTTAAGGGTATCTGTGGTGGGCGCGGTTGTACGAACAGAACGGCCAGCGCGGGCAATGTCTTGCGCCAATGCACCACTGTAAAAGCCTATCGTCCCATTAAGACGCAATGCGGACAGTGTGCGTGCCAATGCCAGATTTGTTACCTCAGCCCCCTCAATGATCGGGCGCCCCTTTGCGGTTTTGACCAAGGGGGCCAACATGCGTGACCCACGGCGGGTCGGCGGCATGGCGGCAAATGAATTGGCCATGGCGCGCGATGCCTTAAACCCGGCCTGTGCCAATGCCTCTGCCCGGACGATAATCTGTGGCCAAGGCAGCACACCATACAGGCGATGCAACTCACCAAAGCCCGCAACGTTACCAGGGATGGGCAAATCCGTTTCAGGATTTGTGCCAGACGGGCGCGGCATGAAATCCAATGCTGCTACGCCGTTTGATCTGCTGTCATAATAGGTGCAGGCACCGCCGCCGCCCAAACCGGCCGCCGCGGGATATGTGACCGCCAAGGAAAAGTACAGCGCCGCAGCAGCATCAGCAGCAGTGCCGCCATTGCGCAATATCTGCTCGCCCACCAGAATGGCATTCGGTTCATCGGCTGACACATAGCCGATCACACGGCCTTCATCTATGGTGCCGCCCTTGGGCCGCGTATCAAGCACCCCCAGCGTTACAAGATGAAATGCCGAAATGCCTGCTTCGGCAACATCACTGGTGGAACAGCCCGAAAGGCTTAACGGAAAGCTAACCGCTAAAATACCCGCTGCCACAGATTTGACCCAATTTCTTGCCACGCTCTACCTGCCTCTATATCAATAGGTAATGGATTACATAGTGTTTAGTCGAAGCATCGCGGCAATTCAATGGACGTTCGGCACCCTCGTAAAGAAGAGTGTCCGTGCCCCCCTCAGCAAAATGGCTGCAGGGGCCTTGATTGTGTGCCTTTTGTTGGGTCAGGCGACCAATGCCTATGCCCAAAGCCTGATCCGCGATGCGGAGCTGGAGACCTATTTGCGCAAGATGGCGGACCCGATTTTCGTCACCGCCGGGTTGGAGCCTGAGAATGTCAGGCTTTATATCGTCAATGATTCGAGCCTGAATGCCTTTGTCGCCGGTGGCCAAAACATGTTTATTCACACGGGCTTACTGCAACGTGTGGAGGAACCGGGCCAAATCGCCGGGGTTATCGCCCATGAAACCGGGCATATCGCCGGGGGCCATCTGGCCCGCCTGCCCGATGCGCTCAAGGCAGCCTCCGCCGCCATGATTTTGAGCTATATTTTAGGCACTGCCGCGCTGATTGCCGGGGCCGGTGATGCCGGCATCGCCATTTTGGCCGGGGGACAGACCGCCGCGCAGCGTGCCGTTCTGTCCTATTCTCGCAGCCAAGAATCAGCTGCCGATCAGGCGGGTCTGCGCTATTTGGAAGGCGCAGAAGAATCAGCACGCGGCTTTGCCGGGTTTATGGAAATCCTTGCTGATCAAGAAGCGTTGTCGAGCCAGCGTCAGGACCCTTATGTCCGCTCCCACCCCTTATCGCGCGAACGGGTGTCGGCACTGAATGCTGGCGCAGAAGCATCGCCCTATTTTGCACAGCAGCCGACTGAAGAAGAAGTCCAGGAACTAAAAATGCTGCAGGCTAAATTGAAGGGCTTTTTGGACAAACCGGCTGCAGTTTTCCGCGCCTTCCCGCCGGAAGATAAAAGCCTGCCTGCCCGTTACGCCCGCGCTGTTGCCTATCACCGCACAGCCGATCTACACAACGCGATAGAGGAGCTGAAGGTCCTGACAGATGCAGACCCTGACAATCCCTATTTCGCCGAACTGGCCGGGCAGGTTTTGTTTGAAAGCGGCCTGATCGAAGAATCCATCCCCGCGCACCGCGCTGCGGTTGAACTGGCCCCCGAACAACCCTTGTTAAAGATCAACTTGGCCCAGTCGCTGGTTGCCGCCGAACGCCCAGATTATGATGAGGAGGCACGCCAATTGCTGGACGCTGCCCTGCGTCAGGAAAAAGACATTCCGATGGCGTGGCATCAACTGGCCATCGTTCACGCCCGCAACAATGAACCGGGCATGGCATCCCTTGCCAGTGCCGAACGCTATGCCCTTGTCGGGGCGATGGGGCTGGCCATGCAACAGGCCCAACGGGCGCTGAACTTTTTGCCTGCGGGCAGTCCCGGCGCGTTAAGGGCAGAAGACATTGTTGCTGAAATCAGCTATGTAGCGAGCCAGCAACGCTAATCACGCCATTAATCGAGGATCATTATGACCCGCCTTTTCGGCCTCGCTTTGAGCGCCCTTATACTTGTTTCCCTTGCCCTGCCGCTTACAACGACTGCCACAAGGGCCGCCGATGACACCACAGCCAATCCGGATCGACCCACTGTTGAAAAATGGGTTCGTGATTATCTGGTCAACAACCCCGAAGTGATTGTTGAGGCGTTGGAAGTTCTGCAAAACCGCCAACAGGCGATGGAACAACGCCAGCAGCGTGACCTGATTGCGGCAATGAACCTGCAATTTGCGGACGACCCGCTGACCTATGTTGCCGGGAACCCAGATGGCGACGTCACAATTTATGAGTTTTTCGACTACAAATGCGGCTATTGCAAAAAGGCGCTGGCGACCGTTTTGGAACTGTTGGAAGACGACAAGAACCTGCGCTTTGTCATGATGGAGCTACCGATCCTGTCCGAAGAATCAGGGCTGGCAGCCAAGGCCGCCCTTGCCGCGATTGACCAAGGCAAATATTTTGAGTTTCACAACAATCTAATGATGGCGCGTGGCACCCTTTCGGAAGGGCGCATATTTGAAATGGCGACAGCCGCCGGGATGGACGCTGCAAAACTGGCAAAGCGTATGCAGGACAAAGATATTGAAGCAGCCCTGACCCGCAATCAACAATTAGCAGTCGGCTTGGGCATTCGCGGTACGCCCGGCTTTATCGTTGGGGATACAATTTTGCGTGGCGCCCTACCGATTGATGATTTTCGTGCGGCTATCAAGGATGCGCGCGCCCAATAAGGACGTCCGGGACACATAACAACAATGCCCTGCATTTGCCGAAACGACCTAATCAGTCGGGCGCCTAATGGCGGGCAATTGTGCGCGCAAAAGATCAACGACTTTCGCCACGCCGATGTCCGACAGATGATTTGAATCACCATAGAACACCCTGTCACCAAGACTGTTCAGGCACCTGTCATCATGGCCGGGCAGGCCGCAAAACAATGGCGCGGGATCAACCTTGATCACCTGCGCTGAAATTTGACGGTCAAGCACCGCAATCGCAGCGCCGTTCCGCGCCCTGTAAAGGTCATAGGATGTGCTGATCGCCCCAGAATAAACTCCGCGCGCCACCTGACGCGCATAGAGGTAAGGCACATTCCAGCCTGCCTCAGGGATCGGGTAGATCAAGGCAATGTGTGGCACAACTGACCGCAATTGCGCCATCCCATCATCAACAATTTTTGCACCACGTTGCGCCACCCGATGATCTGGCCCCACGGGGTCATGCGAATATTGACCAAAGGGGCCATGCTTTTCATGCCCGCCCTCGCCATTGTCAAACGGGGTGTTGTTGAACAGATAATTATAGCGATTGATCACGATCAACAAATCAGGCTTTTGCTGCTGTATGATCTTGAAAAGCCGTTCAAACGATCGATCACATTGCAACCGATCCCGGTCCAAACGAAAGCCGGGAAATGACGCACACCCCGGCACAGTCATGCGGGCGCTACGCCACCCACGACTGGCCAACATGTCCATCGTCTGATCAGCCATCACCCCGGCGAAACTATCACCAATGATCATGGCAAAGGGTGCTGCATGTTCGCCGCCCTGCCCGTCAACAATTTCTGTATCGGGAATTGGGCCAAAGCAATGATCAGCCAATGTTTCAGGAACCTTGAAGTCATAGGACAATGCCGCGTATTGGCAGTCCTTCACAAATCGTCTAACGCCCTTGCGCATCTCAAGCGCCTGCACCATGTCCGGTGACACGCGGGTTGCGGCAATATCGGTTTTCGCAAATGCCCATCCAGTCACGCCGAATGCCCCTATCAACACGGCACTGCAAGCGAACAACGCATTGCGGGAGGGGTAGAACCGCCCCTGTTTATGGCGCACCGGTTCTTCAACCAATTGCCAGGACAGCCGCGCCAAAACCAGCGTTAAACCCAACAACGCCACAGCGACAATGACCGGTGGCTCCATCCCCAGATATAGCCGGGCAAAGGCAAACACAGGTTGATGCAACAGATAGGCACTGTAACTGATCAGGCCAATTTCAACGAAGGGCCGCCAAGACAAAAACCGCCCCACTATTGTGCGATTGTCTGCAGCGACCAAAATCAACACCGTGCCCACAACCGCGGGAAGTGAATATTCAGACGGCAACCGCAATTCAGGTGTCAGCAAAAACATCGCCCCGATCACAAGGGTGATGCCCAAAAATGCTGCCCCTTCCTGTAATGCTGTTTTTGTTTCGGCGCGCCGATATAACAACGCGGCAATCGCCCCTGCCAGCAATTCCCATGCCCGGCCCACCGGCCAGTAAAAATTCATGACCGGGCTGACGGTGGACATATAAACCGTCACACCAAATGTGATCAGCGCAATGCCAGCCAATATAGCAACCAACAAGCGGCCGCGCGTTACACTCCCGCCTGATGTGCCCCCACCTGACACACCCCCGCCCGTGACACCAATGCGCGCCAGCACAATCATCAATAACGGGAAGACGACATAGAATTGTTCTTCTACGGCAAGGCTCCACATATGCAGCAGCGGCATCAACTCTGCTGACGGGGCGAAGTAATTCGCCTCCACCCCAAAGAAGAAATTGGCAATGAACAGAACAACCGCAATCAGGCTTTTGCCAAAGCTGTAAAATTGCGCCACATCCATCAGCCACCATGCGAATGGCAGGCAAAGCAGCAGCGTTACAAACAACGCAGGCAAAATGCGTCGCGCGCGGCGTTCATAAAACCCAACAAGCGTGAACCTGCTTTGTGACAATTCCTTTTGAATGATGGCGGTAATCAGAAATCCGCTGATCACAAAGAAAATGTCAACGCCGATGAAACCGCCACTGATCCACCCAAACCCGGCGTGAAAAAACATAACCGGCAGCACCGCAAAGGCGCGCAGGCCATCCACCTCAACCCGATGTTGCATTGTCCCCACCGACAGGCGACTAAATCAATCCGCCAAGTGGCGATGACGGATCAGCATACATCTTGCGCGGCATCCGCCCGGCGCGATAGGCCTGCCGTCCGGCAATAACGGCGTGCTTCATCGCCTGCGCCATCAATATTGGGTCTTTCGCTTCGGCAATTGCGGTGTTCATCAACACGCCATCACACCCCAATTCCATCGCAACGGCGGCATCGGACGCCGTACCAACACCGGCATCAACCAGCACCGGCACATTGGCCGCTTCCTTGATCAGCCGGATCGTTACGGGGTTCTGCACACCCAGCCCCGACCCGATGGGGGCCGCCAATGGCATGATGGCGTGACAGCCCATTTCTTCAAGCCTGTGGGCCATGATGGGGTCGTCACTGCAATAGACCATAACCTTGAAATCTTCTTTCAACAGGGTTTCTGCAGCCGCCAATGTTTCTATCATATTTGGGTAAAGCGTTGCGTGGTTGCCCAGCACCTCAAGCTTGACCAAATCCCAGCCCCCTGCCTCCCGCGCAAGCCGCAAAGTACGTACAGCGTCATCGGCGGTGTAACAGCCAGCGGTGTTGGGCAAGTAGGTGTATTTCTTGGGGTCGACATAATCCACCAGCATCGGTGCCTTGGGGTCGGTCACATTCACCCGGCGCACAGCGACTGTGACAATCTCTGCGCCCGACGCCTCAATCGCAATGGCGGTTTCTTCAAAGTCCTTATATTTACCGGTGCCCACCAAAAGCCGCGAGTTGAAGCGCCGCCCGGCAACCTCAAAAAAGTCGTCTTCGTCATTGGCATCCGCACTGGATTGGCCTTCTGCCGGCCCTTCGCCGCCGCCGATAAAGTGGACGATTTCAAACTTGTCCCCCTCAAGCACCGGGGTTGAGGCATATTGCGACCGGGGCACAATCTCAAGATTGCGTTCAACGGCAATTTTGCCCTCAGTGATTTCAAGATGGGCCAGCAGCCCGGCAACAGAACCGATGGGGCCAACCTCGTGCACTTCGCCATTGATGGTGACGGTCATAGGACGTAAGACTCCTGAACAAACGCAAATAGGCATATCGAATAGACGCGCATAATGCGCCGGGCTGTCCCTATTCGCAACCGCACATCACAAAAATCAGGCACATAAAACTGCCTTTCTTGCGATGCTAAAAGACTTGCCCCCACACGCTGCAAGCGATAGGAAGACTCGGTAAGAGGATAAGATTATGAGCAAGCTGATATACGTTCTGAACGGCCCCAATTTGAACCTGCTGGGCCAGCGGGAACCTGAAATCTATGGCACGACCACCCTTGCGGACATTGAACGCATGGTTGGGGACCGCGCGTCCAGTCATGGCTTGAAGATCAGCTTCCATCAATCCAATCATGAGGGCGAGTTGGTGGACCTGTGCCATCAGGCACGGGAAAAGGCCGCCGGGTTGATCGTCAATCTGGGTGCCTTCACCCACACATCTATCGCCATATTCGACGCGTTAAGCGCGGTTGATAAGCCAATAATCGAAGTTCACCTCAGCAATATTTATGCGCGGGAAAGTTTCCGGCATAAATCCTATGTCTCCCCCCTTGCCCGTGGGGTCATTTGTGGGCTGGGCGCACAGGGATATCAGCTGGCGATGGACGGGATGGCAGAAATCCTGTCAAAATAACGGATTAGCAGGCGGGCAAGTCTTGCCCATTGTCACATAACGCGGCAGGATAGCGACTAAATTTGCTGAGTCGTTTTTGCGACGCGAAAATCAACCATTTAGGGATGGGGCCAATGTCAGATTCAGGCACGAAATCACCGATGATCGACGCTGCATATGTGCGGCGACTGGCAGACATTCTTGCCAAGAATGACCTTACCGAAATTTATATCGAACAGGACGATATCACCCTGCGTATCGCCAAGGACGCACCTGACGTAACAATGGTCGGTGGTGGCGCCGTTGCCGCCGCACCTGTTGCTGCGCCTGCCGCAGCACCTGCGGCAACTGCGGGGGCCGCGCCGGCGGCTGATGGCACTGCGGACGCTGGCGATGCGGGTCCTGCGGGGACAAAAATTACCGCCCCGATGGTGGGAACGGCCTATCTGCAACCTGAACCGGATGCCGACAAGTTTATCTCGGTCGGTGATCAGGTGTCCGAAGGACAAACGTTGCTGATTGTTGAAGCGATGAAAACCATGAACGCCATTCCTTCGCCGTGTTCTGGCAAGGTGGTTGCGATTTTGGTGGACGATTCACAGCCGGTTGAATTCGGTGAAACCCTTGTCATTATCGCCGAATAAGGCTGGCAACACACATGTTCAAAAAAATTCTGATTGCCAATCGTGGAGAGATCGCCTTGCGTGTTATACGGGCGTGTAAGGAAATGGGCATTGGCACCGTTGCCGTCCACTCCACAGCCGATGCCGATGCGATGCATGTGCGCCTTGCCGATGAAAGTGTCTGCCTTGGCCCGCCTGCTGCGGCAGACTCCTATCTGAATGTGCCCGCGATTTTGACTGCGGCTGAAATCACCGGGGCCGAGGCTATTCACCCCGGTTATGGCTTCTTGTCAGAAAATGCCCGTTTTGCTGAAATCGTGACAGAACATGGCATCACCTTTATTGGCCCGACGTCAGACCACATCAACATGATGGGCGACAAGATCGCCGCCAAACAGGCCATGCGCCGCCTTGGCGTGCCGGTTGTGCCCGGCTCTGAAGGTGCGGTCACAAGCGAGGGCGAAATTTCCGGTTTGGCCGCGGAAATGGGTTATCCGGTTTTGATCAAGGCTGCCTCAGGCGGCGGTGGTCGCGGCATGAAAGTTGCCGAGACGGCTGCTGATTTGGGCGAAGCCATCAGCACCGCAAAATCAGAAGCGCGCGCCGCGTTTGGTGATGATGCGGTGTATGTTGAAAAATATCTGGGCGAACCGCGCCATATCGAAATTCAGGTCATGGCAGATAGCCACGGCAATGTGGTCCATCTGGGGGAACGCGATTGTTCCTTGCAGCGGCGTCATCAAAAGGTCCTTGAAGAGGCACCCTCTCCCGCATTAAGCGCAGACGAACGGGCCGAAATCGGCACGCGCGTTGCCACTGCTGTCCGGGAATTGGGCTATCTGGGTGCCGGGACGATCGAATTTCTGTATGAAAATGGCGAGTTCTATTTCATTGAAATGAACACGCGTCTACAGGTTGAACATCCTGTGACGGAGGCGATTACCGGCATTGATCTGGTGCAGGAACAAATCCGCGTTGCCAATGGTGAAAAGCTGTCCTTCACACAAGAAGACATCACGTTTGAGGGCCATGCCATTGAATGCCGCATCAATGCAGAACACCCTGAAACCTTTGTGCCCAGTCCGGGCACCATCGGGCTGTATCATACGCCCGGCGGCCTTGGCATTCGTGTCGATTCAGCCTGCTATACCGGTTATGCCATTCCGCCCTATTATGACAGCATGATTGCCAAGCTGATCGTGCATGGCAAAACCCGCGAAGAATGTCTGATGCGGTTGCGTCGGGCATTGGACGAGTTTGTGGTTGATGGTATCAGCACCACCATTCCGCTGCATATGGATTTGTTGAACCAGCCTGCCATTCAAACAGGTGATTACAATATCCATTGGCTGGAACGCCATCTGGGCCTTAAATAGGCAAAGCGCGCGCCATGTCTGACAGGCATGACCACCCAACCCGTCGACCGTCCCTGACACCGGCATTGCTGATCAAGGCGTATAGCATGGGCGTATTTCCCATGGCTGATGCCGCCGATGACCCGGATGTGTTTTGGGTTGAGCCTAAGCGTCGGGGGCTATTGCCGCTTGATATTGTGCATTGCCCCAAACGGCTGGCACGCACGATCAGGCAGGATAAGGTGCGCGTCACGACAGATGCGTGTTTTGAACCTGTCATGCGCGCCTGCGCCGCAGAACGGCCCATCCGCCCCAGTACATGGATCAATCAGGAAATTATTGACGGCTATTGCGCCCTGCATAAGGTCGGCCATGCCCATTCGGTTGAGGTTTGGTCGCTTGATGATGAGCTTATCGGCGGGCTTTATGGCGTGTCTATCGGCGCGGCATTTTTTGGTGAAAGCATGTTTTCCACCCAAACAGATGCCAGCAAAATCGCCCTCATGCATTTGATTGCACGATTGAAGATCGGCCACTATCAGCTGTTGGATACACAATTTTTTACGGATCATTTGGGGCAGTTCGGGGCCGTTGAAATGCCCCAGGACGCCTATCTTGATCAGTTGGCGCCTGTATTGGCCGCGTCAGCATCGTTCACTGCCGCGCCGTCATCATTGGATGGGGCAACGGTTTTGCAATCCATCACCCAAACATCGTAAACCGGGTGTTCAAGTGCCGACAATGCGGGGCTTGAGGCAAACATCCACCCTGAAAAGGCGCGCGCCACCTCGCCCACATTGTTGCGAGCATCAATTTGCAGGAAGGCGGATACTTCGGGGGTTTCTTCAGCGGGGGCCTTTTCGCAGTAGCGCGCAACAATCGTCAGCGCGCCGAACGAAACAGGCATATTAACAGGCACATCAAATTCTGTTGTGCGGCCCGTCACCTTATCAAGGCCACGCAGCCCAACTGTCAGACCCGCGGGCGCACGCAGCTGTTCACCATCACCGGATAAAAGATCATTCAAATCACCGCCAAAGGGGTCTTCTGGCGCGGCGTCTTTGCCATCGTCAATGTCTTCGCCCCCATCAACGTCTTCGCCCTCGCCAATATCATTCCCACCGGCGTCATCGCCAGACTGCTGTTGTTCAGCCGGGATAAAGGCATCGAGCGAATCGAAAAAGTCAGCATCGTCATCCTGCGCCATCACAGGCACAGCAAACAAAGCCATCAAAAGCGTTAGTTTATGGCGCGTCAGTGCCACTGGCATCACCTTCGGCAGAACCGTCGCCTTCGTCACTGGTGAAGGAGAACACAGCCTGCCCGATCAGGCCCATCAGATCGACATAACCTTGGGTATACTCAACCTCGTCCCCACTGGCCAACAGATCGAATGACCCGCCCGGCTCCAGCGATAAATATGAGCCGCCAAGCAACCCTTCGCTGGCAATTGACAGCGAGCTGTCCTCGGGCACTTCAATCGCCTTATCGACCGAGAATTTGACGACCGCCTGATAGGTGGCGCTGTCCAATTCGGTTGACACAACTGTGCCGACCTTAATGCCGGCCATACGCACATCCGTGCCAGCCGCAATGCCGGTTGCGTTCTGGAAACGCGCGGTCAGATCAATCGTATCACCGCCGGATGACACATTGGCGGTATTATAGGCAAACATGAAAAACAGCCCGGCAACCGCCAGGACAGCGGCACCGATTAGCGTTTCGACCAAATTATCTTTCATGACAGGCGGAACCTTTTCGCAAAAAACTGTTCTGTCCCCCATAGCGCACCACAATTGTGGTGACAAGGTGACAGCGGTTGCTGATTAGTAGTTTTGTGACAAGCCCACTGATCGCAGCGCCACTTAATCGCAGCGCCACTTAGGCGTCGGGCGACCATGCCTCGTAATCACCTGTCGCGGCGGCACGATCACCGGCAACACGCAGGCTGCCCTTTGGCGCATAGGCACCGGGTGTCCCGGTCAGGTTTGGCTGATGGGGCTTTTCCCACGGCTTCACATTCATCGGCTGTTCGGTCGGGGCATCATTGACGGTGTGATGCATCCAGCCATGCCATTCGGGGGGAATGCGTGACGCCTCTGCTTCACCATTATAGATCACCCAACGGCGAACACCATCATTGGTCTGGTAATAGTTATTGCCCTGCCCGTCTTGACCGACAAGCTGGCCCTTACGCCATGTGAACAGGCGTGTGCCAATGGTTTGACCATTCCACCAAGTAAAGATCTGCTTTAACAGCGACATGCGCGGGCTCCTGCCAAGCGAAACATTAAATTCTGAATCGGGTGCATAGTGTCATTTGCGCCGGTCAGGCTCAACCCTTCAAACGGTGTTTGCGGCGGACAGTTTGCCGCGAATCGGTCAGCAGCCTAACGCGCCAAAGCACCTCTAAATCCGCCCTGATAACAGCCCAATTTGCAGCGCAATCAGACTTGCAAATCCGACAAAGCTACGATTCGCCCGCCGCCCCCGCTTGCGGCACCAGAATCCTGTGGAAATCTTTGCTCATCCGTCCGCCCCGCCTTGACCAAATCGGCACACAAAACGCAAGATATGGGCATATGCGCTGCCTAACCGACCATATATGCCCTATTCGGACATAATCGGCGGGGCGGCCAGATTGACCGGATTGTCGGATGATAGCGGGTTTAACCGGACCAGACAGCTATCCCGATCACCGGTCGTTTCGACAGGTTTTTCGGGGGTAGATCAATGCAGATCACACGTCATTTCACCGATGCAGGCAAAGACCCGTTTGAGGGCATTGCCTTTCAAACCATCAATTCAGAAATCCGCAATCCTGACGGGTCGCTGATTTTTGGTGCCAATGGCATCGAAGTGCCCGCCCATTGGTCATCTGTCGCCGGTGATATTCTGGCCCAGAAATATCTGCGTCAGCGCGGCGTCCCCAAAATGACCAAGCCCGCCCCCGAAGACGGTGTACCTGAATTTTTGTGGCGGCATGAGGCTGATAAAGACGCCCTGTCCGACCTGCCGGAAGCAGGCCACGAAGGTGGCGAAACCAGCGCACGACAAGTTTTTCACCGCTTGGCAGGCACATGGACCTATTGGGGATGGAAAGGCGGTTATTTTGACAGCGCCGAAGACGCCCATGCCTATTACGACGAAATGTGCTTCATGCTGGCCATGCAGATGGGTGCCCCCAACAGCCCGCAATGGTTCAACACCGGCCTGCATTGGGCCTATGGCATTGATGGCCCGGCACAGGGGCATTTCTATGTTGATTTCAAGACGGGGGAGTTGACCCAATCAAATTCCGCCTATGAACACCCGCAGCCCCATGCCTGCTTCATCCAGTCTGTTGGCGATGATCTGGTCAATGATGGCGGCATCATGGATTTATGGACGCGAGAGGCCCGCCTGTTCAAATATGGCAGCGGCACCGGCACCAACTTTTCAAACATTCGCGGCGCGGGCGAAAAACTTGCCGGGGGTGGCACGTCCTCAGGCTTGATGAGCTTCCTGAAAATTGGTGATCAGGCAGCTGGCGCAATCAAATCCGGTGGCACAACCCGCCGCGCTGCCAAGATGGTCGTGGTTGATATTGACCATCCTGAGATTGAAGATTTCATCGCGTGGAAAGCGACCGAGGAAAACAAGGTTGCCGCACTCGTCACCGGATCGAAAGTGATGGAGGCACGGCTGAACGCCATCATGCGTGCCTGCGTAAACTGTTCCAGCCCGAAAAAAGAACAATGTTTCGACCCGGCAGAAAATCCGGCATTGAAACGCGCCATCAAGGATGCACGCAAGCAGTTCGTTCCTGATCAGGCGATCAATCGCGTCATCCAATATGCCGAGCAAGGCTATGAAAGCATTGCGCTGGCAATCTTTGACACCGATTGGGATTCAGATGCCTATGGCACGGTCAGCGGTCAGAATGCCAACAACTCAGTCCGACTGACAAACCAGTTCCTGCAAGCAGTTGAAGATAAGGCCGACTTTAACCTGATCAATCGCACCGACGGATCCGTTGCCAAAACCGTCAATGCCCGCGCCCTGTGGGACAGCGTATCTGAAGCGGCGTGGATGAGTGCCGATCCGGGGCTGCAATTCCATGACACGATCAATGATTGGCACACCTGCCCCAATGGCGGTGCCATCCGCGCGTCCAACCCCTGTTCGGAATATATGTTCCTTGATGACACGGCGTGTAACCTTGCCAGTCTGAACCTGATTAAGTTCAAGGATGCTGACGGCACAATCGATATTGCCTCGCTGGGCCACGCCACTCGACTATGGACTGTTGCGCTTGAAATCTCGGTCCTGATGGCGCAATTCCCGGCGGAAGAAATTGCCCGCAAGTCCTATGACTATCGTACCCTTGGGCTTGGCTATGCCAATATTGGCGGGTTGCTGATGTCTTTGGGCATTCCTTATGACAGCGATGAAGGCCGCGCCCTGTGCGGTGCCATCACTGCCTATATGACGGGTATCTCCTACCGTACATCAGCCGAAATGGCGGCGCTGTTGGGCCCCTTCCCTGAATATGACAATAATCGCGGCGCCATGATGCGCGTGATCGGCAATCATAAGCTGGCTGCCTTTGGCGCGTCAGACGGTTATGACACTCTGGCGCTGCCGCCGATTGCCTTGGACGCCGATCAGTGCCCGGATTCAGACATCATCGCCGCTGCCCGCGCAGCATGGGAAGAGGCGTATGAAATGGGCATGAAGGATGGCTTCCGCAATGCGCAGGTCAGCGTCATCGCCCCGACAGGCACAATCGGCCTGATCATGGATTGCGACACAACAGGGATTGAGCCTGATTTCGCCCTGGTCAAATTCAAAAAGCTTGCCGGTGGCGGGTTCTTCAAAATCATCAACCGCACAGTGGCAGAAGCATTGGGCCGTCTTGGCTATACCAATGATCAGGTTGCCGCCATTGCCGACTATGCCGTTGGCCGCAGCACATTAAACGGTGCCCCCGGCATCAATCATAAAACATTGCGCGCGCTTGGGTTTGGCGATGACGAACTGGCCAAGGTCGAAGCGGCCCTTGAAGATGCCTATGACATCAGCTTTGTTTTCAATCGCTGGACGCTGGGTGATGATTTTTGCCGCGATACGTTGAAACTGAAGGATGAGCAGTTAGACGATATCAGTTTTGATATCCTGGGCCATCTTGGATTCACCGCCGATGAGGTTGCCGCCGCCAATGATTATGTTTGCGGCGCCATGACCGTTGAAGGTGCCCCCCATCTGCGTGATGAACATTTGCCGATATTCGACTGCGCCAATATATGTGGGCGGCGTGGCACGCGCTTCCTGTCTGCCAGCGCCCATCTGGGTATGATGGCTGCGGCACAACCCTTTATCTCTGGCGCGATTTCTAAAACCGTCAACCTGCCGAACAGTGCAACGGTGACCGATATTGACCGCACCTACCGAACCGCATGGCGGATGGGCCTGAAGGCCATTGCGCTTTATCGCGACGGATCAAAACTGTCACAGCCGCTTGCCGCGCAATGGTTGAACAAGGCGCTTGAAGATGAAGACGCCGCCGATGATGTGCGTGATGCCGTTGCCAAGCAACAGCCTGCGCCGCAAGCCGCCACACAGGTCACGGAACGGATCGTCGAAAAAATTATTGAGGCTGATGCCACTCGCGCCCGTCTGCCCCATCGTCGCAAGGGCTATACCCAAAAGGCGACCGTTGGTGGCCATAAGGTTTACCTGCGGACAGGCGAATATGATGATGGGCATATTGGTGAGCTGTTCATCGACATGCATAAGGAAGGCGCGGCCTTCCGCTCCTTGATGAACAACTTTGCAATCGCCGTTTCAATCGCGCTGCAATATGGCGTACCGTTGGAAGAATTTGTGGACGCCTTCACCTTCACACGGTTTGAACCCGCTGGCCCCGTGACCGGGAATGACTCGATCAAAAGCGCAACATCAGTGCTTGATTACATCTTCCGCGAACTGGCGGTTTCCTATCTCGACCGTCAGGACCTTGCCCATGTGAAGCCTGATTACGGCTTTGACGATCTGGGCGGCGGGGTCAATGAAGGCGACAGTGAAACGAATGAGGAGCAAGTCCGTAACGTGATTTCCAAAATCACGTCTACTGGCTATCTGCGCTCCCACCTGCCGGAAAATCTGGTCGTGCTGCGCCCGAATGATAATGGCAATCTGGATGCCGTCAGTCGTGACAGCGCCAGTGGCGATAGTGCCGTGGTTGCTGCCTCCACCCCGATTGAGGCGATGACCGCCACGGAAATGGCCATCGAACATGCCCAAGCCACTCACCGTGTCGAACAGGCCCGCATTCGTGGGTATGAAGGCGACAATTGCCCCGAATGTGGCAACTTCACCTTGGTGCGCAATGGCAATTGCATGAAATGCGATACGTGTGGATCAACAACTGGCTGTAGCTGACCCACACCATTTTTTGGCGCGCTCTTAATGTAAGGCCGTCACATTCTGGCAATTACGCCGGTGGATCTCCAAGACCAGCTGATAATTGTCTAACTGACTAAACTGGCGCAAAACTGCGCGCGCTGCCTGCAAATGGGGTTCCCTAATTGAAGTACCGGCCTGAAATAGACGGCCTCCGCGCTGTCGCAGTTATTCCTGTGATATTGTTTCATGCAGGCACACCTCTTTTCAGCGGTGGGTTCGTTGGCGTTGATGTTTTTTTTGTTATCAGCGGGTATTTGATCACATCCATCATCGGCGCGGACATTGGCGAAGGTCGATTCAGCCTGATAAACTTCTACGAAAGACGCGCGCGCCGTATTTTACCAGCATTGTTCACTGTCTTATTGATCACCAGTATTGGCGCTTGGCATTGGTTGCTGCCCCTGAATATGCTTGATTATGGCAAAAGCTTAATGGCTGTCGCAACATTTGGTTCCAATTTTTTGTTCTGGTCCGAAGATGGCTACTTCAATACTGCATCTGAATTCAAGCCATTACTCCATACTTGGAGTTTGGCTGTTGAGGAACAATACTACGTGTTGTTTCCATTGGCTTTAATATTGTTTTGGCCCCTCGGTCACAGACGCGTTTTTGGGCTTCTCGTACTGACATGTTTTGCTAGCATTGCATTAGCCCATTGGGGTTCCATTTATAGCCCAGGTGCATCATTTTATCTTTTGCCAACTCGTGCTTGGGAACTTCTAAGTGGCGCACTTTGCGCCTTGTATCTTAGCAAAACGACGCTTCCGCAAAATGCCGCGACCAAAATTTTAGGAGCAGTTGGACTTGTCATGATTGGTATCGCAACAGTTGGCTTTGACGATAATACATTGAATCCAAGTCTCTACACTCTGCTTCCTGTTACGGGCACAGTATTTATTATCCTTTTCGCCCAAAATGGCACCGTCATTCAACGGGTACTTAGTAACAAGCTTTTGGTTTGGGTCGGGCTTTTGTCTTACGGCACCTACCTGTGGCATCAACCATTGTTTGTTTTTGCTCGTTTTCGCTTAGCCGATGATCATTTACCATTTGCGTTGGCCATTCTTGGTTTTGTCGCCTTATTGTTGGCATGGATCAGCTACCGGTTTGTAGAAAAACCATTCCGCAACAGAAACGCAGGATTCAGTCGCGCCACAATCTTTAGCCTTTCAGGAGCTATGACTGTATCCGTGATTGGGTTCGGCTACTATTTGTATTCAACAGATGGTGCTCCGAATAGATTTAAAGGAACAAGGCTACAAACTGCGATTGACACCATCAAGTCATCTCCAAAGCGTCAAGAATGCCACACAAAGGGCGTGGACTATCTGAAACCGCTACACGCCTGCCGATATCACTCCCGGAATGTAACTTGGGCAGTTCTCGGCGATTCGCATGGTGTTGAACTATCTTATGCGCTTGCTTCACGACTAGAAGCCAAAGAAGAAGGCGTATTGCATCTAACATTCAGCAATTGCGGTCCAGAAAATGATACTGAAAGTGATTGCGGCCGTTGGACCAAAGACGCAGTCGTTACCGTTTTATCTGACCCAACTATCAGTAATATTGTTGTTACCTACCGTATGGCGAGCCATCTATTTGGGGGTCATGAATACATCTATCCAGATCTACCAAATACGATAAGCGAAAAAGTCCGCAACAATCGTTGGGATATGTTTCATCAAATGCTTGAAACTTTATCAAAAAGCGACAAACAGCTATATTATGTTGTGCAAGCACCTGAAGTCCAAACAATCGTCGCTAGACGCTTATCTCACGTCGATTCTCAGGGCAATGCCGTATCCGTGCCACGCCAATGGTGGGATAAACGCACAAACTACATAAACAAGAAATTGTCCACATTGCCTTCAAATATTGAAATTATTAATCCGGTGACTGAATTTTGCGATCAAAAATATTGCTATGCGATTAAAGATTATCAATCTCTATACTTTGATGATGATCATATGTCCGTCACAGGCGCAACAATTGTAGCTGATATGATTTTGAACAAATCGACTGAGGCACGAAACAAATCCGACAACCAAAATCCAATTAGACCTTAACCTGTCCGGCTGAACATGACACACTTCCCAAACTATTTTGGGGGGATCATCATGTTAAAACTGTATCACGCACCGGCGACACGTTCGGCCCGCATTGTTTGGTTGTTGGAAGAACTTGGGGATGTACCTTGTGAGGTTATCACGCCTGATTTCGTGATGCCCGACCAGCATATTCACACCCAAAACACACCGACGGGAAAATACCCAACCTTGACGGATGGTGACCTGACCATTTTTGAGTCAGCTGCCATCATCGATCATATCATTATGAAACATGCAGACGGACGCATGATGCCGCCGCCGGGCAGTGATGCTGCTGCCCGTTGCAGGCAGTGGATGGGCTTTGCCGAAGGTGGCCTTGCCACGCCTTTGAACCTTTTGGCGTGGTACAAATATTTTGATCAAGATCAACCGGGCAAGGAACACACAATTGCCCGCATGGCCGGATGGGCCAGCGATTCACTCAACGCATTGGCAGCTGATTTCGGTAGCGGGCCATGGTTGTTGGGCGCGGATATATCCGCCGCAGATATCATGATCGGCTATACGCTTTACATGGCAAAAGGGACAGGCTGTGAATTGCCTGCCCCTCTTGATGGTTATTTTCAGCAGGTTGAAGCCCGCCCCGGATTTCAAAAAGGCATGGGCCGTTAGCCCAAAAAAGTTGGGCTCGTTAGCCCTACTTGCCCTCGCCGCCTTCAGCTTTAGATTCAGTGTTGGCTTCGCCCTCTTTCTTAGGGGGCTGCACAACACGCAAATGAAGCTCGCGCAGTTGTTTTGGTTCCGCCGGTGCCGGGGCACCCATCATCAAATCCTGCGCCTGTTGGTTCATCGGGAACAAGATAACTTCACGCAGGTTCGGCTCATCAGCCAGCAACATGACAATGCGGTCAACACCGGGGGCAATGCCACCATGGGGCGGTGCGCCATAACGGAACGCATTCAGCATACCGCCGAACTCACGCTCAACCGTGTCGGCATCATAGCCTGCAATGTCAAAGGCCCGCAGCATGATGTCCGGGCGATGGTTACGGATCGCACCTGAGCTAAGCTCAACCCCATTGCACACAATGTCATATTGGTATGCGAGGATGTCGAGCGGGTCTTGGCTCTCCAACGCTTCCATCCCACCTTGCGGCATTGAAAACGGGTTGTGAGAGAAGTCGATCTTTTTGTCGTCTTCATTATATTCGTAAAGCGGGAAATCAACGATCCAGCAAAATCGGAACACACCCTTCTCGCAAATATCCAGCTCGTCCCCGATACGCAGGCGGGCTGCACCGGCAAGCTCGGCTGCTTTCAGCGGCTTATCAGCGGCAAAGAACAAGGCGTCGCCAGCACCGATACCGGCAAGCTCTGCCATGCGGCGCTGTACGTCTTCGGGAATGAACTTGGCAATCGGGCCCTTGCCCTTCAGGCCGTCTTCACCGTCTTCGAAAATGACATAGCCAAGGCCGGGGGCCTTCATGTCCTTGCGCGCCCAATCGTTCATCTTGTCAAAGAAGCTGCGGGGCTGCGACCCGGCACCGGGTGCCGGAATACCGCGCACAACGCCGCCCTGTTCAATCACGCCCTTGAACGCCTTAAAGGTCACAGCGTCATCCGCGAAACAGTCGGTCACGTCAGCAATAACAATCGGGTTACGCAAATCAGGCTTGTCAGAGCCAAATTTCAACATGGCTTCTTTATATGGAATGCGCGGGAACGGTGTTTCTGCAACCTTGCGATCACCACCGAAATCTTCGAACACACTGGTCAAGACAGGCTCAACCGCCTGGAACACATCTTCCTGTGTGGCGAACGCCATTTCGATGTCGAGCTGATAGAACTCACCCGGGCTACGGTCAGCGCGAGCGTCCTCATCACGGAAACAGGGAGCAATTTGGAAGTATCGATCAAACCCGGCACACATGATCAACTGCTTGAACTGCTGCGGTGCCTGCGGCAGGGCATAGAACTCACCCGGATGCATACGTGATGGCACCAGGAAGTCGCGCGCGCCCTCAGGGCTTGAAGCGGTCAGGATCGGCGTCTGGAACTCCATGAAGTCCTGATCGATCATGCGCTGACGTAATGCTGAGATGATCTTGGACCGTAGAACAATATTCTTGTGCAGCCGCTCGCGGCGCAAATCAAGGAAGCGGTAACGCAGGCGAATGTCTTCTGGATACTCAGCCTCGCCAAACACGGGCAGCGGCAATTCCTGCGCCGCTGATTCGACAACAACTTCGTCGATACGCACTTCGATCGCACCGGTATCAAGGCGGTCATTGACCGTGTCATCGGTACGCGCAACACAGCGCCCGGTGATGGTCACAACGCTTTCTGCCCGCAACCCTTCAAGGGTCGGAAAGACGGATGCTTCGGGTTCTGCCACGCACTGTGTCAGACCGAAATGGTCACGCAGATCAAAGAACAACAGACCACCGTGATCACGTTTACGGTGGATCCACCCGGACAGACGAACGGTTTCGCCAACATTGTCGGCGCGCAACTGGGCACAGTGATGGGTGCGATAGGCGTGCATAGGAGTATGTCTCCCTAGAGAATCCTAAGAAAAATCGAGATTTTGAGGCATGAAAAGCGCATGTCCGCCCCCGCTTGTCAAGATGACGGGGGCCATGCGCCCCCAGCGGGACGAACTGCCGCGCCCGTTCGCCCGCAGCGGATAAAGACGGACAAGACATTCTGCGGTTTTTCCGGTAAAACCATGCCATGCAAATCATAACCACCACCAACGACCTGAAAAACCTGTGTGAACGCCTGAAGGGGGAGCCTTATGTCACCCTCGACACCGAATTTGTGCGGGAAAAAACCTATTGGCCTGAACTCTGTCTGATTCAGATTGCTGGCCAAGAGGATGAGGCGATTATCGACCCCTTGGCGGACGGTATTGACCTTGATCCACTATTCACGCTGATGGCTGATGAAAACGTGCTGAAGGTACTGCACGCCGCCCGTCAGGACGTTGAAATTTTCGTTAAGATTATGGGCGATGTCCCCCGCCCCATGTTTGACACCCAAATCGCAGCGATGGTTTGCGGCTTTGGCGACCAGGTGGGGTATGAAACATTATGCCGGACATTGCTGAATGTCGGCCTTGATAAATCCAGTCGCTTTACCGATTGGGCGCGCCGCCCCCTGACAGACCGTCAGCTCGATTACGCCATCGGCGATGTCACCTATTTGCGCACCATTTATGAAAAGCTGTCCAAGCGGTTGGAAAAAACCGGCCGGGACAAATGGGTTGCCGAAGAAATGGCCGCCCTGCATGACAAAGGCGTTTACATCACCCAACCGGACGAGGCTTGGCAGCGCATCAAACGCAAAAGCCATCAGCCCCGTTTTGTTGCCATTTTGCAGGCCCTTGCCGCATGGCGCGAAACAACTGCCCAAAACCGCAACATGCCGCGCAACCGCGTCATGAAGGATGATGGTTTGCTGGAAATCGCCGCCCACGGCCCTGACAATTTGAAGGAACTGGACCGGATGCGGTCTGTGCCCAAGGGGTTCGCCAATGGTAAATTTGGCAGTGAAATCCTGGACGCCGTGAAACAGGCCAAGGCAATCCCCGAAAACAAACTGCCCAACGTCAAGCGCCCCAAATCAATCCCTAAGGGCAATGGTTCCCTTACCGAATTGTTGAAGGTTTTGCTTAAGACCGTTACCGAACAGCATGATGTCGCCCCACGCCTAATCGCGTCGGTGGCAGAACTTGAGATGATTGCCGCCAGCGATAAGGCGGAAGTTGCCGCCCTATCTGGTTGGCGCCGGGAACTTTTTGGCCAGCAGGCATTGGACCTGAAGCATGGCAAGCTGGGCCTGATCTATAATGGTGATCATGTTGAATTGGTGCATCTGCCGGGCCGTGACGCGAACTAGCGTTCAGCGGCTGTCCCTATTGACGCCCAATATTATTTCTTACGGCGGATGTCGTAATCAACATTCAGTTGATCTGCGACCTTGCTAAGGCGTGTTTCCACAACTTCACTTGCCAGGGGCTGCAAACGCGCCGGCACCGACAATATCAATTTGTCGCCATCCAGCTTTAAGGGGCATTTGGGCAGCACGCCTGCTGTGCCGCCAGACAGGCTGATCCCCAACCGCATCACCAGCCCCACAAGACGCGCCCGTTCCTGTGTTTCTTCAGGCAGGGCGTCGCGCACGCGAATAGCCTCAAACGATGTGGCTGACCCTGTGTACCGGTACAGCACAGATAAAGAAATTTGCCCGCGTGCCTCATGGCGGACGCCGACAAGGGCGGACCGCATAATCTCGGCAAAGGCCTGCTCCCCCCTGTAATCGGATGGCGACCGCCACGCGATATCAGACAGGATGCAGGCCGCATGACGGCGGCGCATGTGATAAGGGTGTTCGCTGGCAAAAAGCGGCCTTGACCACAAAAACATTTCATCGGGGAAGCGCAAAACATCACCCCCCTGCCCCATATGTTCCAGCCGCCCATACTGCAACGCCATGGCCCGGCAATTTGACAACAAGGGATCAAGTGCCAATTCATCATCATTCAAATGATGGTAGACCGCCCCTTCGCGCACACCATGGGCAGATAGGATAAAGGCTTCAAACTCCTCAAGTTCCAGCAACCGTTCAAGCACATGGGCACCATAGGGCAGCGTATCAACACGCCGGGTCGGTACGTCAGGCAGGGCCGCGATGTCATCCAGGCTCATCCCCTTCAGGCGGCCGCACAATTCCTTCATCTCGGACGTTGGCACTGCATATTGATGCAGGATGCGCAGCGGGTAATCAGCCTCTGCCATATGAATACGGCCAATGGTTCGCCACGCCCCGCCAACCGCATACAGGTTCTTCGGCGCGTTATCATGCTTGCCATCAGAAAATGTCTTAAGCGAGGCTTTCAACACATTGTCGATAATGTCATCCAGCTTGGCGGACCCTGCCGCAGCCTGATCCATCAGGCGGAACGGGCCAAGCGGCATGGAAACACATTGATCAATCCCAATGCCGTCAAGCCGCGCCAGTTCCAAACTGCCGCCACCAAGATCACCGACGATACCATGTGTGTTGCGCATGGACGCCGCAACGCCAAGGGCGGCGAAGGTTGCTTCCTCCTCCCCCTCGATCACACGAATGGGTGCCTTCAGGGCCTTCTTCGCTTCGCGGACAAACTGGCCACCATTTTGCGCTTCACGCACGGCGGCGGTGGCAATCGCGAACACCTCTGCCACGCCCAACCGCTTGGCCATGGCGTTAAAGCGGCGCAAGGTGCTCAACGCATGGTCAACGCCCTGTTCATTCAACTTGCCTGTTGCGCCCAGACCGCGCCCCAAACCACATAATGCCTTTTCGTTGAACAAGGGAACCAAGGCACGGGCGATCCCTTCAAAGACCACCATACGAACAGAGTTTGAGCCGATATCGACAACCGCAAAACGTCCAGAAGGACCAAAGTCAGGAATTTCGCGCATCGCCAACCATCTTGCCTTACCTATGCCGGAACGTTCAAAACCGGCGGTGCCTTATCATGAAGCGCACTGCCACGACCAGACAGGCTTGGGTTCTCCATGAAATATGTATGGGCGGAAAATGGCTCATGCCCTTCACCGACCGTGAGGCGCTGATACATGCCGTCAGAACCTAGACGCCAACTTTGCATATTGTCAGCGAGATTCGCCACCATAACCTGATCCAGAATCTGCTGCTTTACTGTCGCATTTTCAACCGGCACCAGTGTTTCCACACGGCGGTTCAGGTTGCGCGGCATCCAATCAGCAGACGAAATATAAATCAGCGCGTCAGGTGATGGCAGGCTGGAACCATTGCCGAAACACATAATGCGTGAATGTTCAAGAAAACGACCGATGATTGAAATAACTTCAATATTTTCAGACATGCCCGGCACCCCCGGACGCAGACAACAAATGCCGCGCACCACCAATGCGATTTTCACGCCTGCATTGCTGGCCTCATACAATTTTTCAATCATCTGCGGATCAACGATTGAATTCATTTTGGCCCAGATGGCAGCAGGTTTGCCCGCCTTGGCATTGTTGATCTCTACATCAATCAACTCAACCACCCGGCTGCGCAAGGCAACGGGGGACAGGGCAATCTTTTCCATGCCAACAGGTTCCGCATAGCCGGTGACAAAGTTAAAAATACGCGCCGCATCACGGCCCAAGGCACGGTCAGCAGAAAACAGTGACATGTCTGTATAGATTTTGGCTGTGATCGGGTGATAGTTCCCGGTGCCAAAATGACAATAGGTGCGCAGGGACTTACCCTCACGCCGAACCACATGGCTGATTTTGGCGTGGATTTTCCAGTCGATGAAACCATACACGACCTGCACACCCGCCCGTTCCAGATCACGGCTAAGTTTAATATTGTGCGCCTCGTCAAAGCGGGCTTTCAGTTCAACCAATGCGGTGACGGATTTGCCGCTTTCAGCCGCTTCAATCAACGCCTTCACAATCGGTGAATCATTCGACGTGCGGTACAGCGTTTGTTTGATCGACAGGACATCAGGGTCTTGGGCTGCCTGCCGCAAGAATTGGACAACAACGTCAAAACTTTCATACGGGTGGTGAACCACCAAATCCTTGGCACGGATGGCCGCAAAACAATCGCCCCCATGTTCACGAATCCTTTCCGGAAAACGGGCGTGATAGGGTTCAAACCGCAAATCCGGGCGATCATCCACAATCAACTTATTAACATCAGCAAGGCCGACCAGTCCGTCTACAACTGACACGTCCGCCGGGGCCACCCCTAGTTCCGCGACGACAAAGCGGCGCAACATTTCGGGCATACGTTTTTCAAACATGGCATGGATGACAACACCGCGGCGGCGGCGCTTCAATGCACTTTCAAAAAATCGGACCAGATCTTCGGCTTCTTCTTCAAGCTCAATATCACTGTCACGCAGGATCTGGAATGTGCCCTGCCCCAAAATTTCATAACCGGGAAACAGGGAATCCAGAAACAGGCTGATGATGTCTTCAAGCAAAATAAACCGGACCGCGCCGCCATCGCCGTCGCCACGTGCAGGTAGGCGGGTAAACCGTTCGACCTGTGGCGGCATGGGGACCATTGCGTTCAGGTTCATCCCATCAGAACGGCGGCGCAATTGCAGCGCCAGGCTCATTCCCTTATTGGGCATAAACGGGAACGGATGGGCAGGATCAATCGCAAGCGGTGTCAGAACCGGAAAAATTTCATCCAGAAAGGTCTGCTCAAGCCAATCGCGATCACCCGCATCCAGCTCATCTACGCCAACAAGGGCGATTTTGTTGTCACGCAATTCCCGCTTCAGGTCACGCCAGTCATCCTGTTGCTGCTGCTGAATTGCCATTGCCTGTTCTGAAATGGCGGTCAGTTGCTGGGCGGGCGTCAAACCATCATCACTGCGGGTTTCAATACCCGCACGCAGCTGTCCCATAAGCCCGGCGACGCGGACCATAAAAAATTCTTCAAGGTTGGAGGCTGAAATCGACAGGAACATAACACGTTCAAGCAGCGGGTTGCGGTGGTTCTCCGCCTCCTCCGCGACGCGCACGTTAAAGCTCAACCAGCTCAATTCGCGGTTAAAGTATCGCTCCGACGCGTCGATCTCAAACTCTGTATCTAGGCTTGTCATCAATCCTGTTTCCTTACACAATTTACAGCCTGCCAACTCAAACACGCTCTGACAAGTCGTGCCGTGCTTATATGACAGTTTAAGGACAGTTTGGCCTATTCGGTCTGAAATCCGCCATCGGTCAATGCCTGTGCTGCAATTGCGCGGGTCAGCCGCTTTTTGTGTGCCAATCCGGCGTGATCCATCAGATGCACAATATGGTGCGCCGCCTGATAGGACCGGGGCATCCGGCGGATCAAATAATCGATCACACTGTCATCAACACTGACTTGTCGATCGGCAAACAATTTGTGCAACACAACCATTAGGCTGAAATCATCAGGCGGGTCGATGCGTACAAGATCAAGCGCATTCAGACGCGACAACAGATCCGGCAAGCGCAACGCCCATTGCTTCGGCTCCTCACGCGTCAGTAACAGTAAACGCCCGGTGGGCCTGTCAGACAGCCGTAAATGATTGATCAGGTGGAACAGGGCTTCTTCATCAAACGCGCCGCCCTCCCCGCAATCAAGGATGATCAAATCCGCATCCTTATCAATCGCAGCAATCGAGGCAAGCTGTTGTATGGCTGTTGCGGCCCGTTCGGCAATGATGCTGGCAAGGTGGGACTTCCCCGCCCCTGCCGGCCCGACCAAAATCGCACCAACCTGTGGCCAGTCAGGCCAATTATCCAGAAAGGCCAGCGCGAGCTGATTGCTGGGCGTTGGCACGAAATCATCCGCCGCAAAACTGGGTGCGGGGGCAAGATCAATCGGGATTTGCTGGGGACGATCAGCGGCCATCAGGCATCAATCTCGGCTGTCGTCTCAGCTGTCGTCTCTGCAGCAGTCTCGGATTTCGGCACAGCAAGCTGTCGGGCCGCCAAGTCATCACCGGTGTAAAGACGACTGTCGAGGTAATGCTTCACAGCGAACCGCACCAATACGCCAGACACTGCGGCCAACGGAATGGCGAGCAAAATACCGACAAAGCCGAACAACGCACCAAAGGCCAGCAGCGCAAACATCACCCACACAGGATGTAATTCAACATTCCGCCCAACAAAACGGGGGGTGAGGAAATTCCCCTCAACCACTTGCCCGATCAGGAATACACCAACCACAAGGCCAATATGCAAAACATCCGGCCCATACTGCACCAGCGCCAAGACCCCCGACAGCAAGAACCCAACGATAAAGCCCACAAAGGGCACAAAGCTTAAGCTGCCCGCGATGATACCGACAAAGAAGCCGAATTGCAGGCCCAGCAACATCAGGGACGAGGCATAGAAGATCGACAAAACGGTACACACAATAACCGTGCCGCGCACAAACCCTGCCATACGGGCATCAATCTCGCCTGCCAATCCGGCAATTACTTGGCGGTGATCACGCGGTAACCAACTGTCAATCGTGGCGACCATGCGATCCCAGTCAAGCAACAGATAGAATGATACGATTGGTGTGATCAGCAGCAGCGAAATGATATTAAACAGCGCAATGCCGCCGGACACGGCCCCGTCAATCAGTCCCGACAGGCCCTGTTCAAACGATTTGATCAGGGTCGCGGCGGGGCCTTCTGATGCACTCCCTTCGCCGGACAAAAAGGCACTGACCGCGCCATCGGTTCTGGCATCAACGAAACTGATAATTTGCGCTACAAAATCAGGTGCCCCCTTGGCGAGAATTGTAAATTGCTCGTCCAAAAACGGGATCAACATGGCAATGGCGGCGGCCCAAAACAGAATGAAACCGACAAAGATAATGATCACAGCCCAAACCCGGGGCAGCCCCCAATCTTCCAGCTTGTCAGCCACCGGATCAAGGAAATAGGCAATCGCCATGCCCGCCACAAATGGCAACATCACATCGCCGATGGCCCATAACAACAGACCAAAGACCAAAACCCCCAGGCTCCAAAACAGGGCTTGCACACGCCAGCTCATCCTTGGTCTTCCCCTTCCCGATCATGCAGGTCATCTTTATGACCCGGACGCGGCATCCGCTTTGCCAGTAATTCCCGGCTTTCGCGTGCCCTATCCTTGGCAAGCTCACGCACCTGCGCCACCTGTGCCGAGCTACGCTCCCGCACTGTGGCGATATCTTCGGCAAGGTCGGCCTGCCGTTCCCTCACCAAATCAATCATGGACGCGCCATATTCCTCGTCAAGTACGGAATCAGGTGCAGGCCGTGCAATCGGTGCCTCATGCGGGTCAGTTGCCCCGTCTTCTGCGGCATAGGTCATCCAGATAAACAAATAGCCCAACCAGCTGACCACTGTTGTGACGGCACTGGCCCAGATCAGTACCTCGATCACCAAATGCCAAAAAGTCAGCTCAGCCAGGCCAAGTCCCATGACCGCCAGTACAAGCGATGCCAGCATAATCTGTAGCGCCGTATTCAGCTTGCTTGACAAAATGGGCTTGATCTTGGGCCGCTGCCCCAATGCAGATGACAACATCACCGCCCCGATAATGCCCACATCACGCGACACAAACAAAACGATCAACCAGCGCGGCAAGGCATCAATCATGCCCAACGCAACAAAGATCGACACCAGCATGACCTTGTCCGCCACCGGGTCCAAAATAGCCCCCAACCGTGTCTTGGCGTGAAACTGGCGGGCGATAAAACCATCCACCCCATCTGACACACCGGCGATCAGGAATATGGCAAAGGCCGACATCATCTCCTCTACCGAGATGAAATAGACGATCACCGGCACCAGAAACAGGCGCATAATGGTCAATATATTGGGGACTGATTTGATCATAGCTGATTGGAGGTGCCCCCGCCCTAGCGCGGCGACATCCGCCCCTGCACATTCAAATCAAACAATGTTGCCCGGCCATCATAATCAGCGGCAAGGCGCAGCTGCTGCGCTTCAAGACCGACCTGCAATTGCGATAATTGTCCTTGATAGGAAATGTCGATCAAAACCTTATCCAGCGTAATTTCTCGCACCGTTACCTGACGCACCCCCGCGGTAGCCTCAAGCCGGGTCTTGATGCCCTGCCAGCCCTTTAACGACGCAATCGGCACCGTTACTGCCATCGACGCATTGGTCATCGCGCCGATCAATGTCCGCTGTTTCCAATCTTCACCCAGAGTCATCAAGGCCGCATCGGCCAACGCCGATAATTCCTCGTCCTGTGATTGTGATGTGTCAGCGCGACGTGGAAATTTTTCGGTCCAACGACGGGGGCCAAACGGGTCATTCACCGAATAGGCAAGCAAGGCTGCGCTATCGGTCAACCGGACAGCCACAATGGCATAGCGGTCAGCACCATAACGATCACCAAGGGCTGTAATCGCCGCCTGATCATGGGCCAAGGCCTGCCGCGCTGTCAGGGTTTGCAAGTCCTGTAAATCACCATCAGCCAAAATAGTCGGCAGCACGTCACCGGGCCTTACCCCCCTGTTTTCAATAGCTTGCCGCCATACGTTCAAACCGCCCCACAATTGCGGACTATCGCCTGCGGGCGTCCAAACAGGCACCAGCAAGGTCCGTTCAGCCAATGTCTCACTGATCGAAACCCCGGCATTTCGAAACCAATATCGGGTCTGATCAGGTTTGAACTGCACCGTTAATGCCGCCAAATAGCGCGTGCTGCTGCGCTTTTCATCGGTCACCTGAAAGCTTTTGATTATCCCGGCCAATTGATCATCGCTGATTGTGGGCATCCGTGCCTGTTCTGCACGCGGCACCAG
Source organism: Hyphomicrobiales bacterium (assembly GCA_006844605.1). Lineage (GTDB taxonomy): Bacteria > Pseudomonadota > Alphaproteobacteria > SPJN01 > SPJN01 > SPJN01. Next base: position 20,717 of record SPJN01000007.1, on the reverse strand, counting down.
CCGATCCAGCAATGCCTGATAGGCAAGCCTGAAGCCTTCGTCCTGCGCCTTGCCTTGGGCATCCGCTGCCGACTTTGCGGTTGCATCGATCACCACATCAGACACCAAAAACGCGGCACCGGCGGACCAACCGGGCACACTTATCCCTGCCAGCAACATCGCAGCGATCAACACACCCAAATATCTACGCAATTTGATCATCGTGTCCCTTCAAGACCAACGTCAACATTCACAACGGCAACACCCCACGAATAGGGGCAATCTGTGGCGCAGTTTAGGCATCACAGCCCGCGTGACCAGAAAAATCGACTTTTGGGCCGATTTCCGCGCCCAACCGCCTGTGCCACTGTGACAAACTGGTGACGCGATTTCCTGCCCCTTCTACTTTGCGATCGGGGTACACAATGATAAGGAAGAACAACGCAAAAGCCTGCTGTATTTGACCTCCTGCCCCATTCGCGGACCAAATTTATGACCGATACACCCGATAATTCTGCCAAAAGCGGTAAGAACAGCCTGACCTATAAGGATGCAGGCGTTGATATTGATGCCGGCAATGCCTTGGTTGAGGCGATTAAGCCACTGGCCGCTGCCACTAAACGGCCCGGCTCCGATTCGGGGGCTGATGGTGGTTTGGGCGGCTTTGGCGGCCTGTTCGACCTGAAGGCAGCTGGGTTCACAGACCCGGTTCTGGTCGCCGCCAATGACGGTGTTGGCACCAAGGTCAAAATCGCCATCGACACAGGCATTCACGACACGGTCGGCATCGATCTTGTGGCCATGTCGGTCAATGATTTGGTTGTTCAGGGTGCTGAACCCTTGTTGTTTTTGGACTATTACGCCACCGGCAAGCTGGACGTTGAAACAGGTACTGCCATCATCAAGGGCATTGCTGAAGGCTGTAAACAGGCTGGCTGCGCCCTGATCGGTGGCGAAACCGCAGAAATGCCAGGCCTGTATCAGGGTGACGATTATGACCTCGCGGGCTTTTGCCTTGGCGCTGCTGAACGCGGCACCTTGTTGCCCCTGCATGATGACATCGGTGATGGCGACGTGTTGTTGGGCCTGCAATCAAGCGGCGTCCATTCCAACGGCTTTTCATTGGTGCGCAAGGTTGTCACCACATCGGGCCTGAATTGGCAATCAGATGCACCCTTTGCCCCCGGCGTGACATTGGGCCAGGCCTTGCTTGCCCCAACCAAGATATATGTGAAATCCACCCTTGCCGGTATTCGCGCCGGACACATCAAGGGCATGGCCCATATTACAGGTGGTGGGTTGACCGAAAACCTGCCCCGCGTATTGGCCGATGGCATGACGGCCCAAATTGATTTAAGCGCCATGCCCCTGCCCCCTGTCTTCCGTTGGCTGGCGCAAGAAGCCGGGCTGGATGACACAGAAATGCTGCGCACTTTCAATTGCGGTATTGGCATGATCGTCATTGTTGCCCCCGACAAGGCAGATGAAGCCAAGGCCCTGCTGGAAGCAGAAGGCGAAACCGTGCTGACAATCGGCAAGCTGGCTGCGGGTGATGGCCCGCAGGTTGCCTATACCGGTACGCTGCAAGGGGGCGCTGGCGCCTAATGTCAGACGCGGCATCAACAAAACAAAATGTGACAAAACGCAAGATCGCGGTTTTGGTTTCTGGACGGGGCAGCAATTTGAAGGCGCTTGCCGCAGCATGTGCCCAGCCCGATTTTCCGGCTGAAATTGCCCTGGTCTTTTCAAACCGGCCCAACGCACAGGCATTGTCAATCGCAGCCGATTACGGCATTCCGACCCAAACCCTTGACCATAAAGAGTTTGAGGACCGCACGGAATTTGATGCGGCCGTCAGCGAGATCATTGACCAATCCGGCGCGCAACTGGTTTGCCTTGCAGGATATATGCGCCTGTTCAGCGAAGAATTCGTCAACCGCTGGCGTGATCGCATGATCAACATTCACCCCGCCCTATTGCCCGCGTTTAAGGGACTGCACGTCCATGAACGCGCGATTGAGGCTGGAGTCAAAATCACCGGGGCCACCGTTCACTTTGTCCGGCTGGGCACCGATGAAGGGCCGATTATCATTCAGGGGGCCGTGCCGGTCCTGCCCGACGACACGCCCGAAACACTTGAAGCGCGAATCTTGACCGTTGAGCACAAGATTTATCCTGAAGCTGTCCGCATGATTGCCCAAGGACACACACGTATTGTCAATGAACGGGTGGAAATTGTTGACGAAGCGCCTTCAGTCGCAGATTGTTTCATCGTCCCGCATGTTGCAATCCGGGATTAGGGAAACAGGCCAATCCGCAATGCCCGGTGGGGGCACGCGGTGCGTAGTTTAGGGTGCTGGTAATATGATCTATGGAACCGTTGGTGTGCCGCTGGGTGGTCTTGGCCGCCGCATGAATGAACACAGCCGCGCCTTTTTTTGGGTCATCTTTGTTATTCTGCTGTTTCTGGCGTGGACCAATCGATTCATTCAGGATGATGCTTTCATTTCATTCCGGTATGCCCAAAATCTGGTGAATGGGCATGGCTTGGTCTTTAACCCCGGTGAAGCGGTGGAAGGCTATACCAACTTCCTATGGACGTTGATTATCGCCATCCCGCTTTATTTCGATAAAGACGTTATTGTGTCGTCCTATCTGATCAGTATGGGCATCTTCGCCATCGGCCTTGGCGGGGTTTATCGTTTGGCTGATCTTATGCTTGAAAACAAGACAGAGGCATTGTTGGCCCTGTTATTGGTCGGCACGAACTATACCTTCAGCGCCTATGCCACTGGCGGCCTTGAAACGACACTGGTCATGGCATTGATCGTCTGGGCCTTTGCCCTGTCGATTGAGGTGATCCGATCAGAAAACTGGTCGCTTGGTAAGCTGCTGCTTATCTCGCTCTTATCAGGTCTCGCCCTATTGACCCGACTTGACGCCGCGATATTTCTGTTTGCAGTTGCGATGATCCTTGGTCTGTCATGGATCACCAACGGCGCAGGCGCGACGAACAAGATTGCACAGGCCTTTGCCATCACAATCCCTGCCTTGTTACTGGTTGGTGGCTGGTTCATCTGGAAGCTGGATTTTTACGGCGACATTCTGCCAAACACCTATTACGCCAAGGCCGCGCGCGATGGCCTGAAGCCTGAGCTTCACTTACGCGGCGTGCACTTCATCTATCTTTATCTGGCGCGCTACGCCCTGTGGCCATTGCTGGCCATATTCTTCTGGCAAACCATGAAGCGACGGCCTGCCCTGTCACAAACAGCGTTGAGTGTCGTGCTGGTGTTGTGGTTCGCCTATATCATCTGGACCGGCGGCGACTTTATGGAGTTCCGCTTCATGGTGGTTGCCACACCGCTGATCATGATCATGGCTGTGACGGCCATGCGCTCCCTACCTAAGTTGCACTTTCCACTGATCGCCATATTGCTGGGTGTGTCAGCACTACATGGCGGCACCTTCGCGCGCACCGGCGGCATCGAATCCATTGACGAGCTGCATCAGCATGTGACCGGGCCGCCCAATAACTGGATCAAGGTCGGCCAGTCCATGAAGACCCATTTTGGCGATCTTGAAACACCGCCCGTTGTTGCCTTGGGCGCAGCGGGGGCCATGCCCTATTATTCAGAGCTTGAGGTCATTGACCTTTTGGGCCTTGTTGACAAATGGGTGGCCCATCATGGCGAAACCTATGTCAATCGCCCCGGTCATATGCGGGTCGGCAATCATTCCTATGCGATTGAACGGGGCACAAATTTTTGGGTTGGTCAGATCAGCGGCATTAAGCGGCTGGACGATGGGTCCATCCCGTGCCGGCTGTCGAACTATAAGGACTATTTCCAGTTTGTCGGTGCTGTCGAAGATGTGCTGCCCGATGATTTGAGTTTCATTGCCCTGCCGGTGGATGAACAGTGGGTGTTCCCCATTTTGTATATTCACCCCACCCTACAGATTGATGATGCGATCAAATCCCATGGCCTGACATTGTGCCCGATTGAACGCTCCTAAAGCATTGAACACAGAAAAAAGGGCGCTGCCGCAATTGGCAACGCCCCTATTTGTTCAGTAAATTTGATCAGCACTAAGCCGTCAGCAATTAACCAACAATTTCATCGTCTGAGAAGAAGAATTTGATTTCTTCAGCAGCAGTTTCCGGGGCATCTGACCCGTGTACTGAGTTTTCGCCGATGGACAGCGCAAACATCTTACGGATGGTGCCTTCAGCAGCTTCTTCGGGGTTGGTGGCGCCCATCAGCTCGCGATTGCGGGCAATGGCGTTTTCACCTTCAAGAACCTGCACAACGACCGGAGCGGACATCATGAATTCAGTTAGTTCTTGGAAGAAGGGGCGTTCTGAATGAACCGCGTAGAAGCCTTCGGCCTGTTCCTTGGTCATACGGATACGCTTTTGCGCCACAATGCGCAGACCGCCTTCTTCAAACACGGCATTAACCTTGCCGGTCAGATTGCGTTCGGTTGCATCGGGCTTGATGATTGAGAATGTACGTTCGAGAGCCATGACATGTCCTTCCTATGATGACTGCGGACCCAAGTGAGAAGTGCGGTCCGCGAACAAGCAGTTGGGCGGGTTATATCACTGCCAGAGGGTGCCTCAATCCCGCATGAAGCGGCCTTTTGCCCCATCAGCCCCCCTAATCTGCGACTTCAGGCTGGGAATTTCCCCCCATTGTGCTAGAGAGCGGCCCCATGCTGCATATCAATGACCTGCATTATCGTATCGAAGGCCGCCCCTTGTTTGAGGGCGCAACCGTCCGTGTGCCTGCGGGGCACAAGATCGGGCTGGTCGGGCGTAACGGGACGGGCAAGTCCACCCTGCTGCGCCTGATCGCTGAAGAAATCGCCGCTGACAATGGCTCAATCTCGCTGCGTCCCGGCGCCCGGCTTGGTCACGTCATGCAAGAGATTGAGGATACAAGCCAAAGCCTGCTTGATGCCGTATTGGCCGCCGACACCGAAAGGCTAACACTGCTGGCTGAGGCCGAGACGACCCAGGACCCCAACAGAATCGGTGAGATCCATACGCGCCTGGGCGACATCAATGCCTATGACGCCCCGGCCCGCGCCGCCCGCATCTTGGCCGGGCTTGGCTTTAGCGAAGAAGATCAGGCCCAACCCCTGTCCAGCTTCTCTGGCGGGTGGCGGATGCGCGTTGCCCTTGCCGCCATGTTGTTTGCCGAACCCGACCTGTTGCTGCTGGATGAGCCGACGAACTATCTGGACCTAGAAGGCACCATTTGGCTTGAAAGTTTCCTGAAGCGCTATCCCCGTACAGTTCTGATCGTCAGCCATGATCGCGATATTCTGAATGCCACAGTTGATGGCATCATTCATCTGACAGATGGACGGCTGTTTTATTATCAGGGCGGGTATAACCAGTTTGAACGCCAGCGCCGTGAACGGCAGGCACAACAACTGGCCAAGAAATCCAAACAGGAAGCACAGCGCGCCCATATGCAGGCATTTGTTGATCGCTTCCGCGCCAAGGCCAGCAAGGCCAAGCAGGCGCAAAGCCGGTTGATCGCCCTTAGCAAGCTGGAACCGATTGCCACCGTTGCCGACGAACACACAGTACCGTTCTATTTCCCCAGCCCCAAATCGCTCGCCCCGCCTTTGATCGTATTTGATGACGCGGCAACCGGGTATGAGGAAGACAAGCCAATTCTGCACAACATCAATCTGCGTGTTGATCCTGAGGACCGCTTGGCGTTGTTGGGTGCGAACGGCAACGGCAAATCCACCTTTGCCAAATTTATCGCAGGCCGCCTGCCCGTCATGAACGGGCGTCGCCGTGCCAGCAAGAAAATGGTCGTCAGCTATTTCGCGCAACATCAGATCGAAGACCTGAACCCGCGCGCAACCGCCTATGATCACCTTGCCCCCATGCTACCCGATTTGACTGAGGCACAACTGCGTGCCCGGCTTGACCAATATGGCTTAAGCCATGCCAAGCAAAACACCCGTGCCGAGGCATTGTCCGGCGGTGAACGGGTGCGGCTGGTGTTTGCCCTGATGACAGCGAACCCACCCCATCTAATGCTGCTCGATGAACCGACCAACCATCTGGATGTGGACAGCCGCGAAGCATTGATCCATGCCCTGAATGAATATGACGGCACGACTGTATTGATCAGCCATGATCGCCATCTGATTGAGACTTGCGCGGATCGCCTGTATGTCGTCGCGGATGGTACTGTCAGCGCCTATGACGGCAGTTTGGAAGACTATCGCAAAGGCCTGCTCGACAAGGACCGCAACAAGGATAAGGGCGACAAGCCCAAGGACGAGGCCAAGGCCCGCCGCAAACAGGGCGCAGCTGCCCGCGCCGCCCTTGTGCCGCTGAAAAAGAAAATCGCCAAGCTGGAACAAGACATTGAAAAGCTGGAGCGTGAGGTTGGCCTGATCGACAAGGCACTTGCTGACCCCAAGCTGTATCAGGACTCCCCCGAAAAAGTGACCCTGTACAACAAGGAAAAGGCGCAGCGCGAAGATAGCGTCAAAGAACTTGAGATGGACTGGATCAAGCTGCAGACTGAACTTGAAGAGGCAATGGCGGGCTAGGCTTTTTGTGCCCAGCGGCGGTTTTCTTCCTGCTGCCAACCAGCACCAGCCAGCATCGGACAGAAAAAGCGCGCAGCGGTTTTGCGTCCGGCTGTGCGTCAATGGACTCTTATTGGCAGCCCATGTTGGCAGCTTAAGCTTTCTGTGCCCAGCGGCCGTTTTCTTGCTGCTGCCAACCAGCACCAGCCAGCAAAAGTGCGCAGCGGTTTTGCGTCCGGCTGTGCGTCAATGGACTCTTATTGACAGCCCATGTTGGCAGCCTAAGCTTTTTGTGCCCAGCGGCCGTTTTCTTCTTGCTGCCAACCAGCACCAGCCAGCAAAAGCGCGCCGCGGTTTTGCGTCCGGCTGTGCGTCAATGGACTCTTATTGGCAGCCCATGTTGGCAGCTTAAGCTTTTTGTGCCCAGCGGCCGTTTTCTTCCTTCTGCCAACCAGCACCAGCCAGCATCGGACAGAAAAAGCGCGCAGCGGTTTTGCGTCCGGCTGTGCGTCAATGGACTCTTATTGGCAGCCCATGTTGGCAGCTTAAGCTTTCTGTGCCCAGCGGCCGTTTTCTTCCTGCTGCCAATAAGTCACGTTATGGCCCGCGTCTTTCGCCGCCTTAAAGCGTAAGCGCGCAGCACTGACGGCATCAAGATCATTGCCATCAAACAGATCGATAATGCGCTCCAGCCCATCCGGTGGCGGCGGGTCTGCCCCTTCCACCAAAAAAACCAAGTTTGGTTTGTTCGGCATGTCATCACCGCTGGTCAACCAGACTGGATGTTCATGAGAATGCTTATCACCCGTTTTGCCGTGGGGCAGGAAGCTTGCCTCGTCAAAGACCCATAGATGTTTGTCGAGCGCATCCAGCTTTTCAGGACTGCCGCACCGTATCGTGGCACGCCAGCCCCGCTCCAACGTGCGGGTCAACAGGTCAGGTAACACATCATTTAATGTGCGCTGTTCCAGATGATAAAACCAAACGTCGACCATCAGCCTTCGTAGTTGTCAGAGACAAACCGGTCGAGCAATTGAACGCCGAACCCAGTGCCGCCGGGCGGACAGGTTGCACGGCTGTCATTGCGCCATGCGGTACCTGCAATATCAATATGCGCCCACGGCACATCATTGACAAATTCCTGCAAGAAACACGCTGCGGTGATGGACCCTGCGCCACGCCCACCACTGATATTCGATAGATCAGCGGTTTGTGACTTCAGCATTTTCGTAAATTCAGGCCCGATGGGCAGTTGCCAAGTGCGGTCGCCAGATGCTTGACCCGCCTTATGAAGCTGATCGGCAATCTTGTCCTGATTGGTGAACACGCCGGCATATTCATGGGCCAGCGCGATAATGATCGCCCCGGTCAATGTCGCAAGGTCAATCATCAATGCCGGTTTGAACCTGTCCTGCGTGTACCAAAGCGCATCACACAACACCAAGCGCCCCTCGGCATCGGTGTTATTCACCTCTATCGTTTTGCCGGACATGGCGGTCACAACATCTGACGGACGTTGGGCATTTCCATCGGGCATGTTTTCAGCCAGCGCCAACACCCCGATGGCATTTACCTTGGCCTTACGGGTGGCCAACGTATGCATCAGACCGGTAACGGCAGCCGCGCCGCCCATATCCATCTTCATCTCGCCCATGCCTGCGGATGGCTTTAGCGAAATACCACCGGTATCAAAACAAATCCCCTTGCCGACAAAGGCAATCGGGTCCTTTGACTTGGCGGCGCCATTCCATTGCATGACAACAAGCTGCGATTCCTGTGGGGAGCCTTGGCCCACACCCAACAAGGCACCCATGCCCAGCTTGGCCATCTGCGCCTCGCCCAGCACTTCAACCTTCACGCCCAGTTTTTGAAGCTGTTTGGCTTTCGCGGCAAAGCTTTTGGGGAACAGTTTGTTCGGCGGCTCATTCACCAAATCACGGGCAAGGCAAACACCTTCAACCATTGCGCCCAGATTGGCATGGGCCTTGCGCGCAGCGGCAGCGGCACCTGATTGCACTGACAAACGCTTGGGCGCGGCAACAGATTCCAGTTTTTCAGTTTTGTAAGGCGTATGACGATAGGCTGACAACGATGCACCAGCGGCCAAATTCGCGGCCAAGTCAGCCTCTGACAGTTTTGTGGATTTCACCGGATCAACAATGAAGCTTAACGGTGCCCCCTGCTTGCCGCGGGCGCGGGCCAATGCCTTGCCGCCAGCATCCCGCACGGTCAGTGCGGTCATATCCTTGGGCTTGCCCAGCCCAATAATCGCAACCTCGGTCACGGACAGCCCCTTGGGGCCAGGAACGGTCAAAAGTGCCCCGGCTTTGCCGGTGAAATCTGCTGATTTCATGGCGTGGCTTACCGCGCCACCTGCTGCCTTGTCGAGCGCAGCGGCGGCAGGACCTAATTTCCCACCCTCTGCAACGAACAAAGCGACATAACCTGATTTGGGAATGGATGTGGCGGCGAAACTGATCCGCATAAGAAACCTCCTGAAGGGAAAACGAAGATGTGCCACAATCCCAGCTTCGGGGGCGCGTTGTCAATCGGCTCCACACCCAAAACATGCCTAAATGCCCTAAATATAACGCCTTAATGCAGCCAAATAATGGGCATATGACCTATACCCCACGACCCGATCCGGTCTAAAATGGCGCGAGTCGACATACAAACGTGGCACCTATCTGCCCCGATCAGTTCTGAAAGGAAATTCCAGCACCTTATGGCGCGTCTTGATCGCTATATCCTTGGCCGCTTGGTCGGTACGTTCGGTTTCTTTGTGCTGATCCTGACAGGCATTGTCTGGCTGGTAGAGGCATTGCGCTATCTGGACCTGATCTTGAATCGTGGGCAAAGCGCAGCAACCTTCTTTGAAATGGCGCTCTATATGACGCCGATGGTGCTGCGAACTGTGCTGCCCATTGCCATGCTGGCAGCTGTTATCACCTGTCTTTATCGTTTGATACAGGATAGCGAGTTGGTGGTCATGCAATCAGCTGGCCTGCACCGTATGATGATCGCCCGCCCCATCATTTTGTTCGCCTTGGCACTGACAATCATCCTGTACATTCTGTCGATCGAACTGGCCCCTGCTGGGCAACGATCCGTCAGATCAATGGTTTTTGAATTACGCGAAGACCTTGCCAGTGCGGTTATACAGGAAGGTGTCTTCAACAGCCCCGCCGATGGGCTGACTGTTTATGTCAGGGACCGGAAAAATTCGGGCGAGCTATTGGGTATCATGGTTCATGATCAGCGCAAACAAGACTCACCTGTAACCTATATGGCTGAACAGGGCCTGATGGTCCGCAGCAATGATGCCCCTGCCATCATCATGATCAATGGGACGCTGCAACATTATAACCGCGAAACCCGGCAATTATCCACGCTGTCCTTTGACCGTCACGTCTTTGACCTGAAGCCGTTTTTGAAAACAGACATGTTCGTTTTTTACAAACCAAAACAGCGGCCCATCAAGGAATTGATATATGCCCGGCAATATTCAAAAAACGAACGGGATTACAAGCGCGCCGTAGAAGAGCTGCATGACCGGCTGACCTCACCGCTATATATCCTTGTGTTCACGCTGATTGCGTGTGCCTTTATGTTACGGCAGGCCAATGGTCGCCACGGCATGTTGCGCCCCATCCTGATGACTGTTGCGACCTGTGTTGCCCTGCAAATCGGCGGGTTTCAGGCGCTGAATGCAATTAAGACCAATCCCGGCGCGGCAAGCCTGATCTATTTACTGTTGGGCGGTGCCCTTGCGTTAAGTTGGTATAGTATGCGGCGCGACCAACGATTTGGCCCGCCGCCGCTGATTGGCGAGGAACCAAGCTGATGGCTTTCACCTCCGCAGCATCAAAGCAATCTCCCGCCCTGTCTTGGACTTTGTCGCGGTATTTCGCGCAACAAATGCTGAAGGGCATGGGCATGGTCTTTGCCGTCTGCTTTATTCTGATTGCCCTTGTTGATTTGGTTGATATGGGGCGGCGCACCAGCGGGCAGGATTTCGCAACCATTGGGCTGATCATCGAAATGTCGCTGATGCGCATCACACCCTATGTCGAGAAGTTTCTTCCCTTTGCGACATTGTTTGGGGCCATGTGGGCCAATTATTCCTTGGCCCGGCACAGCGAGCTGGTTGTCGCCCGCGCCGCCGGGGTGTCGGTCTGGCAGGTGCTTGCCCCTGCGGTTGTCATTGCCATCGGATTGGGCAGCTTTGTGATCGCCGTATGGAACCCGGTTTCAGCGGCGATGCTGAATCGGTATGAGCGCCTTGAAGCAAAATATCTGGAAAACGGCGCTGATCTGATGTCGGTTTCCGACTCCGGGGTTTGGCTGCGGCAGGCAAATCGCAACAGCACCGCCGTAATTCATGCGGATGAATCATCCCAACAGGGAATAAACCTTCGGAAGGTGTCCGTTTACCGCTACAACAAGGATGACGAGTTTATTGAGCGGTTTGAGGCAGCAAAAGCCCAGCTGAAGGCCGATCATTGGACATTGTATGACGTTATGGTGGTTCGTGTGGACGAAGCGCCGTTTTTCCTGCCCAAGCTTGATCTATCCACCAGCTTGACCCCCACAACCATCAGGGACAGCTTTGTCAGCCCTGAGGCACTGTCATTCTGGGCCTTGCCCGGCTTTATCAAGTCACTGCAAAGCGCGGGCTTTTCCGCGCTAAGACATCGCTTGCACTGGCACGCCACCTTGGCATTGCCGGTGATGTTGGTGGGGATGATTCTGATTGCGGCGGCCTTTACCCTAAGATTCGCACGGCATGGGAACACCGGAACCTTTCTATTGCTGGGTGTTTTGACGGGGTTTGGCTTTTACCTTGCAATTGACTTTGCTTTGGCATTAGGCATATCGGGTCGTCTTCCCCCAGAACTTGCAGCATGGGCCCCGGTCGGGGCGGCGCTGATGTTGGGGGTCAGCTTGCTAATTCAAATTGAAGATGGGTAACGCCTTGCGTCACTGCCTGCGAAAATCACTGTTTGTCCTGGTCGGCATGTTTATGTTGATGCCTTATTCTGCCCCCGCCTTGGCGCAGGTTGATCAGGCCGTCGCAGCTGCAGATTTGCGGGTCGCCCCCGATTTACCGATTGACCTTGAGGCCGACAGTTTTGATTTTGATCATGACGCCCAAAAAGTGCGGGCCAATGGCAATGTTGTGGTGACCTATGGCCCTTTCCAGCTGACATCTGAACAGTTGGTTTATGACATCCCCGCTGACCGGATTGAAGCGGTGGGCACCGTTACCCTGACCGACACCAACAACAATGTCATCACTGCCGAGCGTATTTTGCTGGAAGACAGACTGTCCCGCGGCCTGATCCAGACCATCAAGATTGAGCTGGCCAATGAGGCATGGATGGCTGCTGACCGGGCCGAACGCGAATCGATTGAACGGGCAGTCCTGTACAATGCCGCGTTCAGTACCTGTCAGGTTTGCGAAGAAAACCCGGACCCGCTTTGGCAAATTCGCGCCAAGCGCATTATTCATGATAATAATGCCAAGGACATAATCTACCGCGATGCCTATTTCGACTTTATGGGCGTGCCGCTTTTATGGGTCCCCTATTTCCGTCATGCCGACCCGTCTGTCGACAGACGCACAGGGTTTTTGTTGCCCGGCTTCAGTTCCACCGATGAACTGGGCGCAGCGGTCGAAGTGCCATTTTATTGGGAGCTTGCCCCCCATCGGGATATGACCATCACGCCTGTCTTTTCCACCAAAGAACTTGGCATGTTGAAACTGCAATATCGTGAACGGTTCAATACCGGGCAGTTACGGCTTGATGGGTCTGTCACCCATGTGGATGAACGGGATGATTTCGGGAACGAGATTGGCGGCAAGGAAACACGCGGCCACTTCTTTGGTGAAGGGGCGTGGACAATTGGCGATACCCAACGGATTGGGTTTGATGCACAACGCGCCACGGACGACACATATTTAAGACGCTTTGACTTTTCCAATCAGGAAACGCTGACATCCCGCCTGTTCTACGACTACCTGAACGCGCTTGATCATTTATATGTTGAGGCGTTGGGCTTTCAGGGCCTGCGCCAAATTGACGACCAAGACGAAACCCCCATCATTCTGCCCTCCATCGATTTTCATATGGAATCCGGTGTTGATGGCTGGGGCGGTCGCTTTTTCGGTGATGTCGGCATTCTGGGCCTTTATCGCAAGGAAGGCATCGACATGGCGCGCGGCCACGCCACCGCTGGCTGGCATGTCCCCTATGTGCTGCCCTTAGGCTCCCGCCTACAGGTTACGGCCAAGCTACGTCTTGATGGCTATTTGGTTCATGACGACCCGAACGCCCCCGTCAATGCCAGCTCGTTCGAACCCTATGGCAGGGCCGAACCCATGCTGACCTTTGACTGGCGGATGCCGTTTATTCGCACCGAAGGCAACTTCACCCAAATTGTTGAGCCGATTATCCTGGGCGTTCTCGCCCCCTATGATGGCACCAGCAAGGAAGTGCCTAATGAAGATTCCCAAAGTTTTGAGTTCGACGCCTCAAACCTGTTTGATGACAATCGCTTTAACGGATTGGATTTGATGGAAAGCGGGCCGCGCCTTGCCCTTGGTGCCCAATGGACCGCCAATTGGGATGACGACAAACAGATGTCCGTTATGGTCGGACAGAACTTCCGTCCCCGCCGTCTGCATTATTTGGCGGCAACAACAGGGCTGCGCGAAACAACGTCAGACTATGTTGGCAAATTGGATTTGGCTTTGGGCGACAAGCTATCGTTCCAGCACCGCGTGCGCCTTGATCGCAGCTCATTCTCGGCACGCCGGCAGGAAGTCACATTGCACGCTGATTATGACTTTGTAGATGCGCAAATCTCATACCTGCAACTTGACCGTACATTAACCGTTGCCGGCGCTGCCGACCGGGAAGAGCTACGCGCCGACATGCGGGTGCCTGTATACGGGTTTTGGTCCATTCGCGGATCAGTCCACGAAGACTTAACCAACAATGGCGGCGGCATTCGCCGTGAAGCCAGCGTGATCTATGAAGATGAATGTTTTTACTTCGAAGCGGGTCTGCGCCGGAAATTTGCTCGCGACCGTGATATCAAACCATCCACATCCTTCACCGTGCGGATGCGCCTGACGGGCATTACATCAAACGAAAATGACTAAGCGCACCACGCACAAAGCCGCTTATCACTGAAGTGTGACGGAATAGGCTTTTTTTGCCGACCGGATTGACATAAAGTCAGCCACAGACATGCCATATTGGCGGCACATTCATTGCGCAAACAAAGATCATAAAGATGCACAATGCTTTCCGCTGCAACAATTAGAGTTTTGAGTACTATCGTGATACTGGACCGCACATTGGACCGTTTAACCGCATATAGCCCCGCACGCCTGTTTATCGGCGTGTTCACACTTGTCGCCCTGCTGCTGCCAATATTGTTGCTACCTACTGTGGGCAGCACACAGGAAGGTGCAACAACACCGGACAAGGAAGGCACCCAAAAAATCGCGTCCATCGTCAATGACGAGATCATTTCCGAATATGATCTGTCGCAGCGTCTACGTCTGGTCATGGTGTCAACGGGCGTCAGGCCCACCCCCGAATCCCTGCCCCAACTGCGCAAGGAATTGCTGCAAAACCTGATCGATGAAAAATTGCAGGTTCAGGAAGCGGCAGAATATGAAATCGTCGCCTCTGACACCGAACTGGAAGAAACGGTCAGCTATATCGCGCAGCAAAACAATGCGTCGATTGACGAGTTTCGCAATGTCCTGGAACGGGCGGGCGTCAACTGGCGGGCGTACCTTAATCAAATCTATGCAGAGCTGGTATGGGACCGTCTGATCCGTGGTCGGTTCATGTCACGTGTTGTGATTTCAGACGAAGAGATTGACGATGTGTTACGCCGTCTTGAAGCAAACCGCGGCAAGCCTGAATATCGTCTGGCTGAAATCTTCCTTGCGATTGATGATTCCAACGAATCCGAAGCTGTCCGCCGCACTGCCGAACGTATCGTGTCTGATCTGAATAATGGCGCGAAGTTCCAAGCCGTCGCACGTCAATTTTCGCAAAGCTCGTCAGCGGCATCTGGTGGTGATTTGGGCTGGATTCAGTCCGGTCAGCTTGATCCGTCGCTTGAAAACGTCTTCTCGCTCATGGCACCGGGGCAACTGTCTCCGCCGCTTCGCACTGTGGGCGGCTATGTCATCCTGTTGATGATCGAAACACGCACATTGGGCAAGGGCGACCCCAATCGCGACCAGCTTGTCCTGAAACAGGCCATGGCCCGCTTTGCCGAAGGGGATGATGGCACGGCCGCAGAAGCTGCGCTGAAAGTCGTGCGCCGCAAATCAACCGACTGTAATGCCCTTGATCAGGCCGTTGCGGCTGACCCCACTGTCACCAGTCTTGATTTCGGCGATGTGGTCTTTGGCGACCTGACCGAAGAATTGAAGGCAATTCTGGCCGGGGTTGAAGCCGGGCACAAAACACCTGTCGAAGCCACCGACAAGGACGTTCGCTTTTTAATGGTGTGCAGCAAGGTTGCGAATGAGGCACGGATGCCGTCACGCCGGAATATTGAAAATCGTCTGATGGGCCAACAGGTTGCCACAATGGCACGCGGCTATATCCGTGACCTGCGGCGTGACGCGACGATTGAATATCGCTAGACCCCGCACGAAATAGCAGCATTCAAATGGCTTCCTCATCCTCCTCCGCACCGCTTGGCATCACAATGGGTGACCCGGCAGGCGTGGGGGTTGAGCTTGCGTTGAAATGCTGGCTGGCACGTGATGATGAAAATTTACCCCCCTTTGTCCTGATTGCCGATCCGAAGATTGTCGCAGGACAGGCAGAACAACTGTCCCTAACTGTTCCACTTGCGATCATTGATGATGTTGCCCAAGCAGCAGACCGTTTTGGGCAGGCCCTGCCCGTCCTGCCCGTAGCCGGATCAAACGAGGCGGCGCAAACCATAGGTGCCATTGAATTGGGCACAGGCCTTGCCCTGTCAGGTGCCCTGTCAGGGTTGGTCACGCTGCCCATCAATAAGCACAAATTATACGAGGATGGCTTCATCCATCCCGGCCACACTGAATTTTTGGGCTTCCTATGTGAAACCGATGAAGCGCCGCTGATGATGCTGGCCATTCCCGGACTGCGCACGGTGTTAAGTACCATTCACATCCCGTTAAAGGATGTCCCTACCGCGTTGGCCAAGCTAGGCCCCGACGGGTTAGTCACCTTGGCGGAGCGTGTGATCGCCGCCCTGATACAGGACTTCGGCATAGACCAGCCGCGTCTTGCCATTGCGGGCCTTAACCCCCATGCAGGGGAACGCGGCAGCATCGGTACAGAGGAAACCGACATCATTGAACCTGCCATTGCTGCCTTACAGCACAAGGGCTTCTTGGTTGATGGGCCGGCACCGGCAGACACATTGTTCCACGAAACGGCGCGCCAAGATTACGATGCGGTGCTGTGCCATTATCATGATCAGGCATTAATCCCACTTAAGACGCTTAACTTTCATGAGGGTGTCAATATCACCTTGGGCCTGCCGATCATCCGCACATCACCCGATCATGGCACTGCCTATGATATTGCAGGGCAAGGCATTGCCGACCCGCGCAGCCTGATCAGCGCCATACGCATGGCATCACAAATTGCTGCCGCGCGTATAACAGGGACAATGGATTGATGGATGGATTACCGCCCCTCCGCGAGATCATTGATCAATATGATTTGCGCGCCAGAAAAAGCCTTGGGCAGAACTTTCTGCTCGACCTTAACCTTACTGACAAAATCGCCCGCATGGCGGCCCCATTGGACAACGCCCATATTTACGAGGTTGGCCCCGGCCCCGGTGGCCTGACCCGTGCGCTGTTGTTTGAGCGGGCCCAGCATGTCACTGCAATTGATCCTGACCGCCGCGCCATCAAGGCACTGACAGCCTATCTACAGCCCGCCCACCGGGATCGGCTGACATTGGTTGAGGGGGACGCCCTGACATTTGACGAGGTGGGGCTGGTCGCAGATCAAGACACGCCGCTGCTGATCGTGTCGAACCTGCCTTATAATGTGGCGACGGTGCTGTTGTTCCGCTGGTTGGCACAACTGCATGATGGCGCGCCCATTCGTGACATGATCCTGATGTTTCAGCGCGAAGTTGCGCAGCGCATCACCGCTCAGCCGGGCAGCAAGACCTATGGCCGTCTATCAATTCTGGCGCAATGGTTATGCCAACCTGAAATCATCATTGATTTACCGCCTGAAGCATTCTCGCCCCCGCCAAAGGTTTCAAGCGCCGTAGTGCGCTTCAACCCGCGCCCTGAACCACTGGCCCCGGCGCCTATGGTTGAGCTTGAGGCTATTGTTGCCGCCGCCTTTGGGCAACGGCGCAAGATGCTGCGACAAAGCCTGAAGACCTATACAGAACAGGCGGGGATTGACCCCGCCCGTCTATTGGATAGTGCTGGGATTGACCCCACGGCCCGCGCAGAAACCCTGTCTATTGAGCAATTCTGCGCCCTTGCCCGTGCAGCCAAAGACCTAAGTTAAGCGGTCACAGCTTGGCCTCAACCAGCCTTGTCGTTGAAGAATGCTGAAATTTCAGCCAATGCATCAACAGACTCCGGGACATTCGGCGCAAAATTGTGCCACACATGCATCAACCCATCACGGGTCTGCAAGGTCACGTCCGTTCCGGCGGCCTGCGCCTTTTCAGTGAAGCGGCGGGCATCGTCAAACAGGCACTCTGTCGTGCTGGCATGAACAAGAATTGGCGGCAGATTATCCAAATCACCATGAATGGGTGACACTGACGGATGATCAGCGGGAATGCCCCATGTTTCTGCCTGTACCGCGCCACGTTCTTCAACCGGGATCGCCTCAAGGGTACCGATCATCTGACCCAACAGCGCGTCTGTGGGCGCATTGGCAATCAGACTTTCAGATTGCATGGTTGCATCGGTCAGCGGCGCAATGGCCGTTGCAGCATCAGCCTGCCGTTCACCGTCTTGCTTTAGCGCCAGCAACAAGGACAGGGTCAGATTACCACCGGCGGAATCGCCCGCCACCATCATCCTGCGGGCAGTTGACGGCCCTTCGGGACCATTTTCAGCCATCCAACGCCACGCCGTTTCACAATCATCAATTCCATCCTGACGAACATTGTCAGGGATCATGCGGTAATCAATGGCAAGAACAGCGGCGTTCATCCCCTCCGCCAAGTGTGTCGTGATGGGCCGATGCGTGCGGGGGGAGCCCATGAAGAATGCCCCACCATGAATATACAGCAACCGGCGGCCCGTATCGGCATTGCCTGACTTCGGCACGACCCATTCGGCAGATACGCCATCGGCATCAACTTCGGTGATTGTCACATTCGGAAACGCAGACACAGGCTGCGCTGTGGATTCAAACATGTTGCGGATCATGATTTGCCCATCAGGGTTCGGCTCATCAGCCGGGCTGGACGCACTGGCCATCCCTTGCCCCATCAGGTTACGCATCATGTCTTGGATTTGTTCGTGTTCTGCACTTGGCATAAAAGCCCCCATTTGATTGCATTAGATATTGATTGGATTGTTGTTATGGTTGCGAAAATATTAAAGCCCGGCAAGCAGTCCGTCCACAAAATCCAGCAACCCTTCACGCCGTTCACGCTTTAACCGTTCGGCATGAAGAATGGCCCTGATTTCCTGATAGGCGGCCTCAAATTCGTCATTGATAATGACATAATCATACTCAGCCCAATGGCTAATCTCTGTCCCCGCCTTGGCCATGCGCCCGGCGACAACTTCGGGCGGGTCCTGCGCCCGTTTGGTCAGGCGTTGCTCAAGTTCCTGTGTTGACGGGGGCAGGATAAACACCTTCACCAGATCATCGCGCATTTTCTGCGCCAATTGCTGCGCGCCCTGCCAGTCAATATCAAACAGCACGTCACGGCCCGCTTCCAATGCCTGCTCAACCTCAGCCTTTGGGGTGCCGTAATAATTTTCAAAAACCTTCGCGCTTTCCAACAGCTCTTGCTTATTCTTCATGATGGAAAAGTCTTCGGTGCTGACAAAGTGATAATCCACCCCGTTCTGTTCACCCGGGCGCGGCGCACGCGTTGTGACAGACACTGACAAGGTCAGGTCCGGCTCATCCTCCAACAGACGACGGCTTAATGCTGTTTTCCCAGCACCTGAGGGGGATGAGATGACGAACATCAACCCGCGACGAGAAAATTGTTTCCTATTCGACATTCTGGATTTGCTCTTTCATCTGGTCGATCAGGGTTTTGAGGTCAAGGCCAATAGCGGTCAGTTTCTGATCCACGGCCTTTGAACACAATGTGTTCGCCTCGCGATTAAATTCCTGCATCAAAAAATCAAATTTGCGCCCGATCGGCTGGTCGCTGTTCAGCAATTCCTGCGCCGCCGCAATGTGGCCATCCAATCGGTCCAGTTCCTCCGTCACGTCAGCCTTGACGATCAACATCGCAACTTCCTGATGAAGGCGGCCCTCGTCAAACTCTCCGGCGCGGGCACCAATAGCCTCCAAGCCACGTTCCAATCTGGCCTTCAGAATATCAGGCGTATCGCTGACAAAGGCACGTGCCTTGTTCACCAATCCGGTCACGTCAGACAATTGCCCTGTCAAGATTACGGCAAGGGCCGCGCCCTCCTCGTCCCGCGCCTTATGCAGCGCAGCAATCAGGGCTGCTGCATCACGTTCCATGCTGGCGATGCGCGCCGTGATGATGTCATCGGCCTCATCCTCGCCCGATTGCAACACACCGGGCAATCGCAACAACCCATCAAAGCTGGGCTTGGCGGCCTGATCCTCGAACCCCTTATAGGCAGCAAGATAGCCGTTCAGCACATCATGATTGATCCGCGCCTCGCCCGCCTGATCAATCGACTTCAAATTGATGGACACCTGCACAGTGCCGCGAGTGAGTGTTTTTTTCGCGGTTTTGCGTAAGGCAAGCTCTACCCCGTCATAGCCATATGGCGCGCGGACACGAACGTCCAACCCCTTGGCATTGACGCTTTTGGCTTCCATCACCCAATGGGCAAAACTGTCTGCCCCGTCACAGCGGGCAAAGCCCGTCATGCTTTGCATGTCATCCTCCGCAATATGTTAGGGCGACTATAGGCGGCAGACCCGATTCCAGCAATAAAGCCGTGCATACAAATCAACTTTACTTGCCAGCGGCCATCATTTCTGCCCAGTTGTTTTTTGCTTTTGGGCGCGCTGATACCGCCGCCAAGCGGCCACATTCTTGTTGTGACCGGCCAATGTTTTGGCAAATACATGCCCGCCTGTCCCATCCGCCACAAAAAACAGATCGTCCCCCGGTGGCGCGTTCAACACTGCTTTGATAGAGGCAAGACCGGGATGGCAGATCGGGCTGGGCGGTAGGCCTGCACTGTAATAGGTGTTGTAGGGTGACGGCGTACGCAAATCCTTGCGCGACAAGGGCCGCTCCAACGGCTTGCCGGTTTTAAGCTCTACCGCATGAATAACGGTGGGGTCAGCTTCCAGCTTCATGCCAAGTTCAAGCCGGTTCAAAAAGGCCCGCGCAATACGGCCCCGTTCGGCGTCATGGCCCGCTTCTTTTTCCACAATCGACGCCAGCACCAGCACATCCTGCTTGGTCTTTATCCCCGGATGGGGCGTGCGTGTTTCCCATGCCGCATCAAGCGCCGCACTTTGTGCCGCTGTCATGCGCGCAATCAGCGCCGCGCGATCTGTGCCCCGATCATAGCCATAGGTTTCCGGCATTAAGCTGCCTTCACGGATGGTATTTGGGTCAGGCACCGCCCCCACCAGATAGTCAGCCGCCGCAATTCGGGCAACAATCTCTCGACTGGTCCACCCTTCGGGAATGGTGATCTGCCGTTGATAGACCGCACCGTTTTTAAGCAGGCCCAGAATATCATTGATGGAGCTGTGGGCCGGTACAACAAATTCACCGGCGCGCACATGGCCGCCTTCAACCCGTCCGGCAAGTTTGAACAGTCCTGCCGATTTGATCAGCCCGTCCCGTTCAAGATCGCGCGCAATGGACCCAAGGCTACTGCCCGGCTTGACCCAAATGACTTGGTCTTGCGTTGCCGGGCCTGCATGGTCCGTCAGATACAAAAAACCTGCGACCATTCCCACAAG
>SPJN01000030.1 GCA_006844605.1 Hyphomicrobiales bacterium | reverse complement strand
TGACCGCTTTGGTTGACGAAACACGCGCGCCCTATGCAAGTGAGATGTCCGAAGTCATCGGCAAAACCGACAGCTTGCTGTACCGCCGGGGCAATTTTAACGGCACATGGGACGATCTGATCTGCGACGCGCTGATCGAAGAACGGGAAGCCGATATCGCAATGTCACCGGGCTTCCGCTGGGGGCCATCGGTGATGCCGGGCCAGGATATCACCCGCGAAGACATCTTCAACGCCACCGCGATGAGCTACCCAAATGCCTACCGCTCTGAAATGACGGGTGAATTTATCCATGTGATCATGGAAGACGTCGCCGATAACCTATTCAATCCAGACCCTTACTATCAGCAGGGAGGCGATATGGTGCGCATGGGCGGTTTGGGCTACCGGATCGACATTAACCAGCCTCAAGGCAGCCGAATTTCGGAAATGACCCTTCTGAAAACGGGCGAGAAAATTGACCCTGCCAAGACCTATGTTGTCGCCGGTTGGGCCAGTGTGAATGAAGGCACTGAAGGCCCAGCGATCTGGGATGTGGTTGAAAACTACATCGCGCGCAAAGGCACCGTGTCAGTGGAACCCAATCAATCTGTGAATGTGGTCGGCGCAT
>SPJN01000031.1 GCA_006844605.1 Hyphomicrobiales bacterium | reverse complement strand
CCAACCCCGCCAGAACGAGGGCTACGGATGCACGTAAATCAGTTGCCATCACTTCGGCGCCTTTAAGGGTTTTAACACCGCGCACGATTGCGGAATTGCCCTGAACGGTGATGTCTGCACCCATGCGGTTAAGCTCCGGCACATGCATAAAACGGTTTTCAAAGATGGTTTCTGTCACCATGCCTGCGCCTTCCGCCACCGTCAGCATCGCCATAAATTGCGCCTGCAAGTCTGTCGGGAAGCCGGGGTGGGGTTCTGTCATAATGTCCACGCCCTGTAATCGCTCAATCTCACGGCGGACAACAATATCATGGCCTGACTGCTCTACCTCTACGCCTGTTTGTGACAGGCTGCCTAAGAAAGCGCTTAAATCTTCAACGCGGGCGTTTTCTAGTGTTAAGCTGCCGCCTGCAATGGCCGCGGCGATAATATATGTGCCTGTTTCAATGCGGTCGGGTATAACACTGTGGCGTGTCCCTTTGAGGGATTTAACCCCTTCGATGCGTATCGTATCGGTTCCAAGCCCCTCAATTTTCGCACCCATTTTAATCAGACATTCGCCCAAGTCTTTGATTTCAGGTTCTTTTGCCGCATTGGCCAGTACGGTTGTGCCGTTTGCCAATGTCGCCGCCATCAAAAGGTTCTCAGTGGCGCCCACGGATACTTTCGGGAATAAAATCTTTGCGCCTTGTAAGCCGCCCTTAGGCGCTTTGGCGTTGATATATCCCTCATCCAGTGTGATTTCCGCGCCCATTTCCTCCAGACCCTTTATGTGCAGGTCAACTGGGCGCGTCCCAATGGCGCAGCCACCGGGGAGGGAGACTTTCGCCTCACCAAAACGCGCGAGCAACGGGCCAAGCACA
>SPJN01000019.1 GCA_006844605.1 Hyphomicrobiales bacterium | reverse complement strand
GATTGAAATGCAGGCCAGCCGGCGGTCAGCATCCAGGACACTGTCACGATCATAGCCGACAGTTGCGCCCTTGGGGTAATCCCCAAGATGAACCACACGTGACTTGAGTTCCATGGTCGTGCGAAAGCCAAGCTCGGGGTTCAAAATGCCATAAAGGATGGCACCGCAGCGATACATGTCGGTTTCAACCTGTTCGCCCGAGAGCAAGGTCAGCGTGCTGCCCGCGTGGACCAGCAAGTCCGATCTGTTCAGGTCACTGTTGTCACATATCCATGCGACCTGCTGCTTGAACAGCTCCGAGCTTTGTCTGAGCGGCACAGGGTCATTTGTCGGAAAATGGGTGCCGATGCCAACAACGCTCTGCCCGATTTCATCAAGGATGTCCCGACAGTCCTGTTGCCCGGCTTTGGTCGACATCTCCAACCCGTCGCGAGACATGCCATCGGCATTTAGGGCAAGGTGAATACCTGCCATCTCGGCGCCGGAACCGATGATTTGGCGCAGCTGTTTGGCGGCCCATAGGGAGCCGACCTGTTCTTCAACTCGGTCAGCCGTCGCCTCGGCCATTTCCTGTGGCGTTGCCGCGCGCAGGCGGATCAGCCGTTCGGAGAACCCCGCATCCCGCACGGCGCGGGCTTCGGCGTTTGAGGTGATGCCGATGCGGCTCACCCCTTGCTCCATGACCAAAGGCACAACGCGCCCAATCCCATGCCCATAGGCATCTGCCTTCATCACCGCGCAAAAATGAGCGCCGTCGGGGATCAGCCCAAGCGTCAGTTCAAGGTTGCGTGAAATGCGGTCGCAGTGGATTTCACACCATGAGCTTGGAACGGGCGTTTCGGGCATAATCAGACCCGCGTGGCCCCAAGAATATCCGCAACAATCCCATGGAACAGATCGGTTACAACCGGGACCAGCGCATCGGGGAAATCATAGTCAGGACTGTGCAATTGAGGGTGGGTTTCACCTGCGCCCACGTAAAGCATCGCC
>SPJN01000020.1 GCA_006844605.1 Hyphomicrobiales bacterium | reverse complement strand
GAGGTGAGCGTCTATAACCCCGCGCCGTGTTTGCATCCTGACCCTGAGGGGCATTTGGCGGTTTTGTCCGAGGATCAGCAAATGGTTGCGGATGAGCTTTGTGATGATGTGCGCTCCGGTAACTTCAGCGTCAGCTTGCTTGATGGGGTTACTGGCGCGGGTAAAACAGAGGTGTATTTTGAGGCCGTCGCAGAAGCCATTAAAAACGGAAAGCAGGTTGTGATTTTACTGCCTGAAATTGCCCTGTCGAATGCGTTTCTTGATCGGTTTAAAACGCGCTTTGGCTGTGCGCCTGCGTTGTGGCATTCGCATTTAACACCTGCACAAAGACGCACAGCGTGGCGCGGCGTTGCGCAAGGGGATACGCGCGTTGTTGTGGGCGCGCGCTCGGCGCTGTTTCTGCCATACAAGGATTTGGGTCTGATCATCGTTGATGAGGAGCATGATCCCGCCTATAAGCAGGAAGACGGTGTGATTTACCATGCGCGCGATATGGCGGTGGTGCGGGCATCGATCGGAAAAATGCCTGTGGTGTTGGTATCCGCGACCCCGTCACTGGAAACCATGATGAATGCATGGGATGAGAAATATAAGCATTTAATCCTGCCCAGCCGTTATGGCGGGGCGCATCTGCCTGATATATCCGTGGTGGATTTGCGCGCGGATAAGCCGGAGCGGCAGAGCTTCCTCTCTAAAACTTTAATCGAGGAGGTGGAGCAAACCCTTGAGGCGGGTGAGCAGGCTTTATTATTTTTGAATCGTCGTGGTTATGCGCCTCTAACGCTATGCCGCTCATGCGGACACCGTATGGAATGCCCGCGTTGCACCGCGTGGCTGGTGGAGCATAAACGCAGCGGTAAATTACATTGCCATCATTGCGGCTTTTACAGCCAGATCCCTGATATTTGTCCATCCTGTGAAGACCGCGATAGCTTTGCGGCCTGTGGCCCGGGAGTAGAGCGGATATTTGAGGAAACCAAAAAGCTGTTCCCTGATGCGCGGATTATGATTTTGGCCAGTGATACGGCGGAGAGCAATGAAGAGCTGAAAGCGATGCTGGCGACGATTATCGCAGGCGAAGTTGATATCGTGATCGGCACGCAGATTATCGCGAAGGGACACCATTTTCCGAACTTGACCCTTGTCGGGGTAGTTGATGCGGATTTGGGTTTAAAGGGCGGTGATTTACGCGCGGCAGAGCGCACCTATCA
>SPJN01000008.1 GCA_006844605.1 Hyphomicrobiales bacterium | reverse complement strand
GGCAACGTCTCGCGATTGGTTTATGATTGCAATCGCCCGCC
Organism: Hyphomicrobiales bacterium; assembly: GCA_006844605.1. Taxonomy (GTDB): domain Bacteria; phylum Pseudomonadota; class Alphaproteobacteria; order SPJN01; family SPJN01; genus SPJN01. The sequence continues at coordinate 1,278 of SPJN01000008.1, read as the reverse complement.
CGAAGCCGAAAGCGCAATTCCATTGGGCAGCGAAGTCTATGACATTCCGGGCAACGCGAACCTTGACCCGTCTGAGCGCGCCTGGCGTGTCCAGCAGGTCTATGACCCATTTGTGCGGGCTGTTTCGAGCCACATCGCCGCGCACGAAAAAACGCTGGAATTGCTGGTGACAATCCACAGTTTCACGCCGGTGTTCCATGGCAAGAAGCGCGCGGAAGAATTGGGCATCCTGCACGGCAATGATCACCGCTTTGCTGAAGCTATGATGCAATGCCAACCCAAAGACTCGCGCCACGACACCCATTTGAACGAACCCTATGCGGCCCGCGACGGGGTGACCCATTCACTTGATCTGCATGGCACGGGGAACGGGTTGCTGAATGTCATGATCGAAATCCGCAATGACCTGATCAAAACCAAACAGGCTCAAGATGACATGGCCGCATATCTGGCCCCTTGGATCGCTCGAACGCTGGTCCAGTTGGACGGTTTGGAGCTCAGAGCATGACCGCGCTGCTTGGATTTGCCCGATTTGTCGACCGGATCAATCAATGGATTGGTTTGGTGGTGATGTATGGCGTGTTTATTTTGATGGGCATCCTACTTTGGTCGTCCATTTCCAAAACGTTTTTTGTGCCTTCGCTTTGGACCTTAGAAATGGCCCAATTCGCGATGGTGGCCTATTACATGTTGGGCGGACCCTATTCGATCTTGGTCGGATCGAATGTGCGGATGGACTTGTTTTATGGCAATTGGTCTTTGCGCCGAAAAGCGGCGGTTGACGTCCTTACGGTGGTGTTCCTGCTCTTCTACTTGGGTGTGCTGCTCTATGGCGCGCTTGGCTCGACTGCCTATTCACTGGGCTATTGGGGCGATACGCCGGTGACATTCTTCGCAGGCTTGATCACAGGTGCCGAAGAGGTCGGTCGCATGGAGCGGTCTTCTACCGCATGGCGCCCCTACATTTGGCCCGTTAAGGCGATCATGATCGTGGGGCTTTTTTTGATGCTGCTGCAGTCCTTGTCTGAATTAGTCAAGGACATCGCCCGCGCCACTGGCCGCGATATTCCGGAGCCAAAGCTATGAGTGCGCGACTATGAGCCAGGAACACATCGCCCTTTTCATGTTCGCCTCGATGATGCTGATGCTGTTTTCCGGCCAGCGGGTGTTTGGCGCAATCGGCGCGATTGCGGCCATTGCGGCACTGGCGCTATGGGGTACGGGCGGGCAGGATATTCCGTTTTCGGCGGCGATGAAGTTGATGAAATGGTATCCGCT
>SPJN01000010.1 GCA_006844605.1 Hyphomicrobiales bacterium | reverse complement strand
ACTGCATGCGTTCGGCACGGATGAGCAAAAAGAATTATACCTTCCCAAACTGATAGAGGGCACATGGGCAGGCACGATGTGTCTGACAGAGCCGCATTGCGGAACGGATTTGGGCTTGATTAAAACCAAAGCCGATCCGAATGATGACGGGTCATATAACATCACAGGAACCAAGATTTTTATATCTGCGGGCGAACATGACCTGACGGAAAATATCGTGCATTTGGTATTGGCGAAATTGCCTGACGCGCCTGACGGGGTGAAGGGGATTTCCCTGTTTGTTGTGCCGAAATTCTTACCTAAAGATGACGGCAGTGTCGGCGCGCGTAACGGCGTGGCGTGTGGCTCAATCGAACATAAAATGGGTATTCATGCCAACTCTACGGCTGTGCTTAATTTTGATGATGCAAAAGGCTGGCTCGTGGGGCAGCCGCATAAAGGCCTGAAGGCGATGTTTACCATGATGAACGCCGCGCGCCTTGGTGTGGCGATGCAGGGGCTTGGCATTGCCGAGGTTTCCTATCAAAACGGGCTGGCCTATGCGAAAGATCGCTTGCAGATGCGCTCTCTCACGGGGACAAAATCGCCCGATAAACCCGCTGATCCGATTATTGTGCATCCTGACGTGCGCCGTATGCTTTTAACGGCCAAAGCCTTTATTGAAGGCTCACGCGCGCTGTCATATTGGACGGGTATGAATTTGGATATCTCGCACAAACATGCCGATGAGAAAACCCGCATGGAGGCCGATGAGCTTGTCGCGCTGATGACACCGATCCTCAAGGCCTATCAAACCGATATGGGCTATGAGGTCGCAAATATGATGATGCAGGTCTATGGCGGTCATGGTTATATCGCCGAATGGGGCATGGAGCAATATGCCCGTGATGCGCGCATTGCCCAGATTTATGAGGGCACAAACGGTATTCAGGCGCTTGATCTGGTCGGGCGAAAAATGCCGAAGGATTTCGGGCGTTTGCTCCGTCGTTTCTTCCATCCTGTACAGGATTTCATTAATGAGCATCAAGGCAACCCCGAGATGCAGGAGCTTATCTTCCCGCTCGCCAAATCCTTTATGAAATTGCAACAGGCCACGGCGCTGATCGCGCAAAAGGGGCTGAAAAACCCTGACGAAGCCGGCGCGGCAAGTGTTGATTACTTGCGTCAGTTTGCACTGGTTGCGATGGCCTTTATCTGGTGCAAGATGGCATTAATCGCCAAGGAAAAGCTGGAAAGCGGCGAAGGGGATAAAGAATTTTACCAAGCCAAGCTGCACACGGCAGAATTCTTTATGACGCGTATGCTGCCTGAAAGTGATGCCCGCTTTAAAATGGTAATGGCAGGCGCAAAACCGCTTATGCAAATGGACGAAGCCGCGTTTTAGGGAGGCGGCTTCTTTGTCGGCGATGTGAAGAGTGTGAGAAGATGAGCCGCCTGTTTATTCTGACATTGATGATAAATGCATTTCTTGTCATGCTGCCTCATCTGGCGCTTGCCGATAGTGAGGGTATGAGCCAATTT
>SPJN01000011.1 GCA_006844605.1 Hyphomicrobiales bacterium | reverse complement strand
GATACTTCTCTGGTGCAACAAGGCACAACGGGAGCCAACATTTCTTCAGGCTCGAATGAGGTTATTCGCCGCGTCATTGAATATGTGTTTGGTGATATTAATTATCTCACCGCAGAAAATCAGGATGTGGCGACATCTGTTGATATTCGCGCCGCGGCCACGGGCGCTACAACATTGCAAGATTGGCTAGGCTTGCCATCAACCAATCAGGTGAAAAGCGGTTTGAGCCTCGGAAATTACGCCAGTATCTCAGATATGCTTGCCGCAGGTGGTAACGGCGTTTTCGGGACGGCACCCAATGAGTTTGATAATTTTGTTATTCGCTTTGATGACCCCGATATAGGCGGCGGCCCCTATGATATTGAAATAGATCTGAGCACGGTCGCTATTAGCGGTGTAAACGCAGCGCAGGATTTGGTTGATCATATGGCTTTAGATGCCGATTGGGCCGCGGCGGTTGCGGACTTCGGGGTCAGTGCATCCGTTAATGCAAATGGTGAATTGGTGATTGAAAGCAGGGGCGATATTGAAATCGTCAATGGTGCGGTCGACCCGATGACTGAGGCTGGCTTTAACTATCTTGGCCTTGGCCCCTCTTCATCCGAAGCAACGGATCCGTATTTTGATGTCTCTGTCGGTAACAAGGATGCGGTGCGTATCACGATTGAACCCACAGATACCGAAGTTGAATTGCTGGCGAAGTTGCAGGCCGTTGAGGGGTTGGCAGCGCAAATTGACGCAGACGGATTTTTAACATTACGTCCGGGTAACAGTTTTACGAACCCTGATTTCGGGGGCGATATTAAAATTACCGGCGGGCCGTTTAATACCTCCGGCGCCGCCCTGGCAGGTACGGCCATGGGTCGAACAACACTGGATGATGGTGTAAATGTTGTGCAGGCATTATTCGGCACATATCAGGTTCTTTCACCCGGTGTTGTTGAAAATCTATCGCCGATTACCAGCACATCTTATGCCTCTGAAACTGCGGTGGGTAGTGGTGTTTATGTAGCCTTCAGAGATGAAAACCTTGGCCCCCAGGCAAATATAAGTTCAGGAATTGCAAACTCTGCCACGCTTGGTGATATGTCACAAAAAATCGTGAATTCGATAGCCCAACAATTGTCGCTCTCTAATGCCAGAGGGGAAGATGAGGATACGCTGCGTGGCCTTTTGGAGCAGCAGCTTCTTGATGAATCCGGCGTGAATATTGATGAGGAACTTAGCTATTTGATCGTCGTGCAAACCGCATATGCCGCATCAACACGCGTGATTAGTGCGGTTGATGAACTTTTTGATGAATTACTCTCGCTCGTATAAGTAAAGAAAGGATAATAACATGACAGGTGTTTCCACATTAGGACAGGCCCTTAGGCAGATTGAAAATCTCGGGCTGCAGCAAACACAATTTGCTGATTTATCAACGCAACTTGCGACGGGTAAAAAATCACAGACATATACAGGATTGGGCACGGATGCATTGCGCTCTGTGCGCGCCAGAACGTCTTTGACGTCTATTGATGTCTATATCAACAATATCGGGAAGGCGGATACGACGATTAGTCTGATGTTG
>SPJN01000012.1 GCA_006844605.1 Hyphomicrobiales bacterium | reverse complement strand
GCTTTGGCGCAGGCTACGCACCGCTTGGAGCCATTGTCGCTGGTAGGTGGATGGTTGAACCGGTGCTGGATGCAGGCGGTTTCCTGCACGGGTTTACCTATGCAGGCAACCCGATGGCCTGTGCCGCGGGGCTGGCTGTTCTGGAAGAGATGGAAGAGCAGAACCTGATCGAAAACGCCGCCCGAATGGGAGAGGTTTTGATGACCCGGTTGCACGGACTGATGGATCGCTACCCATTCATTGGGGATGTGCGCGGCAAGGGGCTTTTGACCGCGTTTGAATTCGTTGCCGACCGCGACACGATGGAACCTTTGCCAACCGTGCTGAATGCCTATGACCGTCTGGTGGAACTCGCCTATGCGCGCGGGTTGATCATCTATTCCCGGCGCACCCGTGGCGGCACCTCTGGCGATCACTTTCTTCTGGCCCCGCCGCTGATCATCACCAAAGAACAGATCGACGAGATGATGGAGAACCTGAGTGATGCTCTGGATGCCTTCGCCAACGAAGCGGGCCTGCCGGTATTGGAGGACGTCGCGTGAAACTCCCCAACAAACAAAACAGCATGGAAGACGCAATCGCCCATGTCAAAGATGGCGATACCGTCATGCTGGGGGGGTTCGGCGTACCGGGTACGCCTTTTGCCCTGATCCACGCCCTTGTGCGTCATGGTGCACGTGACCTCACAATCATCAAGAACGATGCCAATGAGCCTGATATGGGCGTGGATCATCTGCTGCAAAGCGGGTTGGTCGCACGTCTGATCACCACCCATCTGGGCCTGAATGGTCACGCGATTGAGTTGATGAACAGCGGCAAAATCAAGGTTGAGTTCAACGCCCAGGGCATTCTAGCGGAACGTATCCGAGCGGGCGGCGCCGGGCTTGGCGGGGTCCTTAGTGACATCGGCATTGGCACGGAGCTGGCCGAAGGCAAGCAGGTGATCGAATTTGGCGGCAAAACCCAGATCATCGAACCTGCACTGCGTGCAGATGTGGCTCTGCTGCATGCCGCGCGCGCCGACAGCTTTGGCAATCTGGCCTATGTCGCCACCGCGCAGAATTTCAATCCGTTGATGGCCATGGCCGCGGATTGTGTCATTGCCGAAGTCGAAACCCTTCTGCCCTTGGGCGGGCTTGCGGCCGATGACATTCACACCGTCGGGGTTTTTGTAGATCACGTGACCGAACTGGGTGCATTGTCCGAGGAATACGCCGTTGTCCAACGCTAGAGACAGAATGGTCGCGCGCGCGGCCCGCGAAATTCAGCACGGAATGGTGGTGAACCTTGGGATTGGCCTGCCGACCAAAGTGGTCGACCACTTGCCTGCCGATTTCCCGGTCTGTTTGCATACGGAAAACGGGCTGACCGGGATCGGACCAACTCTGCCTGCCGATCAGGCCGACCGAAACCTGATCGATGCGGGCGGCGCCTATGTCTCAATCATTCCCGGCTCGGCGTTTTTCGACAGCGCCACCAGCTTTGCGCTGGTGCGCTCCGGCCGGCTGGACCTGACCATGCTTGGTGCTTTTGAGGTCGCCGCCAATGGTGATCTGGCCAATTGGAAAATCCCCGGGAAGTTCTCTC
>SPJN01000004.1 GCA_006844605.1 Hyphomicrobiales bacterium | reverse complement strand
ATGCAAACAGGGCGGCAAGCCGTGACAAACTGAATAGACGGGTCACGATTGATCAATCGTCGCTGTAACGACGCATAACGAGTGACGCATTGGTGCCGCCAAAACCGAAACTGTTGGACAGAACGACATCCACATCCTTTTTCTGCGCTTTATTGGGCACCAGATTGATCTTGGTTTCAACGGACGGATTGTCGAGATTGATGGTCGGCGGCAACATGCCGGTTTCTATTGCCTTGATGGCAAAGATCGCCTCAACCGCACCGGCAGCGCCCAACAAATGACCGATGCATGATTTGGTTGACGACATGGCAAGCCCGTCTGCGGCATCGCCAAACAAACGTTCAATCGCGCGCAGCTCAATCTCATCACCCTTGGGGGTTGAGGTGCCGTGCGCGTTTACATACCCAATATCTGCCGGGGCAACGCCTGCCCGCTCTATCGCCGCCTTCATGGCGCGGAACCCGCCATCACCATCATCGGCGGGCGCGGTGATATGATGGGCATCGCCAGACAGGCCATAGCCGATCACTTCGGCATAGATTTTCGCGCCGCGTGCCTTCGCATGTTCCAACTCCTCAAGCACAACAATGCCTGCCCCTTCGCCCATCAAGAATCCGTCACGGCCTTCATCATAGGGACGCGATGCCTTTTCTGGCTGATCATTATAGCCGGTGGACAACGCCTTACAGGCGGCAAAGCCAGCCATCCCAAGGCGGGAAATCGCAGATTCAGCACCACCGGCGACCATCACCTCAGCATCGCCATACCCGATCAGCCGTGCCGCATCGCCAATGGCATGGGCACCGGATGAACAGGCGGTGACCACGGCGTGGTTCGGGCCTTTTAGGCCGTGTTTGATCGACACATAACCAGACGCCAAATTAATCAAACGACCGGGAATGAAAAACGGTGAAATACGGCGCGGGCCTTTTTCATGAAGCGTAATCGCCGCCTCTTCAATACCCGGCAGACCACCAATGCCTGATCCGATCATAACGCCTGAACGACATTTTTCGTCCTCAGTCTCAGGTGCCCAATCTGCATCCTTCAATGCCTGATCAGCAGCAGCCATCGCAAAGACGATAAATTCATCAACGCGGCGTTGTTCCTTCGGCTCCACATAATTGTCGGGATTAAACTCGCCATCGCCATCGCCGCGCGGCACTTCCGCTGCAATGGTCGCAGCAATGCCCGTGGGGTCGAACTTGGTAATGGGGCCAGCGCCCGACTGACCTTCAAGAATGCGTTCCCAGGTAAGATCAACCCCATCAGCAAGGGGAGATACCATACCCAATCCGGTGACAACAACGCGGCGCATAACAGTCTCCTACGATCAATTCATAGAGTGATTCCGATAAGGCACATTAGCAAATCCGGGCCGGATCGGGGCAAGAAAAAAGGCGGGCCACCGACACATAATTTGCGCCGAAGACCCGCCCTTTTCAGAGTATTTGTGTCGGAACTTAGCCGACTGCCTTGGAAATGAAGTCCACGGCGTCTTTCACGGTGACGATGTTTTCAGCAGCATCGTCAGGAATTTCACAACCGAATTCTTCTTCAAAGGCCATAACGAGTTCAACCGTATCAAGGCTATCTGCGCCCAGATCATCGATGAAGCTTGCAGCTTCAGTTACCTTATCGGCTTCGATGTCCAGATGCTCAGTAACAATCTTTTTTACGCGGTCGGCAATATCGCTCATTTTTCATTCCCCAGTTTGGCGGGCTGACATTTGGTATGCCCGAGGATGGTAATCGTCGCAGCTTGGTTAGGCAAGACTTGCCGCCGCGAGTTGAGTCGGCGGTTTGGTAGCAGTTTTTCTGGACCCTGCCAAGACTATCTTCGCCTTGATAGAAGCCTTTCAAACACCGCGTAAAACCGCCGCATTTAGGTTAGATCATGATCATGCCGCCATTAACGTGCAGCGTTTGACCCGTAATATAGCCTGCTTCGTCGCTGGAAAGGAACAAAACACCTGACGCAATATCGTCCGGCGTGCCCAATCGACCCGCAGGGATTCGTTCAGACAGGGCCGCCTTTTGTTCATCAGGCAACACATCTGTCATCGGGGTTTCGATGAAACCCGGCGCAAGACAGTTCACGGTAATACCGCGGCTTGCCACTTCCTGTGCCAGTGATTTCGTCATCCCGACCAGCCCAGCCTTTGACGCGGCATAATTGCCCTGCCCCGGATTGCCCATCGTGCCAACAACCGAAGTGATTGATACGATGCGCCCATGACGGCGTTTCATCATGCCGCGCAGCACACCCTTGGTCAGCAAAAATGCCGCCTTCAGGTTCACTGCGATCACATCATCAAATTCTTCTTCTTTCATGCGCATGAACAAATTGTCTTTTGTCACGCCCGCATTGTTCACAAGAATATCAAGGTTCAGATCACCCAATGCCTCATCCGCTGCCTTGGGCAATGCCGTCACAGAGTCGGAATCTGACAGGTTACAAGTTGCGATATGGGCGCGATCACCCAAATCATCGCGCAGTGCCTCAAGCTTTTCCGCGCGCGTACCGGACAGAACAACAGTTGCGCCCTGTGCATGAAGCCGCCGGGCGATTGAATCGCCAATGCCGCCGGATGCACCGGTAACGAGCGCGCCTTTTCCAGAAAGATCAAACATCATTATTTTCCCTAAAGTTTCGTGTTAGCCCAGTTGTTCCAAAAAGCCCGCAATATCATCCGGGCCGTTAACGGCAACCGCACTCAATTCCTTATTGATCCGGCGCACCATACCGGTCAGCACCTTACCCGCGCCAAGCTCTGCCAAATTGGTCACGCCAAGCGGGGCCATGCCAAGCACGCTTTCACGCCAGCGCACCATGCCCGTCACCTGTTCAACCAACAGGCGGCGAATTTCCTCAGCCTCTGTCACGGGGGCGGCGGTGACATTGGCAATCAAGGGCACAGATGGATTGTTCATCGACACTTCACCCAAGGCATCAGCCATGCGATCAGCGGCAGGCTGCATCAACGCGCAATGGAAAGGGGCACTGACCTGCAACAGCATGGCACGTTTGGCACCCGCTTCCTTGGCAAGTTCACACGCCTTTTCAACCGCAGCCTTGGTGCCGGAAATCACGACCTGCCCATCGGCATTGTCATTGGCAGCAGAACAAACCGCACCGCCGGCGGCAGCAGCATCCGCCGCCGCCTGTGCCTGTTCCAGCGACAGACCCAACAGGGCCGCCATGGCCCCCTCACCCACGGGCACAGCGGCCTGCATGGCCTGTCCACGAATTTTCAACAGGCGTGCCGTGTCTGAAATTGAAAACGTCCCGGCAGCAGCAAGAGCAGAATATTCACCCAATGAATGACCGGCCACATAGGCAGCCTTGTCCGTCAGGGCAAAGCCGCCCTCACTTTCCAACACGCGGGTCACGGCCATTGAAACGGCCATCAAGGCAGGTTGGGCATTTTCGGTCAGCGTCAATTCATCTTCAGGCCCATCGGCCATCAGACCGGACAGATTTTGTGACAGCGCGTCATCTACTTCTTCAAAAACGGCACGGGCGGCGGCGAAATTGTCTTTCAGGGCAACGCCCATACCAACTGCCTGGCTGCCCTGTCCGGGGAATGTCAAAGCCCAACTCATAATAGTCCGTCCTTTTTTCTTGTGCCTATGATCTTTGTGGTGCGTAAGGCGATCTGTGTGATGCCAATGCGACTCAAAAATGCTTTATACGCTTGGGTTTAGCCCGAGTTTTGCCCATAACCAACCGTCTTTCAGCATTTTTCGCTAGATTTTCGCGGCCCCTGTGACCCTGCCTACGAATGTTTATGCGACGAAATGTACGCCGAATAGACCACAAACCGCTTGAATTCCGCGCAAATCCGCGTAGAAAGCACCCTCCACTCCTTGCCGTCAGGATTTGCTTGGCGGCTGAGACCGGTTGGCCTGCACCTTTTCAAGAAAGGTGGCTGCCGGACATGAAACAGCCATAGGGAGTACATTGATGGCTTATTATGAACACGTGTTTATCGCACGTCAGGACGTGTCTGCATCTCAGGTCGAAGCCCTGACAGACGAGTTCAAGACAATTATCGCTGATAATGGCGGTACCGTCGGCAAGACGGAATATTGGGGCCTTAAAACCCTTCAGTATAAAATCAAGAAGAACCGCAAGGGTCATTACGTTCTGATGAACGTTGATGCGCCTTCTGCCGCGCTGAACGAGCTTGATCGTCAGCAGAAAATCAACAGTGACATCATTCGCACCCTGACATTGCGCGTTGAAGAGTTGGACGAAGAACAATCAGTCCAGATGCAGCGTGAACAGCGTCGTGGTGACCGTGGCGACCGCCGCGGTGGTGACCGCGATCGTGGCCCGCGCCGCGATTCAGCACCGCGCAAAGATGACGCTTAATTTATTCTGAAGGAGATTTAATCATGGCTGCACCCGCACGTCGTCCCTTCTTCCGCCGTCGTAAATCCTGCCCGTTCTCAGGCAGCGACGCCCAGAAGATTGATTATAAAGATACCCGCCTTTTGCAGCGCTTCGTTTCCGAACGCGGCAAAATCGTTCCCAGCCGCATCACGGCTGTGTCCGCCAAAAAGCAGCGTGAGCTTGCCCGTGCTATCAAGCGCGCTCGTCATCTTGCCCTGCTTCCCTATGTGATTCAGTAGGAGAGCATCAGATGGAAATCGTATTGCTTGAACGGGTCGAAAAGCTTGGCCAGATGGGTGACGTTGTCACCGTCAAAGACGGCTTCGCCCGTAATTTCCTGCTACCGCAGGGCAAGGCGCTTCGCGCCAATAAGGCCAATCTGGTCCGCTTTGAAAATGAGCGCGCCCAGCTTGAAGCCCGCAACCTGGAACTAAAGGGCGAAGCGGCCACCGTTGCTGAAAAGCTGAACGGCGAACGCTTCATCGTGATCCGTCAGTCCGGCGACACAGGCCAGCTTTATGGCTCAGTCTCCGCTCGTGACATTGCCGACGCTGCAACCGAAGGTGGGTTCACCGTTGGTCGCACGCAGGTTCGTCTGAACAAGCCGATCAAAACGCTTGGCCTTCATGACGTCCGCGTCATGCTGCATCCTGAAGTGGATTGCACCATCACCGTGAATGTTGCCCGTACCGCCGAAGAAGCCGAAGCCCAAGCGCGCGGCGAAAACGTTCTTGGCGAAACTGAAGAAGATCGCGAAGGTCTGATTTCAGCCGAAGACGTGTTCGATCCCGAAGCGTTGGAAGGTGCTGAGGACGGCGAAGAAGCCGACGAAGCAGCTGCCGAAGGCGAAGAAGTTGCTGCCGATGACGCAGAAGAGGAAGACAAGGACGCGTAAGCGCCTTTCTTTCCGAACTTATCCACAAAGCCCGCCCTCTCATCAGGGGGCGGGTTTTTCTTTGCTTTCAGGGCCCCTTTGCCCAAAACCAGACCACTTATCCACAGGGCGCGAAATTTTCCTGTGCGCAAGTCAAATCCCCCCTTTCTACTGCCACAATATTCGTTACAACCAACATTGATGGTCTGGTGCGCACAAATTGGGGATGCCGCACCGAAAAGCTGATTGGCACGACACATGAACACGATTTCTGAACCGGGCGCCTATCGCCAGCCGCCACATAATATTGAGGCTGAGCAAGAGCTGCTGGGCGCCATTCTTGTGAACAATGAGGCGATGGACCGGGTGTCAAATTTCCTTGACCCGGAACATTTTTTTGAACCGCTTCATGGCCGCATCTATGCTGAAATCACGCGGCTGATCCTGAACGGCCATGTGGCAACCCCGGTCACCCTTAAAGCCCTGTTTGAACAGGACGAGGCAATGCAGGAAGCCGGCGGTGCCGCCTATCTGGCCGGTTTGGCCGGTGCGGCAACCTCCATCATCAATGTGGCTGACTATGGCCGCACACTTTATGATCATGCCATTCGCCGCGATCTGATCAAGGTCGGCACTGATATGGTCAATACGGCCTATGACGCGCCGCTTGAACAAACACCACGCGAACAGATTGAATATGCTGAACAGACCTTGTTCACGCTGGCCGAAACCGGTGAATATCAAAGCGGCTTTCGCGATTTCCGCACCTCGTTGAAGGAGGCGATTAAAACCGCCGCCGCCGCCTATCACCGTGATGGTCATCTGGCAGGTATTTCAAGCGGACTGACCGACCTTGATTCCTATTTGGGTGGTTTGCAGAATTCAGACCTGATCATCCTTGCCGGGCGTCCCAGTATGGGTAAAACAGCCCTGGCCACCAATATTGCCTTTAACGCTGCAAAGATGTTTGAGCCGCAGGAAATGGAAGACGGCTCCATCAAGGCCGCAAAGGGCGCGCGGGTCGGTTTCTTTTCGCTGGAAATGTCCGCTGAACAATTGGCAACACGTATCTTGTCCGAACAATCCGAAGTTTATTCTGACAAAATCAGAAAAGGCACACTGGATGAGCGGCAGTTCGACCGCCTGCTTGATGCGTCCCAAGTGTTGGAACAAGTCCCGCTTTACATTGATGATACGGCGGCGTTACCCATCTCCTCCCTCGCGTCACGCGCGCGGCGGTTGAAACGCCAACAGGGCCTTGACCTGATCGTCGTTGACTATCTGCAATTGGTGCGCCCCCCGGCGGGGTCCGGCTTTGGGGATAATCGCGTGCAGGAAATCAGCGCCGTGACGCAGGGCCTGAAGGCCATTGCAAAGGAATTGAACATCCCCGTCATTGCCCTGTCCCAGTTGTCCCGTCAGGTGGAAAGCCGCGATGACAAACGGCCCCAACTGTCAGACTTGCGCGAATCAGGCTCTATTGAACAAGATGCCGATATTGTGATGTTCGTGTTCCGTGATGAATACTATGTCGGCAGAACACAGCCGACCGAAGGCACACCAGAACATGCAGAATGGCAAGAAAAAATGGACAAGGTTCATGGCCTTGCCGAGGTGATCTTGGGCAAGAACCGTCATGGCCCCATCGGCACTGTCAAACTGTCATTCCAGGGCGAGTTTGCCCGCTTTGGCAATCTGGCACGCGATGCTTACAATGATGACGATGACGAGATTTAGGGACCAGAAGTGGCCGACGGCACAATAAGCGAAACATGGGATCAACAAAGCGGCCCCGACATTGTCGGTGCGCGGCTTGATATTGATCTGGCCGCCCTTGCCGACAATTGGCGAAACCTTGCCAAACAGTCAGGTCCGGCCACATGTGGCGCTGCGGTCAAGGCGGATGCCTATGGCCTTGGCATGGCGCCGGCAGGTCGGGCATTGGCAGCGGCGGGGTGTGAAACGTTCTTTGTCTCACAAGCTGCTGAGGGGCTGGCTCTGCGGCAAGCTGTTGGTCCTGATTGCACCATCTATATTCTCAATGGCCCCCTTGAAAGCGCCCTGCCCGCCTATCGGCAGGCGCATCTGTCGCCCGTGATCAATGATCTGGGGCAGCTGGCGCTGTGGCGTGATAACGCCGCCACCATCGGCACCCGCGCGGCCCTGCATCTTGATACGGGTATGCAGCGTCTTGGCCTGTCCAATAGTGACTGCGCAACCTTACAAGCCGAAGGGTTCAACGCCGCCGAATATGGCATCGGACTGGTGATGAGCCATCTTGCCAATGCGGACCAACCTGATCCAACCGACGCCTTGGCACAGAACTGTCTGTTCGAAGATCAGATCGATAGGCTTGGTCGGGGCGCATTGAAACAAAGCCTGTGTAATTCAGCGGGCGTCAGTCATTGCCGCCAGCATGACGAGCTGGCACATGACATCACCCGTCCCGGCATTGCCCTGTACGGTGTGCAGCCTTATCGCGGCGCCAATCTGAAACTGAAATCAACTGTCAAGCTATCGGCACAGATTGTGCAAATCCGTGCGGTCCCTGCCGGTTGCCCCATAGGTTACGGCGGTGCCCATAAAGTCACCCGTGATAGTGTCATCGCCACCCTGCCCGTTGGCTATGGCGATGGGTATATCCGCGCGCTTAGCCATGCGGGGTTGGTGGATATTGACGGCCATGTCGCCCCGGTTGTTGGCCGGGTGTCAATGGATCTGATCAGCATTGATGTGACGGATGTTCCCCCCGCACTTGTGCAACAGGGGTCGCCCGTGACGCTGATCGGTGGTAAAGCAAGTCTAGAAATTCTGGCACATCAGGCGGGTACGATTCCTTATGAGCTCCTAACCGGGCTATCCCATCGTATTCCGCGATTTTATTCGGCGTAAGGAGGTCTTGGCCCCGTGAATATACTTGCCATCATTGGCCATGTGGTCATCAGCTTTTTGGCCAGCACAGGTGCGCTTGCTATCTTTGCCGGCAAGGGCATTTACCATGCCGTGACGCCGCCGCTTTATTTTCGTATTATCGGCCAACAGATGATGCGCATCGGCTATTACTCGCTTCCCGTTGTCGGGCTGACAGCCTTTTTCACCGGTGGTGCGCTGGCGCTGCAAATCTATGTCGGGGGCAGCCGCTTTAACGCAGAAAGCATTGTCCCGACAATTGTTGTGTTGGGCATCACGCGAGAGCTTGGCCCGGTTTTGGGTGGCCTGATGGTTGCGGGCCGCGTTGCCGCGGCAATCGCTGCTGAAATCGGCACTATGCGCGTTACCGAACAGATCGATGCGTTAAGCACCCTGTCCACCAACCCGTTCAAATATCTTGTTGGCCCGCGCCTTGTGGCGGCAACTGCAACCATGCCCATACTGGTTTTGATTGGTGATTTGATCGGTGTGATGGGCGGCTATGTCGTGTCTATCACGCGGCTTGACCTAAACGGTGCGGCCTATATGAAAAACACCATCGACTTTCTGGAAACTCAGGACGTTGTTTCCGGCCTTGCCAAGGCTGCCGTGTTTGGTTTCATCATTGCACTGATGGGCACGTTCCACGGCTATCGGTCAAAGGGTGGCGCGCAGGGCGTTGGTGCCGCAACAACAAATGCGGTTGTCACAGCCTCAGTCCTAATTCTGGCTGCCAACTATCTTCTCACCGAAGTCTTTTTCTCAAGCTGAGCGAGCATAAGTTATGACTGATCATCCCATGCTCTCATTGCAAAACGTCCACAAACGGTTCGGCAAAAAAGTTGTGCTGGACGGATTTGACCTTGACGTTAAAAAGGGCGAAAGCGTCGTTATCATCGGCGGCTCCGGCACCGGCAAATCAGTGTCGCTGAAATGCGTGCTGGGCCTGTTGAAGCCCGATGCGGGCACTATTCTGGTTGATGGCGAAGACGTCACCCATGCCAAGGGCAAGCAACGCGAAAAAAGCCTGCGCAAGTTTGGCATGTTGTTTCAAGGCGCTGCGCTGTTCGATTCCCTCACCGTTTGGGAAAATGTTGGCTTTGGTCTGATGCAGGGTTTTAACATGCCCAAGGATCAGGCGCGTGAAATCGCCATTGAAAAACTGCGCCGCGTTGGGTTGGGCAAGGATGTTGCCGACCTGAACCCGTCTGAACTTTCAGGTGGTATGCAAAAACGTGTGGGCCTTGCCCGCGCTATCGCAACAGAACCTGACATCATTTTCTTTGACGAACCGACAACCGGCCTTGATCCGATTATGGCAGATGTGATCAACGATTTGATCCGCGAATGTGTGAAGGAGCTGGGTGCGACCGCCCTGTCGATCACGCATGACATGGCCTCTGTCCGCAAGATCGCTGATGATGTGGCGATGTTGTATCAGGGCAAGATCATTTGGAAAGGCCCCGTCGATACGATTGACCATTGCGGCAATCCATTTGTGGAACAGTTCATCCACGGCAAGGCCGAAGGCCCGATCAGCGTTGATGTTTCCGTCTGATGGCAAAGGCGCAAACCCAATTTGTCTGCCAAAATTGCGGCACAGCCCATCGCAAATGGGCAGGCCAATGCACCGGCTGTGAAGAATGGAACACGCTGGTTGAGGAACAGTTGGTGGAGCGCAAGGCAGGAAGCCGCCTGCCCGGCATGGCCAAAAAGGGCGGCAAGGCAACCAAGCTTGCCAAGCTGTCAGAACAACGCGAAGACCCCGTTAGCCGCCTGACCTGCAACATGGCAGAGTTTGATCGCGTAACCGGCGGCGGTCTTGTCCCCGGATCCGCCCTGTTGATCGGCGGTGATCCGGGAATCGGCAAATCTACCGTTTTGCTACAGGTCAGTGCTGCCCTTGCCAACACGGGAAAAAGCGCCGTCTATATAACGGCTGAGGAAAGCGGCGCGCAGGTTCGCCTGCGGGCAGACCGCATGAACCTTGCCGACGCGCCGGTTGAACTGGCAGCGATGGCCAGCGTCTCCGACATTTTGGCAACCCTTGAATCATTGGCGACACCACCCGACTTGTTGGTGATCGATTCCATCCAAACTGTCTTTGTTGACGCGCTTGATTCTGCCCCCGGCACAGTAGCGCAAGTGCGTAGCGCCGCGCAGGAGTTGATCGGCTATGCCAAGGCGCGCAACACCGCCCTGATCCTTGTGGGGCATGTCACCAAGGATGGCCAAATCGCAGGCCCCCGCGTATTGGAACATATGGTTGATACGGTGCTGTATTTCGAAGGCGACCGGGGTCACCGCTTCCGCATTTTGCGCGCGGTCAAAAACCGTTTCGGTGCCACCGATGAAATCGGCGTGTTTGAGATGACCGAGTTGGGCCTGATGGAAGTTACCAACCCGTCCGCGCTATTTCTGGGTGATCGGCAATCTGATGTTGCTGGCACGGCTGTTTTCGCCGGGATGGAAGGCACGCGCCCCATGCTGGTTGAAATTCAGGCACTGGTCGCGCCATCAAGCTTCGGCACCCCGCGCCGTGCCGTTGTTGGCTGGGACACCGGACGGCTATCAATGGTGTTGGCTGTGCTTGAAGCGCGCGCGGGGTTAAGCTTTGCCGGACAGGACATTTATCTGAATGTTGCAGGCGGCCTGCGCGTGAATGAACCTGCCGCCGATATGGCTGCCGCTGCCGCGCTTGTCTCCGCCTTGTTGGAGCGTCCATTCGATGGCGGGCTGGTTTTGATTGGCGAAATTGCCCTGACCGGCACCTTACGCCCGGTAGGCCAAACCGATACCCGCCTGAAAGAGGCTGAAAAATTGGGCTTTGAACGCGCCATATTGCCCAAGGGCGGCAGCGCCGTGAAAGGTGGGTCGCTTCGGCTTGATCGACCCGCTAATATAAACGCACTCGTCGCCCTGATTCGCGAAGGATAATTCGAAACGTGATTGAGTTTGGTAATCAGTCCATTGTTTTGTTTGACTTGCTGGTTGGCGGTCTGTTGATCGTATCGGGCCTATTCGCATTTGCCCGTGGCTTTACTCATGAAATATTGGCCATCGGCTCATGGGTTGGGGCGGTCATCGTCACAGTCCTATTGTTTGAGTTCGCCGCCACCCCGGTTCGCGGCATCGTAGAACCGCAATTGCTGGCTGACGGTATTGTGGCGGTTTCGCTGTTCATTGTGTCGATGGCGCTATTCTCTATCGTCACAAAACGCATTGGCGGGGCCATTCGCGGTTCTGCCATAGGGGCGCTTGACCGGACATTGGGGTTCTTTTTCGGATTGCTACGCGGCACTATCATCGTCTCAACACTCTATCTACTACTGGCCTATTTCTTGCCTGCGGATGAACATCCCAATTGGGTCACGCAGGGCAAAAGCCTGCCATTAGTGCAAATGGGTGCCCGCACGGTGTTTGAGATATTCCCCCATTTGAACGTACCCCCGGCCCTGCAATCGGGCGCAGGAGCCAGTTGGCAGGATTACGCCCCATTTGGTGAACAAACCGGTAACCAAGGGTCAGAAACGCTGTATGACAGTTCTGCGACAGATTATGACAGGCAAGGTGCAGACAGCAGCACTGACACGGGCAACGAAACAGGTTATAAACAGCAAGATCGCTCAGCGATTGAGCAATTGATTGAAGGTACGCGGTAACAACAACCGCTATCTTTAACCCTAAGCGCGGGACGGGGTTCGCCATGTTGACTACCAATCCTTTTGCAGCGGCAGATGACCATGATGATGGTGACCATTTGCACGATGAATGCGGTGTTTTTGGCATATTCGGTGCGCCCGATGCTGCTGCACTGACCGCGTTGGGCCTACACGCCCTGCAACATCGCGGACAGGAAGCTGCCGGGATCGTCGCCTTTGATGGGGAGCATTATGCCTCTGACCGTCGTTTGGGCCACGTTGCTGACAAGTTCACTCGCCCTGATGTGCTGGACAGGCTGCAGGGCCATGCCGCTGTTGGCCATGTTCGTTATTCAACATCCGGCGACACAATTCTGCGCAATGTCCAGCCGCTTTACGCTGACCTTGCCGGGGGCGGCATCGCGATTGCCCATAATGGCAATCTGACCAATGCCATGACCCTGC
Organism: Hyphomicrobiales bacterium; assembly: GCA_006844605.1. Taxonomy (GTDB): domain Bacteria; phylum Pseudomonadota; class Alphaproteobacteria; order SPJN01; family SPJN01; genus SPJN01. The sequence goes on along the minus strand of SPJN01000004.1, from coordinate 147,366 downwards.
GGGAAGAATTGGTCCGCTCAGGCTCAATCTTCCAATCAACATCTGATTCAGAAACGATCCTGCATCTAATCGCCACCAGCCGCCGCACGCGTGTTGCCGACCGCTTTGTCGATGCGCTGCGTAATGTTGAGGGCGCATTTTCGATCACTGCCCTGACCAACAAAAAGCTAATCGGTGTGCGCGACCCGATGGGCATTCGCCCCCTCGTCCTTGGTAAATTGGGCGATGCGTGGGTATTGGCATCTGAAACATGCGCGCTCGACATTATTGATGCAGAATTTGTGCGCGACCTGGACCCCGGCGAAATGGTGATTATCACCGAAGATGGGGTGCAAAGCCTGAAACCCTTCGGGCCACAAAAATCCCGCTTCTGCGTCTTTGAATATATCTATTTTGCACGGCCCGATTCAGTATTAGAGGGCCGTTCTGTATATCAGGCCCGCCGCCGTATCGGTGAAGAGCTGGCGATGGAAAAATCGGTGGAGGCTGATTTGGTCATCCCGGTCCCTGATTCCGGCGTGCCCGCGGCCATCGGTTATGCCGCGGCAAGCAATATCCCGTTTGAGCTGGGCATCATCCGCAATCATTATGTGGGGCGGTCATTTATTGAACCGACGCAGGAAATTCGTAATTTGCGCGTGAAGCTGAAGCATAATGCCAACAAGGCAATGATTGAGGGCAAGCGCGTCATTCTGGTGGATGATTCCATTGTGCGCGGCACGACCTCTATCAAAATCGTGTCGATGATGCGCGATGCCGGCGCAGCAGAAGTGCATATGCGCATCGCCGCGCCGCCAACCACGGATCCGTGTTTCTATGGTGTGGACACACCCGAAAAGGCCAAGCTTCTTGCCTCGCAAATGTCGGTTGAAGATATGGCGAAACATATCGGCGCTGACAGTCTTGCCTTTATCTCAATGGATGGTCTTTATCGCGCAATGGGTGAACCGGGCCGCAATGACGAAGACCCGACATTCTGTGACGCCTGTTTTACCGGGGAATACCCCTCTGCCCTGACGGACAAGGCACGCGCAGGCAAGGCTGCACAATTATCACTGCTGGCTGAAAGCGCCTGACCCATGACAGATGCAGCACAACAACCCGGCAAGCCCGACGGCAAGCTGGCGGGAAAGCTGGCGCTTGTCACCGGGGCCACACGCGGCATCGGCTGGGCCGTTGCACGCCTTTTCGCCCAAGAAGGCGCGCATGTGATCGCACTGGGCCGCACCCAAGGCGCGCTAGAGGAATTGGATGACCTGATCCAAAAGGATGGCGGCAGTTGCACCCTGTTACCCTTGGATTTAGTTGAACACCCCGATGGATTGGATATTGCGGCACGCTCCATCTATGACCGCTGGGGTCACCTTGATATTCTGGTCGGCAATGCCGGCATTCTTGGCCCCATGACGCCGTTTGGTCACGTTAAACCCGATGAATGGGACAAGTTGATTGCCCTGAACCTGACCGCCAATTATCGGCTGATCCGCGCCTTTGATCCCCTGCTGAAACAGGCAGAGGCAGGACGCGCAATCTTTGTCAGTTCAGGTGCTGCAGCAAAAAACATCCCCTATTGGGGACCATATGGCACAACCAAGGCGGCTGTGGAATATATGGCACGCACCTATGCGAATGAATGCGCAGAGGTGTCGAAGGTTAAGGTCAATCTGGTTGATCCCGGCGGCACCCGCACCGCCATGCGGGCAGAAGCAATGCCGGGCGAAGACCCCGACACCCTGCCCAGCCCGGCAGATATTGCGCCGGTGTTCTTACCGCTTGCCCTGTCCGACTGCCCGCATAATGGCGAGTTGATCAAGGCGCGCGAAGCGCTTGGCCTATAGGCCCCGATCAACGTAAACTGTTCCCTGAAATTATTGGGGGATAATATGCTGACACAAGACCAGCAACAGGCATGGGCAGACGACGGCTTTTTTATTGCGCGCGCGCACACAGACCAAGCCATCTGCACAGAAATATCAGACGAAGCCGTTAGCGCCATTCGCAATGATCCGCCCACCAACCACCCCGGCGCCAGCCACTATATGATCGGGCCAATTCTGGTTGGACTTGAAAGTCAGCCAGACATGGCGGGCAAAAACCCAGAAGACCTGATTTCAAAACTTTTCAACAGCCATCTTGAAGGCGCTGCGGGTGCCTATGCCCTGCGCGATGACGTGACAACGCTGGTCGCTGGCGCATTGAAGGTTGAGGATATTGACGTCTTCCAAAGTCAGTTCATTTTCAAAAATCCGGGGGCATGGGGCCAGCCGTGGCATCAAGACAGCCACTACTTCCCCTATGACAAGCAGCCTCATGTCGGGGTCTGGCTGGCATTGACAGAGGCGACATTGGCAAATGGTTGCCTTGCTGTGGTGCCCGGCAGTCACAAGCAACCCATTTTGGACCACGGCCCCGACCGCCGCGCGGGCGCAAATTACGGCTATCTTGAAATTGACGAGGCTGACTTTGCCGCTGACCGCGCCACACCTGTTTTGATGGATGCGGGTGATCTGCTGATCTTTAACTCAAATCTGGTTCATCGCAGCTTTGACAATGGGGCCGACTCAGCCCGGCAAGCAATGGTCTATCACTATGGTGAAACCGACGCCAAGCTGACGATTGACGATCCCGGCAGCCTGTCCGTCGTTAATCACTGGCTGCCCGCTCGTCGCAAGAAAGACAATTAGTCCTTTGTTTTATCGATATTTTTATAGAGTCATATGTAAGCCAATGATGCGCGACAATTGATGGCACAATATTACTGTAGTTTACTACATCAATATCATTTATACTGCTCGCAAATGTGGGGAACTAAATAACGGGAGCAGAACCATGATCAACCCGATCATTACGCAAACTATTGAAACCAAATTTGCCAAGCCGACTACGCACGGCCTGACCATGACGGAAACCGCCAAAATTATCGGCGAAAACCTCAGTGATGAGCTGAAGGCCCAAATGGACATGTTTGCCGGGCTGGCCCCGTCAAACCTGAATGCACCGCTTCCCGCAATTACAGATGCCCCTGAGGGTAGCTTTGGCGCGCTGGTTACCGCCGCCGCAGCAAAGGGCAGCAAGTTTGAGCTCGACGGCATCAACCTTGCCCTACGCCTGCTTTACGGGCTTGCCGATCGCCCCTCTACCCATTGGGCACTGGCCGCAACAGAAGCTATTCAGCGGCCGCATCTTGAGGCCAATCTGGTCATCACCGGGCTTTTGACCCGCGTTGCCTTCTTTGCACCCGAAACAAACATTCCCGTTTATGATCTTTTGGCCGCGGCATGGGAAGCGGGCAAGGTTGCAACACCGCTGCACACCATTGATTGGGCGCCCCTATGGGCGAAGTCATTGGATGACGTGCGGGCTGAGTTGAAGATCGCCCCCCTGACCACCCCTGATGACGCAGCGCTGACCGAAGCAGAAGACATGGTCTTGGCGGATGCAGACTGGTCAGAAGGTTTGGCCGAAGCCATTTGGGCCATTATCCAGGATTTGGAAAGCAATGTTGGCAATGCCGGCATGATCACCATGAATGTTGCTGCCCTTGGCGGTAAATATTCTGATGAACTGATGGCATCTACTGCCCGCGCCCTAAGACGTTTCCCGGGCATGTCCGAGGCTATGGAAGCTGGCCACCCGGCAGACATCAAGATTGACGAGTTGACCGATTACCCGGTTGGTACATTGGGCCACAGCTTTTATCGCCTGATCACAGACAACAACTTCTCTGTCGAAGTGCTGGACTATGAAGGCATGGGCCAAGAAGAAGCCGGCAATGTCCCCGAAGAAGTGATGTTCACGTCCAAGCGTATCTTGCAGTGCCATGATTTGTGGCATCTGACCGCCAATTATCACGTCACCCCGATGCATGAAGTGTCAATTTCAGGCTTCCAATTGGGGCAGTTTGGCCAGAATTATTCAGCCGCCTTCCTTGCTGTATCACAGTTGATTGCGACATTCTCTATGCCGCTTAGCACCACAATGCTGACCGACCTGACATTCGAAGGGTGGCGTCATGCACGTCAGACACCGCCATTGTTGGGCGTTAACTGGCATGACCATTGGGGCAAAAGCATTGATGAGGTCCGCGCCGCATTGGGCGTCACACCTTATAAGTCAGCGCATGATGATGACATGATGCCTAATCAGGTACCGGTACATCACGCCAAGTTCGACACCTTCGATCAACCGATCGCTGCGGAATAACAAAAAGGCGGGCCGCCAGTTTATGACGGTCCCGCCTTTCTCCCCCCCGATCAGGTTAAAGGTTTAACGCTTTAACCTGCGCAGCCCGCTACTGCCAATTTTAGGCAGCGACGGGCGCTCCGTCCTTCACCACATGATATTGCCGTGCCGGATCATCACACATTGTGCTGCTCCCATCAGGCTGAATCAATGCAGCGCCATCAGGCGCAAATTGTGCAATATAGGCTTTGCGAATGCCAGATGTTTTATTCGGTCCGGTTCGATGTGGTGTTAATGATGAAAAGACAACAATGCCCCCTGCCTTAACCGGCGCACAAAGGGCGCTGCCTTCATCATCGTCAACACAACGCCATCCCATATCAGTCATCCAATGTTCATAGGTGCCTTCACGATGAACATTCGGCACGACCCACGGGCAGCCATTGTCTTCGGTTGCATCGGTTAACGCGACCCAACAGGTCAGATATTGCTGCGGCGAAACAAATGTATAGCCATTATCCTGATGCCAGGGGAATTCACGTTCAGGCTCAGGCTTTTTGTAAACCGCTTGATCCCAATACAACCGACAGTCAGGCCCCATCAAGTCATGGCACAAATCAGCAAACACATTATGCTGGGTAAACCGTTTCAAGACTTCGTTATGCAACACACAGTTGATAGTGAAGGTGATTTGATCAGCCTGCGCGATAAACAATTTGCCATCAGCCTGTGTGCGCAAAAACGCCTCGGTCTGTTGTTCCAATGGGTCAATCGCCGCTTCAACCGCAGCGATTTCTTCCGCAGAAAAAACATTTTCAAGAACGAAAAAACCCTGATTGTTATATTGCGCAGCCTGCGCATCGGTAATCAGCTTAAATGGCCCCTGCCGATCCTGCCAATCAAATCCGGTGTTCATAGGGTGCTTTGTTAGTTTCATTTTACCTGCCCATTTTGTTTCACATAGTGAACTAAAAATTGATCAAGCAATCAAGAATATTTCTTTACCTATCTGACAAGTGACAATAAAACTGATGACTGGCTGCAACACGCAGCGTTGGGGGATTAGCAGACAATGACCGACTTGGCGGCACCGAAAAAGACTGTCAGCGTAAAAGACAAACTCGGCTATGCCACTGGGCAAATAGCTGAATCGGCAAACTTTGTCGCGTTCGATACGTTTTTGTTCTTTTACTATAATCAGGTTTTGGGCCTGCCCGGCACATTGGCGGGATTGGCCGTTGCCATTGCCCTTGTCTTTGATGCGGTCACGGACCCCTTGGTCGGCTCCCTCTCTGACGGGTGGCGGGGCAAGCGGTTTGGCCGGCGTCATCCGTTTATGATGGCATCAATCATTCCACTGACGCTTAGTATCTATGCCATTTTCCAACCTCCAGCCGGACTGGCTGATATGCAGTTGTTCCTCTGGATGTTGGTGTTCACCATTCTGGCACGTGGGGCCATGACGTTGTTGGGCGTCCCCTATATCTCGCTCGGCGCTGAGATGAGCTCAGATTATCATGAACGGACTAGTATCGTTGTGTGGCGGCAAATGGTTGGCTATGTCGCCTCTATCATCATTTTGGGTTTGGCTTTCGGTGTCTTCTTTGCCGAAACACCGGACTATGCCAATGGCATGTTGAACCCTGACGGCTATCGCTCCTATATCATCATGACGGTCATTATGATTGCAGTCAGCGCGATGGTCATGATCTGGCGCACGACCAAATTTCGGGACATCTCGCGCAACGCCAATTTAACCGACAGCCATCCGATCCGTGCCCTTCGAAAGGCCTTTCGCGAACTGAAACAGGCGTTGAGCGTCCGCAGCTTCAGCGCCTTGTTCAGTGGTCTTCTTGCCATCTTTATCCTGTCTGGCATTCAAAAGGCATTTACCAATCATGTTGGGGTTTTCTTTTGGGAATTCACAACAGACCAGTTGTTCATTTATGCCATGTCATTGATGTTCGGCATCATGATCGGTATTCCCACAGCTGCTTCGCTTGCCCCCCATATGGAAAAGAAAACATTGTTTCTGGGGGCGTTGGCCGCATCTATACTGGTTGGAGCCGTACCCGTCCTATCCCGTCTTTACGGCGTGTTTCCTGAAAACGGCGACCCCATGTTGATCTGGCATGTATCTGGCTGGACGGCCATGTGGGCCTTGCTGGTCGGGATCACACTTGTGATTGGCGACAGCATGATGGCTGACATCACCGATGATTACGAGGCCCGCTATGGCGACCGACAAGAAGGCATATTTTTTGGCGCGCGCTCATTTTCAGCGAAGGCGGCAACCGGTGTCGGCACATTGCTGGGCGGTGTTGGTCTGGACCTGATCGGTTTCCCCGAAAACGCCTCGCAGGCTGGTGACATTCCGCAAGAGACATTGAATTGGGTGGCCTTGCTGGGCGGACCGATTTGGGCACCGTTGAGTATTTTGGCACTGCTGTTTGTGATGCGTTACGACATCACCAAGGAACGGCTGAAGAATATTCACCTTGCCCTGATGGCACGTGGCGACAAAAAAGATGGCGCGGCGGGATAACCCCGGCACCGCGCCATCAATCACAACTGTCTTCGGTTGATCATCCGTTCAGGACAGGTCTAGCCCCGGATATCAACCTCCAGTCCATTAATCGCGTGAACGAAATTGTTCATCGAAATGTCCTGCTTGCCTGTCCATTTGATGTTGGGGAAGCGTTCAAGGATTTGCTTATAGGCTTCCTCAATCTGCATGGCAGCAATTCGCTGGCCAAGGCAAACATGGGGACCAAAGCCGAATGCCATATGGTCGGTTGCATTGGCACGTGTCACATCAAACCGATCCGGGTCTTCAAACACCGCCGGGTCACGATTGGCTGAGCCGTACCACATGATCACTTTTTCACCGCGCACCATTTTCTGGCCGTTCAGTTCAGTATCCTGCGTCACAGTCCGACGCATATGAATAACAGGCGACGTCATGCGGACAGCTTCCTGTGCCATTTGCGGGATCAATGACGGATCATCCAACACACGCTGGCGTTGGTCAGGGAATTCGGTCAGCAGACGCATCGTGCCTGACAGCGAATTACGTGTGGTGTCATTACCGGCGAAAATAATCAGCAGCCATGCACCATCCAAAAATTCCTGACGCAATTGTTCATCCCCTATGGTGGCTTGGGCAATTTTCGTCATCAGGTCATCTTGCGGATTGGCGCGGCGGCCATTCAATGCCTTTTCGCCATATTTGAACATCTGACGGATGTTCCACATAAAGCGCATAATGAACAGATAAGGCGGGATCCCCCCCTTTGTCCGTTGCGAAAACAAGGCCGCAGCCTGTTCAAGATAGTACATCCACCGCACAACCTTGGCCCGGTCACGTTCGGGAATGCCCATCATTTCACAAAGGGTAAACAATGGCAGACGAGTTGAAAAATGTTTGACGAAATCTGTTTTCGGCCCATTTTTCTCTACATTGTCCAACAGGCGGGTCACTTCCCCACGCACACGTTCGCGCAGGCTTTCCACATATTGGGGGGTAAAGAAATCACGGTGTTGCATCCGCAGGTCGATGTGCTGCGGCCGATCCATACTGATCAACGTGTTCAGTGTCGCGCTGTGCAACCGGGGGTGCCGTTCATTTGGCTTGCCATAAGCCATGTTGATGCCGCCCATTTGTGAGGAGAAAATCTCAGGGTGCAATTCAACTTGTTTAATATCTTCGTAACGGGTGACGGCCCAAAAACCCTGAGCCTCCGGCACATCGAACCAGGCAACGGGCGCTTCTTCGCGCAATTGCTTATAAAAATCAAACGGATGCCCCTTGGTCCACATAGACACATCGGCAAGGTCGAAACCCGGCGGTGTCGGATAGGTGATCGGATGGGCAGGCTTATAGCCAATAACGTCTTCCCACGCTTCTTCACTGATCAATTTCATGACGTTCACTCCACGTTTTCATGTTTGGTTATATCTTCTGCCAAATAGTCAGGATCCGCAATAAGGCGCGCAACCAAATGGGGGTCCTGCATCGGCATAAAATGGGTGAGCTGGGGCAGATAAATATCTACCCCTTGCGGAATTTTGTCGGCCAGCACCGGCCATGTGGGGGACAGCGAAAAGTCGATCCGGGCGGGATCAAGTTCTGTCCGTTGTTTGGCGCGCAGCACTTTTACAGGGCAGTTGATTTTGTGCAAATCATCATGCACCCGAAAGCTATTGCTGGTCATATAGATTGAGGCTTCAAAATGTGGATGACAGGCCAACACCACCCCCTCGCCCGCCGGATTGGGCACCAATCCATACTGGCAATAATCCACCAACGCCTCAGGCAACCATTTATCGTAAGGATGCCGATGGGCAAAACGGTCCACCATCTCAGCCACTGAATGCCACTCATACCGACGCTTTGCCATCGGGTGTTTTGACGGATGGGGGAAATCAGTCATGGCGTCATTGGCATAGGCTTCAGGCGGCAGGATCACAGGATCAATCAACACCAGCCGCGCAAACCGTTCAGGAATAAGCGTCGTCGCGGTGGCCGTGACCATCCCGCCAAATGAATGGCCCACGCCGATAATGTCATGCAGGTCCAACGCTTCGATCAACGCGATGATATCATCAACCGGATCACGCCAGTTCGTCATGAACCCGTCAGCATCGCTGTGCCCATGTCCACACATATCAACCGCAATGATGCGATAGCCTTCGGGCAGGTTGGCAATCGTCTGCCGCCAAACCTGCGCGTGGAAGCCCGTGGCATGGCACAAAAACAGGACAGGCCCATCAGGATTGCCCCATTCATACCATGCAATGTTCGGCCCGGCCCCCGCATCAAAAAAATGGGCAGTAGGCTCCCCATAAGGGTTGCTGGTTTGTGCAGCAGTGACGGACATCAGACAGTGACGACGATCTTGCCAAAATGGGCACCGGAAATCTGATGGGCGAATGCGCCTGCCAATTCTTCCAGTGCGAACACCTTGTCGATCACAGGTTTGATGCCTGACTTTTCAATCAGCGCAACCATATCGTTCTGCGCCCGGTGGGAAGACACGGTGACGCCCTTCAGCGTAATGTTGGATGAAAACAACGCCGCGGTCGGCACCTCGCCCGACACACCGGTCAGCACGCCAATCAACGTGATGTGCCCGCCAATGCGCGCCGCGGCAATCGATTGGGTCAGCGTGCCAGGGCCGCCAATTTCAACAATCTCATCAACACCAATACCGCCTGTCAACTCGCGCGCCTTAGCGCCCCATTCAGGCGTGTCCTTGTAGTTGATCAGATGATCTGCACCCATGTCCTTCAGACGGGCCAGCTTGTCATCAGATGAACTTGTGGCGATCACCTTTGCGCCCAATGCCTTGGCGAACTGCAAGGCAAAGATTGAAACGCCGCCGGTGCCCTGCACCAGCACCCAATCACCCGCCTTGATTTTCGCTTCTTCTGAAACCGCGCGCCATGCTGTTAACGCAGCACAAGGCAGGCAGGCAGCCTCCTCAAAACTATAGCCAGTGGGGATGGCCGTGAATGCAGATGCGGGCATCGCCACGAGCTCCGCGGCCATGCCATTTACATGGTCACCGGGCACGCCCAAAAGCGCTTCCAATGATGGGTAGCCATCATGCCAATTGGGGAAGAAAGTGGACATGACTTTATCACCAACGACAAAGTCCGTGACCCCCTCGCCCACGGCGACCACTTCACCGGCACCGTCGGACATGGGAATGCGTTCCTCAGCCAGCGGTATCATGCCGGAGACGACAGCCAAATCATGAAAATTCAGGGAGACGGCGCGCATCCGCACCAAAATTTCACCCGCTGCGGGTGACGGATCGTCCAGCGTAACTGTGCTGATTTTGTCGAGCCCCGCGGGGGAGGCAACTTGGGCAGCCTTCATAGATCATATCCTTCAATGTCAAATAGCAGTTGAACGAAAGCTACACGACACGAAGGGCATTATTCAATAAAGAACCGGCCCGGAACTGGTCCAGGCCGGCACAAAATTAGTCAATTTACGTAAGGTTAAGCTGCCTTTTTGTCGGCACCTTGTTCTGGTGCGGCCTTAACCTCGTTCGAAAATTTCATAACGCCATCATCAAGTCGACTGAACTTGAAGAACATCAAATCCTTGATGTAGTTCTGGTTGACCTTCCACGGCTTGCGATCACCCTGTTTGGGCAGGAAGGCAACGGCACGCTGCACATAACCTGATGTGAAGTCGAGGAAGTTTTCAATTTCAACATCATCATCAACACGCGGCACACATTGCGAATAGCCATGTTTGTCCATGTGGTTGATCAGACGGCAGACATATTGGTCGGTCAGATCGGCCTTCAATGTCCAAGATGCGTTGGTGTAACCCATCGTGTTTGCAAAGTTCGGCACGTCAGAGAACATCATACCCTTGTAGGCCAATGTTTCTGAAAAATCGACAGCCTTGCCATCAACTTCCACATCCATACCGCCGAACAATTGCAGGTTCAGACCGGTTGCGGTGATGATGATGTCAGCTTCCAACAGATCACCTGATTTCAGCAGAATACCGTTTTCGACAAAGCGGTCGATATGGTCTGTGACCACTTCTGCTGTGCCTTCACGGATAGCATCAAACATATCTGCATCCGGCACCGCGCAAATACGCTGGTCCCACGGATTGTAGTCAGGGGTGAAATGCTTTTTCGTCAGCTCCGGCCCCAACTCTTCACGCACCATTCCGGTCAGAATTTTCTTACCGCGTTCAGGGTTCTTGCGCAGCATGTTGAATGTGACGATCCCCATGATGATGGCTGTCCAGCGCATCACCTGATCACGCCATGACAGGGGCATGAACTTCGCCAGCTTTTCGGCGGCCTCGCCCTTATTGGGACGCGACACAACATAAGAAGGCGTCCGCTGCAACATAGTGACCTTGGCAGCCTTATCAGTCATGGCAGGCACCAGCGTCACCGCTGTTGCACCTGAACCGATGACGACAACTTTCTTGCCGGTGTAGTCAAGATTTTCAGGCCAGTGCTGCGGATGAATCACCTCACCCTTAAAGTCATCACGGCCCGGAAATTCCGGTGTGAAGCCTTCTTCATATTTGTAATAGCCTGAGCACATGAACAGGAAGTTACAGGTCATTTCCTTGTCTTCACCGGTTTCGCTATTGCGCACGGTGATTGCCCATTGGCCCTTGTCGCTGCTCCAAGATGCGGCAACAACTTTTGAGTTATAGCGGATCTTTTTGTCGATCCCGGTTTCTTCAACCGTCTCGCGCAGATAATTCATAATATCGGGCGCATCGGCAATGGCCTTCGGATCGCGCCACGGACGCCAGGGGAAACCCAGCGTATACATGTCTGAGTCTGAGCGGATGCCAGGATAGGTGAACAATGTCCACGTGCCGCCCATATCGGCGCGGCCTTCCAAAATGGCATAGCTTTTGTTCGGAGATTCTTTTTGCATGTGGTACGCAGCGCAAATACCTGAGATGCCTGCACCAACAATGACGACGTCGAGATGATCTGTCATGATCTCGCCTCTTCTTCTGTTATTGCTACCTGCGTCATGCCGATAGCTTTTATTTTGTTACGTTTCCAGCCCGTGGCCGCTTCAGCGCGGCTCCTACTTACAAGCCCCTAGGTAATTGTTACCGGCAAGTAAGTCAAGTCTGAATGATTTTTTGTCAGCCGATATGTGCTTATATGATATTTTGTCACTTAGCGTCAAGCGCCTGACTGTCGCAGCCGAAACGCCCGTAAATAGCTGATGTGTATTCTTTTTTCTTGATCGCCCAATTCAAGCGAAACGGCCATAACACTCCTTACAGAATATGTGATGATCTTTATGTCGCACCTATGCGATACGCCCTCACCTCCCCCAAACTGCAAACAAGTTGATTCGACTTTTCGGTTTTCTTGATTAGTTAATCAATTTAGGATGATCACAATCAAACCAGTTACAGCATCCGGGGGGATCACATGCTGCGCACCGCACTTATAACTGCCTTGTTGGCACTCACATCCGGTTGGGCAGCAGCACGCCCGAACATCATCGTGATATTTTCAGACGATCATGCGACGACTGCCATCTCCTCCTATGGCTCAAACCTGATCAATACACCTGCAATTGATCGGCTGGCCCAAGGCGGCATGCGGTTCAACAATGCCTTTGTCGGGAACGCTGTATGCGGTCCCAGCCGCGCCACCTTGCTGACCGGGGTCCACAGCCATGTTCATGGCCACATGGTCAATGAATGGGGCGGCGCATTTAATGGCACACAGCAAACCTTCCCCAAATTGTTACAGGCGGCAGGCTATCAAACCGCGCTGTTCGGCAAATGGCACCTTTACAGCGACCCCACAGGATTTGATGACTGGGCCGTGATCGACAATGTGGGGGAACAAGGCACCTATTATAATGCCAGCTTCCGCAGCCCGAACGGCGTTGAACAAACAGAAGGCTACACAACTGACGAAATTACCGACAAGGCGTTGCGCTGGCTGACCAACAAGCGGGAGGGTGACAAGCCGTTCTTGTTGATGGTGCAGCACAAGGCCCCCCACCGCGATTGGCTGCCATCAATTGAAGAAATGCAAAACTGGGACGAGGCCGCCACGGTTGCCGAACCTGCCACCTTGTTTTCAGCCCATGCCAAAAAAGGTACCGCGCGCAGCCAAAACAAAATGCGCATCGACGATCACATGACCCGTTTGGATGTGAAGTTATCTGTCCCCTCCTACCTGACCGAAGCGCAAAAGAAAGTTTTTGAGGAAACCTACGGCCCCGGCAATCAGGCATTCGAAAACGCGCAACTAAAGGGTGATGATCTGACCCGCTGGAAATATCAGCGCTACATCAAATCCTATTTGGCATCGGTTGAGGGGATGGATCGGTCCATCGGCCGCTTGCTGGACGCGGTTGATGCTGCCGGGCTAACCGACGATACAATTATCCTTTACACATCCGATCAGGGATTTTATCTGGGCGAAAATGGCTGGTTCGACAAACGCTGGATGTATGACATATCAACCCGTGTGCCGCTGCTGATGCAATGGCCCGGTCACATCAAACCGGGCAGCATCAATGATGCGCTGGTGCAGAATATCGACCTTGCACCGACCTTGCTTGATGCCGCGAATGTAACGCCGGATCAGCCAATGCATGGCCAGTCCATACTGCCACTGACCCAAGGCGTCGCGGCAGATTGGCGGCAGGCGATCTATTATCATTATTATGAACACCCCGGCTTCCACAATGTGCCCCGTCATTATGGCGTCAGGACAGACCGGTGGAAACTGATCCACTATTACCGCATCGGGGAATGGGAATTATTTGACCTGCAAGCTGACCCGAATGAACAGATCAGCCTGCATGGCCAGCCCGGTTACGAGCAGATCACGCGCCAGCTGGAACAGGAACTGGCTGCCCAGCGGACGCTATACATGGTAGACCCGGCGGCAGAGCCTGAGGCCCCGTGGTACACCGCACCTATGGTTTGGGCCTTCGAACAATTGCTGAAGGTGCTTTAAACTTTGGCCAGAATCTTTGGCTAATTGCCTGCGCCTAAAGCTCGTTGGCAATCCTCTTATAGCCTTCAGCCAACCAACGATTGGCTGACACCACACTTTCTGAGAATGTCGCCTCGTCCGGTGTGATTTGTACGATCTTGGCAACGTCATCATCATTATGGATTGATGTTGCGCTGGGCACATGGAAACCGGCAGGAATTTCACACGCCTCAACCACTGAATTATGGCGAATGACCGACCGGGCACCGACTGTGCAATTAAACAGCACCGAGTTGAAACCGATGAAACATTCATCTTCCACAGTACACGGCCCATGAACGATCGAACGATGGGCGATTGACACTTGCTTGCCAATCGTAACCGCGCCGCCATCCTTCGAATGGATCACAACACCGTCCTGCACGTTGGAACGGGCACCGATAATGATCGGGTCCATGCCGCCTTCTGGTTTGGTTTCATCAGCACGAATGACCGCATAGGGGCCGATAAATGCCTCTTCCTCAATGATGATCTTGCCGCAAATAATGGCGGTCGGGTCAATAAAGGCTGACGGGGCGATGATCGGCCGATCACCTGACGGGTTGGGTCTAATCATTGGCGTACCTCTTTCATATTGTGGCTTTGCATGTCTTATACGCACGCAAATTGACGAGGGTTTACAGCAAACCCAGATTAATTTGCAACTGATTCTAGCGGTTTTTTACTTGTGCCGCAGTATCAATCGACAGTCGCGGATTAGTGCCAACCTAGTTTCCCTTAAATTCAGGGTCTCGCCGCTGCAAAAACGCTTTCACCGATTCACGGTAATCTTCTGACGAAGTGGCGAGCATAAATTGATCGCGGTCCATAAAGGTTGTCGCCTGTGCCACGGCATAGGCAGCGGCGTTGATGGCCTGTTTGCTCATCCTCACCGGTAGCGGCGGCAACTTCGCCACCCGTGCCGCATAGGCGCGCGCCGCGTCGATGGTGCTGCCATCATCCACCACCTCCTCAACCAGGCCCCAATCAAGCGCCTGTTGGGCGCTGACAGGCTCCCCCATGATCACATATTGTTTGGTGCGGGCGGGGCCGATTTGGGCAACCAGACGCGGAATTGTCTGCCAGCTCATATTCATGCCCAACGGCACTTCAGGCAGGCGCATGTGCGCCCCCTGCCCCATGACCCGATAATCAATCGCCGACGCAAGGGCGGAACCGCCGCCGATACAAAACCCCTCTATGGCAACGATGGTATAGGCTTCGATATCGTGCCACGCCTGACACATGTCGGGACCAAGCTTCAGGTGATGGCGCTTCTGCATCATCGTGCCTGATTGCATGACCATTTGGCTGCGATCCTTCAGGTCGGCCCCGGCGCTGAACCTGCCATCTGTTTTCAGGATCACCGCCACAAGATCAGGGTCGTCCTGCAATGCGCGGCCTGTATCGCGTAATTCAGTCATGGCCTGTGCAGACAGGGCATTCATGCCATCCCCACGGGAAAACGTAACCTCTGCAATGCGGTCATTCTTCTCTATTGTCACGAAGTCCATCACGGTCCCTTTTCGGCGTCAGTCGTAAATATTTGTGACGTGAGTATAGACATGGCGCGCGACAAACAGTCAAATACCGCCTGCACAAAAACAATTTAACAGGAGAGCCCCATGACCGAAGCCGTCATCGTATCAACCGCCCGCACAGGCCTTGCCAAATCAGGCCGCGGGTCATTCAACAACACCCACGGTGCCACATTGGGCGGTCATGTATTGCAACACGCCATTGACCGGGCCGGCATTGATCCGGGCGAGGTTGAAGATGTGGTCATGGGCTGCGCCCATCCCGAAGGGGCCACAGGTTCCAACATTGCGCGCCTGTCAGCCCTGCGCGCCGGGTGCCCGGTGACCACGTCCGGCACCACAATCAACCGCTTTTGCTCATCCGGCCTGCAAGCGATTGCAACAGCCGCTGGCCGCGTGATGAATGAAGGTGTTCCTGTTATGGGCGCGGGCGGCGTTGAAAGCCTGTCACTTGTTCAGTTAAGCGGCAAGATGAACCGCCATGAAGCGGTTGAGAAGTCACTGATCGAAAGCCATCCCGGCCTTTACATGGGGATGATCGAAACGGCAGAGATTGTGGCAGATCGGTATGGCATCAGCCGCGAATATCAGGACGAATATGCCCTGCAAAGCCAGCAACGCACCGCCGCTGCACAGGCCGCGGGAAAATTCGATGATGAAATTGTGCCGATGACCACCACATGGAAAAAGGTCAACAAGGAAACCGGTGACGTTTCCGAAGAGGAAGTGACCGTAACCGGCGATGAGTGCAATCGCCCCGGTACAACCATTGAAAACCTACAGGCACTGAACCCGGTTTTTGCGGGCGGCAATGTTGTCAAACAAGGCAAGTTCGTCACCGCTGGCAATGCCTCGCAAATGTCTGACGGTGCGTCTGCCTGCATTATTATGAATGGCAAGGAAGCTGAAAAACGCAACATCGATCCGCTTGGCATTTTCCGCGGTTTTGCCGTTGCCGGGTGCGAACCTGATGAAATGGGCATCGGTCCGGTCTATGCCGTGCCCCGTCTGTTGGAGCGCGCGGGCCTGAAGGTTGACGATATCGGGTTGTGGGAATTGAACGAAGCGTTCGCCAGCCAGTGCCTGTACTGCCGCGACACACTTGGGATTGACCCCGAACGCTATAACGTCAATGGCGGCGCGATTTCAATCGGGCACCCCTACGGCATGACAGGTGCGCGCAGCACAGGCCACGCCCTGATCGAAGCCAAACGGCGCGGCGAAAAATATGTCGTCGTCAGCATGTGCATCGGTGGCGGCATGGGCGCAGCGGGCCTGTTCGAAGTTGCCTAGTTAAACCTTTGGCGGCGCATCCGCACATGATGGTGTGCCGCCGCCCTACCCCCATCCCCTTTTCCAATATTCGTGGAGCTGCCATGACTGCCCCCAAAACCGTGTCCCTGATCGATCAGTTGCCGAAAATGGCCGCCACAATGGAAGCACGCGGTGCCTCAACCGTGCCGCTATCAGTCGATGGTGTAACCAGCCTGATCAAGCATGAAGAATTGCCCTATGTCGCATTGGGTGACGGAACAGAATTGCAGTTGCTGCAAGTTGATTTGAATATCGGGCTGTGGATCAGCAAAACACGCTTTCAACCGGGCACCCAAATCACCAAACATTATCACACCGGCTTGGTTTATGCGGTCACCTTGAAAGGCAAATGGTTCTATAAGGAATACCCGACAGAGGTGAATGAGCCCGGATCCTATTTGTTTGAGCCCGCAGGCTCGCTCCACACATTATGTGTACCAGAAGATCAAGACGGCGAGACCGAGGTTTGGTTTGCCATTTATGGCGCCAACCTGAATGTGGATGATGATGGCAATGTTCTGTCAATCATTGATGCGCCTGCCGCCCTGTCGCTTTATCGTGGTGCATGTGAGGCGGCTGGGGAAGACATTTCCAAGCTGATCGTCATCGGCGAGGACTAGCCTTTCTATTTGGGTTTTGACTTGTTTATTTTGGTTTTGAATAGCAACCAAAATATTCTATACTGCCGCCATGACCAAGCAGCATAAACATTACTGTCCGATTTCCCGTGCGCTCAACCTTGTTGGCGATTCATGGACATTGCTGGTCGTGCGTGAGGCGTTTTACGGCGCAACGCGCTTTAACGAGTTTCGCACCCATACCGGTATCGCCAAAAACATTCTGTCAGACCGTCTTGCCATGTTGGTTGAACAAGGCGTGATGGACCGCCAGGACATTGGCGACAAGGGCACGCGCTATGCCTATACCCTAACCCAAAAGGGCAAGGACCTGTTTCCCGTCCTAATGTCGATGGCCCAATGGGGTGACAAGTGGGCCTTCGCTGAGGAAGGCCCGCAGGTTGGTTTCGAAGATAAAGACAGCGGCAAAAGGCTTGGCCCCATGAAGCTTGCCTTTGAAGATGGCAGCTTGGTAACCCGGCCTGTGAACCTGCGGCCCGTGGCACGCAAAGGTGCCCACCCAGTCGTCAAGGCGCGGTTCGCGAACAAATAGTTACCACCTTGGGTTGTTGCCCCGCCCCAATTCCAATATTATTCACAAGAATCAATGCGCCCCTATTTGGCGCACTGCAAAGCACGTAAAGTCGGCGGGGGGGCGACAGCAATGCGCACACTTTTCCATACATTATGGCAGGCAATGCCTTCAAGAAAATCCATCCAGTCATGGCCGCGCTACGTTGCTGCAGTTGCGGTTGCGTTAACCGTGCTGTCGGGAACGACAATGGCTACGCAGGCAACACAGCCAGATGTTGAAAAGCATTATGCCTGTATCTCACAGGTAGATTGGCTGGCAGCACAAATGGAAAACAATTATCCACAATACGGCACACTCACCTATTCAATATTTGCACAGCAAGTGATGCGGAAGATTGCTGATATTCCCGGCGTGGATTATCCGGCTACAGCCGATGAATTCTCCGTTAACGACATTGTCGAGTGTTTCAACATCGGAATGCCCAAATACGAGATCATGATCGGTCTTCAGCTTATTTCCGATGACCCTCCCGAAATGGTCGAAGGCTATATTACAAACTGCCTTGGTGCGGCAACGCAGTTTCTTGGCATTGCTGTTTACCGCAATATGCCCGCCGCGTCACGCATTCGTGTCTATGATGAAATGTTGTATCAGGCCAATTATGCGCTGACTGTAATTCACAATATTACGCATCCGGATGCGGCAGATGACGCAACCGAAAACTATGTTAAGACCGTCATTTCAGAAACCACGCACAAGGGTAATTACGCAAGCCATACCGTCGCTGATTTGGATATGGACAAATTCAGGGACCATATTGATCAATGCGACGACGTGGGCATCACTACAAGGCTGTTCCTAAAAGCAGCAAGTCAACACATCGCCAATACGGAAGCGGAGACAGACAATGACGAGTAGGACACAATCCCGCTTCAAAAAATTCATCGCCGGCGGATTGCTGGCCTGTTTGATTTTGCCCGTTCCAGCAACATTCGCCGATGAAAACGCAAATGACAGCGCAACAGATCCCGCAAAACGAGCGATCGCCGTTAAATGCCTAGACTCATTGATATACGCAAACACCCTGCTAAGCGACAATTTCACAACGGTTCGAGAGCAAGCATCAGCGGAGTCTATCGAGGAAATTGCACACAGATTTGACATCGATCCAAGCGAAGTAAGCATCACGCACGTCGCCGATCCTGAAGGCCTGTTGGGTTGTGCTGAAATAGGTTTGCGGCAGTCCCATATCGACATGCTTATACTCGCCATGTCGGGGCATGATTATCCGTTAGGAAAAGCAGTCATCGATGCATGTGGCAAAGCCCTACTTAGCATTCTGATTTTGTCAGACAAGGCAGGCCGCGGATTTTTCGATACGATCAGCGAAACAAAAGAAGTCAGTCAACTTCTGGTTACCCGTTACAGTGAGCAGAATCTTCTTTTCACAACAATGAACCCTTCGGAACAAAAACAGACTGCACTAAAGAGTTTTTTGGATGTCACCATGGCCGCCAATAATGGCATTTCCACAATTACAGATGATCTCGAAAACGGTTTTGTTAACGACATTCTGCAATGCCATTTTATAGGCATTGATCCGCAGAGCTATTTGTTTGCATTTATGGATCTGGCGGAAAATAGGCAAAGCCGTTAAGCACGTGGACGATCCATCAATCAGAAACCTAGTCGCCTCTCATATCGACGATGGGGTTATGCATCTGGCTCTATCAATACCAATACTGGCAACGACCACCCTGCTTACGTTTCTGGTCGCCCGTTTTTTGTTTAAGCTAGCCCCATCGCAAGTAATGAAAACAGTGCTGGTCGTTGCCTTTGTGACAATTGCGGTGTCAGAGTATTTATTGACCGTCGGCCATAACGTGCTTGGGCATGGCGGCGGCCAAATCGTTTCCAACATTTCTGCCGTCGTAATTTTGCCTGTCGTTTTGATCTGTGCCCTTGCGGCACTGTCATCCCATAAGGAAACGACAGTGATTGTTGCGCTGCTGTTGGCAGTCATCATCCCCAACGGCTATCGTCTCACAAATTTTCCCTTATACACGCTTGCCTTCTATTCCGGCGTTGTTGGCAGTTTTGTCGAAGAATATAGCGATGACCCAAATGAATTTTTGCTGGCCGATCAAAGTCACGATCTTATGCGCGCAGCCCTGAAGGCCAAGCTTTGCAAAACCGGACTGTCATATGGGCTGACACAGCAAATGACATCCAAACCCGACACCGGCACACCGGTCCAGTTTATCGCCCTTCACGCAACACTCGACAAAACAATTGCGCAAGTTGCACCACATCGCCTTAAAGGCGCGTGGTATCCCTTTCCGGTAAACAGCACCCCACAAACCCAACTTTCCCAAGTTGACTATTGCTTCGATTTTCAGATCAACCCCGACACACTACAAACCTAGATCAATGTTGTGTGGGGCGACTGGAACCGGACGACCATTAAGGATTTGCAACAGTGTTTAAGCGGCACACATTTTTTATACGCCTTAAACTTACTGACCAAGCGAGAAGGTTTTGATGAAAGTCTATTTTCCCAGAATGTCGGCAGGCCCCACGACCTAGTTTATTCCGCGTTGTACGACATATTCATAGGTACCGGACCAGAAGAAAAACAACAACTCTGGGGCCTGCTGATCGATAAATCAGCCGAAGAAATTGAAATCGATTTTGCGGCGGCACAGGCTACCGGGTCCCTACAGCAGGCGACGATTAACAAATATGTGGAACGCGCCAAATCATGTACACGTTTCGGAACCGACGAAGACTATATTGATTATTTGGCGACGGCATTCGATTGATCTGATGGCCGCAAAATTATGGCGGAAGGCAAGCGCCCCCCGCCATAAACCTAACCCAATCGTAGCAGCACTAGCGCGCTGCGTTGGTAATTGCAGCAGACGGTGTGCCCCGTTTGGGCGGCCCGTCAACTTGCCCCAACCGCGCCAAATGACCAGCCACACGCAACCCATATAGGCGCGTGCGTGCCGCCATATCCTGCGGATCGGTCCAATCCCTACCCACCAACTGCCATTCAGGCAATTCAGCAGGCATATCATGGGCTGCCAAATAGCTTGGCTCCACAATCAAAAACTGGGTCTTGTAGGGCAATAATATGCCCCCATGATCCTGCCTGATCGCGCGAGCGCGTGCCAAATCAGCCTCCCAAATATTGGGATAGGTTGCCCCGGCAGCGCCATAAAGCAACGTACCGTAATCTTGGGTTTCTTTCCCTTCGATCACATGCACAGCATGGGACCAACCGTTAAAGCCGATCTGTTTGGCAATTTGGGCCAAGGCTTCACGATGTTTCAGATCTATGCCGTCTTCAGACGCCTGTTTTGCAAGGCGCTTGGCATAGCGTTTCATACTATCAAAAGGGTCATGATGCTCCATGACATACTCCTTTCAGAACTGACCTTCCCGCTCCATAAAGGTCTGAAAGAAGCGCCACGATTTTTAAATCAGCGCATCCAATAGGCAGATTGCCATGGCTTTCGGCGGGCGGGGCGCATCTGCAAGGCACCCAACTAGGGGTGCATATAGGCCCAATAATGAAAGGATGCAAGCGCGCCATTGTGCCGCCCTGCGAAGATGGACTAAAGGCCCAGTTCTTCTTTCAGCATTTCAAGGCGCAGCCATTCTTCTTCTTTTGCGACCAAATCAATCTCAGCCGTTTCCAATTCCGCTACCGCCTGGTTAAAACGCTCAGGCTTTTTTGAGAATAGATTGGGATCGGCAAGCTCACCCTTCAGGCTTTGTATTTTGTCTTCCAAAGTGGCGATTTCATCCGGCAAATTATCCAGCGCATATTGTTCCTTATAGGACAGCTTGCGTTTGGATGATGATTTACCGGGGGAATTCTTATCGCTTGTCGTTTTGGCTTCCACCGCCTTTTTCTTTTCGGCGTTTTGTGCGCGTATCTTTTCGCCGCGCTGGCGCAGCATATCTGAATAGCCGCCCGCATAGGCGGTCCAATCACCCTCACCCTCTGTCGTGATGACGGCACCAACCGTGCGATCAAGAAAATCACGGTCATGGCTGACCAGCAAAACTGTACCGGGGTAATCGGCGATCAGTTCCTGCAACAGGTCCAGCGTTTCCATATCAAGATCATTGGTCGGCTCGTCAAGCACCAACAGGTTTGACGGCTTGCACAAAGCACGCGCAAGGATCAGCCGGCCACGTTCCCCCCCTGACAATTCACGCACAGGCGTGCCTGCCTGTTCAGGGGCAAACAAAAAGTCCTTCATATAGGACACAACATGACGGCGGCTGTCTGCTGCCTCTCCATCACCACCGGCGATCTGCACAAGGTCGGTACCGCCGCCGGTCAACACATCGCGCAATGACGTATCGGGGTCGAGCGATTCACGCTTTTGATCAATGGTCAGCATTTGTAGATTATGACCCAGCGTCACCTTCCCCATATCAGGGGCCAGCGCACCGGTCAGGATGTTCAGCATCGTGGTCTTGCCTGACCCATTGGGACCAACAAGACCAATCCGGTCACCCCGCATGATGCGGATAGAAAAATCCTGCGCAATCAGCTTGCCCGGCCAGCTATGGCCGACATGCTCGGCCTCTATCACGGCCTTGCCGGACTTCTGCCCCTCATTCACTGAGAAGCTAACCTTCTCTTGTGCCTGTCTGTTATGGGCTGTCAGCTCGCGCTTTTGTTCACGCAGATTATCCAACCCCGCCATGCGGCGCACATTCCGTTTCCGGCGCGCGGTCACGCCATAACGTACCCAGTCTTCCTCGCGTTCGATTTTGCGTGACAGTTTGTGTGCTGCTTCTTGTTCCTGCGCCAGCACTTCATCGCGCCAGCCTTCAAACTTGGCAAAGCCCTGTTGCAGCGTGCGGGTCCGGCCCCGGTCGAGCCAAACGGTGCTGCGGGTCAGGTTTTCCAAAAAGCGGCGGTCATGGCTGATCAGGATCAGCGCGCCGCGAAACTGCTTCAGCTCACTTTCCAGCCATTCAATAATGGGTAGATCAAGATGGTTGGTCGGCTCATCCAGCATCAGGATGTCAGGTTCAGGTGCCAACACTTGCGCAAGGGCAGCACGGCGTACCTCGCCCCCTGACAAATTGGCAGGGTCAGCCTCAGGATTCACATCCAATGACCCCAGCAGATAGTCCGCCCGATAGGGATCGTCCGTCGGCCCCAAACCCGCCTGCACGAAATCACGCACAGTGTCATACCCGGTTAGGTCCGGTTCCTGCGCCAAATAGCGGATTGTCGTGCCTGGCTGCAGGAATATGTCCCCATTATCCGGTTCCACCATGCCTGCGGCGATTTTGAGCAAAGTTGACTTGCCCGACCCATTACGGCCAACCAGACACAGGCGTGCCCCCGGCTCTACCATTAGTTCCGCGCCAGCCAGCAAAGGCTTGCCACCAAAGGTTAAATTGATTTCTCGACATGTCAGTAAAGGAGGTGCCATGGCGCCGTTATAGACATGTGATCACGCATGTCGATAGGCAATTGCCCGCAGTTCCGTCAAAATGGCGCGCTTGCCAGGGTAAATAATCTATGACATAGGTATTGCTGTAGTTCAATACATTGATAGAGGGGGCTTCTGTCATGGCACAAAAAGTTCAACCCGGTTTTGAGGACCTTCAGGATCGGCAGGTACCAGACTGGTATGATGGCGGCAAGTTCGGCATCTTTATCCATTGGGGCATCTATTCAATTCCCGCCTATGCGGAAAAGGGTCAGCATTTTCCTGACCTATTGAAGAATGACTTCGAAAATCTGATCAAGCACAATCCCTATGTGGAATGGTACTGGCAGAATATGCGGGTTGAGGGCAGTTCTGCCGCCGCATTTCACAAGGAAAATTACGGCGACGCGCCCTATGAGGATTTCCGCGCCCCTTGGGAAAAGAATCTGGAAGGGTTCGATGCCAAAGAATGGGCCAAGCTGTTCAAACAGTCCGGTGCCAAATATGTTGTGTTGGTGACCAAGCATCATGATGGCTACACATTGTGGCCGTCTGACGTTGAAAACCCCCATAAGCCGGGCTGGTCATCAGAACGCGATATTGTCGGCGAACTGGCAGATGCAGTCCGTGCCGAAGGGTTGAAATTCGGCATCTATTATTCCGGCGGTCTTGATTGGACGTGGGAGACGACCAGCATCGAATCTGCTGTCGATACGCTGGCGACCACAATCGCAGACCCCGCCTATAACCGTTATGTTGATGCGCATTATCGCGAGTTGATTGAACGGTATAAACCGTCCGTCCTGTGGAACGACATCTCCTACCCGCTGATGGATGGCATGGCTGATCTGTTCAAGGATTATTATAAGGCCGTCCCTGACGGGGTGGTGAATGACCGTTGGCAGGCAGCCAAACCGATCAACAAATATTTCCGCTATCAGCCGCTAAAATGGCTTGCCACCCAATTCGGCAAACTGGCCATGAAAAAATTTGATGGGCCTTTGGTGGGGGCAGAACCCGCCCATAGTGATTTCCGCACGCCTGAATTCTCATTCTTTGAAGAACCACAGGAAAAGAAATGGGAAACCACACGCGGTCTTGGTTGGGGCTTTGGCTATAACCGCACCGAAACTGAAGAAGACTTCCTGTCATCTGATGAGTTGATTACCGACCTGGCCCGCGTTGTGGCACGGAACGGCAATTATCTGCTGAACATCGGCCCCGATGGCCATGCCCAGATCCCCGCTGATCAGGCAAGCCGCATTCTGGCCGTTGGTGACTGGCTGCGCGCCAATGACGAGGCTGTCTATGACAGCAAGCCATTTGGTCCCGGCACTGTGATCGCCAAGGACGGCGCTGAACTGAACCTGACAAGGGGTAAGAACGGCGCGGTTTACGCACTGGTCAGTGATCTGCCTGCATCAGGTGAAGTGACCGTGCAGATTGATGGCCTTGATGGGCAGCTTGCCCTGCGCCGCCTTGATGGTGGTGAGATTGAAGGCAGCTATGAAAACGGCACCCTGCGCATGACATTCACGGGCGAAGCCCCTGCCATGCCTTGTGCCGGCGTTCAGCTTACAGCGGCAGCAAGCTAAAACCGCCTGATCCATCACGGATCAATCGAACTTTGTAGACGGCGGCCACACGGTCCGCCGTCAACACGTTTTGGGGCGTCCCATCTGCGACGACCTTGCCCCGGTCCATCAGCACCAACCGATCACAAAGGCGCGCCGCCAATCCCAAATCATGTAACACGACCATCACCCCCTGCCCCTGTTTAACGGCATTGTGGAACAAGGACATGGTTGCCAATTGATGCGCGGGATCAAGGGCGGCAATCGGCTCATCCGCCAGCAATAACGGCGCTTGCACTGCCAAAGCGCGGGCCAGCCAAATACGTGCCAGCTCCCCCCCGCTAAGATGCGTGACGGGGCGGTCTGCGAAAGCCAGCGCATCGACATCCCGCAATATCTGCTCAACCAAGGCATGATCTTGATCTGTCGCGCCACTGAACGGCCCCAAATGGGGCAAGCGGCCCAACATCACCAGCCGCCGACCGGATATCGGCCACAGCCCTTCATGGGTTTGCGGCAGATAGGCAATCGCCTTTGCCCGGTCCTGACGGGACACAGCATCAAGCGGCTGACCATCCAAATCAATCGCGCCTTCCCAGCCTTGTAAATTGCCTGTGATGGCGCGCAGCAGGCTCGACTTACCGGCACCGTTGGGGCCGATCAATCCAACAAGCTCACCCGTACCAATGGACAGGCTGACATCATCCAGCAGCCTGTTTCGGTCAATCGTCAGCGACAGGTTTTGTATCGACAATGTCGTCATGCAAGCAGCCCCCGCTTTGCCCGCAACAACAACAGAACAAAGAACGGCACACCGATAAAGGCCGTGACAACGCCCAACCGCAGCTCAACCCCCGGGGTCAATATGCGCACGCCAATATCGGCAAAGACCAGCAACACAGCCCCCGCCAAGGCAGATGGCAACAGGCTTGCCCCCGGCATGTGCCCGGTAAAGGGGCGCACCAGATGGGGCACCACCAATCCCACAAAGCCGATCACACCCGACACGCTGACCGCAGCGCCAACACATAGCGCAGTGCCCATCACCGTTAAAAAGCGGGTTCGACGGATCGACACGCCAAGGCTGCGTGCGCTTTCCGGGCCAAGCGTCATGGCATCAAGCCCGCGCCCGGACAACAGCAGCATCGTCCACCCGGCCAGCATAAAGGGCAAGGCGATCAACACATGATCATAGGAACGATCTGCGAGGGACCCCATCATCCAAAACATGATCTCATAAATTGCAAAGGGGCTTGGCGCAACGGTCAGCAACAGGGCGACAAATGCATTGGTCAGCGCGTTAATCGCAACCCCGGCAAGGACCAGCGTCGCGATGCGGGTGTCATCACCCCACAGCGCAACCAGCACAATCATCGACAGTCCTGCACCGACCAAACCACCGACAGGCAAGCTCAACAAACTAAGACCTGTTGTGCCAAATAGGCCGAAATAGAAAATCGCGACCGCGCCCAGCGCTGCACCGCTTGAGGCACCGATCAAGCCCGGCTCCGCCAGCGGATTGCGGGTCAGCCCCTGCAGCGCCGCGCCGGATAGACCAAGGGATGCCCCCACCATCAACGCCAACAAGGCGCGTGGCAGGCGAATGTCCCAAAACAATATGGCTGCGGTTTCGGGGTCGGTCTCCAACAGCAATTGATACTCTCCAAACAGACTGATCGCGCCACGTTCCAAAAACGCCGACCCAAGCGCCCCCAACACCGCCAGCACCAGTAACAATAATGATAGGCGACGCGCGGTCATTGATTTGCCCCCAATGATTTGAAGGCGGCCACAGCCTCAACAGTATGGGGGCCACCGCAGGACCACAGGCGACCATCAACCGGGGCAAGGCGCATCTTGTCAGTTGCCAGTAATTTACGAATTGCCCGATGCTGCATCAGGTTGCGCGTCAGGGAATTATGCTCCTGCCGCAACCCTTCCAACAATACAAAATCAGGCTGCAATTGAATAATCCCTTCAAGCCCGATTTGGCCCCAACTGCCCATGCCTAGCTCTGTCGCTGGCAAGTTACTGTGCCCGGCCCGCGTCACGACAGCGTTGAACAGGCTAGGCGCACCAATTGTCGCCCCACCTGATGCAAATGACAGAACGCGCAAGGGCTGCTGAACATTGATGCGGTCAACCTCTTCAAGGCGCGCTTGCATCCTCGTGACAAGGGCCTGCGCCCTGCCAGTTTGCCCAATAGCCTGCCCCACGGTTAAAAGCCGGGCGGCGATTTGATCAAAATCCTGCGCGGGCGCAAGCTCAACAATCGGAATGTTCAACGCCTTGATATGTTGAACGGCATAGCGCGCGGTGTAGTTCCCGGTGATCACCAGATCAGGGCGCAGTGCCAACACTTCCTCTGCCAATCCGTGATTTAGGGGCAGCCCTTCGATTTGATCAGTGATCAGCGAAAAGCGCGGATCAGCGGCAAAGAAACTAAGAGAGGCTATTTGGTCCCGATCCGCCAGCGCCATCAACAGCTGATCGCTGCACAGGTTCAACGAAACAACCCGCAGTGGACGCGCCAAGGCGGGTGCCGTCACAAGTGACAGCACCACGCTTAACACCAGGGTAAGTTTAGTCACCCAATGAGGCACGCAAACCAACAAAGACCCCTCGTCCCGCCGTGGCAAAACCCACAGCCTCTACATATGTTTCATCAAACAGATTGGTTGCCCGTGCAGTCAGGGCCACCTCATCCGAAACGCTATAGGAAAGTGCCAGATTAACAAGATCATAGGCACGAATGGCCTGACGGTTATTGTCCACCGTATCGCCTGAATAGGTATAGGTCATGCTGGCCAGCAAACGGTCCTGCACAAAATGGCGAGATAGGGTAAGGCTGCCCGAATGTTCAGGCCGGCGCGGTTCTTCAACACCGGACGGCTCCTCAGCGTCAAGCCAAGTATATGACAGGTCGGCCATGATCATATGTGGCAGGATAAAGCCGCCGCTGACTTCAATACCCTTACGCTTACTCTCTCCCACCTGATTGGTTGATTGCGCGGAAAACGGCGCGGCAAAACAAAATTTCACCTCATCCTCTAGGGTCGCATCGAAATAGGTCACATCAAGTTGCCCGCTTACCGCGCGATGATCGACATCATGGGTCACGCCGACATCATAGGAACGGCTTTTTTCCGGCTTCAGGTCAAAATTGGGTGTACAGCCAAACTGGTTTGAAAACTCAGTAAAGTCAGGGGCCTTGATCCCTGTGCCTGCACTGGCGTGTAGGCGTGTCATCTCAGCCAATTGCACAACGGCCTGTGCGCGCCAACTGGTGAAATCTTCATAGGATTTATTATCGTCATGGCGCACGCTGACACTGCCTGCATGACCAGCATTGGTAACAAGCCGATATTCACCAACAATGCTGTTTTGTTGGCGCAGGAACTTGTTGCCGCCTGCGGTGACGCTTTCTTTCTCTGTTTGATAGGCGGCGGTCACGCGATGTTCAAAATTACCCGCCACAAACCGGCGCGACACTTGCAGGTCACGCTTTTGGCGCAACCCGTCCGATGCGGCTGCAAAGCCACCAAATAGAAAGTCCTGTTGGCTTGCCATCAGTTGGGCTGCCGCATCAATCCGCCAATTGCGGTCAGCAGTTTCATAGGTCAGCGCTGCGCGCCCGGCCTTGCGCACAACAGCGACCTGATCAGTATTAGAATCAACGCCGCCAAAGCCATCTGTATTGGTGAAAATATCACTGCGCAGCCCAACAATGTTTAGCTCCAACCCGTCAGACAGTTTCATGCCCAGTTTGGCGTGCAGCAATTCACGGTCCGCATTGTCTTTTTCTGACCCATTGGTCACCGCATTAAAGCCATCGGTTTCATAATTGCTGTAGGACACATGCACGCCAACACTATCATTGCTGCGTGTCAGCCCGGCACCATAGCGCCGCGTCCCGAAGGAGCCTGCCTCCCCCTCAATATAGGTATCATCACGTCCGAACAGCGCGGGAGTTTCGATGGCAATCACACCGCCCAAGGCGTCCGCGCCATAAAATGAGCTTTGCGCCCCACGCAACAAAACCACCCGCCCGACATTTGCAGTCGATAGATGGGAATAGTCGATCACCGTTCCGATTGAGGCAGGGTCCGTCACTTCGATGCCATCAAGCAGCGTCAGTGAATGATCCGCCTCCGCACCGCGAATTCTGATTTCCGTCAACCCGGTTGCGCCCGATTGGGTAATCGCAACCCCCGGCATACCGCGCAAAAGATCAGGCAAAAAGAAGTCCTGCCGCTGGCGAATATCATCGGCATCAAAGACAGTGACAGACGCGCCAAGCTCTGCCGCGCTGATGGGGGTGAGTGAGCCGACAATCAAAATTTCGTCAGCCGGTTCGTCGGCATAGGTTGAAAATGAACAAAGGGCGATGGCCGTGGCGACCGCGCAACGTGATAAAGTCATGGAAAGCACCTCTTTCCGCAAAAACGACATTAGCAACACACCCACTGGGTATGTGCGGTTCATCCGTCGCTTCGGAAAGTTCCGACATGGCAGGCTCAACCCGGACGGCCATGAGGACGGACAGGCGGCAAGGTTTCCTGACTTTCGGCTCAACCGTGGTGCGGCCCCTTCCCATCTTTTGCAAGACAGTGGTTTGGCAGCCCACTTACCGATTACAGTTGCGGGGACAGTTGCGGAATTGCCCTAAATTCAGAGCGCACCGTATTCCCTACACCAGCCTGTGGTGCAGTCGATGTATCAGCGCCAGTGGCTTAGATCAAGCCCATAGGTCTGCGCCAATGTCGCGGGCAAGGCTGCATAGCGCGCCTTCAAACGGTCCATTGCTGCCCCGTCAGCGTCATCCCCAATGGCTTGTTTTGACCCGGTGTTCACCTTGCGATACACCGTCCGCAAGCCGTTATACAGTGCATTATTGCGCGGCAGCAGCGCCCGCACCCGCACATTCAGCGATTGCAGCGCCTGCGATTTCACCCGATAGGTTTCGTTTTCCCGTGGGAAGTCATAGCTGTCATAAAAGGCGGGATCGAGCCCGAATTGGTCACAAAGTGACACCATGCCGGACCGGGCGTCACTGAAAAAACGTTCCATGCCCAACACCGTCATCCGTTCTGTGCCCACAGCATCGCGCCACTTATCCAACCATTTGTCATACCGTGCATAGTCCAGCGCATTGACCACCAGCTCATTTTGGGAAAAGTCTGCGCGGCCCGCTTCCAATGCCGCAACATAGTCGGCAAAGGCCCAATCGGCGGGGATGTGTTGCCAATTATTTTGGAAATAATCGAACGTGGATTTTATTTGGGCGGCAGGCTCCCGCACCAAAAACAACAGATGCGGCTTGCTGGGTAGGTCCGGCAAATCACGCAAGGCTGTTTGTTGATACATATAGGCAGGTGTTGATTCCACGATCAGGCGGGGTTCACCCGTGCCCGTCCACCCATCAAAAAACCGTTCATAGGCATCGAGGTTGGCAGAATGGGCATTCGCTTCCTCATTCTGGCTGTGCCAACCGAGGTCGATAAAGAACTCAACCTCTTTCAAACGAGCGCCTTGCACCGCCGGATGATCGCTCAACCAACGATACAGGGTAGAGGTGCCGCTTTTCGGGGCACCGGGAATGATCAGATTTGGCAGCATATACGCCCATCAAGTTTAAATTTAGCCGTCGATCAAAACCGGCTGCGCCCGTTGTTGCAGCATCCCATCGACCAGATTGTAAACTGCCATGCCAACCGCCATTGCCGCAACAAAGATAAAGGTTTCGGTATACATAAACGGTAGGGCCGCAATGGCCGGACCGGGACAATACCCAGCCATGCCCCACCCGATGCCAAACAAGCTGGCGCCGCCGATCAAACGCGGATCAAGATCAGTCTTGGTCGGCAAATCAAACTTTTCCGCATTAACGGGCCGTTCCCGCTTCAACACGAAACGGTAACCGATAAAGGTTGTGACCAATGCACCGCCCATCACAAACGCCAACGACGGGTCCCATGCCCCGAACAAATCAAGGAAGCTGATGACTTTCGTGGGGTTCACCATTTCTGAGGCTATCAACCCTAAACCAAATAACAGCCCTGCTGCCAGGGCACCCAAAATCGCTTTCATCAGATTATCCTCCGACCATGTTAAAGACATAGACGGTGGCAAATCCCGTCAGCATGAAGGTGATCGTTGCCACGATTGACCGTTGTGACAGGCGCGCCATACCGCAAACCCCATGACCGGACGTACAGCCGCCGCCCAAACGGGTGCCGAATCCGACGATCAAGCCCCCCAGTATGATCACGCCGATGCTGCGCGGTTGGACAAGGGCGGGAAGCTCCCCCCCCACAAGCCCATAAATGAAGGGCGAAATTACCAGCCCGGCAACAAAGGCCAGTCGCCAGCCCCATTGATCAAGACCGCCCTTCAGCATGACCGGATTGACCAGCCCGCCAATAATGCCACTGATTCCCGCAATGCGGCCATTCAGGGCCATCAACATGACAGCCGACAGGCCAATCATGACGCCCCCTGCCAGTGAAATAAGTATGGTTTCCAAGGTCAGTGCTGCCATTGCGCCCTCCTGCATCCCTAATAATGGCTGAAAGCAGCCACTTTTATATTCAATAATATGAATATACAAAATGGTCAATATATAATTACACACATAGTCAATGTGATATGTTTTGTTTTTCTGTCGCATTGTGGAAAATATGAATTTCCCTTACTTGAAGCCACTATCTGACATTTCCATATAAGTTCCACTGATTATTTACGGAATTCTGCGACAGGACCGATGACAATGCGCCATTTTTTGATCCGCACCACCAGCATTGCCGCAATTGCGACCACCATTGCCCTGCCGGTATGGGCACAGGACGCAGCGGTTGAGGCTGGAACCTCAGCAGAGATAGAGGCAAGCGCGGAAACAAAGGCCCCGCCAGCCATTCCCGAAATCATCGTCACTGCGCAAAAACGATCCGAAGACGTGCAGGACGTGCCCCTGTCAGTGACCGCCGTTGCCGGTGACCTGCTTGAAGCACGCGCTGTCGATAAGGTTGATGATATCGGCTATCTGGCCCCCAACCTTGATATCGCCGCCCTGCCCCGCAGCTCATACATTCGCATTCGTGGTCTGGGGTCAGGCGACAATAAGGGCTTTGAACAATCAATCGGCCTGTTTGTTGATGGCATTTATTATGGCCGCGCAGAATATCTGAATGATGCGATGATCGACATTGAACGGATCGAAGTGTTGCGTGGCCCGCAAGGCACATTGTTCGGCAAGAACACAGTTGCCGGTGCCCTGAACATCACAACTCGCGATCCCAGCACCGAATGGGAAGTTTACGGCAGCGCCCTGTTTGGCGAATATAACCAGCAGCGTTTTGAAGCGGCAGTCAATATTCCCTTCTGGTCCGATGTTGCCGGTTTGCGTATCGCCGCCAAGGACAATCAGCGTGATGGCTATATCTATAACCGTCTGCTGGACCGCGACGAAGCCAATCTAGACAAGACCTATGCCCGCGCCAAACTTGGCCTACTGGGCACTGAAACTTTCGAACTGGTTGTCAGTGTCGATTACGGCTCGCTCAAGGCGCGCGGCAATGGCTATCAGCTTTCTGAATTGGGCGACGATGCGCGTCTGCTGTACACAGCATTTGACCCGAATGTCGAAACTGATTTGGACGACTACGAAACGTCATTGGATTATCCCGGCTACACCTATCGCGATACGCTGGGCGCAACCGCAACGGCCAAGCTGGACATTGCAGAACATGAACTGGCCTTTATCGCCGGGTGGTCAAGCTATGAGTTTGAAGTGTCGGACGATGTGGACTTTGGCCCCGCCCCGTTGTTGAGCTTTCTTTATGATGATGAGTTCGAACAGTATAGCGGTGAAATTCGCCTGACCTCTCCTGACGGGCCATTCGAATATGTGGCTGGGCTTTACTATTTCTTCTCTGACTATGATGCGAATACCGACTTCACCATGTTGCCCGACTTTGATGCGCTGGGCACCGTAACGGGGTTAGTATTGCCTGCTGCATTGCAGGATATTCTGGCGCTGGCCGGGCCGTCATTTAATGGTGACAATCGGCATAAAGACTTCATGCAGGAAACCACTCATATCGCCGCCTATGGTCAGGCCAACCTGACCTTGTGGGAAGATTTAGAATTGATTGCCGGCCTGCGTTACACGACCGAAGAAAAAGACCATTTTCAGGAACAGACATTTGAAAATGGTGGCATCCCCTTCCGTCTGCTAACCGGCGATACAGATTTCGCAGCCAATGCCAGCCGTGACGAAGATAATTGGTCACCCAAATTTGCCGTGAAATATGCCTTCCTTGAGGATGCGATGGCCTATGTGACCTATGCCAAGGGCTTCAAGGCCGGCGGATTTAACGAAATGGCCACCAGCCCCGACGATATGGAGTTTAACGAAGAACTCTCCGACACAATCGAAGGCGGGATCAAGTCAACATGGTTCAACCGCCAGCTGACATTGAACCTGACCTATTTCTACACCAACTTTGAAAACCTTCAGGTTGCTGTTTGGGACGGCACGGGCTTTGTCGTGACAAATGCCGAAGAAGCCACCACACAGGGGCTTGAACTGGAAAGCATGATCGTCCCTGTTGAAGGGTTGTTCCTGTCAATTGCTGCGGGGTGGATTGACGCCACCTATGACAGTTTCAAAAACGGCCCCTGTCTTGCCGGACAGGGCAAGGGCTGCGATCTGTCTGGTGATCGCCTGAACCAGGCACCTGAGTTCAACGGCTCTGTTTCAGCGCTTTACGAGCATGATATCAACACCGTCAACATGTTGGCCTTTATCGGTGGTGATGTGTATTACCAAACCGAAATGTTCCTGACGCCGGACCTTGATAAGGCTGACTCACAAGAAGCCTATACACAGGTCAGCGCCCGCATCGGTTTGCGGCACCCTGACAATTTGTGGAGCTTTTCCGTCATCGGCAAAAACCTGTTGGATGAAACCATCAAACAGGAAAGCTTTGACGTGCCGCTATTCGCAGGGTCCCACTTTGCAGCGGTTGCCCCGCCCCGGACATTCTCGGCTCGGTTTGCTGTCGAGTTTTAGTTTGATTTGACAGCACTAATTCTGCACCCTGCCCCTCAATCACTTATCACGGTTGAGGGGCATTTTCATGAGCGCGCAGAAAACCATACCAACACCATTCACCATCGACATTCCGCAGGACCGTCTGGACAAAATTGCATCCCGTGTTGCGGACTATGAATGGCATGAGATGCCGCAAAATGGCGGCTGGGCCTATGGGGCTAATCTCGACTATATGAAGGACCTGTGCGCCTATTGGCTTGATGGGTTTAGTTGGCGCAAGGCCGAAACAGGCCTGAACCGTTTTCCACAATTCAAGGCCCCGGTCACCATTGATGGCCAAACACTCAACCTTCATTACATTTATGAAAAGGGCTCAGGCTCCAACCCGCAACCCTTGATCATCATCCATGGATGGCCCGGCAGCTTTTACGAGTTTATGGAGGTTATCGAACCGCTTGCCCATCCCGAACGATTTGGCGGCGATGCCGAAGACGGGTTTGATGTGATCGTACCATCCCTGCCCGGCTATGGCTTTTCGGACAAGCCCGCGAACCCGATTGGCCCCATGACTGCCGCAAAATATATGAACGGTTTGATGACAGATGTGCTGGGCTATGACAGCTATCTTGCGCAGGGCGGCGACTGGGGCGCCATGACCACCTGTTATCTGGGCAAGGACCATGCCCCCTGCGAGGCCATTCACCTGAACATGATGGGCTTTTCGCCCCCCGCGCCGGAAGGCGACATGTCAGACGAAGAACAGCAATGGCGTGATGGACAGCGCCTGACATTTGAGATGGAGGGCGCCTATTTCCGCCTGCAAATGACCAAGCCGCAATCGCTTTCCTATGCCATGATGGACAGCCCCGTTGGCGTGGCGGCATGGCTGGTTGAAAAGTTCAACACATGGTCACACACACCCGAAGACAATATCGACAACGCCTATTCAAAAGACCAGCTATTGACCAACATCATGATCTATCTGGTCACGCGCACGTTTAACACCGCAAGCTGGATGTATCGTGGCCTGATGGAAGAAGGCGGTGCAGGCCTGCCCAAGGGCAACCGGATCGAAGTACCGGTTGGCGTCGCCAACTTCCCCCATGACCCCCTGATCACATGGCCCAAGCGTGAATGGGCCGAACGGGCCTATAATGTCCAGCATTGGACAGATATGGAATTAGGCGGCCATTTCGCGGCACTTGAACAACCGAACCTTTATATCGCGGACGTTCGGCAGTTTTTCAGCGGTTTGCGTTCAGAGGACTAATCAGCCAAAATAGGCCATCACATAATTAGAAACGGGGAAAATTCATGCATGATCTGGTGATCCGTAACGGGAAAATTTACGATGGCACGGGCGATGCGCCCTTTATGGGTGATGTGGCCATTGATGATGGCAAAATCACAGCCGTTGGGACTGTGCCGAGCAAGGGCCGTGACGAGATTGACGCCGCTGGCCAAATCGTTACCCCCGGCTTTGTCGATGCCCACACCCATTATGATGGGCAGGTCACATGGGACCCCTATTTGCAGCCCTCAACCTTTCATGGTGTGACAACCATCGTGATGGGCAATTGCGGCGTCGGCTTTGCCCCAATCCATAAAGACCAGCGTGACTGGGTGATCAAGTTGATGGAGGGGGTTGAGGATATTCCCGGCACCGCCCTTCATGAAGGCATCAACTGGCAATGGGAAAGCTTTCCCGACTATTTGAATGCGCTAGATAAAACACCGCTCGCCATCGACGTTGCCACGCAGGTGCCCCACGGCGCTGTGCGGGCCTATGTGATGGGCGAACGCGGTCCCGCGCAGGAACCTGCTACCCCTGAAGAGATTGAAGAAATGGGCCGCGTCGCCGCCGAGGCGATTGAGGCTGGCGCATTAGGATTCTCAACCTCCCGCACCGAAAAGCACCGCGATAGTGACGGCAATCTGGCCCCCACCATCAATGCGCTTGAGGAAGAGCTGGTTGGCATCGCCAAGGCGGTGGCCAAAACGGGCAAGGGTGTGTTGCAGGGCATTTCCGACTTTTATGATTTCGACGCGGAATGGAAAATCTTTCGCCGTATGGTGAAAGAAAGCGGCCTGCCGATTTCCATTACTGTGGAACAACAAGACGTCCGTCCCGATTGGTGGAAACAATTGCTGACCGCAATAAATGAGGCACAGGCCGATGGCCTGCCCATGCGTGGACAGGTGCCGCCCCGCCCCACAGGTGTGTTGCTGGGGCTGGATTGTACGCTGAACCCGTTCACCTTCCACCCCGCATTTCTGGAGGTTGCTGCCCTGCCCCATGATGACAAGGTGGCAAAACTGAAAGACCCTGAATTCCGCGCGCTGTTGCTAAGTCAGGAACCCATCAAGCTGAACAATGAAGTGGTTGATCACATTATGGAAAGCCACCACAAAATGTTTGATTTGGGGGAACCTGCAAATTATGAACCTGCCCCAGAAGAGTCAGTGGCCGCTGTTGCAGAACGGGATGGCAAAAGCGCCTATGAAGTCGCGCTCGACATGATGCTGGAACGCGATGGCCATGCCATGCTGTATTTCCCGCTGTTCAACTACTACACGGGCAATCTGGACATTGTGCATGAAATGCTGACCCACCCGCATACGGTATTCGGGTTGGGCGACGGTGGTGCCCATTGCGGCGCGCTATGCGATTCAAGCTTTCCCACCACACTGATCCAGCATTGGGGACGTGACCGGACACGCGGGCCGAAATTGCCGCTTGAACAACTGATCTCAATGCAGACAAAGGAAACGGCGGAACTTGTGGGCATTCAAGATCGTGGGTTGCTGAAACCCGGGTACAAGGCCGATGTCAATATTATCGACTTTGACAATATGGTCCTGCACGCGCCTGAGGTCGTATACGACCTGCCCGCCGGGGGCCGTCGCCTGATCCAGAAGGCCGATGGCTATACCAAAACAATCGTGTCAGGTGTCGTCGCGTTTGAAGATGGGCAACCAACCGGCGCTTTGAATGGCAAGCTGATCCGTGGAGCACAGCCCGCGCCGGACATGCCTGCGCAAGCTGCGGAATAGCGAACTAGCTGCCCAAAATATTCTGAAATTCAGCAAGCCTGTCTGCGCAAGCAGGCAGGCTTAGCCTTTTGTTGCGATCAGTATGACCGCTCACAACCTCAACCGACGATTTCGCCAGCTTTAACTTTTTGGATAATAGTTTGATCAGCGCCTTGTTGGCCTTGCCATTTTCCGGCACTGCCGTAACGCTGATTTTCAGACGCTGTTGCCCTGCATCATCCTCAAATGGTGCGCCGATACGATCTGTCGAGGCTGACGGACTTAACCGCACATAAAGCACAAGGTCATCACCACGCGCTGCCAACCAATCAGCCAAGATATTCCCACATCAAATTGCGCAAAAACCACAGACCGATGATGACAAGCATCGGGGATAGATCAAGCCCCCCCATGGGCGGCAGGATGCGGCGGATGGGTTCCAACACAGGCTCCGTCACGCGGGCGATAAAGTAGATCACCTGTCGTACGATCTGGTTATGCTGGTTCACCACGTTGAACGCGATCAGCCAACTCATCACCACGCTGGCAATGATAATCCAGACATAAATGTCGACCAGAAGGGACGCCAGAGCAAGCAGGGAAACCATTTTGAAACCTTATCTATAAATTTGTTCAGCCATTATGTAGGCGCGCGGTCGCCCGATTGCAAGGCAACAGGCTTAGTCAAGCGCCCCAACCAGTGACGCCCGTTGGGATAGTTCGATCCAGTTGCCATCAGGGTCACGCACAAAACTGATACGCGCGGTGGTGCCCAATGTTGTGGGGGCCATCCCCTCAACCCCGCCGGCATTCAGCGCCTTAACATGCGCCTCATCGGCATTGAAGACCTGAAACGTAATGTAGCGCCAGCCCTTCCCCTCATTCATGGCATTGGACGGCGCATCATCAGCCTGTTCCAGCAGCAACGCCCCATGCCCCAATCCAAAGGCAACGCCCTTGTCATAGGGCATTTCAACCAGCCCGAACGCATCGCGGTAAAAACGGCTATGCGCCTCAACTGAGCGGACGGCCATGCGCATGGCCAACTGCGCAACTCCGTGCATTCCCGGCTCAACCAAGGCGACATTGTTCCCATCTGGATCAGACAGGGCCTTCACCCCCAACACGCCATCACGTGCAATCAGCACCTCGCGATAACCGGTCGGCGGGTTGTCAGGCAAAGGATTGCGGCTGTGATTAATTTTGACGACAGACCCGTGGGCATCGTGGCGGTGCTGACGCTTGCCGCCACCCAACGGCACCATATGATCAAACTGCGTGCCGACCTTTTGCTGCCAAAAGGTCAACATGGGGTCGAGCTGTTCTGTATACAGCCCTACATCAAAACAGGGTTTTGCAAATTCCACCTGATTACGCTCCGATATAGTCAGCCTGCGTCGTTCATCGCCGCAAGCGCCTTGGCCATATTCTGGCGGGTTACTTCAAGCGCCTTCATCGGGCGCAGCATCACTTTAAACTTTGTGATTTTGCCTGCATCATTCCAAAAAATCATGTCGATGCCGTTCACATACATGCCATCCACATTTACTTCAAATTCCAAAATCGCCTGATCACCACAATCAAACACGTTCACATATTTGAAGTCATCATTCAGTGTTTGGCCAGCGGCAGTCAAATAGGCGAATGTCAGGTCGCGCCCTTCCTGTCCGCGAAACACAACGGGGCTGAAGAAAACCGCGTCCGGATCAAGCATATCATACAGCTCATCCTTGTCATGATCGCCCAACAGGTAATCCATCCATCGTTGCAGATTTGGCGAATAACCGGATGTCGGAATGGTTGATGAAAAGCTCATAAAATCGCTCCCTAATTAGTTTTAGTTTTGTTTAATCATATCCCAAGATAGCGGCGTGCCTGCAGCAATATCCGCCGACACCGCCTTGCCCAGCAGCTCATCATAGTGCCGCGGCGGCAGGCCGTTTCCGGGCCGGATGGACCGTAAGTTATCCGCGCTCAACACATCACCTGCCTTCATTTCTGCGGTGATGTAGAGCGACCGGCGGAACTGTTGGTTCGCTTCCTCAACGCCCTTTAACTCATATTGTGCGGGGCCCATCGCCTCCCAAGCGGTACGGCAATCATCAACCAATCGCTTCAATTCATGCGGTTCCAACGAAAAGTCTGAATCCACACCACCATCAGCGCGCGCCAGCGTAAAATGCTTTTCAATCAAGCAGGCCCCCATGGCAATTGCCGTGGTTGCCACTGCCGTACCCATTGTGTGATCAGACAATCCACTTAACACATCAAAGCGTTTGGCAAGATCTGGAATGGTTTGCAGATGGCTTTGGCTTGCCGGTGCCGGATAGGCAGAAATACAGTGAAGGACGCATAGCGCACTGACATTCGCTGATTTGGCAGCAGCAATGGCATCCTCAATCTCGTCCAAATTGGCAATGCCGGTGGACATGATCAGCGGCTTGCCCGTTGCCGCAGCGCGTTTGATCAGCGGCAGGTCAACCAGCTCAAACGACGCGATTTTATAGGCGGGCGCATCAAGACTTTCCAAAAAATCGATAGCCGTAAAATCAAACGGGGACGAGAAAATCGTGATACCGACTTCCTTTGCCTTTTCAAACAGGCGCGGATGCCAGTCCCACGGCGTATGTGCCTCATCATATAAATCATGAAGCGTATAGCCATCCCACAACCCGCCGGAAATCTTGAACTCAGGCCGGTCTGATTTAATGGTGATTGTATCGGCAGTATAGGTTTGCAGCTTTACCGCATCTGCGCCGGCTTCCTTCGCTGCCTCAATCAAAGCAAACGCACGATCAATGTCACCATTATGATTGCCGGACATTTCCGCAATGATATAGGGCGGGTGACCCGGCCCGATCTTGCGTCCAGCAATCTGCATTTCATCAGCCATGACGGCCTACTCCCCTTTCGGCACACGTGACAGGCACGCGTCATATATTGCCTGACTATCCTGCCACCGGGCGC
The DNA here is from genome assembly GCA_006844605.1 of Hyphomicrobiales bacterium. Lineage (GTDB taxonomy): Bacteria > Pseudomonadota > Alphaproteobacteria > SPJN01 > SPJN01 > SPJN01. Next base: position 107,565 of record SPJN01000004.1, on the reverse strand, counting down.
GGCTTAGGGAAAGGTCCAGGACATCATCAGCCTCACCTGTCACCACAAACCCCAGCTTTTCATGAAGATGGCGGGAGGCCGCGTTGGACGCCACAGTCTGTGCCGCAATAGCCTGCACACCATCACGCGAAAACAGTTCCGCCAAAAACAGCGTCAGCATCGCTGCCCCCGTCCCTTTGGGGGCATTCTGGTCACCGATATAAAAGCTCCACTGCCATGTATCGCCATCCTGCATCACTGCATTGACGTGGCCGACAGGGTTGCCGTGCAATTCAGCAACACACCACACCCCGTCATCGCGCGACAGAATATTGTCAAACCACGCATTATGTTCATCAACGGTAATCTTGTGATCAGTCAAGCTGGCCTGCCGGATGAAATCCTGATTGCGCCAATCACGTAAACGGATTCGATCTTGTGCACCGACCGGACGCAATATCATGGCGCTCTTGAAACTCATACTGACAGGCCCTGCATCGTTTCGACAACACGCGCAGCACCCTGCCCGTCACACAACGCTAGGCTATCCGAAGCCATCTGTTGCCAATGCGCGGGGTCATCCAGCATCCCCTGCACCGCAAGTCTGATAACCTTGGTTGTTACTTCGTCCAGCGTTCCTAAAAAGGATACAGCGCCGTGCGCCGCCACAAAGCGCAACAAATCGGTCTGATTGTCAGCAACACTGACTGCCAGTGTTGGCAGGCCGACCGTTGCGCGTTCAAAACTGCTGACACCGCCGCCACCAATTGCCAGATCAGCCTGCGCCATCAACCCTGCCATATCTGATGCATCCTCATACAAGGACACATGTGGCAAAGCATTGGCAAGGGCGCGCACCTCAGCAATCACGGGGCTTACCGACCCGATGGCGACATCCACAGCCAGATCAGTAAAATCTCGCAACGCCTTTAGCGCCAATGGCACCAATCCACCAGCATCCATATAACCGTTTGCAACAAACACCCGTTGCGGCACCGCCAACAAATTGCGGCGGGCAACCGCACGGTCACGCACGGACACAAATTCCGGGCGCAATAACGCATAGTCCGGACCAATGTTGCGCACAACGTTTTCAGACAAACATTGATCAAACTGCGCACTGATCATTTGATGCGGCAGGCTTTGACAAACCAGCACATCACAATCAAGTGGTCGGTCCGCCAATTCATCAATCACTGCGATGCGAGAGGCATGCGCGCGCATACCCTTATGCCAGCGCACATCTATGCCATAGTGATCAACCACCAACCAATCCACCGGACCGTCGATGACCGCCTTGGTCTGGGTAAGGTCGTCCTGCCATGACACACCAAGCCACGGGGCGTGGGCGGGGTCATCTGTTGTTGCGCTATAGTCAGTTGCGGGTGCTGGCAACACTGTCAGATCAAATCTGGCATCCCGCACCTTGTCCTGAATGGCACCGGGCAAATCACGACAAATAAAGCGACAGTCGGCTCCTTCTGCGCGCAATGCCTCCGCCAAGGTCAGGCACCGCATGACGTGTCCGGCACCGATCATGGTTGCGCTATCAACGCGGAACAGAACCTTCTTAACTGATCCTGGCATCACTGATCCTGCATGTCCGCAAGTGCAGCCATTTTCAGTTCTGCTTGCCGCCAATCATCTGGCGTATCAATGTCCTGCACCTGCCAAGGCGGCAAAATCACGGGGCGCGCATCTTCCCAAATTTTTTGGCCCGGATCACACCACACCGCGGCCCGCGCCCAATAGAACTGGCCTGCGTCATGATACACTTCGTCAAGGTCTTGCGAACGGGCGGTCATGTGTTGTGGTTCCCGTGGGGTGAGATGGCTGCCGTCAAGAAGCAAACCGCGCTGCACAGGAAATGAAAAAGCCGTGACGGTCATCGCAAACCCGGGCGCATCATCCTGCGCCGCAGCACCATTCCGCAAACTTTCCGGCGTTACGAACGGTGCGGTGGGATAAAGGCAACAAACCGCAACATCGTCAGCCAACCCAAGCCGTTCAATCGCATCTGCAATAACTGGCTGCGTGCCGGTCAAATCATCAGCCAGCGACGCATCACGGATAAAAGGGGTTTGGGCCCCTGACGCCCGCGCGATCGTGGCAATCTCTTCATCATCAGTGGACACGACAATTTGGGTGAACAAATTACTTTTATTCGCCGCATCAATCGACCAGGCAATCATCGGCTTGCCGCAAAATGGCAGCACATTCTTGCGCGGTATTCGTTTTGATCCACCACGAGCGGGAATAATGCAAACCGCGTCAGCCATCAATCGCCCCCCGCAATGCGGCCACGACCTGATCCTGCTCCGCCTCAGTCAGGGTGGCGTAAAGCGGCAGGCTGATTGCCTGTGCATAATAATTTTCTGCATGGGGGAAGTCCCCTTCGGCAAATCCAAGCGCCTGATAATGGGGCTGGGTGTGAACAGGCTGATAATGAACATTAACGCCAATGCCGGATGCGCGCATAACCTCAAACACCTTGCGCCGATCAATCCCCTGCGCAAGTTCAACCACATATAGGTGCCACCCCGATTTGTGACGATTATCATCTGGCAACGGGCATTTGACAGGCAAGTCCGCGAGCAATTCATCGTAGCGGCGCGCCAGTTTTGCACGCGCCCGATTAAACGCGGGCAACTGTGCCATCTGGCTGGCACCAAGGGCTGCCTGCATATCCGTCATGCGGTAATTATAGCCAAGCGCAATCTGATCATAACTCCACGGATCAGGATCATCGGTGCGCGCACGCAAATCAGGGTCGCGGGTCACACCGTGAGAACAATAAAGACGCAACCGCGCCTCAAGCTCAGCACTATTGGTCAGTGCGGCCCCACCCTCTGCCGTTGTGACGATCTTAACGGGATGAAAGCTGAAAATCGTAATGTCGGCATAGTCATTACAACCGATCGCCGCGTCCATGAAACTGCCGCCAATGGCATGGCTGGCATCTTCAATAACGGCAAAGCCATATTGATTGGCAAGTTTGGCCAGCGCGTCCATCTCTGCACTGCGCCCGGAAAAGGCAACAGGCACAACGATGTCCGGCAGGCGGTCAGCGGCAGCCAATTTGTCGGCCAAGGCCTGAACACACATATTCCTGCTGACAGGATCAATATCAACGAAATCAACATCGGCCCCGCAATAAAGCGCGCAATTGGCCGATGCCACAAATGTATTGGGGCTGGTCCACAACAAGCCCCCTTCCCCCAGCCCAAGCGCCAGACAGGCCGCATGAAGGGAGGAGGTGGCGCTGTTTGCAGCCACCGCAAACTGTGCGCCTGTCGCGTCGCATAATGCCTGTTCAAAACGCGGTACGGCGGGGCCTTGCGTCAACCAATCGGAGCGCAGCACATCTTCAACGGCCTTAATGTCTTCATCACTGATTGACTGGCGACCGTAAGGGATCATGGAAGCGATCTTTCGCGTCAGGACGGGACGGAGAGATTATAGCTCAAAATCTCGTCCCCTGTCAGGAAGTGGGGGTTGGAGCCGGACTGATATTCAAAGCCCTGCTCAACAGGTTTACCGACCTCACCCAATCCGTTTTTGTCATAAGTGTTTTCAAGGTGCGCAAACTGGATCGTCGGCTTGATCACATAATGATCTTCAAACTCTACCGTCAGGTGGGAATCATCGGCAGGGCACATAATCTCGTGCAGCTTCTCGCCGGGACGAATGCCGATAATCTTGGTGGGCAAATCAGGCGCCATCGCCTTGGCCAAATCCATGATGTTGATCGACGGAATCTTGGGCACGAATACTTCGCCACCCTGCATACGCTGGAAATTATTCAGCACAAAGGCGACGCCCTCTTCCAACGTGATCCAAAAGCGCGTCATACGCTCATCCGTGATTGGAATATGGTCTGTACCATCGGCCATCAGTTTCTTGAAAAACGGCACGACCGAACCGCGGGAGCCGACAACATTTCCGTACCGCACTACTGCAAAGCGTGTGTCGCGATCCCCCGTCATATTATTGGCGGCCACAAACAGCTTGTCAGAGGCAAGCTTGGTTGCTCCATATAGATTGATGGGGTTCGCCGCCTTGTCAGTAGACAGTGCGATCACCCGCTTCACGCCATTGGTGAGCGCGGCCTTGATCACGTTTTCTGCACCATTGATGTTGGTGCGGATACATTCCATTGGATTATATTCTGCCGCTGGCACCTGCTTCAACGCGGCTGCATGCACCACATAGTCGACGCCTTGCATTGCTTCGCGCAACCGTTCCCCATCACGCACATCCCCGATGAAGTAACGCATTTCAGGGCCGTTAAAGGTTTGCTGCATTTCGAACTGCTTCAGCTCATCCCGGGAATAGACAATCACCCGACGAAACAGGCCAAGGTCAAGGATTGTACGGATAAACAATTTCCCGAACGATCCCGTTCCCCCTGTAATCAGGATCGACTGGCCTTCAAACATGGTTTTCAGCTTATCCGTTGCGGTCACAAAATCAGTCCTTTTCCAAATCAGTGGCGTGCGAGGCTACCCTAATTTTTTCAAGCTATTGAATAGCTGTCTTTATGAGTCGTGATGATTACAGACCACCCCCCATTGGCGCAAGGCTGATCACACCTACAAACTGGAGATACAGGGTTGAATTGGCAGGAAAATGGTGACCCCGGCAGGGCTCGAACCTGCAACCTGCGGATTAGAAATCCGCTGCTCTATCCAGTTGAGCTACGGGGCCCGCAAATAATCGGGGCAGCTTGCGCCCCGACGACGCCTTACTCTGGCAGGGTTGGCCGGAAATTATCCGCATAGGATTTACGCTTGGGCGTTCTGACCTGCGGCTCAATTACATCATGGGCGATATTGTGCTTTTCAGCATAGCTGATGGCAGCGGCCTTGTCGGCAAAGCGCAAACGCACCTGCCCATTCATGTCACCCGAACCTGTCCAGCCCATCAACGGGTCCAGCTGCTTTTGTTCAGCAGGTTCAAATTCCAACACCCAATTTTGGGTTTTGGCGCGCCCTGACTGCATGGCAGTTTTCGCAGGTTTATAAATCCGAGCCTTGGTCATAGTAAACGCCCTTCGATGATCAACGGCTAACAATAGACAGTCACAGCCGCATTGTCTCATGAAATGGTCGGGGCGGCCAGATTCGAACTGACGACTTCCTGCTCCCAAAGCAGGCGCTCTACCAGGCTGAGCTACGCCCCGCATTTATTCAACGGTTGGCTGTTGGCTTACACCTTTGCACCGGGGTGGGCAAGGTGATCAATCCCCTAAAAAGGCGGGCAATCTGCCGCGTGGGCAGAACAATGATGCTATTTCTGTTCCTTCCGCCAGCCACGACGGCGCATAATCTTGAATATGCCGTTGGCGGACACGATCATGCGCCCTTCGACCGTGATTTCCGCTTCCACAAACACGACAGAATCGGTTTTGCGCACCACACGCCCGCGCCCTTCAACCCAGTCACCGGGCCGCGCCATGTGTAAAATATCGGAATTCATACGGATCGTCAGCGATGGACCTTGGGCGGCATCCCATGCCGTGCGCCCCAACACACCGTCAGCAAAGCTCATCAAACAGCCGCCATGCACAATACCCGCCCCATTGCAGTGACGGGTTCGCGCCCGAAACGCACGGACAAAAGGGGCCAGTTCAGGGCGCGCTGCCATTTCCTGATCAGTTGCCGCACGGTGATATATCGGTCCGTTCCGTACTGAAAAAGGCCCCGAATGGGGATTGACGCTGTACTCTTCGGGCGCATCATCCGGGGTGTCGTCATCCTCATAAGTGGCATAAAAGCTATGCGCAAATACAGCTTCAGGAAAATCAGTCAAAATCTTCTCTTTTCAATGAGTTATTATTGTTTGTTGATATTTTTATGGATCAAATAGTCACCGACTCGCAAGCCCCGTGCAGACGCATGCCCTGCCCTGATTTCCAGTACATAACGAACCGCCGCACCGCCGGCTATCGGTGTCAAATCATGGGGCTTGGCCCCCCGATGGATATGGGTGATAAGGCCACTATCGTCAGCAAACAGCATATCAAGCGGGATATAGGTGTTTTTCATCCACATGCGCACGGGCCGCGGCTGTTCATATATAAACAACATGCCCTGATCAGCCGGTAGTTTTTGCCGAAACATCAGCCCCTGCGCGCGCTGCCCTTCGGTTGCGGCGACCTCCACCTGATAAGTCGCAATCGTGATATCGCCGCGCTGGATGGTCAACCGGGAATAACCGTCTGGTGCATTGCCCGCAGCCCGATCACTCATCGCCGCAGCGGTCGTCACAGCGGTCGCCACAGCAGTCGCCGCAAACAACAGGACACCCAGCCCCACAAGCACATATCTATAAAGTGAATGCATCAAACAATCCGGTCAGCCAATACTTACCATCTAGGTAAAGCAATTACGGCTAAACACACAAGCCCGACCTAATGCGGGACGGCCTGTCAAATACGGATTTCAGCGACCTGCAGGCCCTTTTTACCCTCACCCACCCGAACTTCAAGTTCCTCTTCGGGTTCAAGTCCGGCAAAGCCGAACTGCCGCAAGGTTTCCATATGGATGAATATGTCCGGGGCATCGTCGCCGTCTTCGCAAACAAAGCCATAACCTTTGACGCGATTGAACCATTTTACCGTCACGGGCAAAAATTCGCCTATCGCCTCAACACGCTTGCCATTACGCAAGACGCCTTGTCCGCCCACCGGGCCGTCACCGGTAACAGGACTGAATTCGCCACGCTGGCTCATCACTGCGCCGGACACTGCTGTTGAATTGTCCAGCTCTAAAACCTCATCAACCTGAAGGCCCTTTTCGGTTTCAATGGTGCTGATCTGAATTGTTGCGCCTTCAAATGTGGTGCGCGTGCCATGATCGCGCAAACAACTAATATGGAGCAGAATATCGCGCGCGCCATCATCTGGGACTATAAAGCCATAGCCCTTGACCGGATCGAACCACTTTACGCGACCTGTCACCAGTGTGTTCGGCGCAATTTCGCCGCCGCTATCGGTTGATCTGCATTCTATCTGTCGGTCAACCGTTTCAGTCACGGCCATCTCAACGCCCTCCAATACCCCAACGCATATTATCAGGGCCGTCACGCAACTCAAGATAGAAATCGACATGGCCATATGTTTTACGCAAAGCGACATTTTCTGCGCCGACAAACCCAAAAAAGGTGCGGCGCGCAAACCCTTTGCGCTGCCCATATCTTGTGGCATAAGGGGCAATTCATGGCCTATACGCCTCAATCTAAATGAGTCGGACGGGCCACTATTGGTCAATGCAATTTTTGGGGGGCAAAATTGGCACGCGCCTTCACGCTCACTGTCGTCTTGTCACTATTATGGATCGGCATGTCCGGCCATTTCAGTACATTACTTTTATCATTCGGGGCAGCATCCGTCTTGGGCGTTGTCTATATTGCGCTGCGTAAAGGCATCGTCGATATCGAAGGCACGCCTTATGAAATCGGGTTTTCGATTCTGATCTATTGGCCATGGCTGTTTATCGAAATCGTCAAAGCCAATATCGACGTGACCAAGCGTATATTGGCCCCGTCCCTGAACATCTCCCCCACGCTGTTCACGCTGAAATCAAGCCAGCATTCAGATTTGGGCAAGGTGCTTTACGCCAATTCCATCACCTTAACCCCCGGCACTGTAACCGTTGCCATTGAGGGGGACGAGTTTTTGGTCCACGCCCTATCTGAAGATGCCGCAAAAGACCTTGAAGAAGGCACGATGGACCGAAAGGTTTCAGCGGCGGAACATGAACGCAAAAATGCCAAAATTGCCAGAGGTGACGCATGACCATGTTTGCTGCCACCGCCATCGCGCTGATGGTGACAATGTTAATGGCGCTTGTCCGGCTGCTGTCCGGCCCGACCGTATATGACCGCGTGTTGGCGGTGAATATGTTCGGCACCAAAACTGTGCTGCTGATTGCGGTGTTCGGCTTTTTGACAGGCCGCCCGGAATTTTTGGACATCGCGATTGTTTATGCCCTGATCAACTTCATCGGCACCATCGCCATTCTTAAGTTCTTCCGCTACCGCACGCTTGGTGCCTCAACCGCAGAACTTCAGGATCAGGAGGGCGCGCAATGACCGTTGCTGAGATTGCAAACTACGCCAGTTGGGCGCTGCTGCTTGGCGGTTCCTTCTTCCTTTTGGTAGGCGGCATTGGCGTTTTGCGCCTGCCGGATGTCTATGCACGACTTCATGCAGCGGGCGTGACAGATACGCTGGGCACTTTTTTGATATTGGCGGGTTTGGGCATCCAGGCTGGATTTAGCCTAATCAGTTTCAAGTTGTTGTTGATTTTGGCCTTCATGTGGATGACCAGCCCCGTCGCCAGTCACGCGCTGGCGCAGGCATCGCTTTATGCCGGGCGCAAGCCGCAATTGAAAGCCAACCATGTCAGCAAACAAAGCGCGGCAGCTTTTTCCCTACCGGCTGTTGAACCCGGCGAAAAGGCGGAGGATTGATCATGACTGACTTTATCTCCACCTCGTTTATGGAACATGCGGTGACGATATTGTTATTCGTCCTGTTGGCAGTGACCGCCATTGCGGTTCTGCGCCTGACCAATCTGTTTGCCGTGGTCATGTTGACCGGTGCCTACTCGCTACTATCGGCTGTGTTGTTTGTGGTGCTGGACGCGGTTGACGTTGCCTTTACCGAAGCATCGGTCGGCGCAGGTATTTCAACCGTCTTGATGCTGGCAACATTGTCCGTCACCGGGTGGCGGCGCAAGGTTTCCAGCAGCAGCAATATCGTACCGCTTTTGGTGACACTGGTTGTCGGTGGCGCGTTGCTGTATGGCACCGCTGACATGCCTGATTTCGGGGATCCGAATGCACCTGCGAACCTGCATGTTGCGCCCGACTATATTAAGGGCAGTGAAGAAGACATCGACGTGCCCAATATCGTTACCTCTGTCCTTGCGTCCTATCGTAGTTTTGACACCTTGGGCGAAACCGGCGTGATTTTCACCGCCGGTATCGGCGTGATGTTGCTTTTAGGTTCACGCCGCAAGAAAAAAGCTGCAACCGACAAGACGGGAGAAACAGCATGAACCATCATCTGATTCTTCGCGTGATCACGAAAATTCTGATCCCGCCGATTTTGCTGTTTGCGCTTTATGTTCAGTTCCACGGTGACTACGGGCCCGGTGGTGGCTTTCAGGCCGGCGTGATCTTTGCTGCTGCCTTTGTGCTTTATGCGCTGATCTTCGGCCTTGATGCCGCCAATGACGTTGCCCCGCCCCACATTGTTCGCGGCTTTACCGCTGTCGGCTGGTTGCTTTATATCGGCGTCGGCGTGTGGAGCCTGTTTTTAGGCGCACCATTCCTTGATTACAGCGTCCTCGCGCATGACCCCATACATGGCCAGCATTACGGCATTTTGTTAGTCGAGGGCGGCGTCGGGATCACAGTGGCATCGACCATGATTACAATTTTCAATTATTTCGCCGAACATGGCCGCCTGCCCAAGGAAGGAGATGACGACTGATGATCTCCGACCTGTTATCAAACCTGAATTGGGGCCATTACAATTACTGGATCATCATCGTGCTGATGATGGTCGGGCTTTATGCCGTGATTGCACGCGGCAATCTGATTAAAAAGATTGTTGGCCTGAACATCTTCCAAACTTCTGTCTTCATGCTCTACATCTCGTTGGGCAAGGTTGATGGCGGCACAGCGCCGATCTTGGAAGAAGGGCTGACCCGCCCGTTCTCAAACCCCCTTCCCCATGTGTTGATCCTGACCGCCATTGTGGTCGGCATCGCAACCACGGCATTGGCGCTGGCATTGGTCCTGCGCATCAAGGCCGTCTATGGCACGATTGAAGAAGATGAGCTTGAAGAAGCCGATAACAAGACCGAAGCAGAAGAAGCACAGCTTGCCGCCGACATCCTTGGCGCAGATGATAATCGCGGAGGGGCACACTGATGGCATCTCCTGAGATTATTTTGGCCGCCGCAGAGGCGGGCCATATAGTGACCGCTGCTGCCGGAACACATGTAGGAACACATGGCGCGACACATCACGAAGCGCCCGGCCTGCTGGACATCATCCGCAACAATCTGCCTGCCCTGCAGGTTTTGGTGCCCTTAACATTGGCACCGCTGATCACCTTGTTGAACAACCGGAACTTAAGCTGGTTGCTGGCTATGGTCGGGACGAGTGTATCGCTTTTGATCGCTGTGGTTCTGACAACCCAAGTGCTGGATGGCAGCGTCATCAGCTATGCCCTTGGCAATTGGGCCCCACCATTGGGGATTGAGCTGCGGGTTGATGCTGCAAACGCCCTTGTTCTACTGATCGTCGCGGCGATTGGGACATGTGCCGCCATTTATGCGCGCCCAAGTGTCGACAAAGAGCTGGGCATGACCGAACAGCCGCTATTCTATACGGCGTTCCTGTTGTGCTTCTCTGGTCTATTGGGTGTGACGATTACGGGCGACGCATTTAACCTGTTTGTCTTCCTCGAAATTTCCTCCCTCTCCACCTATGCCTTGGTGGCAATGGGTGCCAAGCAAGATCGCCGCGCGCTGAATGCCGCCTATAATTACCTGATTTTGGGTACGGTCGGCGCGACCTTCTATGTCATTGGTCTGGGCCTTGCCTATATGATGACCGGCACGTTGAATATGGCTGATTTGGCCCAGCGCCTGCCTGACCTGATGGGCTCCGGCACATTGTGGGTCGCCTTCGGCTTCATCACGATCGGTTTGGCGACCAAACTGGCGATGTTCCCGCTGCATTTCTGGCTGCCCAATGCCTACACCTATGCGCCAAGCGTTGTGACGGGCTTCCTGGCCGCGACCGCGACCAAGGTTGCCGTCTATGCGCTGATCCGCTTTATCTTCACCGTGTTTGGGGCTGATTTCGCGGTCGAGGCACAATTGTTCGGCAAGGTGCTGCTGCCCCTTGGCCTGATCGGCATCATTGCCGGATCACTGGTCGCGATTTGGCAGGTGAATGCCAAACGCATTCTGGCCTTCAGCTCTGTCGCGCAAATCGGCTATATGCTTGTCGGTCTTGGACTGATGAGCCTGACCGGCCTGACCGCCACCATGCTGCACATGTTCAATCACGCGCTGATGAAGGGGGCCTTGTTCTTTGCCCTTGGTGCTGTGATGTGGAAACTTGGCGGCGTTACGCTGGATAAAATGCGCGGCGCAGGCAAGCTCATGCCGTGGACAATGGCGGCCTTTGTTGGCGGGGGGTTAAGCCTTGTTGGCGTGCCCACAACTGTCGGCTTTATATCAAAATGGTATTTGTTGAACGCGGCGTTTGAGCGTGAGTGGTATTGGCTGATCGCAATCTTGTTGATCACATCCCTGATGGCGGCCGTTTATATGTGGCGCGTGTTTGAGGTGGCCTATTTAAGACCCGCCCCTGAAGGCGTGCAAAAGGGCGAAGCCCCGCTATTGCTTCTGATACCCACATGGGCGCTGGTGCTGGCCAATTTCTGGTTTGGCCTTAACGCCACGACAACTGTCAATCTTGCGGAAACAGCAGCCCGTGGCTTGCTGGGTCTGACGGGAGGGGCCAACTGATGATTAGTATGAGTTTTGATTTAGCCATTGCCCTGTCGCTGATCATTCCTGTGGTCGGTACAATCCTGATCGGCATGTCCGGTGATCGTCCCAACCAGCGCGAGACTGTCACCCTGCTGACAGCCATCAGCCTGTTTGCCGTTACATTGTGGCTATTGCCGCAGGTGGCAGCTGGTGCCCGCCCTGAGGTCAGCTTCTTTGAAGTTCTGCCGGGAATGCCGCTGAAATTCGTGATCGAACCGCTGGGTATGTTGTTTGCAACGATTGCCAGCGGGCTATGGATTGTAAATTCAATCTATGCCATCGGCTATATGCGCAATACCGGCGAGGTTAATCACACCCGCTTTTTCATGTGCTTCCCGATTTCAATCGGTGCCGCACTGGGCATGGCCTATGCAGGCAATCTGTTCACACTGTTTATCTTTTATGAAGTGTTGACCCTGTCCACCTATCCACTGGTTGCCCATCGCGAAACAGAGGAAGCCAAAAAGGGTGCGCGCATCTATTTGGGTGTGTTGCTGACAACCTCTATCGGGTTGTTGCTACCCGCCATTATCGCGACCTATATGTTGACCGGCACCACCGACTTTACCGCCGGTGGCATCTTGGCAGATCATGTCAGCCCCACGACAGCAACAATCCTGTTGGCCCTGTTTATGTTCGGCATCGGCAAGGCTGCGCTGATGCCATTCCATAAATGGCTACCCTCAGCAATGGTGGCACCGACCCCTGTTTCATCAGTTTTGCACGCCGTTGCGGTTGTGAAAGCCGGCGTGTTCAGCGTGTTGAAAATCGGCATTTATATTTTCGGCATTGATTATCTGGCAGACGCTGACCTGACTTTCTGGTTGCAGGCGGTTTCTGCCTTCACACTGGTGACGGCATCGATTATTGCGCTGACCAAAGACAATTTGAAAGCGCGGTTGGCCTATTCAACCATCAGTCAACTGGCCTATGTCGTGTTTGGTCTATCATTGGCAACTGCTGCGGGATTTATGGGTGGATCGTTGCAAATCGCCATGCATGCGGTTGGCAAAATCACCCTGTTCTATTTCGCGGGCGCGATTTATGTCGCCCATCACAAGACCGAAGTTTCACAGTTGAATGGCTTGGGACGCAAAATGCCCCTAAGCTTTATCGCCTATACTATCGGCGCGCTGTCAATTATCGGCCTGCCACCGTTCGGCGGGGCATGGCCCAAATTCGTTTTGATGGAAGGTGCCGTTGATGCGGGGCAACCGCTGTTGATTGCGGTGCTGATCATCTCATCATTATTGAATATCGCCTATCTGCTGCCGATTACTGTGCGCGGCTTCTTCCTGAAACCCGATGGTGAAGACACCCCTGCCCCGTTTAGCTGGGATGGCGTGAAAGAGGCACCATTTATGGTGTTGGCACCGCTATGCTTCACCGCGTTCCTGTGTTTTGTCATGTTCTTCGCCGTTGACGCGGTTGAAGGCCTGATAGCCCCGATTTTGAATTAGAGGCACCACTGATGTCTGACAATCACAATCATACTCAAGACGATCAAGAGCTTGGCTGGTTTGAGCGAGTGGAAAATCACCGCCTGCTGATCCTGCTGACCGTGCTGATCTGCGTTGGCTTTGGTGCTGCGGATTTCTTTTATCACAAGCATCCGCATTTTTCGGCTGAAGAAATACCGGCCTTTTACGGTCTGTTCGGCTTTGCCGCCTTTTTCTTTGTGGTCCTGGCAGGTGCGCAATTGCGCAAGCTGATCATGCGCCCTGAAGACTATTACGACGATCAGGAGGAGGCCCAAGATGCTGAGTGAGCTTAACCCCGGCCTGATCCTGATTTTGGGGGCCGTGTTGGTACCCCTATTGCGTGGCCCTGTACGCAAAATCTATATGCTGTTGCTGCCTGTGTTCGGTGTTATGCACCTGTTGAACACGCCCCACGGCACCTATGGTGACTATGAGATGATGGGGATGGTGCTTGAAACCTATCGCCTCGATCAGCTCAGCTTTGTTTTCGGGCTGATCTTTCACATCGCCGCCTTCCTTGGCATTCTTTATGCCCTGCACTTGAAGGACACTGCGTCCGACACGATGCAGCACGTTGCCGCCCTGATCTATGCGGGCGCAGGCGTTGGTGCGGTGTTTGCGGGCGATCTGATGACGCTGTTCATTTTTTGGGAACTGACGGCGATTGCCTCCGTCTTCCTGATTTGGGCGCGCGGCACTGACATCGCTTACAAAACCGGCATTCGTTATTTGATTGTGCAAGTCGGCTCCGGCGTGTTGTTGCTGGCCGGACTTGTCATGCATAAAGCAGAAACCGGCAGCATTGCGTTTGATCATTTCGGCGTCACAACCATGGCGGACTTTACCGCCGGGACGTTCTTGATTTTCTTTGCCTTTGGCATCAAATGTGCCTTCCCCTTCCTGCACAATTGGTTGCAGGACGCCTATCCACAGGCCACACCGACGGGCACAGTCATATTGTCAGCCTTCACAACAAAGCTGGCGGTTTATTCATTAGCGCGCGGTTATGCGGGTTTGGATATTTTGATCCCCATCGGCGCAACGATGACCGCCTTCCCGGTCTTTTTCGCTGTGATTGAAAATGATCTGCGCAGGGTGCTGGCATATTCACTGAATAACCAGCTGGGCTTTATGGTCGTGGGTGTTGGCGTCGGTTCCGCCCTTGCCCTGAACGGCACGGCGGCTCACGCATTCAGCCATATCCTTTATAAGGCATTGCTGTTTATGGGGATGGGCGCGGTGTTGCACCGTGTCGGCACAACCAAGGCGACGGAGTTGGGCGGGTTATATAAATCAATGCCGTGGACGACCGTTTTCACCATCATCGGTGCCATGTCGATTTCGGCCTTCCCGTTTTTCTCAGGCTTTATTTCAAAGTCACTGATCTTGGCAGCCCTCGCGCAAGAACATATGTGGCTTGCCTGGACGGTGCTGTTATTCGCCAGCGCCGGTGTGCTGGAACATTCGGGCATCAAGATCCCCTATTTCAGCTTCTTCGCCCATGACAGCGGCAAACGCCCCAAGGAAGCGCCGTGGAACATGTTGGCCGCCATGGGTATCGCCGCCGCGCTTTGTATCGGCATCGGTGTATGGCCCGAATATTTGTACGCCATCCTGCCCCATGCCATGGATTATGAGCCCTATACACCCGGCCATATCATCACCCAGATGCAGCTGCTGATGTTTGCTGTGCTGGCCTTTGTGGTGTTGGTGCGTACCGGGCTTTATCCGCCGGAAATTCCGTCAGTCAATCTTGATACTGATTGGCTGTATCGGCGCTTAGCACCATCCATGCTGAAAGAAATGGGCAAGGCCGTGACACATCTGTCGGGCGGCATATGGGGCCTAATCCGCGAATGGGTCGACAATATCCGCGCACTGGCGGCGCGCCATCACGGACCATCCGGCACGATGGGTCGATCCATTGCCGTTGGGAATATGGTGCTATGGGTAATGATTGGACTTGCTGTTATATTGCTGCTCTATCTCTAAACCAAAGTCTTTGATAGAGGAGCAGCCAGCAGCATCGGGATGACATCATTCGATCCGCTTGCCTTTCGTAACCACTTCCCCGCCTTCGCCGCCATGCGTGACGAGGGTCGGGACTTTCATTATCTGGACAGCGGTGCCAGCACGCTGGTTGCTGCCCCCGTCATTGCTGCAATGGCGGACCATGACACACGCCTAAGGGCCAATGTCCATCGGTCAGTTCATTATTGGGCCGAACAGGCCACACAGGCCTTTGAAGCGGCAAGAGATACCCTTGCCGCCTATTTCGGCACCCCACGGGCTGAGATTGTTCTGACAAGTGGCACAACCCAGGCGCTGAATATCATTGCCTATGGCCTGTCTGATGGCCTGCAAACGGGGGATGAGGTGCTGGTGGCGGCAGATAATCACCACGCCAACATTGTTTCGTGGCAAATCCATGCCGCTGCCAAGGGTGCCACCATCACGCCCATTGCCCTGACCCCCTTGGGGCAAATTGACGAAGATGCCCTTGCCGCCCAACTGACGGACAAGGTGCGCATTGTGGCGTTAAGCCATATTTCCAATGTCACGGGCTGGGAAGTAGACCTGAACAAAATCGGCAGCATGATCCGGGCCAAGGCACCCAACGCCGCCATCATTGTTGATGGGGCGCAGTCAGCCTGTCACTGGCCGCTGTTTGAAACAGCCCTGCCGGACCTGCCGATAGATTTCTATGCATGCTCCGCCCACAAAATGTTCGGCCCCACAGGGGTTGGCATGTTTTGGGGCCGTAGTGATTTGATGGAAAATATGCCGCCGCTGCTGGGTGGTGGCGAGATGATCACAAATGTCAGTTTTGATGGTACCGGTTTTGCACAGCCCCCCACTAGGTTTGAGGCAGGCACACCCCCCATCACACAGGCAATTGGTTTTGGCGCGGCGGTTGGGTTTCTGACCGGGTTGGACCATCGGGCCATTCGCGCCCACGAAGTCACGCTTGCCGCAACACTGGCCGCAACACTGGCCGCGCAGCCACCGCTCGACACCACTATATTGGGCGGTGCCGACTTCAGCCGCGACCGGGCACCCCTTGTCAGCTTTGCCATTACCGGATGCCACCCGCATGACATTTGCCAATTGGCGGACCGCAGTGGCGTTGCCATGCGCGGCGGGCACCACTGCGCCCAGCCATTGATGGGGCATTTCGGCCTGTTGGCCTCCACCCGCGCCTCCATCGCCGGATACAACACGCCCGATGATATGGACGCCGCTATCAATGCCATCAAAGATGCCATTAACCTGTTAAAGGGAACCTAATGTCTTCACTGGACCTTTATCAAAGGGACTTGCTGCGCGCTGCCGCAGACGCCAGCCACGCAGGCCGCCTACCCCGGCCCGACGGCAGTGCCACGGTGAATAATCCCCTGTGCGGTGACAAGATCACAATCGACATCACACTTGCGCCCGACAACACACTCAGCGCCTATACCCATGAAACTGAGGCATGTGTGCTGTGTCAGGCCAGTGCGGGTCTGATCGGCAGCACGCTTGAGGGGGCGACAGCCACCCTGATCACTGAAACGCATCAGGCCGTCACACAGGTCCTTGAACAGGGCAGCGGCACACTGCCCACACAGGCCAAGGGGTTTGGCATATTCGCGGCAGTGACCGATCACACCGCACGGCACGCCTGCGTGCTGATGCCGTTTGAAGCACTGACACAGGCCGTCAAAGACGCACAAGCCAAAACAGGGAATTCATCATGACTGACACACAATCCGTCGCGCTGATAACAGATGCCGTTCACTTTATCGGTAAACCGGGTAGCTGCTCGCTCCTGTCGCGCGGGTGGCAAGTTTTCGCCGTTGATGACAGCTTCACTGATGACGCAGCCCGCGCCGCGTTTGAAGATGAGGTTGCAGGCGCAGTTGCCCTTGCCCCCGCCCAACCACAGGAATTGATCGACGCTGTTGTTGACCGTGCCGGGCATTTGACCTGCCTGATCTGCAATGATTCACACCCTGCCGACCCCAGCCCGCTGGGCGAGACCAGTCCAAAAATCCTGACCGAGGCGTTGGAACGGTTGACCGTGCGCCCCTTCGCCATGATCAATGCCGCTGTGCCCCATCTAAAAGAACGCGGCTATGGCAAAATTGTGCTGTTATCATCCGCTGCGCCCTTGCAGGGCATTCCCAATTACAGCGTCTATGCCACCGCACGGGGGGCAACAAACGCGATGACGCGCACGATGGCGCTGGAATTGGGCAAGCACAATATCACCGTTAATGCGATGGCAGCCAATTTCGTGGAAAGCCCCACCTACTTCCCGGACGATCTTTTGAACGACCCGAAAGTCTATGAACGGATTACAAGCCGCATTCCTCTGCGCCGCCTGTCCAAACCTGAAGAGGCCGGCGAGGTTGTCGCCTTTTTGGCAGGGCCTGAATCAGACTTCATTACCGGTCATGTGCTGCCCTATGCCGGCGGTTGGGCATAAACGCGCCAACCATCAACTACACCACACAAAAGAAAACACCCCGGCGCGGGCGGCGCACGGGGTGTTTAATTGGTAGTCCCTAGGGGAATCGAACCCCTCTTTCCAGGTTGAAAACCTGGCGTCCTAACCGATAGACGAAGGGACCGCATCGGCTAGTGGAGTGGATTTATATACGGATTCTTGGCCTGTTCAAGAGGGGAATTTCACCCAGATGTCACTTTACCCTGTGCGCATTGTCGCACGAATTGGGATTTGGTTTACCCGGCCGCAGACACGGCGTCTTCAAGCACCAATTGAACCGATTCCCTGCCGTTATAACGGTTAATCCGCAAATGTCCGGCCAAATGAAGGGCGGTTTTCCGGGCCAAAAGCGCCTCGCCCAGCGGGGTTTCGCTAACACGGAAGGCAATACCGTCGATTTTGCCGGTTCCATCCTTGTCCCGGGCTGAGAAACGGATATGGCTGCCATCCCCGACAGGTTTGGCAAAGCTGATCTGCATATTCGCCAAAACGAATCGCGGCTCTGGATTGCCCTGCCCAAATGGACCGGCGCCCGCAATCTTGTCCAAGAACTCACGGCTTGCTGCCCCGGCGGACAAAACAGCATCAACACCCAATTCATGGGCTGTACCCAATGCCCGCACCTGCGGGGCCAGACGTGTTTCCAAAAACTCTTGCATGGCGGGAATTTTATCAACGGCAACCGTCAGCCCTGCGGCCATGGCGTGACCACCACCATTCACCAGCAATCCAGCTTCAGACGCCGCAGTCACGGCAGAGCCAAGGTCGACCCCCGGCACAGATCGGCCTGACCCCTTGGCCAAGCCATCGTCTCCGACTGCCAAGACGAAACTGGGCCGACGCCACGCTTCTTTCAGGCGGCTGGCGACAATGCCGATCACGCCGGGATGCCAGCCTGCCCCTTGCGCGATGATAATTGGCGCATCTGCCTGATTGCCCACATAGGTTTGGGCAGCATAGTCAATCGCCTGCTCCTGCACCTGTGCCTCAATCGTCTTGCGCTCACGATTATAAAGGTCCAGCGCCTTGGCCATCTCTTCAGCTTTAATGGGGTCAGTTTCGGTCAGCAATTGTGTACCAAGCGACGCTTCGCCCACCCTACCCCCTGCATTGACGCGGGGACCGAAAACAAACCCCAAATGATAGGGGGTTGGCGTTTCATCCAGCCGGGCCACATCAGACAGGGCAACAAGGCCCTGATTGCGCCGGGCTGCCATAACCTTCAGCCCCTGCACCACAAAGGCGCGATTAAGCCCCTGTAGGGGCACAACGTCAGCAACAGTGCCCAAGGCCACCAAGTCAAGCAGCTTCATCAGGTCAGGTGTGTCATGCCCTGTTTCGGCAAACCATCCCGCTTGTTCAAGTGCGCGGCGCACAGCAACGCAGAACAGGAATGTCACCCCGACCGCAGCCAGATGCCCCTGCCCGGATGTGTCATCCAGCCGATTGGGGTTCACCAAGGCATGACAGGTGGGCAAGGCAGGTTCCGCAATGTGATGATCAAGCACCAGCAGATCCATCCCAAGTTCAGCCGCCTTTGACAACGGCTCGTAAGCAAGAGTGCCGCAATCAACCGTGATCACCAGATCAGCGCCTGCTGCCTTCAGTTTTTCCATTGCCGGGATATTGGGCCCATAACCTTCTGCCATCCGGTCAGGAATATGGGTCAGTGCCTCATGTCCCAAATCTCGGCAAAAATGCACCAAAACCGATGTGCTGGTTGCCCCATCCACATCGTAATCACCGAAAACCGCAATTTGTTGTTTGTCGCGAATGGCCTGCACAAAGCGCGCGGCGGCTTTCTCCATATCCACCAATGTGGATGGGTCAGGCATCAAATCACGTAATTTCGGATCAAGCCCAGCGGGGCCAAGCGCGGCAATGCCGGTGTCGCGCCCGGCCACAATGCGCGCCAAGGCATCATCAAAGCCGTGACGCTGGCACAGCTCGCGTATCAAACCTTCGTCGCTGGCGCGATAGCACCAACGACGATCATCAAGGGAATGATCAACCCCTAAAACAAGGGGGCGTGCAGGTTCCGTCGAACTAGAACTTGCTTTCATCTGTATGACGGGCGCTGATTTCCCGCACCGTACCAGAGGAGGAGCGCATCACAATTGTGTGCGTCTCGACAGAGCCGTCCGCGTTGCGGCGAATGCCGTTCAGCATTGATCCTTGGGTCACGCCTGTTGCGGCAAACATCACGTCACCGCTGGCCAGATCCATCAGATCATATTTACGATCAAGGTCTTCGATACCAATGCGGGTGGCGCGGCCTTTTTCATCGTCATTACGGAACACCAAGCGGGCCTGCATCTGTCCACCAATGCAGCGCAATGCAGCAGCGGCAAGCACACCTTCAGGGGCACCGCCCTGACCGATATACATATCAACGCCTGTGTCGGGGTTGGTTGTGTCGATCACGCCGGCAACATCGCCATCACCGATCAGCTTCACGCGCACGCCAACTTCGCGCAAAGACGCGATGATGTCAGCATGGCGAGGACGATCCAGCACACAGGCAGTAATGCGGTTCACCGGCACGCCCTTGGCATCCGCGATGGCCTGGGCATTTTCAGCCGGGCTTTTATCCAGATCAATCACACCTTCGGGCAAACCACCACCAACGGCGATTTTGTCCATATAGACGTCAGGTGAATAAAGGAAATTGCCTTTTTCCGCAAAGGCCACCACGGCCAATGAATTGGGCATGGCCTTGGCGGTGATGGTGGTCCCTTCCAACGGGTCCAGCGCAATGTCGATTGCGGGGCCATTGCCGGTGCCAACTTCTTCACCGATATACAGCATGGGGGCTTCGTCACGCTCGCCCTCGCCGATAACAACGCGGCCCTGAATATCAAGATCGTTCAGCGCGGTGCGCATGGCGTCAACAGCGGCCTGATCGGCTGCTTTTTCGTCGCCTTGCCCAATCAGGTGAGATGCAGCAACAGCTGCAGCCTCCGTTACGCGCGCCAGTTCCATTACCAACATCCGGCCCATACCCTGACTGCCTGTTTGCGTCATGCGGCTTTCCTTTCCAAAATTCGAATAAAGGGCGATTCGCTCACCCCAATTTGATTATCTTTCTACCTTATTCACCGAATGTTGCAATCGGTAGAACACGCGGCAGTGCAGCATTTGCCTTCAACCCGGAAATGGCTGAAATAGCCACATTCAGGCGCGCTGCGGTGGTTTCATGTGTGATCAGAACGACAGGCACAGGATCGCCCGCAATTTCCGCCCGCTCGCTTTGCAACATGCTGGCAATGGAAATGTCGTGATCAGAGAATATATTGGTAACAGCAGCCATGCCGCCGGGTTCATCCCGCAGCATCAAATGGACGTAAAACGCCCCGATATGCGCGTCTTTATCGGCAACTTTTGCCGGCCCACGGCCACCACCAACCAGCCCCAAGGGCGGCGTGACAAGCCCACGGGCAATATCAATCACATCCCCCATCACGGCCGAGGCTGTCGGCCCCTCTCCCGCGCCGGGACCTTCAAAGAAGCATTGATTGATAAAATCACCCTCAACCGCCACGGCGTTGAAAACGCCCGAAACGTCTGAGATCGGCGTGCCGTGCGGCACCAGCATGGGGCCAACTTCCTGCGCCAACGCGCCGTCAATCAGGCTGGTAGACCCGATTAACTTGATCCTGTAACCCAATGATTTTGAAAGATTAATATCGTTCGCTGTAATCTGCTCAACCCCATCAACCTGCACGGCATCAAAATCGATGTCATAGCCAAATGCCAGTCCGGCCAATATCGCCAGCTTATGGGCCGCATCAATACCGCCAACGTCAAAACTGGGGTCAGCCTCGGCATAGCCCAGCGCCTGCGCATCCTTCAGTACATCAGCAAAATCACGCCCGGTTTCTTCCATCTCGGTCAGGATATAGTTACAGGTGCCGTTCAAAATACCGTAAACCCGGCCATAGTCATTGGCCTGCAGGCTTTCCTTCAACGCCTTCACAATGGGAATACCGCCAGCGACCGCTGCTTCAAAATTCAGGGCAACCCCCTTCGCAACAGCAATATCGGCCAATCCCGCCCCATGATGGGCAATCAGGGCCTTGTTCGCCGTTACAACATGCTTTTTGTTGTTTAGCGCCTGCTCGACCAAGGACTTGGCAGCACCGTCTGAGCCGCCGATAAGTTCAAGCACGACATCAACATCATCCCGCGCGGCGAGCGCAACGGGGTCATCTTCCCACGCAACAGCAGAAAGATCGACGCCGCGATCCTTGTCACGGGACCGTGCGGAAACCGCTGTCACTTCGACAGCGCGCCCTGTCCGGGCAGCAATCAATTCGCCATTCTTTTGGAGGATTTTCAGAACGCCGACACCGACAGTCCCCAATCCGGCAATGGCAAGACGCAAGGGCTTGTGATCCTGTTCAGTCATGGGGGTCGTCGTTCCTAAGGTGTCAGGGCCTGTAATCAGGCGGGTTTTCGGCCAAGTTCAGCCTCAACCTCGGCAACAAGGTCAGAGGCATTTGAAAACAATTTCTTAAGGTTGCGGGCAGCCTGCCTGATCCGCTGCTCATTCTCGACCAACGCAATACGGACATAGCCATCACCATATTCGCCAAAGCCAATGCCCGGTGATACAGCCACGTCAGCTTCCCGCAGGACCAATTTGGAAAATTCAAGACTACCAAGCTGGCGGAAGGGTTCCGGGATCGGTGCCCACGCGAACATGGTGGCAGGCGGGCTGGGAATATCCCACCCGGCACGGCCGATTGTTTCAACCAACACATCACGGCGGTTTTTATACAGCGCGCGCATGTCATCAACACAGTCCTGCGGACCATTCAATGCGGCGGCAGCAGCCACCTGAATGGGGGTAAATGCCCCATAATCCAGATAGGACTTGATGCGCGTCAGTGCCCCGACCAACTGCTTGTTCCCTACGGCAAAACCAACACGCCAACCGGGCATGGAATAGGTTTTGGACATTGAAGTAAATTCGACAGCAATATCGCGCGCGCCCTCAACCTCAAGTATTGACGGCGGCGGATTGTCGTCAAAATAGACCTCCGCATAGGC
The DNA here is from genome assembly GCA_006844605.1 of Hyphomicrobiales bacterium. GTDB lineage: Bacteria > Pseudomonadota > Alphaproteobacteria > SPJN01 > SPJN01 > SPJN01. The sequence goes on along the minus strand of SPJN01000004.1, from coordinate 84,983 downwards.
AAGGTCAGATAACAGGATCAAGTCACGCTTTTTCGCATAGGCAACCAGTTCCTTATAGAAATCAAGGTCAACCACCTGTGCCGTCGGATTTGACGGGAAATTGACGACCAACGCAGACGGCGCGGGATGGCAATGGCGCATGGCCCGATCGAGCGATTCAAAATAGTCGTGATCCGGCCCTGTCGGCAAATGGCGCGCAACGGCACCGGCGATGATAAAACCATAAGGGTGGATCGGGTAAGACGGGTTCGGCGTCAGGATCACATCGCCGGGCGTTGTGATAGCCTGCGCAAGATTTGCCAGCCCTTCTTTTGAGCCAAGGGTCGCCACAATTTCAGTATCTGGGTCCAGCTTGACGCCAAAGCGACGTTCGTAATAGCTGGCCTGCGCACGACGCAGCCCCGGAATACCGCGTGATGTTGAATAGCGGTGCGTTTTGGGGTTGTTTACCGTCTCCACCAGCTTATCGACAATATGCTGCGGGGTGGGCGAATCTGGATTGCCCATGCCGAAGTCAATGATGTCACGACCGTCCGCTCGCGCCTGCGCCTTGAGTTTGTTGACTTCCTCAAACACATAGGGCGGCAATCGCTTGATGCGATGAAACTCCTCAGACATAGCTTCGCATTCCGGTACTTCGACACAATGACAAGCCTGCGCTTCAACAGAAGGTCAGGCCGGTGAAAAACGGGCCATAACGAGGCGCGCAACATCACGCCACCGCAATACCCTGAATAGAAAGCTGCTTATACAATGGGGAACGGGGCAATTGTAAGGCAAAAACGACGCCGTTCAGCCAGCGGGGAGAGCGACGCCGCGTCGCGGCCTGCCCCGCCGCTATACCTTAACGCAGGACGATATCAACCTTGGCCTGACCTGTTGTTCCCATTACCAGCAGACGAACGGCACTTGCAGGCACACCGGCATCAACCATCGCCTTACCCACCTTGTTCGCGCGCGCCAAGGCAAGGTCATAACCCGAAATCGCCCCAGAACGGTCAACTGAAGGTGCTGCTGCATGGCCAACAACCTCAATCACGCCACCGCGCGACTGTTGGGCAACAACCGCTTCCAAAATCCGGCGACGGTCTGTTGTGGACAGATTCACAGAACCTGCCGCAAACGGAATGGTCGAAGACAGTGCGGTCGCAGCCGCTGACTGGCCACCCATATAGGGCATGGTTGCCTGCGGGCCTGCCATTGCCTGTTGCTGCTGTTGGCGCATGGCACCGCCATCAAACTCAAGATCGGACCAGCGAGCGTCATAATCCATGACAACTTCTGTTTCCAGTTCCACCATACGTTCTGACACTGTCATGCCCGGCTCACGCGTGAAACGCTGGGTTGAGCCGTTTTCCAGATCAAGATAGTCACGATCAAAGCTGCCAACGGTGCGGCCGGAGGCTGCAACCGCAGGCGAGGTTACCAACGGCCCTTGGCGTGACGACGCCCCACCCGTCATGTCAGACGGCAAAAGCACGTCAGGCGATGTTGACGGTGATGAAACACGCGGCGCGGCAACCGGTTCGGGCATGGCCACCGGGGCTGCATCAACGGTTACTGTCGGTGCAGCTGCAGGCGCGCCGGCAACAGAACCGCTCATACTACCGCGAACTGACCCTGAATAATTTGCATTGCGCGTATCAGCAGCACCAAAACCGCTGGACGGCAACTTACCCGCAGGAATAACCGTACCACCGGTTGACGCACTGACTGTCGGCGCTGCGACGGATGCTGACACTGATGCGCCACCTGCCCCCTGCATAGCAGAGCCCGATACCGGCACAGTTTCCGTTACTGTACGGCGCGATACGCGACCCGTGACGGGATCAATTTCCTCAACCTCATAGGTTTGGGTGGTCATCTGGGCCGATGCGCCGGTTTGGGCAGATGCTGTCGGCGCAGATGCCTGCTGGGGCTGCGCAGGCGCAGGTGCGCTGGCCGGTTGTCCACCGGTTTCATACCATGCATCCGGGCTTGACCATGTCCACAGGCCATCAGACCCGGTTGATGATGATGCAGCGGTTTGGTCATCGCCGCCGCAAGCTGACAGCGCCAACGCCAATACACTAACGCCAAGCATGGTTTTTGATTTGGTCATAATCGCCCCACGGTCCATATTTTGTTCGCCCTTTGCCATGATTGAATCCCCTCAATCCTAATTCGCAATAGCCATGATCGGCACCCCGATCTTTTGCCCAATTTGCCCCGATTTGGTCAATCAAACAAGGTGATTAGCGTGAATTTTCGGCAAAATAACCAATCCGCTGACACGGATCGGCTTTTTCGCCTATGGAAACACCGGTTGAAACCGATCCAGCCCAGCCGTTTCGTCAAAGCCCAACATCAAGTTCAGGTTTTGAACACCCTGCCCTGATGCGCCCTTAACCAGATTATCAATGGCACTAATGACAATAGACCGGCCCGAATGCCGATCAGCCACCACACCGATCACTGCCAGGTTCGAGCCACGGACATGCCGCGTTTGGGGCATCTGCCCGAACGGTAAAACCTGCACGAATGCCTCATCTGCAAACCGTTCCGTCAACGCTTTATGGCAGACATCCGCCTCGCCCCGGACATAGATGGTTGAAAGCATACCCCGGTTCATCGGCACCAAATGGGGCGTAAACGTCACCACCACATCAGCGTCTGCGGCCACGCTCAACTCCTGATCAATTTCAGGGCCATGCCGATGCCACGCCACACCATAGGCGTGGAAACCATCTGACACTTCGCAATAAAGCTTACCTTCGGCAACACCGCGCCCGGCCCCGGTCACACCGGATTTGGAATCGATGACAATCGGGTCGGTATCGATCAACTTCTGCTCAAGAAGGGGAACCAGCGGCAATAATGCGCTGGTCGGATAACAGCCTGCGCAGGCAACCAACGAGGCGCCTTTGATATCGTCCCGGTAAAACTCAGTCAGCCCGTAAACAGCCTCCCCCTGACGCTCCAACGCCTGATGGGGATGGCCATACCATTTTTCATAGGTCGCAGGATCGCGCAGCCGGAAATCAGCAGACAGGTCTGCAACCTTTACTGTGCTGGGCACATTGGCCAACACCTGTTGTGTCGTGGCATGTGGCAGGCCGCAAATCACGCCGTCATAATCTTCAAACTTAACATCGTCGATTGATTGCAAAACCGGCAGATCAAGATGGGCAAGCTGCGGAAAGACCGCGCCCATGCTTTCCCCTGCCCGTCTGTCAGCGGTTAGTCCACCGATGCGAATATGCGGATGCGCGGACAGAAGGCGCACGGCTTCTGCCCCGGTATAGCCACTGGCACCGAGAATCAGAATATTTGCTGCGCTTGTCATGTCCGTCTTTCGTCCTTTTATGTGCATTATACGGGACCGGAGCCTTACATCATTACAGTGAAACGCGCAATTACTTGCAAGCCACCGTGCGGTTTTGTCTGTTGCCATATTGTGCCCTGCTTGACACAGTGGATGGTCGAATCATGGTCGATTGGCAGGGAATTCGCATTGACTGATCGCACGACTACCAAGACTGAAAAAACCGCAGAAGCGCCCAAACCACGCCTGAAAGATTGGCTGGAATATATTGGCGCGCGCTTTTTGCTGGGGGTTTTCAGAATAGTAGGCCTCAAGGCAGGGTCCGCATTCGGCGGCTGGATTGCCCACAGCATCGGCCCTCGCCTTGGCGTCACCAAACGCGCCGCTCGCAATCTTGAACGCGCCATGCCGGAACTGGGCGAAGCTGAACGTCAGCTCATTATACGGGGCATGTGGGACAATCTGGGGCGCACCGCCGCAGAATATGCCCATCTTGACAAGTATAGTTTGGATGCTGCCGACCAGAAGTCAGACCTGATTACCATTAACGGGTTTGAAAGGCTCGAACAGGCGCAAGCAGCCGGCAAGGGCGTCATTCTGATTTCCGGCCACTTCGCCAATTGGGAAGTGTTGCCACTTGCCATTGGCCCCTATCGTGACAGGCTGGCTGAGATATATCGCGCGCCCAACAACCCCCTGATAGATCAATTTGTCCATCGTTTAAGGGATGCCGGGGCACCCCCCGCATTACAAATCCCAAAGGGGCCGCAGGCGGGCCGCCCGCTTTTACGTCACTTGAAACAGGGCGGCATTGTTGCCCTGCTTGCTGATCAAAAAATGCGCGAGGGCCTGCCCCTGAAATTTTTTGGGCATACCGCGTTTACCGCCCACACCGTTTTGCAACTGTCGCTGAAATTGGATGTGCCTGTGTTGCCGGTTTCGATTACCCGCGAAGATAGCTATAAATTCGCGATCACCGTGCATGATCCCCTGCCCGCCCCCCAAGGCGACGACGATAAGGTACGCATCCGCACCTATACACAGGACATGAACGATTGGCTCGAAGCGCAGGTCCGGGCGCGCCCGTCACAATGGTTCTGGCTGCATGACCGCTGGCGTGCCTATAATGTCAGGCGACAGGATCGGGCATAATCGACAGACCATGACCATAAAAACAATCGATTTGAATTGCGATATGGGCGAAGGGTTGGACACAGCCGACAGCGCCATGCTGTCGATTGTTTCAAGCGCCAATGTCGCGACCGGTGCCCATGCCGGCAGTTTGGAACGGTTTGAAGACCTAATTATACAGGCCCATGACAAGGGGGTGGTGTGCGGCATTCACCCCGGCTTTAACGACCCGGAAAATTTTGGCCGCACGCGCCTGCCATTGCGGCCGATTGAAATCACCGCCCTGTTGGTTGAACAAATCTCAAACTGTGACGCCATCGCTGTGCGCCATGACATCAACTTGCCATTTTTGAAGGTTCACGGCGCCTTGGCCAATATGGCCGAAGAAGACAGCGCCATTGCCAACGCCATTGCGCAGGCTGTTACCGCCACCGGCCCCACCCGCGCCTTGGTCGGGATGTCCGGGTTGGGACAGGCAGCAGCTGCTGAAAAATTTGGACTGAAATTTATTGGCGAAATTTTTGCCGACAGGACCTATCGCGATGATGGATTTCTAACACCCCGCACAGCGCCCAACGCCGTTATTCATGACCCGCTGCAAATTACGGCGCGGGTGTTGCAGATGATCCGTGACAAGGCCGTCATCACAACAAGCGGCACCATCATTCCAGCGCAAATTGATACAATCTGCGTTCATGGTGACACCAAGAACGCCGTAACGATTGCCGCCGACCTGCGGCACGCATTGGAGCGCGCGGGGCTGACCATTGCCTCCCCCCTTTATAATGGTACAACGCGGTGAGCGGGCCGCGCTTCCTACCGCTTGGCGACAGCGCCCTAACGGTTGAGTTTGGCGACGTGATCGCGCCTGAATTGATGCAGGCCGTTAGCGCGTTGGATCACGCCATCAGAAAAAACCCGCCCAAGGGTGTGATTGAAAGCGTTCCAACCTATCGCAGTCTGACGATCCATTTTGATCCCCTGCAATGCACGCACCTGCACCTTACCGAACATGTCAAAGACCGACTGGCACAGACCGTCATGACCGTCGCGCAAGGCAATCACTGGCACGTACCAGTCTGTTATGACCTGCCCTACGCGCTGGACAAGGAAGAGTATCAAGCAGCAAGCGGCCTGGCATTTGATCAGGCGATTACGCTGCATCAGCACGCCACATTCACAATTGCCATGTTCGGCTTCATGCCCGGCTGCGCCTATCTTGCAGGTCTGCCCAGGGCATTGCATGTGCCCCGCCGCACTACCCCCCGCCCTGAAGTGCCTGCGGGCAGCATTATGATTGGGGGGCAGCAGGCGTTGATTTCCAGCGTGGCAATGCCAACCGGCTGGTACGTAATTGGGCGCACGCCCGTGACCATTTTCAATGCAGATGAAAATCCCGTGACGCCGTTCCAAGTCGGCGACACAATCAGCTTCACCCCCATAGATGCCGCCCAGTGGGAAAGCGCAAAATTACAACAGGCGGGAGGCGATTGATGGCATTGCGGCTCAACAAAATCGGCCCCGGTGCCAGCCTTCAGGACAAGGGGCGGCTGAGATGGCAGCGATACGGCGTATCAGCATCCGGACCGATGGATTGGCTTGCTGCCAGCACCGTTAATCGCATTGTCGGTAATTCTGATGAGGTGCCGGTACTGGAACTGGACCAGATGGGGGTCATGTGTGAGGCACAAACAGATTGCCATATTGGCGTCTGCGCACCGATGGGAACAGCCACGATCAACGGCGACGACGTCTTTCCCACCAGCCGATTTTTACTGCGCGCTGGGGATAGACTGACGCTGGCCCCTTCACGACAGGGCGGCTGGGCCTATCTTGCCACTGCTGGCGGCTTCATCGGCAATGCACAATTAGGCAGCGTCAGTTTTCATCGGCGCGCCGGATTGGGTGGCCCCGCCCTATCAGCGGGTGACTGTCTTCACAGTAACGCATCCACGACACCAACATGGCAGCCGGCCAGCTATCCGCTGTTTGAAACGCTTTATACTGCTGCGGAGGACCCGCGCCTGCACATCATCCTGGGGCCTCAGGACGATATGCTAACGACAGACTCAATCATGCGATTTTGTGATGGTGCCTATCGGCTGTCCCTGCAATGTGATCGCATGGGTTATCGGCTGACTGGCCCCCCGATGCAGCATAAGGGGGCTGCTGACATTGTGTCTGACGGCATTGCCATGGGCACCGTTCAAGTGCCCGGTGATGGTCATCCGATCATCCTGATGGCTGACCGTCAAACCAGTGGCGGTTACCCGAAACTGGGCACGCTCATCACTGCGGACCTGCCCCGTCTGGCACAAAGCACAATGGGCAACGCGGCCCTGCCGTTGCATTTTGCGACCATTTGCCCAGATGACGCCATTGCCCGCCTGAAGCGGCTATACCATGGCTTAGAGCAGGCACTGTCAAAGCCGCAGCAAATTGGGCCACGCACGCCGACCACGGACATTCTACTGCGTGAGAACCTAATCGACGGAACAATTGCTGACTTTTAGTCGCGATTACCCACTCCCCTCAAAGTTGTTTTTATATCAATTTTTCTTGTTGAAAATTATGTCACTAGGCATGACTATTTGTCAGAAATGAGAGGCACGGGGGACGTGTCCAATTTTGAAATGGAGTGGCAATAATGGCGACGCAACAAGATATGTTGCGCCGGTTTCTGGGTGTCAGCACCCTGTCGGCGCTTGCCTTCACAGGCATATCCTACACAAGTAACTTTCACGCTCAGGCACAGGACGCAGACGCGGATGTAACGGCACAGGCCGAAACCGAAGCAGACGCAACCCCTGCGCCGCAACGGGCCAAACTGGACGAGATTATCGTCACCGCACAAAAGCGTGCTGAGGATATTCAGGACGTTCCGCTGTCTGTTACCGCAATCGGCGGCGAAGACATCAAACAAAAGAACATGGCCGACCTGAATGATGTGTCTGCCTATGCCCCGAATTTGAGTGTGCTGGCAACGCCGACATTCAACTTCATCTATATGCGTGGGCTAGGGTCCGGCTTTAACCGGGGTTTTGAACAGTCCGTCGCGATTATCATTGATGAAGTGTACATGGGGCGTCCGTCCTATCTGTCAAACGGTCTGCTTGATCTTGCTGCGGTCGAAGTTCTGCGTGGGCCGCAAGGCACATTGTACGGCAAAAACTCTGCCGCTGGCGCACTACACTTACGCACACAAGATCCCGTCCCTGAATGGGGACTGGATGCAGACGTGCTGCTTGGTGAGCGCAACAAATATCGTGTGCGCGCCGCCTTCGGTGGTCCGCTTTGGAACGATGATTGGTCCTTCCGTGTCGCCTACATGACAGAAGAACAGGACGGCGATATCGAGAATACGACAATTGGTCGTGACGAGCGTAATCTGGACAATGAAAACGCCCGCATCAAAATTCGCTATGAACCCAGCACAACCTTCAACGCTACATTGGCGATTGCCGGGTCAACCGTTGACCAACAGGGCAGCGGCACACAGCTGACCAAGGTTCGCGACCGCCACCTTGCCGCCATGCAGGTGTATGATCCGCAGACCAGCGATGACGTGTTTGACGACAAAACCCACCAGAACTATCCCGGCTTTGTCGAGCGTACAAATCTTGACGGCAACCTTCGGGTCAATTGGGAATTGTCATCAGGCTACACACTGTCATCACTGACCGCCTATGCGGATATGGATGACAAGGTTGCCTTTGACGCCGACTTTTCGCCAATTCCCTTCCTAATCCTGGATGAACACGAAAAGTTCGATCAATTCAGTCAGGAATTTCGTGTCACTTCACCCCCCGGCGAAGTCGAATTCATTGCCGGCCTAAACTATGTGAAAAGCAATGTGGACGTGCAGTCAGACACAATTGATTTCATGGAACTGCATGAGATCCTTGCCGTCACCGGCGAGGGCGAGCGGACGATCTGTACGACGATTCCACTTGAACTGGCAAATTTGCTGGGTGCGTTACTGACAACCGATCTGCGTTTGGCTTGCCAAAATTCAGAATTGGACAATCCGCTGTTTGGCACACTGGGGGCCAATGCAACCAAGGTCCGTCAAGACCTTGAAGGCACGCCCGTGATTGAAACAAGCGCCACACGGTTTGATCAAACCACTGAATCATATGCTGCCTTTGGCCAATTGACCTGGCACATTACTGACATTTGGGCCACCACCGTTGGCCTGCGTGTTGGGTATGAAGAAAAGAGCATTTTCTATGATCATGCCTTGATCAATGAACGCACGGGTATTCGCGGTAACGGTAATCCGGTCGACTTGCAGGGCAATGTCAATTTGAACTTCACCCCCGGCGGGGCACTGGTGTTCCCGGTCATTCAGTCCGGCAACACAGACTTTACCGAAAGTCGGTCACGGGATGAATTTTCCGTATCGCCAAAAGTCTCCACATCAGTGCAGTGGACAGACGATCTGATGACCTATCTGACATTTGCCCAGGGATACAAGTCAGGCGGTTACAATATCTCTGCCCTTAACCCCGACCAGCTTGAATATGACGAGGAAAGCTCTGTCGTGTTGGAAGGTGGCTTTAAGTCTGAATGGTTGGAAGGTGCGGCGCGCCTGAACGTCTCAATCTTCTATACAAAGTTCCGCGATCTGCAGATCAGCTCATTCAACGGCGTGTCATTCGTTGTTGAAAACGCTGCTGATGCCACTATTCAGGGCGTTGAATGGGAAGCCTTGTTGGTGCCGTTCTGGGGCATGTTCCTAAGCGCAACCGGGGCCTATACCGATGCGACTTATGACAGCTTCCCCAACGGCCCTTGCTCTGCAGAATTCCAGGGCGATCCGCCTTGTGACCTGGCCGGCGCACCGCTGTCCAGCGCACCTGAGTGGCAACACACGCTTGGCGCCACATTTGATCGTCAGATATTCAATCTGCCCTTCAAGACACATTTGGGTGTCACCGGGATCTACGCATCAGACGAATTTTTGACCGTTGACAATGACCCCGTTGATGTCCGCGAGGCCGGTTGGACCGTAAATGGCCGCACCGGCATACGTGGGCTGGACGATAATTGGTCACTGATGCTGTATGTGGACAATATTCTCGACCGCGAAGCACTGGCTGGGAATAATGACGTGCCGACATTTGTCGGGTCGCATTTTGGTGGACGTATCCCGACCACCAGCTACGAGGTAGAATTCCGCTACCTGTTCTAGCCGATAAAGGCATTTTCAATATGGTCGGTGACTAAACCGTCGATCACAAGAATAACGTCAAATCGAAAATCACATTGTGTGGCGTGGTCAGGGTTCTGGCCACGCCATATTTCTGCGGCAGACACAATACGCTTGTGATCCCTTGCCAGCCCTTCAAGCGCGGCCGCACCATCAGCCGCGGTCGCACGCGCCTTCACCTCAACAAAGACGATTAGGCCACGCTGGGCGGCAACCAGATCAATCTCCCCCTCACTGGTCTTGAACCGTTGGGCGATGATGCCATAACCTGCGTCTTCAAGAAAACACGCGGCAATCGCCTCCCCCTCCAGCCCTGTCTTGTATGTATCAGGCACCGTCAAAATCCATCAGGACGCGCACTTCAAGGCCGGCTGCGCGCAGTTTTGCAGCGCCACCAAGTTCCGGCAAATCGATGACAAAAAATGCCGCCGGCACAATACCGCCCGCACGCGTCACTAACCGATGGGCGGCCAGCGCCGTGCCCCCGGTTGCGATCAAATCATCAATCAACAACACCCGATCACCTTCGTTAATGGCATCCTGATGTACCTCAAGCGTGTCGGTGCCATATTCCAGCGCATAGTCTTCGTGCAATGTTGCCCCCGGCAGCTTGCCCTTTTTGCGCAGGGGCACAAACCCCACGCCCAATTCAATCGCAAGCGCAGCACCAAGAATAAATCCGCGTGCCTCAATCCCGGCAACGCAATCAAACTTGGGGAACGCACCGGCGTGATCAGCCATACCGCGAATAGAGCCCGCCATGCCCGCAGGATCCGCAAACAAGGTAGTCACATCCCGAAACATAATTCCCGGTTCTGGAAAATCGGGAATGGTCCGCACCAAGGATTTGAGGTGTTCAGTCATGACAGCACCCGCCCTGCCACTGACCCTAGTTTTTCAATCATGGCCTTGTCCCGCGCCGCCGCCGCGGTAATCACTGCGTGATCAAGGGCCCTGTCACAGCCATGAGGGCACGCATCTGGGCGATCCTTCAGCAGCGAGACAATCGCCTTCACAAGGGCCTGCGCATTGGCTGCGTTCTGACCCAAAATGGCGATCACGCTATCAACATCGACAGCGCCGTGGTCAGGGTGCCAACAATCAAAATCCGTCACCATGGCAATGGTTGCGTAATCCATCTCAGCTTCACGGGCCAACTTCGCCTCCGGCATATTGGTCATGCCAATCACATCCATGCCCCAGTTCCGATAGAGCGTAGATTCAGCGTGGGAGGAAAACTGTGGCCCCTCCATCGCCAAATATGTGCCGCCACGGTGATAGCTGATATTGGCCTGCTTGGCCGCCTGCTCTGCCGCATCGCCAAGGCGCTGACAGACCGGTTGCGCCATAGACACATGGGCCACAAGACCCGGACCGAAAAAGCTTTTGGGCCGCAAATGCGTGCGATCAACAAATTGGTCCACAATCACAAATGTGCCGGGGGGCATTTGCTCCCGAAAGGAACCACATGCAGATACAGACAGAATATCCGTCACCCCTGCCCGTTTCATCACATCAATATTGGCACGGTAATTGATGTCGGTTGGCGTCAGGCTGTGCCCACGCCCGTGACGGGGTAGAAAGACAAGTTGCTGACCCTGATAGGTGCCGAACAACAGCTCGTCAGACGGTGCGCCCCAAGGACTTTCAATACGACGCCAGACCTTGTCTTTCAGCCCGTCCATGTCATAGACACCGCTGCCGCCGATAATTCCCAATATAGTTTCAGCCATAGGGGCTTGCTCCAAAAAATGGTCTACTTTCCATAGAAAAAGGCACCACGAAACGCGGTGCCTTTCAATCTCTTTTATCTCTCAACCGCGGTTTATCCTAGCCTCAAACAACAGGATAACCGCGCATTGGAAAAATCATTAGTGCGCGTCGGCCCAAACCTTACGCTTCACAAAGTACATCAGGCCAGCCAGCACCAACAGGTACAGCATAACACGAATACCCAGTGAACGGCGCGCTTCGAGCTTCGGCTCTGCCGCCCACATCAGGAAGTGAGACACGTCACGTGCCATCTGTTCCTGTGTCGCAGCTGTGCCGTCCTGATACTCGACCTGATCGTCGAACAGGGGCTGTGCCATCGCAATATTATGACCGGGGAAATACTTGTTGTAATTCGCCCCGTCAAAGTCTTCAGGACCATCTTCATAGCCTGTCAACAATGCGAAGATATAGTCAGGGCCACCAACGCGGGCTTTTGCCATCAGGCTCAAATCCGGCGGTGCCACCCCATGCGCAGCAGCTGCAGCACGTTGGTTGGCAAAAGGTGACACGAACTTGTCTTTGGGCAGACCCGGACGGTCGATGGCTTCGCCTTCGTCGTCAATGTCTGCAACATCATTCGCTGCGGCAATGGCCTTTACCTGCGCCTCGGTAAATTCGGGGCCACCGGCTTCACCAAGGTTACGGTAATGCAAGTACTGCATGCCGTGGCAAGCGGCGCAAACTTCAGAATAAACCTGAAAGCCACGCTGCAATGCGGCACGGTCAAACGTACCGAACGGGCCATCAAAGGACCATTCCTGTTTCGGCGCTGCGGGGGCATCCCCGGCAGCAACAGCCATTCCGGTCATACCCGCGAAGGCCATACCGGCAGCAATGATGAGATTGCGGCATGTTTTGATCATCGTCATATCCTCATTCTCTCTTGCTGATTAACCGCGTTTTTCCTGCGCGGCAGCGGCCCCATCGGGCGCTGCTGCACCACCCAAGACCTCATCAGCGATTGATGTGGGCAAGGGCTTCGGCTTTTCGATCAAACCCATGACAGGCATGATGATCAGGAAGAAGGCAAAATAGTAAATCGTGCAAAGCTGACCGATCAGCACCAACACGTCGTTCGGCACCTGTGCGCCCAACCAACCCAGCACAAGCATATCGGCCAGGAAGATGAACACGAACCAACGCCAAACCGGACGGAACCGGCTGGAACGGACGCGGCTGGTGTCAAGCCACGGCATCAATGCCCAGATGGCAATGGCACCGAACATGGCAATCACACCACCCAGCTTGGCCGGAATGAACAGAATATCAGGCACTGAACGCAGGATGGCGTAGAACGGCAGGTAATACCATTCAGGCACAATGTGCGGCGGTGTCTGCATCGGGTTCGCCTCGATATAGTTATCGGGGTGACCCAACATATTCGGCGCATAGAACACAAAGCCCATGAACACGATCAGGAACAGAACAAGCGCGAACATGTCCTTGATCTGATAGTACGGCCAGAAGCTGAGTGTGTCCTGCTTGCCCTTCACGTCGATGCCCAGCGGGTTGTTGTTGCCCGGCACATGCAGCGCCCAGATATGCAACGCAACCAAACCGGCGATAACGAACGGCAGCAGATAATGAAGCGAGAAGAAGCGGTTCAGTGTCGGATTATCAACCGAAAAACCACCCCACAGCAGCGTCACCAAAGGTTCACCAATCAACGGCAGGGCCGAGAACAGGTTGGTGATCACGGTTACACCCCACAGGCTCATCTGACCCCAGGGCAACACATAGCCCATGAAGCCGGTTGCCATCATCGCAAGATAGATGGCCACACCGATGATCCAAAGCACTTCACGAGGCGCCTTATATGAACCGTAGTAAAGACCGCGGATCATGTGGATATACACTGCAATAAAGAAGAAGCTGGCGCCATTGGCATGCGCATAGCGCAATAGCCAGCCATAATTCACATCACGCATAATATGTTCGACTGAGGCAAAGGCCATATCGACATGCGGTGTGTAATGCATCACCAGAACAATACCGGTGGCCAATTGGAAGACGAGCATGAAGCTCAAAATCATACCAAAGGTCCAGAAGTAGTTCAGGTTACGGGGGCTGGGGAAAGAGAAGCCTGCATTATAAACAAGTGAAATAATGGGCAGACGGCTTTCCATCCAGTTTACGATGCCGTTATTTGATTCAAACGGCTCGGCCAAATCATGCGGATCAATAAAATCGCGCTTCGGTCCGTTGTTGCTGCTCATGAGGGCTGCTCCTTAACCGATTTTAATGACAGAGTCCGAAAGGAACTCATAAGGCGGAACTTCAAGGTTCTTAGGTGCCGGGCCCTTCCGAATACGACCAGCTGTGTCGTAATGGGACCCATGACAAGGACAGAACCAACCGTTGAAGTCACCCTGCTCGCCAAGCGGCACACAACCCAAATGGGTACAGATGGCACGCATAATCAGCCATTCAGGCTTCTGCACACGTTCATCATCGGCCTGCGGATCAGGCAAATCGCCCATCGGCACGGCGCGTGCTTCTTCGATTTCAGCGGCAGTACGGTGACGCACAAATACGGGCGTACCACGCCACATAATCGTGACCGACTGGCCTTCTGTAATCGCTGACAAATTTACTTCAGTCGAAGCCAATGCCAATGTTGATGCATCAGGATTCATCTGATCAACCAGCGGCCAAACCGCTGCCCCACCACCGACGGCAGCAAACGCGGCAGTGCCGACATATAGAATGTCGCGACGCGTTACATCTTCGTCATGGCCATGGGCTGACTGTGTATTATCGGCAGTCATACCTGTCCCTCTTCAAATTTCCGAACGGCCTGATCCTGCGAGGTGGATCAGACATACAGACTCGGCAATGTTTTTGCATCCACAGAGTAAATTGTCCAGTCGATGCAAAGCTCATGGCAAAGTGTCGCGCGATTCTTAATAAAGGTCACGCACTGCGCTGTTTTCTGCCAAATTCATTGACCATTCGCTGCGTTCTAGGGTCAGATACAAACATGACAAATTCAACCACTAATTCCCCGTCAATTGCCCTGTTTCAGCCGGATATTCCGCAGAATACGGGGACAATTCTGCGTTTAGGAGCCTGTTTGGGCCTGCCGATTGAGGTGATAGAACCTTGTGGTTTTGCCCTGTCTGACCGCACATTGCGCCGCGCAGGCATGGATTATCTGGATAGCGCGAATCTGATCCGGCACATGAATTTTGAGGCTTTTGATACACAAAGACGCAATCAGAACCGCCGACTGATTCTAATGACGACACGCGCAGCCAGTCCCTATACCGCATTTCAGTTCGCCCCAACTGACGTGATCATGTTCGGACGCGAATCTGCCGGCGTGCCCGATGAAGTGCATGATTGCGCCGATCACAGGCTGATAATCCCCATGCAGCCCGATCAACGCAGCCTGAATTTGGCCGTAAGCGCCGCGATGATTGCAGGAGAGGTCTTGCGTCAGCTTGATCTGTTTGCGAAACATGCCCCCACACTTGCCTGATGCGAATTTGGGCCTGACATGATTTGGCCACCAACCGGAAAATTATATGACTGACTTTGCCCCCACTGATGCCCACAAGGCCCGCGCTGCCGATTGGTTTCAAAATCTGCGCGATCAGATTTGCGCCGCGTTCGAGGCCATCGAACAGGATTATGACGGACCTGATTGCGACAAGGCAGACCCCGGCCAGTTTGACTACACCAAATGGGAACGACCCGGCGGCGGTGGCGGCACCATTGGTAAGATGAAGGGGCGCGTCTTTGAAAAAGTCGGCGTCAACTTTTCAGCGGTAGAGGGGGAGTTTTCCGAACAATTCGCAAAGGAAATTCCCGGGGCAATCGAAAATCCCCATTTTTGGGCATCAGGCATTTCATTGGTCGCCCATATGCGCAACCCGTTTGTCCCCCCCGTCCATATGAACACACGCCACTTGATCACGGCACAACATTGGTTTGGTGGCGGTGCCGACCTGAACGGGATTTATCCATTTGATGACGATGTCGCGTTGTTTCATGATTGCCTAAAGCGTGCCTGCGATGCCAATGACCCCGCCTATTACGACAAGTTCAAGGCATGGGCTGATGAATATTTCTTCATCCCGCACCGCGATGAACCGCGTGGCCAAGGCGGCATATTCTATGACCGCCTAACCAGCGGCCCGACGGAAGAAAACTGGGAACAGGATTTCAAGTTCACGCAGGATGTTGGTCTGGCGTTTCTTGAAGCCTTCCCCGCCATCGTGCGCAAGCGGATGAACACCCCGTATGAGCTGGAACATCGCGACTTTCAGGCGTATAAGCGTGGGCGTTATGTGGAATTCAACTTGCTGCATGACCGGGGCACACGTTTCGGCATCATGACGAATGGTAATCCCGACGCCATTTTGATGAGCCTGCCGCCAATGGCTAGTTGGGATTGATCAACAGCGCCAGTGCGCGCAAACACGCTTTACGGTCGGGCATGTCATTGTCAAACCACCAGTCTTCAAGCGTCCCTAGATAGCGCCCGACGTCCGGCCCCGGCGCAACACCGCGTGACAGGACGTCCCTACCCTGCACCGGGAAAGACCTGTCTGCCAAATTTTTGATGTGCGGAAGCATGTCTGGCCGCCCAGCCAATAACGCTGCATCAATGGCTGGTTGCACGCCATCCTTCCATATGCGGCGCAGCACAACCTTGTCATCATCCAGCGCGCCAGCCCGCAACAATGCCGCCACGGACAACGCCCGCGCCCTTTGACGCCCAGGCGCATTCAGCGCGCTTAAAATCCGCGCCGCTTCTTCGGGGCCAAACCCTGCCATCAAACGCCGGATGGCATCGGGCTTTCCCTCAACAGCGGCAAGGCCCGCCAACGCATCGGCATCAAACGACAACTCAAACAGGGTTTGCCAAATGCCGCGTCCTTCCATCACCTGAATGACAGGCAAGGCATTTGGCCCGGTCAGCAGTCGCGACAGCTCTGCAAACACACGCTCCCCCGACAGCTGTTTCAGTCCCTTTTGCGCCTGGGTGCAGGCGGTCAATGTCTCGTCATCAATCGTGAAACTATCACCCAATTGACTGGCAAAACGAAAGACGCGCAGCAGGCGCAAATAATCTTCATGCAGGCGATCAATCGGCGTCCCGATCAGCCGCAGTTGGCGCGCGTTGATGTCTTCGATGCCACCGCCATAATCATGGATAGTGCCTGTCAGATCGACGCTCAACGCATTGATCGTCAGGTCACGACGAACTGCGTCTTGTTGCCAATCTGTTGTGAACGACACCACCGCATGACGGCCATCCGTTTCCACATCCGCACGCAGGGTCGTAATCTCAAACCCGACACCATCGGCAACGCCGATCACGGTGCCAAACTCAATACCAACCGGCACTGCCTTCAATCCAGCCGCCTCTAACAAATTGATAGTCTGTGCGGGCACGGCAGCGGTCGCCAGATCCACATCCCCCATCGGACGCTTCAGCAGATGGTCACGCACCACGCCGCCCACCAAACGAACCTCATCGCCCTTGGCAGTTAGGGCGCGCAAAACAGTATCGAGCGGTAGATTACCCTGCCGCAGCGCATTGATAGGAAATATCGGAGCAGACATGATCAGTCTTCGCGCACGACATCGCCGGGGTGAACCCCGTCGCCTGCGTCTTCAGGGGCAACATAATGCGGACCAACAAGTTTGCCATCCTCCATATGCGGCGGCACATAGACGGATTCAGGATCAGCACCGGTGCTAAAACGCACGACAAGCAAGCTGATAATCACCAGCACCAGCCCAACCAGCAACAACCGCACAGTCGGACGGTTGGCAAAGTCGCGATGCCCACGCACCCAACGCACAAGCATGTAGGTGATCAAGGGCAGCAACAGCAAGAATAGGTTGAGTAGAACCAGACGCATCAGGCAACTCCGCTTTCATTAGATGGCGCACCAAGCAGAATGTGGCTCATATTCACCAACATGCCCGCTGTTGCCCCCCAGATGTAATGGCCTTGATAAGGCATGGCGTAATAAATCCGCTCCCGCCCCTTATAGTCTATGGCGTGTTTTTCATGATTGGCCGGGTCCATCAAAAACGACAATGGCACCTCAAACACCTTGGCAACTTCAGCCTGTTCCAACTCCAAATCATCCAGCGTGAATACAGGATCGACAAAGCCGACCACGGGTGTGATGTGAAACCCCGTTCCGGTATGATAATGGTCCAGCCGCCCCACCAATTGCGTCCAATCAGGGTTCAGCCCGACTTCTTCTTCGGCTTCACGCAGGGCCGCAGCCTCGGGGCCATGATCAGTATCGTCAATCCGGCCACCGGGAAAGGCCACCTGCCCCGGATGATCGGGCAAGTCCGCAGATCGTTCCGTCAACAACACAGAAAGACCCGACGTTCGTTCCACCACTGGCACCAAAACCGCCGCGGGGCGCAGCACCCGGTTTTTGGGCAGCAGATCATTCCAATAGGGTGTCAAATCCGCATCCGACCGCGCGGTGCTGTCAGGCTGTCGGCTGATCAACCGATCCTCAATATAGCTACGCGATAAAATGCTCGTCGGCATGATCTGCCCTAACCCGTCACAATTTCAGTGTCCGCGAACAACGCGTCTTTCTCTCCGAACGAATGGAATATGCCGCCGGACCACAGGCCAAAATGGATCACACCTTCATGCGCCTGTTCCTGACCAAGTGCAACCAACTCGTAAAAGACTGACCGGGCGATCTTTGCCTCCAGCCTGCCACGTACCAAGACATAGGGCGATGGCTCCCCCGTTTCTTTGTCAATTGTCACGC
Source organism: Hyphomicrobiales bacterium (assembly GCA_006844605.1). Lineage (GTDB taxonomy): Bacteria > Pseudomonadota > Alphaproteobacteria > SPJN01 > SPJN01 > SPJN01. The sequence continues at coordinate 66,799 of SPJN01000004.1, read as the reverse complement.
GGATCGGATGGTCGGCATCTGCCGTGACCTGATCATCAACATTGGTGCGGAAGCTCAACGACATGTCCTGCCCTGCGCCTTCAACCGCCACTTCAACCGCCAGAAACGGGGCGTCATCAACTGTGATGCCAATTTTTTCGACCGGGGTCACAAGATAATGACGGCCATCTTCATCCTTGCGCAACACTGTTGAAAATAGGCGCACCAATTGCTTGCGGCCAATGGGGCTGCCTTCGTGGAACCACGTACCGTCGCGCGCGATGCGCATATCCATCTCGCCGCAATAATCCGGGTTCCATTTGTCAACGGGAGCCACACCGCGCCGCTTGATCGCGCTTTGCGCCTGCGCCAAAACATTATCAAAGGGGCGTTGATCCGCCTGTGGTTTGCTTGTTGATTCACTCATGCCAGTATCATGCCCCTTTCAGACAAAAAGGCAAAGTCCCGGGCGGGCCAAAACAGGGAAAAAGCTGTTATTCGGCCTTTACAATCGCCGCAGGATTGCCGGTTAGCGCCCCATCAACCAAATTACGGCCCAACAATCGACTGGGATCAAATGGACCGGGCAACCGCAAGCCAAACGCACCCAAGCGGGAAAACCCGACCTTGGCGTAATAGGGCTCATCCCCGACCAAAATCACGGCCTTGTGCCCCTGTTGCGCGGCAAGCTGCAGGGTATGGGCCATCAGTGCCCGTCCGATCCCCATACCCTGAAAATCAGGATCCGTTGCCAATGGCCCCAGCAACAGCGCCTGTGCAGGCGTACTGCCATCATCAAATTTCAGCGTTACCGGCCAATATTGGATTGACCCGCACACTGCGCCCGTCTTGTCATCACGCGCTACAAAGCACAGGTCGGACAGGGCCGCCACATCTTCACGTAAACGATAGGAACTTTTTGCCAACCGGCCCGGTCCAAAGGCACGATCCAATAGCGCCTCAATCGCGGGCAGTTCTGCCGCGCCTGCGGGGTGTAGAGAAAAGCTCATATCTTGGGCTGCTGTCTTAGCCATAGTCTTATCCAGTGCAACGCGCGTGATTCGTAATTCAGGCGCACAAGTCATTTGATCATAATCAGAAGATTATTGTTTGGAAATTTTGCAATCTGGGCCGCGCAAACCAAAGGGACGCGCAGGACCAATCGGCCCGCCCGGTAAATGACTATCGTCGTCGCATATGGATCATTGCAAAGATCATAGGACGGGCTCGTAACATTCACACGCCGCTGGCACAAGTCCCATTTTCCTAGTAGATTGCGGCAAATCATCAAAGATAGGAGATACTGATGGGCGTACTTGATGGCAAAACAGTAATCGTTACCGGCGCAGCGCGCGGCATTGGGCGTGAATGCGCCCTGTTGGCAGCCAAGGAAGGTGCCAATGTTGTGATTAACGATTTGGGTGGCGGCATGTCCGGCGATGATTCCGGTGATGCAGGCCCCGCCGAACAGGTTGCCCAAGAAATTCGTGAGGCAGGTGGCAACGCGGCCTCAAACTCAGATTCCGTTGCCTTGATGAGCGGCGCGAAAAGCATGTTCGAACAGGCCATGGATGAATTTGGCGGCCTGCATGCGGTGATCAACCCCGCAGGCATTTTGCGCGATGTCATGTTTCACAAAATGGATGAAGCCGATTGGGACAGCGTGATTGAGGTTCATCTAAAAGGCAGCTTCAACACGGCCCGCGCCACGGTTGAGCATTTCCGCAATCAGCAGGACGGTGCCTATGTCATGTTCACCTCAACCAGTGGGTTGATCGGCAATGTGGGGCAGGCCAATTATTCAGCGGCCAAGATGGGGATTGTTGGACTGTCCAGCATCATCGCCATGGAAGGCGCGCGCAAAAATGTGCGGTCCAACTGCATCGCACCATTTGCATGGACGCGCATGATCGCCTCCATCCCTGTAAAGGACGAGGCAAGCGCCGAACGGGTTGAGCGTATGAAACGATCCACGCGCGCCGATCAAATCGCACCGCCCGCCATTGCGCTATGCGCTGACGAAAAAACCAACGGACAGATTTTCACCGTCCGCGGCAACGAGGTCTTTTTGATGAGCCAGCCACGCCCCGTACGCGGCATGTCAAACGTCAATGGATGGGATGCCGATGATTTGATGGCACGCGGCTTCCGCGCGATGGAGGCAGACTTTACAGATCCAACGCAGGCATCCGCCGGCGTCTTTACTTGGGATCCTGTGTAAGCGCATTTTGTGCAGGGGGCGATTGCATGACCGTCGCCTCCTTCACAACAGAACGAACCCCATCAGCCCCCACCACAGCAATGCGAATTTTCTGTCCGGTCGGGTCAGGGTTTAAGGCGGAAGGCGCAAACATAAAACGCGCCTGCCCATCATCATCAAGCGCATTGGCATAAAAAATACGCCCATCGTCAGTATCAGCAATCATTTCATGGCCATGCGCACCGGGCACGTCAATCACCAATTCAGAACCATCATAGGCTGCCTCGACAATCAAAGTGTCTGCCTTGTCAGGCACACGATCACGCCATTGTGTCAGGTCAGTCGCAGGCTGGTCGGATGAACCAATAGGCAAGGATAGTTGGGCGCTCAACGGGATGCACACTTCATCACACACCCCATAGTTCAGCTTCAAATTGATTTGGGCCTGCGAGTCAACAAGCGACGCAGCGAGCGGTACAGTGATGGGTAAAATCACGCGGCCTTCATAGCCGAAGGTTTGATAGTCAAAATCACGAAATTCTATCGGCCATGGCCAGCCAACAACCACATTATCATCATCTACGCCAACCGACCCGGCCCAATCAAAGTTGGGCGGCAAGCCAGCGTCCCCCGGCGCACGCCAGTAGGTATGCCAGCCATCTTCCATCACAATCTCAAGACCGATTTTCACATGATCAGCGGTGATTTCTTCAAGGACAAGTCGCGTTTTGGCGTACTGGTCAACTTGCCATTCGCTAGACACGTCAGCGGCGGCCCCCGTTGCAACAAACAACAAGCTCAAGGCGATAATGATGTTCCGACCAATTAAAATCATACGTTATCCTACCCTCCGCGCCTGACACGGCGAGTCAAGTCAATTCACAACAAAGTGAGGTGATTTAGCATTTGCATCCAAGTCGATACTAGACCTAGACTCTTAATGATGAGTAAGTCTGGCGACATGATGACATTAGAAGGGCAATTTCTGATTGCCATGCCCGCAATGGGGGATGATCGCTTTGCCCACAGCGTGGTCTTCATTTGCGCCCACTCAGACGAAGGGGCAATGGGCCTTGTCGTCAATAAACTTGCCCAAGACATCACTTTTCCCGATCTTTTAGGGCAGCTCGAAATCACCTCCACCGATGACAACGCCATTAAATTACCGGTATATGCGGGTGGTCCGGTCGAACCGGGGCGCGGTTTTGTTCTGCACTCTCCTGATTATCACCACGACAGCACCACGGTTTTGCACCCCGCCATCAGCTTAACGGCAACATTGGATGTGTTGCGCGCCATTGCCAATGGCGAAGGGCCACACAACCATTTGGTTGCCCTTGGGTACGCCGGGTGGGGTCCGGGGCAATTGGAAAGTGAAATGGCAACGAATGGGTGGCTGAATTGTGATGCCGACCCAGAAATGATGTTCAAACATGACGGGGATGATGCGTGGCGATCCGCACTTGGCACTTTGGGCATCGATCCGACCAGTCTGGTTTCAGATGCAGGTCACGCATAAATCGTGATCAGCTAACGCCACAGGGCTGGCCCTATAGGTCGTTGAGCCGCGCAAACAACAGATGATCCTGCCATTTACCATTGATCTTCAAATAGTCGCGGGCCAGACCTTCTTGTTCAAAACCGCAACGTTTCAAGACACGGGCTGATCGTTGATTGTCGGGAATGCAGCACGCCTCAATTCGATGCAGGCCAATCTGTTCAAACCCGAAACGGCAGACCATTTCAACAGCCTTGCTCATATTCCCCGCACCGCCATAGTCGCGCCCCAACCAATAGCCGATACTGGCGGACTGCTGGACCCCATAATTGATGTTGGACAGGCGCACCCCACCTGCCAATTCCTGCCTGCCCGTCAAACCTTCAAGTGTATAGATAAACAGGGCTAATGCAGTACCGTCGCGGCGTTCGCGTTCATACCCGGCAAGCCTGCGACGCCATCCACGGCGACTTAAATCATCTGCGGGCCAAGTCGGCTCCCACGGGGAAAGAAAGGCGCGGTTATTGGTTCGCAGGGCGCACCATTCAAGAAAATCGCCATTTCGCGGGGCGCGCAACAGAAGATTGCCGCTCGTAAGCTCAAGCTTTCTTGGCAGACTTTGTTTCATGCCGCCCCCTGATTGCAGCGCCGTCGCCCCATCTAGGCGGCAAAGCGCAATAGCCCCGTTTGTGCGGTTTCAATCACTGCGTCAGGACCGACAAAGGCCGCCGCCGGACGATCCGCAAAGATGCGTCCTGCAACACCGGCAACGGCTGCCTGGTCTACCTTTTCAAGATCCGCTAATTGTTCTTCAATCGGCACGATACGGCCCAACAACTGCAATTGTCGCGCCATTTGTTCGGCACGTTGCGCTGATGATTCAAGCGCCATAACAACCCCTGCCCGCATTTGCGCCCGCGCCCGATCAATATCATCGTTGGTCAAGTTTTGTCCCGCACCCGCGCATTCATCGGCCAGCACGTCCATCAATTCAGCAGTTTGTTGCGGGCCGGTGCCGGCATAAACACCAAACTGTCCGCAATCTGTCGCGCCATTGGCATAGGCATACACGGAATAGACCAGGCCGCGCTTTTCACGCACTTCCTGAAACAGTCTCGAAGACATGCCGCCACCCAAGGCGGTGGCCAAAACTTGTGCTGCGTAATAATCCGGGTCATCAAGACCAATGCCATCAAATGTCAACGCCACATGCATTTGTTCAAGGGGGCGGCCCCGCACCTGAACAGTGGGCCTGAACTGCGCGCCCGCCTGTGCCGGGCGTGTCTGGCCCGTCATATCGCCAAACAATGAGTGGGCCAACTGTTCCATATCGCTATGCGCCACTGCACCGGCGGCTGCAAACACCATTGAGCCAGGCTCATAATGGGTACTGCGATAATCAGCGCAATCGTCGGCGGTGAAATTACTGACACGTTCTGCGGTGCCAAGGATCGACCGCCCCATAGGCTGGTCGCTATAGGCAGCCTCCTGCACCATATCGAACACAATATCGTCCGGCGTATCTTCGGCCTGCCCAATTTCCTGCAAGATTACGCCACGCTCACGCTCAAGCTCATCAGCGGCGAAAACAGGCTCGCGCACAATGTCGGCCAGAATGTCAGCGCCAAGCGCCACATCATCCTTCAACATACGGGCGTAATAACACGTTTGCTCCCGCGCGGTATAGGCGTTGAGGTGTCCGCCAACGGCTTCAACTTCATTGGCGATATCAAGCGCAGACCGTTTGGTCGTGCCTTTGAATGCCATATGTTCCAACATATGACTAAGGCCATTCTGCGCCAGTGTTTCATGACGCGCGCCGGCATGTACCCACACCCCAACCGAGGCTGAGGCGACGTCAGCCATCTCATCAGTGGCAACAGTAAGCCCGTTAGGAAGGGTGGATGTGATGATGCTCATGCATCACCTGCAACAGCGTCGGCGATAAACTTTTCCAACGCACCAAGGTCATTGGGCAACACGGTAAAGCGTTCCTCCCGCTCAAACAGATCAGCCATATGCGGCGGCAAATCAGGCGTCTGCCCGGTTGCCTCATTCACGGCCACGGGGAACTTCGCTGGGTGCGCAGTGGACAGATAGACCATCGGCACACCGTCCTTATGCGGCAGGCTACGACCCGCAGCAATTCCAACGGCGGTATGAGGGTCAATCAGACAAGCACTATCAGAGGAAACCTGTTTGATCGCGGCGCTCATAGCCTTTTGATCAGCACGGGCAGCATCGAAATCGGTACGGATGGCAGTCAACGCCTGCTCCTCAATCGTGAAGCTGCCCGATTGGCCAAGGCTGGACATGGCGCGTTTAACAGCGCCTGCATCACGCCCACCAGTTTCAAACAACAGGCGTTCAAAATTGCTGGAAACTTCAATATCCATTGAGGGGCTGTCAGTTGCAACAACACCGGATTTTTCATAGCGGCCCGTTTTGAGCGCGCGTTCCAAAATGTCATTTTCATTCGTGGCAATGATCAACTGATCAATCGGCACGCCCATACGCTTTGCCACATAGCCTGCAAGAATGTCGCCGAAGTTCCCAGTGGGCACGGCAAAGCTGACAGCGCGATCAGGCGCGCCAAGCGCCACAGCCGCGGTCACATAATAAACCGTCTGGGCCATAACGCGGGCCCAGTTGATTGAGTTAACGCCCGTCATGCCAACCTTGTCGGCAAAACTTTCATGGGCAAACATTGCTTTCACAGCAGCCTGACAATCATCAAACGTGCCTTCAAGCGCAATGTTGTGAATGTTCCCATCAAGCACTGTCGTCATCTGACGGCGTTGCACATCCGATGTGCGGTTATGCGGATGCATAATCACGACAGACACACGATCACGCCCACGCAAGGCCTCAATCGCAGCGGAGCCTGTATCACCCGATGTTGCCCCAATCACAGTGACGTGTCGGTCACGCCGTTCAAGCGCGCGATCAAACAATGGCCCCAGCAATTGCATCGCCACATCCTTGAACGCCAGGGTCGGGCCGTGGAACAATTCCAGCAGCCATTCTCCAGCCCCGATTTGGCGCAAGGGCGCAACCTCAGCATGGGCGAAATGCTTATAGGCATCTTTGACAAGATCATCCCATTCGGCGCGCTCATAACAGTCAGCGACAAAGGGATACATGACCTCAGCTGCGACCTGCACATAAGGCATATCGACAAAGCCACGCAGCTGATCTTCGGACAATTGGGGGAATGTTTCGGGCCAATACAACCCGCCATCATTGGCGAGCCCTTTTAGCAAGACATCCTCAAACCCCAAAATGGGGGCGTCCCCTCTGGTGCTGACATAGCGCATTGGTGGCAAAGTTCCTGATAAAGTCACAAATTCGTATAGGGGCATAGCGCGAAAGCAGCCCCCCTGCCAAGCCCATCAGTGCCGCACACCGCAACAGTCGCGCTGATTTGTGCCGCTTTTGACTATCCACGCCTGCGCGTGACGCTCATCGCGAACCAGACGCCAATCAGCGCAATGGCAAGACCAAACCATGTAATCACATAGCCCAGATGATTGTTCGGGAAATTTATCCGCGCCTGCCCCGCCTGCGGCCAGCGGGATCCCGTCGTTGCTGCGCGGTCAGCAATGAACAACATGGGGTAGAGGTCACGCCCGATAGCTTTGCCCATCTCTGCCAAGTCGACACTGTACCAGTCACCCTTTTCAGGCAGATTTACAGGCACAAACGGCCCCGGCTCTATCGGTCGATGTAGCAGGCCCGACAGGGTTACCGTGCCACCGACCTGACCATCCAGACGCGTGGCAGTATCCTTAAACTGCGGGGGGACGAAGCCACGCTCCACCAAAATCCACCCTTGCAGTTCGGTTTCAAGTGGCGTCAGAACCAAATACCCGCCCTGCCCTTCAACACTGCGCCCGGTCAAAATAATCTCATGATCATGGTCAAACGTGCCAGTGACGACCACGGGCAAATAGTCAGATGCTTCAGCAAGGCTGGCCCTGTCAGGCAAGGGAACGGCTGGCTGCTCAATCCGTGCCTCAACCTTGGCAATCAGCTCTGTCTTCCATGCCAACCGTTCAACCTGCCAATTGCCCAATGCAAGCAGCACCAGCAGAACGGGTAAGGCAGCAAGGGTCAGTCCAAGGCGAAAAGTAAATTGCATCATCCATCCTGATCATTTGTAGGGTCGGCAAGACGGCCTTCGCGCGCCTTGTTCTGATATTGCAGCGCGATCAATATGCCCTTGAAGGGGGCCAACAACCCAATAGACCCACCGACAATAAACGGTGCCCAAATGATGGCGTGCGCCCAATATGGCGGCTCAAAAATGGAATCAACCAATAATGCGCCCAAGACTGTCAGCGCGCCCAAAATCAGAATGACAAACACCGCTGGCCCGTCGCCACTATCAACCTGTGAATAATCCAGCCCGCAATGGTCGCAACCATCCCGCACTTCCAACAACCCTTTATAGAGCTTCCCCTCGCCACAGCGTGGGCAACGGCTGCGCATACCGGTTGAGAATGGGGATTGGGGGCCATAGGCCATGCCGGCCCTTGCTGCCCCGTTCTCGCCTGTTTTCAAAGATTGGATGGGCAAATCCTGCGGTACAAAATCACGATCAGACATAGAATTCTCTTCAAAATGCAAACGCCCCGAACCTCATCATAAGGTTCGGGGCGCGCTATTCAATGCGGCATAGCTTGTTCAGCTATCTAAACCGGCTCTGGATCAACCCGCCCAAATATAGACAGCGGCAAACAGGAACAGCCAGACAACGTCAACAAAGTGCCAGTACCAAGCAGCGGCTTCAAAACCGAAATGATGATCGGCAGTGAAGGAACCACGGGCAGCGCGAACCAGATTGACGAATAGGAAGATTGTCCCAACCAAAACGTGAAAGCCGTGGAAACCGGTCGCCATGAAGAAGGTTGCCCCGTAAATATGGCCAGAGAAGCTGAAGGCCGCGTGGCCATACTCATATACCTGGAAACAGGTGAACAAGGCACCAAGCAGAACAGTTGCAATCAACCACTTAACAGTCAGGTCGTTCTTGCCTTCGATCAAATAATGATGGGCCGCCGTCACAGTTGTGCCGGACAACAGCAGGATCATGGTGTTGATCAGCGGCAAATGCCACGGGTCAAATGTTTCGATGCCAACCGGGGGCCAGACGCCGCCGATCTGTTCCTTGGGGAACAATGATGCATCAAAGAATGCCCAAAACCATGCAACGAAGAACATAACTTCGGAGGCAATGAACAGGATCATGCCGTAACGGTGATGAAGCTGAACAACAGGCGTATGGAACCCTTCGTCCTTTGCTTCACGGATGACATCGCGCCACCAAGCGAACATGACGTAAAAGACCATTGCAAAGCCGACATACATCAGCCAGCTGAATGACCAGTCCCTGAAATTCGCGATCGCACCGATTGCCAGCACAAATGCTGCCACAGAGCCGAGCAACGGCCACGGGCTTGGATCAACGAGATGATAATCGTGCGCTTTGGCGTGACTATCTGCCATGGTGTTTTCACCCCTCAATTGAAATGGCAAATCTTCCTAGATGAGATTCGCCCGAATGATGTAATTCGCGGGTCACAATAGACATGTGAACCGCATTTTGCCAGATTTACCACACTGGAAAAACTGGCCTTTTTGCGCGTCCTTTCGCCACAAATGGCAGGACACCCAGTGGCTTAGCCCTCGCCCTCTTTTTCAAAAAAAGTATAGGACAGGGTAAATGTCTCAACATCGTCCAGATAGTCTTCATCGACGATCTCTGGGTCAATGTAAAAAGTTACTGGCATATCAATGCTTTGACCAGGTTCAATCAGCTGTTCTGTAAAGCAGAAACATTCTATTTTCATAAAGAATGCTCCCGCCTTTTGCGGTGTCACATTGTATGTTGCAGTGCCCACAATGGGTCTGTCAGACAGGTTCGTGGCCCGATAAAAGGCCAGCCCGGTTTCCCCGACCTTCAGCTCCTGTGGGCCTTGCAGGGCCTCAAACTTCCAATTCAGGCCACGGGCGACGTTCGAATCAAATCGCACGGTCACATCGCGGTCCAAAATAATGGTTGATTCTGTATCCGACTGGTTCGTCGTCCCGCCATAACCGGTTACCCGGCAAAACAGGTCATAAAGCGGCACAGAGGCATAGGCCGCACCAACCATCAGCCCCACAACCGAAACACAAATGATCGCCACACGTCGCGCACGCGCGCCTGCGTCGTCTGTCGGTTCATATTGCGGCGATAGGTCAGCCATCTAGGTTTAGAACCCTGAAACGCCTGAACTGGCGGCGTTGTCGCCAATCCGGACAACAGTGACGGCGAAAAACAGCACGACCAACGCACCAAGGGTCAGCCCAATGGCAAGGTTTACGCCGCGCTTTTTCTTATGTTCATCAGTAATAGGCATCATCAACTTCCTGTGTTTTAGGCCAACAGTGTATGTTCAAGCCCCAATGAGGCAAACAGGACAAATAGATACAGGATGGAAAATCCAAACAGACGCATGGCTGTCTTGGCAGCTTTATCGCCTTCACGCACCCGCCAGACCATCAATGCCAATATCAAGAATATAGACCCGCCAATCGCAGCCGTCGCGGCGTATACCATACCGGCAAAGCCCAACAAAAAAGGCGCAGATGAAATAACCAGCGTGAGGAGCGTATAAATAACAATCTGATTCCTTGTTGAATCAGGCCCTGCAACATTCGGCATCATGGGCACGCCCACCTTGCCGTAATCACCTTCCTTCACCAACGCCAGCGCCCAAAAATGGGCAGGCGTCCACAAAAAGATGATCAGAAACAGGCTTAAGGACTCTAAACCCACCGTCCCGGTTGCAGCGGCCCACCCGATCATCGGCGGAAAGGCACCGGCGGCGCCGCCGATAACGATGTTCTGTGGCGTCGATCGCTTCAACCACATTGTATAAACAACAGCATAGAAAAAGATTGTGAAGGCAAGCAGCGCTGCAGCCACATAATTGACCAACACACCCAGCACCAGAATGGACAGCACAGACAGGATCAATCCGAAGCTCAACGCCTGTTCAGCCGTCACCTTGCCCGCAGGAATTGGTCGGTTTTTTGTGCGGCTCATCACGGCATCGATATCACGGTCATACCACATGTTCAGCGCGCCCGAGGCCCCTGCCCCGACAGCAATTGCCAACACGGCGGTAAAGCCGATCAGCGGATGAATATCGACCGGTGCAGCCACAAGGCCAATCAGGGCCGTGAACACGACAAGCGACATGACGCGCGGCTTCAGCAGGGACATAAAATCCCTTACCTCCGCATATTGCGCCTCAACTAGTTGCGCGTCGGCGTCAGTAGTATCAATGGCCGGTTTGCCGTCTGTCACGCTGTCCCTCATGATCATCCAATGGTTCCATAGAAAAAGACCCGGCTTGTCGCCGGGTCTTTAAGTTTCGCTTTATTACTTGATCCGCGGCAGTGTTTCAAACTGATGGAACGGCGGCGGGCTGGGCAGTGTCCATTCCAGCGTGGTTGCGCCTTCGCCCCACGGATTGTCCTCACACTTCTCTTTACGTACGAACGCATGAATGACAACGCCGATGAAGACCAACACACCAAAGGCGGCAATGAATGACCCGATGGATGAAACATAGTTCCAACCGGCATAGGCATCAGGATAGTCCGCGTAACGACGGGGCATCCCCTGCAGGCCAAGGAAATGCTGCGGGAAGAAGAGCAGGTTCACGCCAATAAAGGTGATCCAGAAATGCAGCTTGCCGCCGAATTCTGAAATCTTGTACCCGCTCATTTTGCCAAACCAGTAATAGAAGGCTGCAAAAATCGCGAACACAGCACCCAGTGACAGCACATAATGGAAATGAGCAACCACATAATAGGTGTCATGCAATGACGCATCGGCACCCGCGTTCGACAGAACCACACCCGTCACACCACCAACGGTGAACAGGAAGATAAAGCCGATTGCCCAAACCATCGGGGTTTTGAACTGGATAGAACCACCCCACATCGTCGCAATCCAAGAGAAGATCTTAATCCCCGTCGGCACCGCGATAACCATCGTGGCAGCCGTGAAGTAAGCCTTCGTATCGACATCCATACCAACTGTGTACATGTGGTGAGCCCACACAACAAAGCCAACAACGCCAATGGCAATCATCGCATAGGCCATGCCGAGGTAACCGAACACAGGCTTGCGTGAGAATGTTGACACAATGTGGCTGATAATGCCGAAACCGGGCAGGATCAGAATGTACACTTCAGGATGACCGAAGAACCAGAACAGATGCTGGAACAGGATCGGGTCACCGCCGCCGGCAGGGTCAAAGAATGTGGTGCCGAAGTTACGGTCTGTCAGCAGCATCGTGATGGCACCGGCCAAAACAGGCAATGACAGAAGCAGCAGGAATGCGGTGATCAACACGGACCATACAAACAACGGCATCTTGTGCAGGGTCATACCCGGCGCACGCATGTTGAAGATGGTTGTGATGAAGTTAATGGCACCCAAAATGGATGACGCACCGGCGATATGCAGCGATAGGATCGCAAAGTCCACAGCCGGACCTTCTTGGCCACTTGTCGACAATGGCGGATAAATCGTCCAACCGCCACCAACACCGTTTTGACCGGGAGGGCCCTCAACAAACATTGAGATAACCAGCAGCGCAATCGCAGCAGGCAACAACCAGAATGAGATATTGTTCATGCGCGGAAACGCCATGTCAGGCGCACCGATCATCAATGGCACCATCCAGTTACCGAAACCGCCAATCATGGCGGGCATGACCATAAAGAAAATCATGATCAAGGCATGTGCTGTCACCAGCACGTTAAAGAGGTGATAGTCACCGCCAAGGATCTGGTCACCCGGCTCCATCAACTCCATACGCATAATAACCGAAAAGGCACCGCCCAAAACACCCATCGCAACAGCGAAAATCAGGTACATTGTGCCGATATCTTTATGGTTGGTGGACAAGAACCACCGTGTAAAAAATCCCGGTGTTTGATGATCTGCGCTCATCTTACTCTCCTCACTGTCCGTTGCCTGCACTAAACAGGGACAACGAACAAATCCTTAAACTTTAGTCAGCAGCAATGGTCGCAACATTGAAGTTGGTGCGATCGGCGCTGGCAAATTCTTCCTTGGCTTGGGCAACCCATGCATCAAACTCTTCCTGTGTCACAACATCGACACGGATAGGCATGAAGGCATGACGAACGCCGCAAAGCTCAGAACATTGACCATAGAAGGAGCCTGTGCGTGTCGCCTGGAACCAGGTTTCATTCACACGGCCCGGCACGGCGTCGGTCTTATTACCAAATTCCGGCATGGCCCAGTTATGGATCACGTCATCAGCGGTCACAAGAACGCGCACCTTGGCATTCACGGGCACGACAATCTGGTTGTCGACTTCCAGCAAACGCAGGCCACCTTCGGGAAGCTCGTCATCTTCAAGCATGATGGAATCAAACTCGAAATTGCCATGATCCGGATAAGTATATGTCCAGTACCACTGATGACCCGTTGCCTTGATGGTCATATCAACGTCTTCAGGAATGGTTTCTTCATAATACAGAAGACGGAATGACGGGATTGCGATCACGACCAAAATCAGGATCGGAATGGCAGTCCACAAAATTTCGATCAGCGTATTGTGCGAAGTCTTTGACGGTTCAGGGTTTGCGCTTTCGCGGAAACGGAACATCACAAACAAAAGCAGGAACAAAACCAGCAATGTGATCGCCACAATGATAACCAGCAACAGATTATGGAACTCGATAATCTGCTCCATCACGGGTGATGCCGCTTCCAAAAGGCCAAGGCCCCAGTCTTGCCGCGCATCAGCCATTGCTGAAGAAGTGAAAACAACACTGCTGATAAGCGCCATAAGGCCGCCAAGCAGTGCAATCGGATTCAGTCGCTTAAGCCGCATAGATCGACTTGCTCCCTTAGATCATGGGGTCGGCCATCGGAAACATTCAATGGGCGACCACCTGTTAGAAATCCCTAAAAGCCCCCAATGCACTTAAAGCATTGCCACATGCGTCCACAGGAGCCGAGTCAGTTGGTGAAAGACCATAATGGGTCAATCAATTCAAGTCAGCCCTTTTTAGGGCGACAGCAAGCCGCAAGTTACACTGTTATGATGTAAAAGGCTTGTCCTGCGGCCCGATGCCCCCCATATTTGCCTAAACACGCCCATTCCAGCCGAAAGATCGCAGAAAGCCTATGCCTGACGCCACCAACAGTCCCCTCACCTCAGCCGAATCCCTGTTCTTTGAACAAGGGGGTTTGGACAGGGCCCGCGCAGAAACCCTTATCAAGGAAGGGTTGAGCGGTGCAGATGATGGCGAACTTTTTCTGGAATACTGCCAATCCGAAAGCCTTGTTTTCGATGATGGACGCCTAAAAAGTGCGAATTTCGATACGAATCAGGGCTTTGGGTTACGCGCTGTTGCGGACGAGGCACAAGGTTACGCCCATGCCGCTGACCTGTCAGAATCTGCATTGAAGCGCGCTGTGGCGACCATTTCAGCGGTAAAGGCCGGGCATTCCGGCACGATGGCAGAACCGCCCAAGGCAACAAATCAGTCGCTTTATGTCGCCGACAACCCGTTAAACGCCATTCCGTTTGAGCAGAAAACCGCCCTACTGACCCAAATTGATGCCTATACCCGCGCCAAAGACCCGCGGGTCAAACAGGTGTCATGCTCGCTCGCCGGGTCGTGGCAGGCTGTTGCGATCATGCGCGCTGACGGTCGGTTGATGCAGGACATTCGCCCGCTGGTCCGGTTGAACGTTTCTGTTGTCATGCAGGATGGCGAACGACGCGAGACCGGTAGCGATGGTGGCGGTGGCCGCATCGGCTTTGACGCCGTGATGGAGGAAGCCTATTGGCAAACCCGCGCGGATGAAGCAATCCGGCGCGGCGCGGTCAATCTGGACTCGATAGATGCCCCCGCAGGTGAAATGACTGTCGTGCTTGGCTCCGGCTGGCCGGGCATCCTGTTCCACGAAGCAGTTGGGCATGGCCTTGAAGGTGACCTGACCCGCAAGGGCGCTTCAGTCTTTTCGACATTGATCGGCCAGCAGGTTGCTGCGCCGGGTGTCACTGTCGTTGATGATGGCACAATCAATGACAGGCGCGGCTCCCTCACCATTGATGACGAAGGCACACCGACTGAACGAACTGTCCTGATCGAAGATGGTGTGTTGAAAGGCTTTATGCATGATCGGTTAAGCGCGCGTCTGACAGGTGCGCAACCGACCGGCAATGGGCGGCGGCAATCCTATGCCCACCAGCCGATCCCGCGTATGACAAACACCTATATGTTGAACGGCAAGGAAGACCCCGGCGCTATTCTTGAGAGCGTCAAATCAGGCATATACGCCACCAGCTTTGGCGGTGGGCAGGTTGAAACGGCTTCAGGCAAATTTGTCTTTAGCTGTACCGAAGCCTACATGATCGAAAACGGCAAGCTGGGCGCACCGGTCAAGGGCGCTACCCTGATTGGCAATGGCGCAGACACATTGAAACGCATTTCCATGATCGGCAATGACATGGCGCTTGATACCGGCATCGGTGTTTGCGGCAAGCAGGGCCAGGGCGTACCAGTGGGCGTCGGCCAACCGACCCTGCGCCTTGATGGCATCACTGTCGGCGGCACGGGCTGATCATGTATCGTTGGGGCGCAACAATTGCGGCGCTGCTGGTCAGCGCAACAGCCTATGCCGAAGGGCCAGTACAAGCCGAAGCGCCGGTGCAAGCCGAGCTACCTGACACGGACGCGCTTGCCCTTGAAGACGACAACACAGCAGCCGCACCCAACCCGACCCCTCTAGCCATGATGCGTTGGCTTGATCCCAATGCTGATCAAATCGCCCGCGTCACAACACGGCCAGCAGATGACATCGCGCGTGGGCAATCTGCGATGATTGAATTGGGGCGGGTTGCCTTCCGCTCCCCCGCCTTGTTCGGCGGTTATGCCGCCGAAGTGGGCCTTAGCTGCAATGCATGCCATCCCGCTGGCCGGGCAGAGGCGCAGTTTTCACTGCCGCCATTGTCGCCGCGCGCCGGACAGGTTGATGTGTCACACGGCCTGTTTTCAACGCTTGGTGATGATCTGCGTGATAATCCACGTCCCATTACAGACCTGACACAGGCGGCCAGCCCCTTCGGTACCGTTGCCCCAATGGACGATTTGCCCGCCTATATTGAAAAGGTCATCACGACCGATTTTGCAGGCCCCACCCCTGATCCTTTGATACTAAGCGGGTTGGCAGCCTATGTTATGGCGTTGAAGCAATCACCGCCGCGGCTACCAAGCCCCTATGCTGATGAAGCGCCAGACAAACAATATGCCCGCTACCTAATCGATGCCGTCAACCGGGCGGTCGCCATCGGCCAGCGCACGATCAGCGAAGAACAACAAGGGCCCAGCCTGTTTGTGCTAACCGCTCTGCGCGCTGAAATCGGTTTGATCCATGAAAGACTGGACCCCGAAGATCCCGCACGTGACTTGCTGGCCGCCCATGCCGTAGCCCTTCGTTCTGTGGATGAGTTTATTCTGGCGCTGGATTGGTTTAACGCCGCCCGCACATTGCGCTCAACACACCGCGCCTTGTCAGAGGATCTGATGCCTATTTTATCGCGGGCAGACCTGACCTACTTTAATCAGGTTTGGTTGGCAGGTGCGATTGACCCCAGCTTGCGCGAACCGCTGGAAGACGACGACACTGCGGACCAAGCACAAGCGACAAAATCTGAAGATCAATAAGGCAAACGCTTAGTAGGCGTGGTCACGGAACACGCAGTTAATATCGCCGTTCCATTCATTGTGATACTGGTCCAACAACAGGTCAGATGCACTTTTACCGCTGTCCAAAATTTCATTCAGCGGACGCAGAAACATCGTTTCGTCATTTCCCAGCCCATCGGTATAGCCACGGGCCGCAAGCCCCTGCTGGGCAATCGCAACCACATCACGGGCAATCTCACGCATGTTGCGGCCATCAGGCCCCTTTGTATGCAGACCCTTGATCGGCACATCATCACGCATGGCGCTGACCGCATCAACTGACCAGCCTTCGATCAGGGCCTCGGCGGCATCCAATGATTTGTCATCGTAAAGCAGCCCAACCCACAAGGCCGGCAAGGCGCACAAACGGCCCCAAGGGCCACTGTCCGCCCCGCGCATCTCGATAAAGCCTTTCAGGCGTACTTCAGGGAACAGGGTCGTCAGATGATCTTCCCAGTCCTTCATGGTCGGCAGCTCACCCTTAAGGCCCGGCAGCTCACCCTTCATGAAATCAGCGAATGACTGCCCCGACACATCAATATAGTTGCCATCGCGATGGACAAAATACATCGGCACGCGCAATGCATAATCGACCCAGCTTTCAAAACCAAATCCGTCCTGCAGCACGAATGGCAGAATGCCACAACGATCCGGGTCAGTGTCAGTCCAGATATGTGAACGGTAACTTTGGAAGCCGTTGGGCTGCCCCTCAACAAACGGAGAGTTCGCAAACAGCGCCGTTGCAATCGGTTGCAAGGCCATACCGATGCGCATTTTGCGCACCATATCCTGTTCGGTTTCAAAATCCAAATTGACCTGAACGGTGCACGACCGAAACATCATGTCGAGGCCAAGGCCGCCCTTTTTGGGCATGTAGTCCCGCATGATGCCATAGCGCCCCTTGGGCATGACGGGGGTTTCATCGCGGGTCCATTTGGGAGAAAACCCAAGGCTTAAAAAGCCCTGCCCCAACTCTTTCGTCACCTCACGCACCTGATCAAGGTGACGGTTCACCTCGCTACAGGTTTGGTGGATCGTTTCTAACGGTGCACCGGAAAGCTCCAGCTGGCCGCCAGGTTCCAAAGTAACCGATGCGCCGAGCTGTTTCAGCGCAATAACCTTGCCCTGCTCTACCACCGGGTCCCAACCAAAACGCTGCAACCCTTTCAACAGGGCTTCAACCCCGTTCGGGCCGTCATAGGTGATGGGAGAGAAATCGGCGGTATGAAAGCCGAACTTTTCATGCTCCGTCCCGATACGAAAGGCAGACTTGGGCTTGCAGCCATCAATAAAGGGGGCAAGCAAATCATCCTTGTTGGTGATCTGGATGGATTCGGGCGAGGCAAGGACCATAAATTCAAACTCGTTCAAGTAACTATTGGTCTTGCCTAGCCGACCCAACCCGCCGGGGCAAGCCGGAACTGCATCATCGTGCCCCGCACGCAATGCCGCACACGCGATTGTGATGGCCTAAACGCAACCGCTATTGCCAATCGCCATGCGCTGTCTGCCAGATAGTCAGGGCCGATAAACAGGCCGTTTCGGCCCGCAAAATACGTGGCCCCAAGGTCACGGCCAACGCGGCTGGATGATCATCCAGCATTGCCTGTTCTTCCGGCGAGAAGCCACCTTCGGGCCCGATCAATAGCGCCCCTTTGTTTGTTTTGTGGGCTGAAAGCACCATTTGAAATGGCTGCGCACCGCGCCGTTCATCACAAAAATAAAGCGGGCGGTCATGTGGCCAACTGGCAAGCAGGGCATCAAGTTTTACAGGCTCTTCAATCGCCGGCAGGCTGTTGCCGCCGCATTGTTCGGCTGCCTCAACCGCGATGGCATGCATCCGCGCCTGTTTCACCCGATCATGTCCGGCATAGCGGGTCAGCACCGGCGCGATACGGGCCACACCCAGCTCAGTAGCCTTTTCGACCACCATGTCAAAACGGGCGCGTTTAATTGGTGCAAACAACAACCAGATATCAGGCCGCGCATCCTGTGGTTTTGTCTGTTCTATCGGCGTGGCAGTGCCGCCCTTGCGTGTCAGGTCATCAAGGTGCGCAGCCCACTCACCATCCGCACCGTTAAACAACAGCACATGATCACCAACTGATTGGCGCATGACAGTGCCTAGATAGTGCGCCTGATCCTTTGTTAAGGACACAGCCACGCCCTCCCGCAATGGCAAGTCGATATACAGCCTTATCTTGGGCTGGAAAGCATTGGGCTTTGATGGCATAAGCGGGCCTTGACTGACTGGGTTTGGTTTCTACCTCTATCGCTTTCAATAGACGTATCGGGGCACAAACTCAAGATATTGCCACCGCGCAGATTAACCGGGTCGCCCCCGAAAAGGACCACGACGCAGATGACTTCACCTTCCCCCCATGCAGACGGTAGACTGATCAAGACCACGCCCCCGTCATGGGTGGACAGATTGGCACCCAAATTCGCGCGCCCCTATTTACGCCTGATGCGGGCGGACAAACCAATTGGCACGTGGTTGCTGTTTTTGCCGGGCTTCTGGGCAATTGGCATCGGCACATGGGCAGGAGGCCCATTGGTTGCAGGCGGTGAAGGTGATCGGCTGTATCCTGATTTCCTGATCATAGTTCTGTTCTTTGTGGGGGCCTTTGTCATGCGCGGCGCGGGCTGCACCATCAACGATATTCTGGACCGCGATATTGACGGCAAGGTTGAACGCACCAAATCACGCCCCCTGCCCGCAGGTGAAATTTCGGTCACCGCCGCAGTTATCTTTTTGGGCGCGCAATGCCTTGTCGGCCTGTTGATACTGCTGCAACTCAACCTCTTCTCAATCATTCTTGGCGCGGCATCATTATTGCTTGTTGCGGCCTATCCCCTGATGAAGCGGATTACGAACTGGCCACAAGCATGGCTGGGCCTGACCATTAACTGGGGCGCATTGCTGGGCTATAGCGCCGTTGCAGGTGACCTTGGACCCGCGGCCTTCCTGCTTTACGCCGCCGGGATTTTCTGGACGCTGGGCTATGACACAATTTACGGCCATCAGGACAAGGTTGATGATGCCGTCATCGGTGTGAAATCAAGCGCGCTTGCATTGGGCGACAAAACACGCCCGTTTGTAGCGGTATGTTATGCGCTGACGTTAATTTTGATTATAGCAACAGGGCCATTGGCGAACATGTATTTGCTGTTCTACGTCCTGATGGGCGTCGCTGCGCTGCACGCCATTTGGCAGGTCCTCGCGCTTGATATCGACGACCCAGATCAATGCCTGACATTGTTCAAGTCAAACCGCGATTTCGGCCTGTTGGTTGCTGTGGCGGTCTATTTGGGCAAGGCATTTCCGCTAGGCATCATCGGCGGATAGCGCTTACCCTGCCCTCATACGACTCACCACAAGGGTGAGTCGCAACAAGGGAGGCTGACATGACTCAGATCTTATCATCCGGCTATGGCGATACGCTTGTGCCCCTCGCCCTATTGGCCCTATGGCCGATCGTTCTTGTAACAGTCATTGCGACCATGCGCGTGATGATGGTTGCCAAGGGCGAAGCCGATCCAACCCAATTCAAATCAGGTGTTGAACATGGCCCGGGCCGTTACTGGCGGCTGAATCGCGCCCACCTCAACACACAGGAAAATCTTGGCATTTTTGCCATCGTGTTCTTTGGGGCCATTCTGGCTGGCTATGATGCCGGTAGTTTAAGCACACTGGCATGGACCGTGTTTGGTGCCCGCATTGTGCAGTCAGTGGCGCAAATAGCCTCGGGCGAAGGCATGTTGGTAAATGTGCGCTTTGCGGCCTATTTGGTGCAGCTTGTCTGTGCCCTGATTGTGCTGTTTGGCATTCTCACAGGATAAAACCGAGGAAAATCAGGCGATTAAGGCCCGGATCGGCCCCGTCATTGACTCAAGAAATGAATTGTGGTTCATTCTTTCAAGAAATGAACATGTATTCATTCCTTAACGCAATCTGGATGGGAAGGTCTGGGCCTTGGTTTATCGGCGCACAGAAAAAGTTGAAACACGTCAGGCTGATACGCGCGCTGATATTCTGGACGCGGCCCGTAACCAGATCGCGCAACATGGCTTTGGCGGCGCATCGATGAGCGCCATTGCCCGCGAAGCGGATGTCGCCACAGGCACGCTATACCGCTATTTCGAAAACAAAGACGCCCTCTTCATCGCCACATATAAACAGTTGGGCGAAAAGGAAATGGATGTGATCCACCGGATCGCCACCCATAGCGGGCCGTCTTCGGCGGTTGAGCGTTTGGCCCTTGCTATCACGACATTTATCTCACGCGCATTGAAATCACGCCGCTTGTCAGCCTCTTTGATTGGGGAGCCTGTGTCCCCCCAGATTGACGCGGCGCGCATAAAAATGCGCGAACTTCATACAGATATATACGAGCGGATCATCATTGATGGCATCAAGGCAGGCTCCCTGCCTGAACAGAATACCCGCATCGGTGCGTCAGCGATTGCGGGGGCCATCGTCTCTGTCATGGCAGGCCCGCTGGCGCCTGAAAACCGGCCCGTTGACGCCCAACAAATTGACGAAGCGACAAAGGCACTGATCACCTTTTGCGTCGCAGCCATTCGTCCGAACAGAAAATCTGACATTGCCTTTTAAGAAGGATTACTCCCATGACTGACGCCCTTCCAACTCCAGCAGACGAAAAAGGCCCTGAACAATTTTCAGCGGTCCGGCCGCGCGATATATTCGACAAGGATGAAATCGCATCTCTGCGCCAGCGCAACAATTGGCGCGCGGCGGGCCTGTTCATTCACGCTTGGGTGGTTATCGGCGCATCGATGGCCTTGTTTGCCCTGTTCCCCAATCCGTTAACGTTCCTGATCGCCGTTGTGCTGATCGGGGCACGTCAGTTGGGCCTTGCCATTTTGATGCATGACGGGGCACACGGATTGTTGTTCAGCAATGTAAAGGTCAATGATTTCGTCACACAGTGGTTTGCGTCATTCCCGATAGCGACAGACATTCGCCCCTATCGCCCCTATCACCTGACCCATCACAAAAATACGCAGCAGGAAAGCGACCCTGACCTGATCCTGTCAGCACCCTTCCCCATCACGCGGGAAAGCCTGCGCCGCAAGATCATGCGCGACCTGACCGGTCAAACCGGTTACAAGCAGCGCAAGTCACAGATCAAGGCAGCGCTTGGCAAGCCCGGCGCACCGTTCAAGGATCGGCTGTCCACGTTCATTGCCAAGTTTGGCGGCCCCCTTGCGACCAACCTTGTGCTGCTGACAATTTTAAGCGGCCTTGGATATTGGTACCTCTACCCACTGTTATGGGTGTTGCCGCTATTGACCTGGTATCAAATGATCACGCGCCTGCGTAATATTTGCGAACATGCCATGGTGCCGGACAATAACGACCCGATGCGCAATGCCCGCACGACCTATGCCGGGTGGTTTATGAAGGCGATGATTGCGCCCTATTGGGTGAATTATCATGTTGAACATCACCTGTTCACTTGGATCCCCTGCTATAATTTGGCCAAGGCGCATGAGCTTTTGCTGTACAAAGGCTATCGCGATCAACTGGAAATCCAGCCCAGCTATTGGGCCGTGTTGAAAATCGCAACCGGCGCTGATCAAGATGGCGATAACAAGCGCGACACCCCCGCTGAGAACCTGTTCATCAACGCCTGATGAACAACCGACAGCAATTCATTACGGAAAACACTAGACTTCAGGCACCCCCATTGGTGCCTGAAATGCCTTTATACTTGGCTGCTGACGATCTACCCCTATGGCAGGCAGGCGAAAGCGAGCTTGAAAAACTTGATCTGCCCGCACCGTTTTGGGCCTTCGCATGGGCGGGCGGACAGGCACTGGCGCGCTATATCCTCGACCAACCGGAAATCGTAAAAGCCAAGCGCGTTCTGGACTTTGGCGCGGGGTCAGCCATTGCGGGCATTGCAGCGGCAATGGCTGGTGCTGATCATGTGTTGTGCAGCGAAATTGACCCGTGGTGCGATCCCGCCATCACGCTTAATGCAACCCACAATAATGTTGAGGTTGAGGTAACGCTTGATAATCTTGTGGGCAGTGACAGTCTGTGGGATGTGATATTGGCCGCCGACATTTGTTACGAAAATGCCCCTGCCCGACGCATCGCCGATTGGTTGCATAGGCTTGATAAAAATGGCACGACGGTTTTGGTTGGTGACCCCGGGCGCACCTATTTTCCGCAAGACCGGTTTGAGCGGTTGGCACACTATCAGGTTAAAACCGACAGCCGGGTTGAGGATACCGATCTACGCAATGCGGGGGTCTGGCGCTTTAAGCCCTAGCGTCATACAGCGCCAAGCGGCGTCCCAACACAATCATGATCGGCACAACAATAACCGTACCAACCAATGCCCCGGTTGAGGCGATAACCGCCAATCTGCCAAAGTCCGCTTCCCCCTGGGCATCGAGCCCGGACAAGATCGCACCGCCCAACAATGGCCCAAACACATTGGTAAACACAAGAATGGTCGATGACATCGAATTCCATCGCCCTTCATGGTCAAGCGATGACAATAGCCCGATGTAATAGGGCATCAAAAAGACCCACGCGATATTCCATGACAATAGACCAAAAACAAATATGGGCACTGTCTTGGCCGCCAATGCGAAAAACAAACCAACGACAAGCAAGACCCCGCCAACTGTGAACGGGATCACACGCCCCCACCTTGTGCCCAAAATAGCTGCGAACACCGACCCCACAAACATCGACAGAAACATGGTCGCCAACCAGCGCCCAACCTCTGCGGGGCCCATGCCAAGGCTAACGCCCTTGCGTTCCACAAATGACCATGACGCCGTTTCCATAATCACGATACACATCATACCGGCAATCAAAACATAAGGCACGAACGCCGCGCGTCCACTGCCTGTTTTTTCGGTTACCCCTTGAAGGGCAGTGCGCCAGCTTGCCCCCTCACGTGGTGCGGGCGGTACTAATCGCAAAAATGGTGCAAAGCACATCAGGCAAAGCAGATTGCCCACATACACCCCACGCAGCCCATAATGCGCTGCAACGATTGGCAAGATGGAGAGCATCAACGCGCCCACCAAAACACCACCCGCAAAATTTTGCGCCATCAGGCGGTCAGGCTCTCGCGAAGTGGCAACGGTTGCCGTGCCAACGGCGATAACCACCCCCTCGCCCAATCCACAAATGAACCGTCCGACAAGGATGGCATCATAGCTATTGATCAGTATCGATACCCCCGCACCGACCAGAACTGTCACAAAGGCACGATAGGCCACGCGCTTGCGATATATGATGCCGGTAAAGGGTGTTGTGCTGGCCAAACCGATGGCCAGCGCCAGCAGCTCTACCGAAATCAGGACGCCAGCCTGCGCATGCGACAGGCCCAGATCGTCCATTGCAGCACCTGTAATGACCGGCAACTGGCCCATGAACCCTTCGCCCATGGCCCCTGCCGCCATAACAACGGCCAACAGCCGCCAATCTATTGCTTGAAAAGCGCGGCGCATAGTCCCCGATCCCTGCTTTAATCCCCCTGAAATTACAGGCATACTAGAGGCAATTACCGAAAGAATCACGAAAGATTATCAAGTGGTAAAGCCCAAAGACTTTACGAAGTTACATGCTGACTTCAACGCACCGATCTCGCAGCGCCATGACTGTGGTCAATGGTGTGCGCCGTTGAATGATGGGCAGCCGGTTTGCTGTACCGTTGATAACGCCATTCCCATCGTCGATAAGGCTGAATGGAAAAGCCTGAAGGCGCGCACAGACCTGTGGTCTAAATACAAGGCGCCCAAGGGCGACAAGCACGCCCAGAAAATTGTTGATGAATTGCCCGACACTTGTCTGGCGATTGAATGTAAGGGGGCCGCACTTTGCGAACGTGACAACCGCTCGCTCGCCTGTCGGTCCTTCCCATTCTATCCATTTATTGACAAAAAGGGCCGCGTTATCGGCTTGGGCTATTATTGGGATTTTGAAGATCGGTGCTGGGTTCTTTCCAATCTTGAGATTGTCGAACCTGAATTTGTCACTGAATTGTTGCACGCCTATGAATTTTTGTTCTTCAAAGACCCGGACGAGTTTGATGTTTTCAAGGGCCAGTCCACGCAACAGCGCCGCACATTCTCCAAACTGGGCCGCGACATACCGTTGATTGGACGCGATGGGGAGCTTTACAAAATCCCCCCCTATAGCGACGAAATCATTCCCGCCAAACCGTCGGATTTTGGCGCGCACGGCCCCTATGTTTCGGACAAGGCCTATAAGCAAGCCATAAAGGAATTGTCATGACCCTGAAGTCACGCGAAGACGCGCTGGACATTGCAGCATCTATCGTTGCCAACGCAACAAAGGCAGGGGCTGATCAGGCAGACGCCCTGTTCGTTCAGTCAGAGGCTGAGGCCGCAAGCGTCCGCGACGGAAAGCTGGAGGACATTGAAGGCAGCGAAAGCCAGGATTTGGGTCTGCGTGTTTTTGTCGGGCGCAGTCAGGCAATGGTTTCAACAACAGACTTCCGTCCCGCCGCATTGGCAGAGGCTGTGGAACGCGCTGTCGCGATGGCCCGCATTGCCCCTGAAGACCCCTATGCAGGTTTGGCCGATGCTGAGCTATTGGTCAGACAGGCCCGCGACCTTGATCTTGTAGACACAACACGCCTTGAAAGCAGCGACCTTGTTGACCGCGCAATGGCAGCCGAAGCTGCCGGACTGTCGGTTGACGGTGTCCGCCGCTCATCCGGGGCAGGTGCTGACCAATCCCGCAGCAGCGTTGCCCTTGCCACATCAGCTGGGTTTGAAGGGGCCTATGATGGCACCAGCTATGGCGTTGGCCTATCACTGATCGCTGGCGACGATGATGCCATGCAGCAGGATTATGCCGCCTATAACACGCGTCACTTAGGTGACCTGAAATTGCCCGCCGACATCGGCAAGGAAGCTGGTGAAAATGCCGCCCGCCGCGTCAACCCCATCCGCTTGGCAACCGGGGCCCGCCCCGTCGTGTTTGATCCGCGTGTCTCAGGCTCATTCGCAACGGCGATATCGGGTGCAATTTCCGGTGTGGCAATCGCCCGTGGCTCAAGCTTTTTGCTTGATAAATTGGACGAGCAGATTGCCAACAGCGCAATCACACTGATGGATGATCCACACCGTTTACGGGGCCTGCGGTCCAAACCATTTGATGGTGAAGGCACAGAAAACCGCCCGATGCGTCTGGTCGAAAACGGTGTCTTGAAGCATTATTTATTGGACCATGCGACGGCATTGCAACTAGGGCGTCGGCCCAATGGCCGGGCTGCGCGTGGCACCGGTGCGCCGCCATCGCCCGCCCCCACCAATCTGTATATTGAGGCAGGTGCAATTAGCCCCACCGATTTGATCGCAGATATTCAGGATGGGTTTTACGTGACTGAGTTCTTGGGCCAGGGCCCCAGCCTCGTGACCGGTGACTACTCACGCGGGGCGGCAGGGTTCCACATCGTGAATGGCGAGCTGGCTGAGCCGGTTTCAGAAGTCACAATTGCAGGTAATTTGAAAGACATGCTGATGGCCGCAACCCCGGCAAGCGACTTAGAATTTATTCGTGGTGTCAACGCACCGACCATTCGCGTTGATCGCATGACGGTGGCCGGTATTTAAGGACGGATGAGCGGTATGCCCCTCCAAAGCGCCCAAACTGTGACCACAGCTGCCGACGACCTTGCCCTGTTGGTGCAGGCCGCACAGGCGGCTGGTGCCTTATCGCTCGACTATTTTCAACAGCCTGTAAAGCAATGGGCAAAGGATGATGACAGCCCCGTGTCAGAGGCTGATATCGCCGTTGACAACCTTTTGCTCAAAACCCTGCGGCCAGCGCGCCCAGACTATGGTTGGTTAAGCGAAGAGACGGAAGACGACCGCAAGCGGCTGACCAAATCACGTGTATTTGTTGTTGATCCGATTGACGGCACGCGCGCCTTTTTGAAAGGCCGTCCGCACTATTGCGTCAGTCTTGCCGTGGTCGAAGATGGCGCGCCTATCGCGGCAGCCCTATTTAACCCAGCAACCGATGAAATGTTCACCGCAACCAACGGCGGTGGGGCCTGTTTGAACGATGCACCGATTACGCCGTCTAGCCGCAGCGACATCACCGGTGCCCATCTGATCGGTCATGAAAGCCTTTATCGGCACCCGTCATGGCCCGAACCGTGGCCCGATGATCTGACAATCAGCAACATCAATTCCATCGCCTATACCGTAGCACTGGTTGCAGCCGGGAAGATGGACGGGTCTGTTTCATTGACGGGCAAGTCAGATTGGGATCTGGCAGCCGCCGACCTGATCATGCGAGAGGCAGGCGGCAAGGCCACCACGCATCTGGGTGAAAGCTACACCTATAATCAAAGCGCAACCCGGCACCTGAATATCATCAGTGGCGGCCCGGCAATGCACGCCGCGCTGCTTGCCAAAGTGGAACCGATTTCGAGGCTGCGCCGATGAACAAAGGCTGGTATCGCATCGACAAGAAAATCGCAAAAAGCGCGGCCATGCGGCGCTTCATCAGCTTTCTTGTTTCGTTATATGTGCGGCTGGTTTGGCTGACCAGTCGGTTTGAAATCATTGGTGCTGATGAACCCCGCGCCCGTTGGGAATCTGACGAACCTTTCATTCTGTCATTTTGGCATGGCCGTTTGTTGATGATGCCTTACTGCTGGGATCGCAGCAAAAAGGTTGGCATGTTAATCTCCAACCACCGTGATGGTGAGTTGATTGCCAACACAATCGGCCATTTCGGACTGGGCACCATTCGCGGGTCCTCTGCCAAGGCAGGCAAGCAATCAAAGGGCGGCACAGAAGCGTTACGCGAAATGCTGAAAACCCTGAAACAGGGCAACTATGTTGGCATAACACCCGATGGACCACGCGGCCCCCGCATGCGGGCCTCTGACGGGATTGTCGCCGTCGCCCGCATGTCAGGTGTGCCGGTGATCCCCGCGACCAGCGCAACCAAGGCGCGGATACGCCTTGGCTCATGGGATCGGTTCTTGGTGCCCCTGCCCTTTACCAAGGGGGTCATCATGTGGGGCGATCCGATACTCATCCCGAAAGACAAAGGTCCCGAAGCGGCAGAGGCGGCGCGCCTGAAAATTGAACAGGCGATGAATGACCTTGCCGATCGTGCCGATAGGTATGTCGGGCAGGAATGTGTTGCCCCCGCCCCCATGCCGCAACATGAGGCAGCAGGATGATCCTGTCGTTGTATAAGGGGTTGACCCGCCTTGCCGGGTTGGGCGCACCGCTATTGTTGGCGCGACGCACCAAGGCAGGAAAGGAAGACCCGAAACGACGCCATGAACGTTTGGGCAAACCAACCATGCCCCGACCGGCAGGCCATTTGATCTGGCTTCACGCCGCGTCAATCGGAGAAAGCGTGTCCATCCTGCCATTGGTGGAACGTCTGTTGGCTGAACACCGGCACAGTCATATCATGGTGACAACCGGGACAGTCAGCGCTGCAACAATCATGGACGACAGACTGCCAGAACGCGCCTTCCATCAATATAGCCCGCTTGATACGCCGGGCGCTGTGCGCGGCTTCCTTGCCCATTGGCGCCCCGATATTGCGCTGTTTGTGGAACAGGAATTGTGGCCCAATCTGATCACCCAAACACACGCCAGCGCCATCCCCATGGTGCTGGTCAATGGCCGGCTGTCCGAAGGATCAGCGCGCAATTGGGTGCGCGCACCAAAATCGTTCCGCAAGGCAACATTCGGTGCCTTTGATCACATATTGGCGCAGGACGACCTGATTGCTGACCGCTTCCGGTCCCTGACCGATCAATCGGTAACCTGTGCAGGCAATTTGAAATATGCCGCCCGCCCACTTGATGTAAATGACGACGACCTTAATGCCCTGCAAGGCGCAATCGGCGACCGCCCCGTATGGGTTGCCGCATCCCTGCACCCCGGGGAAGAGGCCCACATCGTCGCTGTCCACAAGGCATTGAAGCTTAGCCTATCCAACCTGCTGACCATCATTGTGCCGCGCCATGCCGACAAAGCGGGGCTATTTGCCAGCGCCTGCCGTAATGACCATTTGGTCACCCGGTTGCGCTCACAGTCCGGCCTAAAGGGGTTGGACCGGGCTGATGTGTTGATCGGCGATACGATGGGGGAAATGGGCCTATATTACCGGCTTGCGCCCGTGATCTTTATGGGCGGTAGCCTGATCCCACATGGTGGGCAAAACCCGCTTGAACCGGCCAGGCTGAACCGTGCCATTTTGCATGGCCCCCATATTGACAATTTTACCGACCCCTTTTGCCAACTAGAACAGGCTGGCGGTGCAATTCAAATCACTGATGGCACCGATTTAGCTGCAAAACTATACGCCCTGTTGAATGACGAAGCCGTCTGCAACCATATGGGTGACAAGGCAGCAGAAATCGCTGCGGCACAAGACAATAGCCTGGACCACATCATGGATGTGTTATCACCCTATGTGGCGCAAAGCATGATTGCCGGGGGGGCAAAGTCATGAAGGCACCCAAATTCTGGTGGCACGACCAGTCATCACCGGGCATTGCCGCGCGGCTGCTATCACCACTGTCGGCTCTATACGGCGCAGAATCTGTGCGGCGCATTGATAAAACAGCAGAAATCTATAAATCCACCCTGCCCGTTATTTGCATCGGCAACCTAATCGCCGGGGGCACCGGCAAAACACCGACCGCACTGTTGGTGGCCCAACGCCTGACCCAATTGGGGCATAGCCCCGCAATCCTGTCACGCGGCTATGGCGGCAGCCTAGCGGGGCCTGTGAAGGTTAACCCCGCCCATCATACGCCTGATCAAGTTGGCGACGAACCATTACTTCTGGCCGCACACACATCAGTCTATATCGCCCGTGATCGTGCTGCGGGTGCCAAATGGATCGAACAGGACAGACAGACAACGCACATTATTTTGGATGATGGTTTTCAGAACCCCGCATTACATAAAGACATCAGCCTGATTGTCATGGATGCGGGGCGCGGCTTTGGTAATGGTAAACTGATCCCGGCAGGCCCCTTGCGGGAACCTGTGGCCCATGGATTAGCGCGCGCGCAGGCGGTGCTTGCCATTGGGGATGAGGCACAGGCCTGTTTAGACCGGTCTATCCCTGCAGAATTCAAGCATCTAACGCAGTTGACCGGACGGCTGGAACCGGGGCCCGAATCCCTGTGGCTGGCAGGCCAACGGGTAACCGCCTTTTGCGGGATTGGTAGCCCTGAAAAATTCTTCGACACGGTGCGCAGTTTGGGGGCCGAACTGGTTGGCAGCTTCGCCTTCCCCGACCACCACAAATTAAAACCGCAGGAGCTTTTGCTGATTGAACGGCACAAAACCAAAACCCAGTCGATTGTCGTCACAACCGAAAAGGATGCCGTCAAACTGCCGGCAACGGCGCGCGGTAACGTCATGACAGTGCGCGTTGACTTACAGCTTGATCAACCAGACCTGCTGGATGATTTGCTTAAACAGGTTCAATCGTAACCCGTTCAGCAGCTTTGCGGGCGTCATCAAGTGATCCCGCCAACGCCACGGCCAATCGACGATAGGATTTCATCACAGGCTTGCCAAACACCCGCACATCAGCGCCGGGCACCGCCACAGCATCGGCAAGACCGCTGACGTGATAAGGTCCGATCGCATCCTTAGGTGCCAAAATAACATGGCTGGCACCGGGACGCACTAAATCGACCTGCGGTATCGACAGCCCCAAAAACGCCCGCGCATGCAAATCAAATTCAGTCAATGCCTGCGTATAAAGCGTGACCATACCCGTATCATGGGGGCGCGGACTAAGTTCTGAAAATATAACCTCCCCCGCCTTGGTTACGAAAAACTCAACCCCGAACAATCCAGCGCCACCAAGCTCAGCCGTAATGATATTGGCCATGTGTTGCGCTTCACTGATTGCCGCATCAGAGCATTCAGCAGGTTGCCAACTGAATTGATAGTCACCGCGTTCCTGCACATGCCCGATGGGGTCGCAGTAAAGCGTATCGCCCGCCCGTTGCGTGACCGTCAGCAAGGTGATTTCATAATCAAAGTCGATAAATTCCTCGACGATCACGCGCGCGCGATCACCACGCATTCCGGCAAGGGCAAAGGCCCATGCCTGCCGCACTTCCGCTTCGCCTTCAGCTGTACTTTGCCCCTTGCCTGAACTGGACATGACAGGCTTCACCACAACCTTACCGCCGATTTTGGCAGCTTCGGCGACCAGCGATTCCTCAGATTCCGCATAGGCAAACTTGGCGGTACGCAGCCCAAGCTGCGCCGCGCGGTCGCGAATGCGGTCACGGTTCATGGTCAGATTAACAGCATTGGCGGACGGCACGACATGATAGCCTGCCTGCTCTTTCTCAACCAATACTTCTGTTGCAATCGCCTCAACCTCTGGCACGATGTAGTCAGGCTTGTGACGGTCAATCACATCAGACAGTGCCACGGCGTCCAGCATGGAGAAAATCTCGCAGCCATCAGCCACCTGCATTGCCGGGGCACCTTCATAGGCATCGCAGGCAATGACATTGCAGCGCAATCGCTGCAAGCTGATGGTCAATTCCTTACCTAACTCCCCACTGCCCAACAGCAACACTTTTGCGGTGACATGGCTCATAAACGATCCCCTTTTAATTCTTAACTGCTTTACTTAGCAGATTGTCCAACACCTGCAGAAATTGCGATCGGTCCTGTTTTGAAAAGCTGCGACCACCACCGCTGATGACCCCTTCGTCCCGCAGTTGGCTTTTCAGGTCACGCATGGCAAGCGCATTGCCGATCATCACCTCGTCAAATTTTGACCCGGTGTGGTTGATCACCAATGCCTTCTTTTCCAATGCACGGGCTGCCAAGGGAATATCCGCGGTGACAACAATGTCCCCCGCTCCGGCCTGATCAACGATCCAATCGTCGGCGGCATCTGCCCCCTCCGCCACCATGATGTGTGTCACGAAAGGATTTGGCGATGGCCGACCGCCACTGTTCGACACAAACAATAATTGTGTTTTATAGCGCGTCGCGACTTTCTCTGCCTCGGCCTTGACCGGGCATGCATCTGCATCGATATAAACTTTGACCATTGCGGTTTCAGCCGTCCATAAACCAGTCAAACAGGGGTTTGATCTTCTTAAATTCTGTTTTGCAGGTCTTCAAACAGGTCGCCTGCATCGCAGCGTCAGGGGTGTCATGATCCACCCATGCTGTCAAACTTTTATGCTTTAACAACGCACCACGGGGATGGTCCTGCCCATATTGATTAGGCACACGCTTTAATTCAGGGTCGCGAACGCGGATCGACTTCCTTGCAAAGCTTTCAAGCACTTTTTCAAGGTCTTCACCGTCCGGTCCGGCGACGCGGGCACGAAAATGATCAAGCGCGCCCTTTTGCATTCCCATCACGCCGACACCGAAGAAAAGCCCCTTCGGCTCCAGCCCAAAAAACCATGCGGGCTGATTGGCACGGTCCTCAACAGGGCGGAACAGAATATGCAGATGCGCCTTATAGGGGCGCTTATCCTTTGAAAAGCGCACATCACGATGAATACGAAACATTTTGGACTGATGGGGCACCCCGGTCATATCCGACAAAAGCGGGGTCATTTCATTACAGAACGCCTGTGCATCCGCCTTCACATAGGTTTCATACCGCTCCTTATTGGCCTGAAACCATTCACGCTCGTTGTTTTTGGCGAGTTGCCTAAAGAACGTAATCGCCTCTGGCATGAAATGATCGAATGGAAATGTCTCGTCCATTGTGGCCCCCTTATTTTTGCTATCGTGACCATAACATAGAATTGACGCTGGCACCTGTCATGCCCCTCACCTATAAATCAATAAATAGCTGGAGGCAGACACATGAAACTTGCAACATTCGAAGACGACAAGGGAAAACGGCTGGGCATCGTCAAGGGCGACATGCTCATCGACCTAAGTGCCTTTGACCCTACTTTCCCAACTGATATGATTACCTATCTGTCCCATGGCGACACCACGGGCCGTAAGGCAAAGCAGGCCAACCGCGAGGTTGAGGCAACGATCCCCCTGTCATCCGTCACGCTTCATGCGCCGGTTGAAGACCCCCGCAAGATTTTCTGTGTCGGCTTGAACTACGCTGACCATGTGGCCGAAACCGGACGCGATAAGCCTGAAAACGCAACATGGTTCACCAAACCGCCCACCGCCATTGTCGGTCATGATGCCAATGTCCTGAAACCTGCGGTCAGCGACATGATTGATTACGAGGCTGAGCTGGTGGTTATTATTGGCCATCGCTGCCGTCATATTGCGCCCGAAGATGCGTTGAACGCGGTTGCAGGTTATTGCTGTGGCAATGATGTATCCGTGCGCGATTGGCAATTCCGCTCGCCCCAATTCACAATCGGGAAAAGTTTTGACACCCATGGCCCCATTGGTCCGTGGCTGACAACGCGGGATGAAATTGCGGATCCCCATGCGCTGACCATTGAATGTCGGGTGAACGGCGCGGTACGCCAGAAATCAAACACTGAACACCTGATTTTCAAAATTGAACATTTGATTGCAGAGCTTAGCGCCGTCATGACGCTGGAACCGGGCGACGTTATCTTTACCGGCACGCCCAGCGGCGTGGGCGTCGCGATGAAACCGCCACAATTCCTGAAGGCAGGCGACACAGTTGAGGTAGAGATTGCCGGTCTGGGCACCCTGTCCAACCAGATGGTCACCGAAGATGTGACACCCTACGTCAAGTAACCAGTTGGTAGGCGGGACACATCACTCGTCCCGCCTGACCAAATTAGCGGCATTTAGATCCAGAATGGATTGCCCAGCACATAGGGTTCATTCTTGCTAACGGCGACCAGTCCCTTGATCAATCTGATCAGGTACCAAATAGTCAACCAGGCAAAAATGACAAGTCCAATCCCGATGGCGGCCAAAAGCGATCCTGCAATGGTCAACACAATGCTAACCCAGACCATCTGAATCAAATTATCGCAATGGCCATCATACGGGGTATCCCGGAAATCACTGCGCGCCACAAAGCCGAGAATTATGGCCCCGGGCGGGAAAAAAAACGCCAGCGCATAGCCGATATATAGCAAGGTGGGACTTTGCCCCCCTGCGGGTGTTACTTGGTTTTCAGACATCAATCATCCCCTCAAAAATTGCGACTCAGCCGCCGCATTGCACAGTCTCCCACAGGATTTCAGTCGCGGCAATTGTGTCATTGCGAGGTTGCGGCGATCTGGGTAGGCTCCGCCCGAACATGACACCGATTTGCGACATATCCGGGCCAAAACTGCCCCGCCATCTGGCACTTGTTATTGCACTGTTGATAGCAAGCCTGACCGCATTGTTGCCCGCACAGGCCACGATGTCATCGCAAATGGTCATCGCGCAGACAGGCCCCGTCATTACGGTTGAGCAGATTGTGGCCGGTGACGACATCATTAAGTTGGCCTCATGCCTCAACGGCTCAGACCAGGGCCTGCCAACGGATCATGATTGCCAGCTTTGTTGCACCCTACCGCCCATCACCAACGCAGCCTCGCTAAACCCGACCTTGCCGGAACTGACGGTTCAACACATCCGCTATAGCAGCACCCAAACTGATCGGGATAGCGCCGTTGCCCCGCAGGCCTATCACGGCAGGGCGCCTCCTTTTTCTGTTTAACGTCGATTGTTCAATTCAGTTAAACAGGACTATTCAAAATGACTATTTTTTCTCGTAAGGGCGCAGCTTTGGCTGCCGCCGCCTTCGCTGTACTTTCCATTTCCAAAACATCAGCGCATGAAGATTATCTTCCCAGCCCCCTTGGCCACGCCCCTATCGGCGTTATGGGCGACCATCGCCACAATGAAGGCGACTGGATGGTTTCCTATCGTTTCATGACCATGACAATGGAAGACAATCGCAATGGCACAACAGACCTATCCCCCGCACAGGTCCGCACACAATTCGGCTTTCCGGTTGTGCCGCTAAAAATGACAACTGACATGCATATGTTTGGATTGATGTATGGTTGGTCCAATGATCTAACCCTCACGATCATGGTACCCTATGTTGAAAAAAGCATGGACCACCAGCGCCCCAATGGCACAATTTTCGCAGCTGGTGCCAAGGGCTGGGGCGACATCAAAGTGTCCGGCCTTCAGAAACTGACGGACACAACGCACCTTAAAATCGGCATGTCATTGCCAACAGGGCCGATAAATGAACGCGATAGCGTGCCGGGACATTTGCC
The DNA here is from genome assembly GCA_006844605.1 of Hyphomicrobiales bacterium. GTDB lineage: Bacteria > Pseudomonadota > Alphaproteobacteria > SPJN01 > SPJN01 > SPJN01. The sequence continues at coordinate 32,076 of SPJN01000004.1, read as the reverse complement.
CTATCCCATGCAGCTTGGCTCCGGCACCTATGACATACTGGCGGGTGTAACCTGGACCGATTTCATCGACCCGCTGGGGCCAAACACCAAGGTCGGCGCCCAGTTGGACGCGGTCTTGCGCACAGGCTCAAACAGCAATGATTATCGCCTTGGCAATCAGGTCAAGGTCACAGGCTTTGTCAATCATCTGCTGTCAGATACAATTTCTGTTACCGGGCGCATTACTGGCCGCGCCACCGGTCAGGTCCGCGGGGCTGATCGTAAAATACTGGCCCGCCCGGCACCGACAACTGACCCCGACAATCATGGCGGTGAATGGGTCGATCTGGGCATTGGCCTGAACTATGTGCTGCCCGGCACACCGTTAAAGGGGCATCGGATCGCTGTTGAGTATGAAAAAACCGTCTATCAGGACCTGAATGGCCCGCAATTGAAGATGGATGACATGCTGACCATCGGCTTTCAAGCTGCGTTCTAAGCCCAACTTAGGCCGGGTATATCCTTCTATAGCAAGACTGTATCCGGCCTATTTCCGTCCACAACGGTGCGGTAAATTCTCCAAATTTGCAAAATTACCGACCGGCCTTTGCCTTGTAATGCCCCCTGAACCTTCATAGGTAGGACAGATACAAGGGAGGCACACATGTCTACAGGGCTTATTCTATCACTGGTACTATTGGCCGGCGCACTGATTTGGTACGGCATCGAAAAGTCTCGCCGCAGATCACATGCGATGGACGGCGGCATCCATACCGATATCACCCTGCCCCATGAGGCCCCGTTTGAACTTTACAGCAACGCTTTCTCGCACTGCTCACGCAAGGCAAGGCTTGCCATGGCGGAACTGGGGATTGCGTATATCCACAGGCCAATCGATCTTGTCGAAACAGGCCAATATCAGACGATCAGCCCCGCCTATTTGAAAGTTAACCCAGCAGGCATTTTGCCAGTGCTTGTCCATAACGGTCACCCGATTTATGAATCGGACTACATTTTGAAATATGCTGCGGCCCATGCTGGCCCCGACGCCCCGCAATTGACACCGGACGACCCGCAAAAACTTGCCGCGATGAATGAGTGGCTGGACTATTGCAACATCACCAATGATGATCCGCTGGGCAATCCAGAAGGCCGCCTTGGCCCCTGTGTGCCCGCACTGACAATGCCGATCTTCGTCACCATGATGCAATGTATCAGCTTCAAGAAACTGATCCCGGGCTTGCTATTTCACCCCGACAAAAAGCGCCCGTTCTTTTTCAGCGCGGCCAAGCTGTTTGGCTTGCGCGGTCTGATGCGGGCAAAGCCATTGACGGATCTTGTGGGGGACGCAAGGGATGCTGCGCGCAATCACCTGAAGAAACTGGACGATGCGCTTGGTGCATCACAAGGCGATTGGATTTTGGGTGATCAATTCACACTGGCTGACATTACGCTCGCCAGCGCCCTGTTACGCATAGCCGAAACCGGATGGCTCGACTACTTCAAATCATTGGATGACCTGCCCCACGTTGCTGCCTATTATGAACGGTTGCAGGCGCGCCCCAGTTGGCAGACCGCCATTACCGACAAGCAGCATCATTTGGTTGAGCAAGGCTCAAACGATTTGAAGGCGTTGTTGAAGGATGATCAACTGATCAAATCAACCCTTCAGCCACTGGCAAACTGACTATTGTGTGGCGGCATTAAACTGCTCAACGCCACCGACGAATGTTGACAGTGTTTTGATCTCACGTAGATCGTCTGCTGCGCGCGGATCCTGATCAACAATGATCAAATCAGCCCATTTTCCCTGTTCAATGCTGCCGGCCTTCTCGCCAAGCCCCGCCTGCCATGCGGCGTCAATTGTCGTGCCGCGAATAGCCTGCATCAACCCAATGCGCTGATCAGGGCCAAGCTGTTGACCGCTGGATGTTCTACGCTCCACCGCAGACCAAACCATTACCCAAGGGTCCATTGGCACAATGGGCGTGTCCAAATGAAGCGTGAAGGGCAGTTGCGCCTGCAATGCCTCATTCATCGGGCTCATCCGTGCGGCGCGTTCGGGCCCCATGAAAATTTCGCGGTGCCGGTCGCCCCAGTAATAGACATGCGCGTTAAAGAAACTGGGCGATACCGACAATGTCTTGGCCCGCGCGATTTGGTCAGACCGCATCATCTGCGCATGAATAATTACGGGCCACGCATCACGCATTTTCGGCGCCACTGCCTGCCCCTGCTCTACCGCATCGAGGATCATGTCAATCGAAGCATCACCATTGCCGTGCATATAGGGGCGCAGGCCCGCCTGCATGGATCGTGCCACAAGGTCATTCAATGCATCTTTCTGATAAATCGGATAACCGCGATAGTCCGGGCCATGACCGGCATGGGGGACGAAATAGGGTTTGCCCAGAAACCCCGTATAACCCTGAATAGACCCGTCGGTCACAATCTTGACCCCGGCAATATGATACTTGTCAGATTCAAGATCGAACAATTTTCCTTGTTGTTGCAGGGCCAACGCATATTCAGCCTCAACCAAAGATACGATACGGATGGGCATATAGCCAATGCGTGACAGCCAGCCCAAGGGCACAAACATCGCCTCATTCGCCAGCCCATTTTGTGCTGTCGTCACACCCTTTGTCAGATAATCCTGATTGCCAGCGCGCAACAATGTTGCGATATCAGCAGGCCCAAAGCCCAACAATTTGTCCCGGAAGATATAGCTCGCCGTTTCCTTCATCAGGCCGGTGGGCTGGCCCGCAGTGTCTCGTACAATTTCACCACCATCAGGATCTAGCGTATCTGCTGTCACCGCCATTTCCTGCATGGCACGCGTATTCACGACGGTCATATGGCCTGACACGTGAATGATGCCCACCGGATTTTCCGGTGCAACCTCATCAATGTCAGCCGCGGTTGGGTGGCGCATTTCAGCCACCAAAGTGTCGTCATAGCCCATCCCAACAATCCAGGTGCCGGGGGAAACTGTTTCCACCTTTGCGGCGATCATCGCCTTGATTTCATCAATTGATTGGACAGTACCGACAGGCGGGCTGGACAAATTGAGTGCCACGCTCATCACACCCCAACCGGGATAGTGACCATGCGCATCGATAAAGCCCGGCAAAAGCGCCTTGCCTGCCAAGTCATGCATAATCGCATTCTCCGGCGCTGCCGCCACTATTTCTGCCTGCGTGCCGACTAGGCTGATTTGACCGCCTTCTACCAACACAGCTTCGGCAATGTCATTCGTGCCGTTCATGGTCAGCACGGGGCCGTTGTAGAAAACCTGCGCCGCGGGCGGTGCCGGGTTCCATGATTGATAAAGCGCAAATCCCGCGGCCCCGGCCAATACCAAAACCACAATCAATAAAATCAGCGCCCCGCGCAAAATGCGTGCCATGAAAGCCCCCTAGCCCATTGTCTAATTGCCATTGTTATAGCCTAGCTGGGCAGCACTTCAAAGTTCGCTTTCCACGCCTATATAGATGTGCCACTTTCGGCAAAACTATTGGAGACTACCATGACCGACGCCCGTATAACGTTGATAGAGCGTTTCTTTACTGCGATTGAAACGAATGATTTCGCCACGATTGAAGCCATTTATGCCGATGATGTTATTGTCTGGCACAACAGTGACAACAAAGAAAAAGACAAGGCCGGCAGCCTGAAAATCCTTCGCAGTGTTTTTGGCTTTTTGACCACCCCACGCTATGAGGTTCTGCGCCGCTATACCGTTCCGGGCGGCGTTGCCCAATCCCATATTCTGCATGCAGAGCGCCCTGACGGCACACCATTTGCGATCAATGCAGCGATCTTTTTCGAATGCGACGAAAACCACATCACACGTCTGGAAGAGTTCGTCGATGGCGACACATTTCGCAGGCAAATGAAGGCCTAGCACCAGACCGTCGGGTGGCAACGGTGTCAACAATAACGACAATGCGGTAAGATGGCTGGGGAACCTGGATTCGAACCAGGACTGCCGGAGTCAGAGTCCGGAGTTCTACCGTTAAACTATTCCCCACCGGCTTCGGCGCTGAATCGCTGCGCCAAATCAGTAGGGCCGGACAATATTGCCGCAAATGGGCGCGGTCAATGGGCTCTACCCCATCGAATTTGGACACGGTGCCGCACTATCCGCGCCTCCATACGGAAATCAACACCCAATTACCGGGAAAACTGCGCCTAAATGGCCCTTGATTTGTCGTGCGTGGCATCCGATACATGAAGGCGGTTGATGGGATAAAAGACACATTATTATGTTTGGGGGAACAAAGTGTCGTGTACCCACCATTCTGCCGTTTCCACGACACATAGCTAAAAGCAGGAATTTCGATGAACCGGTCCGTCATCATTGCAATCACTTTCGCCATCATTATCGGCCTGTGGCTGGCATCTGGCATCATTCGCGATCAGGGCAATGTGGTTGCCCCAGCGGCATCCATCAGTCAACAAAACGCTGAAAATGTTGATCGGGTCACGGTGCAGGTTCAAAAATCAGTCGCCCGCCCACAACAGCGCGCCATGACATTTTCCGGCCGGACCGAAGCGTCACGCACAGTGCATGTGCTGGCCGAAACCGGCGCACGCATTATCGACCTTCCCTTTCAAAAGGGCGACATTGTGAAAAAGGGCGGCGTCCTTTGCCGTTTGGCCAAGCAGGACCGTGAAGCACGTATGGCCGAAGCGCAGGCAACCATGACCCTACGCCAGCTGGAATATGAAGCAGCACAAAGCCTTGCCAAAAAGGGCCACCGTTCAGACACTGCAGTTGCTGCCGCCAAGGCGCAATATGATGCCGCGCAGGCACTTGTTAAGCGTATGCAGGTAGAACTGGACAATACAATCATTCGCGCACCGTTCGCTGGTGCAATCGAAGATTTGCCGACAGAGATTGGCGGCTATCTTGCCCCTGGCTCTGTCTGTGCGGTCCTTGTTGAAGAGGACCCCTTCTTGGTCACTGCGCAACTGTCCGAACAGGAAGTCGGCAATGTCGTGGTGGGCGCCCCTGCCCGCATCAAGCTGGTCACCGGCGAAACCATCACCGGCACAGTGCGCTTTGTCGCCAAAACAGCCCAGCAGGTAACCCGCACATTTGAAATAGAGGTTGAGGTAGCAAACCCAAACCACACCCTGCGTGAAGGCATCACAGCCACAATGACGCTTGATGGCCAACCGGTACCCGCGCATCTGGTGACTGCCGCAGCATTGACCCTGAACGATGCCGGACAAATCGGTGTGAAGACAGTTGATCAGGAACAGCGCGTCGTTTTCGTGCCTACGAAAATTGCCAGCGAAACACAAAACGGCGTTTGGCTGACCGGCCTTCCTGAACAGGCAACCATTATCGTTGTTGGACAGGAATATGTTATTGAGGGTGAGCAAATCAACCTTGTCTATGTTGGGGATGACAATGCCAGCGCAACACAACGCGCCGCGACCCCCAATTCCGACGACGCATCATAAGGGGCGATTTGATGGAAGCGATTATTGACGGCATTATTGGTCGGTCCAAAACGGTCCTGGCCTCGTTCGTATTGATGCTGATATTCGGCATCATCAGCTATAACAACGTCCCAAAAGAAGCGGACCCGGATATCCCTATCCCCTTCGTGCAGGTTCACGTTGTTCATGAAGGTATTTCCCCTGAAGATTCCGAACGCCTGTTGATCCGCCCCCTTGAACAGCAATTGCAGGGCCTAGAAGGGTTGAAGGAAATCAACTCACTCGCCACCGAAAACTATGCCGCGATTTTTCTTGAGTTTGATGCCAGTTTCAATCCCGACACGGCTGTTACAGATGTGCGGGACAAGGTGGATTTGGCAAAGCCTGACCTACCCAGCGATGCAGAAGAACCAAAGGTGCAGGAGTTTAATGCCAGCCTGTTTCCTGTTATCGGCGTCACCCTGTCAGGCGACTTGCCCGAACGCACACTACTAAACACTGCCCGTCTTCTTGAAGATCGGTTTATGCAAATTTCCGAAATCTCTGACGCGTTCATTGTCGGCGAACGCGAGGAGTTGCTGGAAGTTATAATCGATCCGGCAAAGATGGATTCCTATGGCGTTACCGCCGGTGAATTGTTCAACGCCTCACGCTCCAACAATCGGTTGATTGCAGCGGGCGCCATGCAGGGCGATCAATCACGCTTTTCCGTCAAGGTGCCGGGCCTTTTTGAAACCCGCGCTGACGTATTGGAAATGCCGATCAAGGCGCAGGGCGACAGCATCGTCACCCTTGGCGATATTGCAGAAGTGCGCCGCACATTCAAAGACGTACAAAGCATTGCCCGCGTGAACGGCAAACCTTCGGTTGCTGTTTGGGCCATTAAACGGCTGGGCGAAAATGCCATTCTGGCAACCCAAGAGGTTCGCAAGGTTGTTGAGGAGTCTGCTGACGACATTCCGCCCGGCGTCATTGTAAATTTCACTTCAGACCAATCAAAATGGGTATTTGAAACACAGGCAGAATTGCAGGCCGCCGTTTCGACCGCCATCGTTTTGGTGATGATTATTGTGGTCGCGGCCCTTGGCTTCCGCTCAGGATTTTTGGTGGGGATCGCCATCCCCTCCTCATTCATGTTCGGCTTTGTCGTTCTGTCATTAACCGGGTCAACCATCAACATGATGGTAATGTTCGGCCTTGTGCTGTCTGTTGGCCTATTGGTTGATGGGGCGATTGTGGTCGTCGAATTGGCCGACCGCAAAATGGCTGAAGGGATGCACCGCAAGGAAGCCTATGCCACCGCGTCAAAGCGCATGGTGTGGCCGATCATATCGTCAACCGCAACGACACTGGCGGCGTTTTTCCCCATGCTGGCATGGCCCGGCGTGACCGGTGAATTCATGTCCTATCTGCCCATGACCTTGATCTATGTCTTGTCGGGATCGTTGTTGATGGCCTTGGTCTTTATGCCTGTGCTTGGCGGTTATATCGGCAAGGCATCGGACGGCAACAACAAAACATTGAAGGCGCTGTCTATGGCAGAAACTGGCGATGTGACAAAACTAGACGGCTTCACGGGCCAATATGCCCGCATGCTGAACTGGGTTGTACGTCGCCCGTTGATGATGATCGGCATCGCCATCCTGATCCTAAGTTCAATCGTTGTGGCCTTCAGCTATATGGGGCGGGGGGTTGAATATTTCAGCAGCTCTGAACCTGATCAGGCTGTGCTGATTGTCAGCGCAAGGGGAAACATGTCCCCTAAGGAGCTTGAGCGCATCACCATTGATGTTGAGAAAATTGTGTTGGATGAACCGGGCATCAGCATCGCCTTTACTGAGGTCGGCACTGAGCTTGGCTCGCGTGGGCAGGAACTGCCATCTGATGCAATCGCGACAATCAATATGGAATTCACCGAATGGCGGACACGCCCCAAGGCGACAGAAATACTAGACAATATTCGCGCCAAGACCCGCAATTTGGCGGGAGTCCATGTTGAAATCTATAAACGTCAAAACGGCCCCAGCGACGACAAGCAGATCAATATCGAATTTTCCTCCACCAACAAAAACGCAATGATTGCTGAAGTTGGCAGGGTGCGGGAGTATCTGGAAAATCACGTCGAAGGTGTAATCGATATTGATGACAGCCGTCCCCTACCTGGCATTGACTGGCGCCTGAAAATTGATCGTGAACAGGCAGCCCGTTTCGGTGCTGACGTTACAACTGTTGGCGGTGTTGTCCAACTGGTGACCAACGGCATCCTGATCGGCAATTATCGTCCCGATGATGCTGACGACGAGGTTGATATTCGGGTTCGCTTTCCTGAGGAAGACCGCTCAATCGAGGCGCTGGACAAGCTGCGGCTGTCAACACCCAGCGGCCCCGTGCCGATTTCAAACTTTGTGACGACGGAACCGGCGCCGCGCCTGTCCTCTATTAACAAGTCGAACGGGCGCATCGTGATGAACATCAAGGCAAACCCCGACACAGGTTACTTGGCCGACACACAGGTTCGTCAGGTTGCAGCATGGTTGGAGACACAGGAAATTCATCCTGATGTTTCTGTCGCCTTCCGTGGCACCAATGAGGAACAGCAGGAATCAGCTGAGTTTCTGGGCGGGGCCTTGCTCTTCTCCCTATTCCTGATGGGCATCATATTGGTAACGCAGTTCAACAGCTTCTACCACGCCTTCTTGATCCTCACCTCTATCGTGCTGTCCACGGTGGGTGTGTTGCTGGGCATGATGATCCGGGATCAAACATTCTCTGTCATTATGACGGGGACCGGAATTATCGCGCTAGCCGGGATTGTGGTGAACAACAATATTGTGTTGGTCGATACCTATCAACGGCTGCACGCGTCCGGTCAAAATGTGGTTGAGGCGATTGTCCGTACCGGCGCACAGCGATTACGCCCTGTGCTGCTGACAACCATCACCACCATTTGCGGCATCTTACCGATGGCCTATAGCGTCAATGTTGATTTCTTTGCCCGGCAGATCAGCTATGACGCCCCGACATCAGGTTGGTGGGTGCAACTGGCTACTGCGATTGTGTTCGGGTTGGCATTCGCCACTGTGCTGACGCTGGTGATTACGCCCTGCATGCTTGCCCTGCCCGATCATGTCAGGCAAAAATATGGCACGCCGATCAAAAAGCTGCTTGGGATAAAACGGCCCAACGTCGAACAGCAAAGCGTCGAACAGCAAAGCCCGGCTGAATAACGTCCAACAACTAGAATCGGCCGTTCATCTCGCCCCTTAATCAAGCGAGATGGGCGGGCCTTCTGTTTCTTCTTCAAGCGTATAGCCAGGTTCCTTCGCCAGCCGGCGACGGAAAGTAATATAGGACAGCGGCAACAGCGCGGCATAACTTAATGCCAACGCCAACAGGCTTTCCCACGGGTTCGTCGCAAAACTCGCCGCGATCAATGCGACTACCAACAATAGCGGCAACACAAGATCCCCACGCACCCGCAAACGCTTGAAAGAATAGGTTGGGATACTGCTGACCATCAACAGACCGATCAGCCCCGTATAGACCGCCGTCAAAACCGGCACATCCAGCAACCAATCAGCGCCCATAAAGACCGCAAAAAAGGGCACAAAGACCAGCATGGCCCCCGCCGGCGACGGCACACCCGTGAAATAGGACGCCATCCACAAAGGACGGTCAGGATCATCATGGGCAACGTTAAAGCGGGCAAGCCGAAGACCACAGCAAATTGCGTAACTCAACGCCATAACCCAGCCAAAGCCGCCCGCCCCTTCAAGCGTCCAGATAAACAGTAACAGCGCGGGCACGACGCCAAAGTTCACAAAATCAGTTAGGGAATCCAATTCCGCGCCAAAGCGGGTTTCCCCCTTCAACAAACGGGCAACACGCCCATCCAGCCCATCCAGCAATGCAGCAATCATCACCGCAATAATGGCAGCTTCGAACCGGCCATCAAGGCCGAACCGCACAGCGGTCAGCCCGGCGCACAGGGCCAGAACCGTCAAAATATTGGGGATCAGGCTGCGCGCAGGCAGATGAATACGCCCCAAAGGCGCCCGCTTCTGCACCTTCCCGGTGTCATCATCTGACGACGCCGCAGCGTCCTCAACGGGCCGGATATGGGGCGGCTGTTCACTCATCCGCAGTGCTATCCCCGTCAATCACTGTCAATCGGGGGGCGCCTTCTTCAACAGATGCAGATGCCAACATGCCCAATACAGTTTCACCGGCAATCATGGTTTGGCCCAAACGTACTTTCACGTCGCTACCCTTGGGCAAGTATACATCAACCCGGCTACCAAAACGGATCAGGCCGAACCGTTCACCCGGCAGCATCTTTTGACCTTCGACCACATGCCAAACAATACGGCGGGCCACAAGTCCGGCAATTTGAACAAAGGCGATTTGCTGACCATCTTCCATCGTCAAACGATAGGCATTCCGCTCATTCTGCTCGCTTGCCTTATCAAGGCTGGCATTCAGAAATTTACCCGGGCGGTACTCGATGCGGTCAATCGTGCCAGCCGCAGGCGTGCGGTTCACATGGCAATTGAACACATTCATGAAAATACAGACACGCTGCAAAGGGTCTGCGCCCATATCAAGTTCTGCCGGGGGGGCTGCCTCATCAATCATGCAGACAATACCATCGGCAGGGCTGACGACCGTCCCCTCACCTTCTGGTGCGAACCTGTCGGGATCGCGGAAAAAATAGATACACCATGCTGTCCCAATCAATCCAATCCACCCCAAGGAGGTGGAAAGGGAAAACAGGATCAATGTCACAACGGCAAAAATGCCGATGAAGGGGTAACCTTCCTTGTGAACCGGTACGAGTACATCCCGAATAGCGCCCATGGGTAATTTGCCTTTGCTTATAAAAACTTACCAATCATACGCTGACTGGTTCGCCGGATCAATTCACGGCAGTGCGGCCCAATGACGGGCCATCATTACGTTGCTGGCTTTGCCACATATGGGCATAAAGCCCGTTTTCGGCCAATAATTCGTCATGCGTGCCTGTTTCAACGATGCGTCCCTTTTCAAGGACGATAATCTTGTCAGCATGGATGACGGTGGATAAGCGATGGGCAATGATCAGGGCTGTCCGATTTTCCGACACCCGATCAAGTGCCCCTTGGATATCACGCTCCGTCGCGGTGTCGAGCGCGCTTGTCGCCTCGTCCAAGATCAGAATCGGCGGGTCTTTCAACAATGTGCGGGCAATGGCAACACGTTGCTTCTCGCCGCCGCTTAATTTCAAGCCACGTTCCCCCACCATACTGTCATAGCCATCAGGCAGTTCAGCGATGAACCGATCAATGCTTGCCAGATTGGCAGCATGTGCGATTTCACCCTCTGCCGCGGCGGGATTACCGTACCGAATATTATAGCCGATCGTGTCGTTGAACAGCACAGTGTCTTGCGGAACAATGCCAATGGCCTGCCGCAGGCTATCTTGTGTGACGTCGCGCAAATCCTGCCCATCAATAGTGATGGCCCCTTGCGTGACATCATAGAACCGGAACAACAGCCGCGATATGGTGGACTTGCCGGCACCCGATGGCCCCACAAGCGCAAGGGTGTGCCCTGCCGCAACCTCAAAATTCACATCATGCAAAATCGGCCTGTCAGAAGAATAAGCAAAGTTGACATGATCGAACTTGATCGCGCCGCCCTTGATAACAAGCGGCTGGGCGTTCGGGCTATCCAGCACATCCTTATTGCGCGCCATCAGGCCAAACAATTCTTCCATATCGGTCAGGGACTGCTTGATCTCGCGATACACAGTTCCCAACAGCCCCAACGGAACAAACAGCTGAATCAGAAATGCGTTCACAAGGACAAAATCACCGATCGTATAGTCCCCGGCCATGACCCCCTGCGCGGTCAGGCCCATCAATGCCATCAACCCGACAGATGTCACAACGACCTGCCCCGTATTCAGCAAGGCAAGCGAGGTTTGGGAACGGACCGCCGCATCGGAATAGCGTGTCATCGACTTGCGATAACGGCCAGTTTCGTGATCTTCATTATTGAAATATTTGACGGTTTCAAAATTCAGAAGACTATCAACCGCCTTCACATTGGCATCATTGTCGGAATCATTCATCCGCCGCCTGATGCCAACACGCCACTCAGTTAGCCTGAATGTGAACCACACATAGGCCGCCACGGTGACCACGGTAACAACAGCGAATAACGGACCGAACTTGACCCAAAAAATCGCGCCGACCATCACAATTTCTATTAGCGTGGGAATGACACTGAACAGGGAAAAGCGCAGCAGAAAATCTATTCCCTTCACACCACGATCAATCACACGGGCCATGCCGCCAGTACGCCTGTTCAAATGAAATTGAAGTGACTGGGCATGAAGATGCCGGAAGGTTGCAACGGCAATTTCCTTTTGGGCGTGATTGCCCACTTTGGCAAACAGCCCATCACGCAACTGGGCAAAGCCCTGCATGGCAATACGCATGACACCATAGGCAACAACCAATGCAATCGGCACAAGCAACCATTGGGGCAATTGCCAGCCCGCGCCAAGCGCATCCGGTTCCGCTGCCAAATTGTCGGTTGCCGCCTTGTAAAGAAACGGCGCGGTCACAGCGAACAGTTTCGCAACAACCAACGAACATAGGGCAAGGATGACCCGTAGCTTCAGGTCACCCCGGCCAGCTGGCCACAACCACGGAAGCAATTGGCGAAGCACCTGACCTTGCGTACGCATGGACAGGTCCTTGGCATCCTCTGACATAGCAAATGAGCGAATGGTCGGTACCGCGCTTTATTTAGGATCAGCGCCGGGTAGCGCGAACATCTGCCCCGGATAAATCAAATCAGGATCACGGATCTGATCATCATTCGCCTCGTAAATCAGCGAATATTGAAAGCCCGAACCATAGACATGGCTGGCAATGCGCCACAATGAATTACCCGGTTGCACAACCACCTGCCCATCATTGAAGACAAGCCGAGACGGCTCTTCGCGCAGGAAGGGTATGGCGATACGTGCAGTAACCTTGCCTGCCTTATCAACCTGATCTGCGCGCAGCTCATACTTGCCTGGATCGATTTCAACATCAGGAACAAGCCGCCATGTGCCAGCCTCATTCGGATCAACCCGCCCGACCAATGTGTTGTTCAGATATACCCGCACTTCGTGATCAGGCAAGGCACGTCCGGCAAAAATCACATTGCCCTTATCATCATAATCAATGGTATCGACGGTTAACACGCGGTCATCACCGGGGGCCACGCCCTGCAAAACGACACTTTTGTCACCGGGCGTCATCAAAACCGCAAGAGCACGACCGGCACCGTCGGGTATAGCAATCACAACAGTACCGTCAGAGGTAAAAGTCTCACCTTCCGGTGTTTTGGCAACCAAGGTCAGCTTCGCTGCGCCTGAGGGCATGGGTTGATCAAGCGTCAACACCCATTCGCCCCTGTCATTGGCAACAACCTCGCCAATCGATGCGCCATCGCGCATGACCGTGACGGTTGATCCGGGCAAGGCCCGCCCGGCAATAACCGCCGTTGCATCTGCTGAAATCCGCACGATGTCAAAGACAGGCTCGTCACCGGGTGCCTCGTCAGCATCGACCGCATCGCCTGTTTCGGCATTTTCAGATTGCGCGGCATCGTCCCCGCCCAACCCGATCAAGTCGGGTCGCACCAATCCAAGATAGGCTGCCGCCGCAATGATGATAACGGCACCAATGATGAGTACTAGTCTTTGCAAGGCCCACATCCTCTTATCTGATAGGCAGCTTTACGCTGCACCTTTAGATGTTGTGCAAAGACTACCCCTGTTCGGATGGCCCGACAAGCGTCCGTACAGAAAAGATTCAGGAATAAAGCGGGGTTATCGCCCTAAAGATGCCCTATTTTGTCGAGCCTGCGGCTCATCAAAAAGACCGGCAACAGGCCAACCAATGCAATTGACAACGCAGGCAGGGCGGCTGCCTCCAACTGCTCAAGCGAGGCATAGGTGTATGTCAGCGTTGCCAAAGTCTCAAAATTAAAGGGCCGCAACAACAATGTGGCAGGCAGCTCCTTCATGCAATCCACAAAGATCAACACCGCACCGGTCAATAATGCGCCGCGCAACATGGGGATATGGACCCGCCACAGCAATGACCACGGCCCATGTCCCAGCGTGCGCCCCGCCATATCCATATGGGGGGTAATGCGGGTTAATCCTGCCTCAACATTGCCTTGGGCCAATGACATGAACCTGACCGCATAGGCGAACAAAAGGGCAAGCACCGTACCGCTTGTCAGCAATGTCACGCCAAAGAACTGCATACCCAGCGGTTGCAGAACCAGATGATCGAACTGCCCCAATACGGTCAACACACCCAACGCCAACACCACACCGGGCAAGGCATAACCAAGCCCTGCAAATTGGGTCAGGCTACGCAACGCCTGTGCCGGTCTGCCATTGCCCGCCGTGCGCGCACCATAGGCCAGCAACATGCCCAAGCTGATGGTGATCAGCGCCGCACTGCCAGCCAGCACGATGCTACGCCCGGCACTTTCGAAATAGGCACTTAAAGCTGCCCCTTCAACGCTTGATGCAGCCAGCTTGATCAACACGCAGACCGGGATCAACAGACCAAAAACAATCGGCAGGGCAACCAACAGGCATAGCGCCCAACCCTTGACCCCCGATACGATGATTTTACCCGCCGGTGCACTTGTCTGAACCGGTCCTGCAAACCGTTGCCGCCGACGGCCCATCCGTTCCAACACCATCAACAGGGCGATAACGCCCAGCATGGACATGCCAATCTGCGCCGCCCCTGCCAAACTGCCCATGGACAACCACACATCGTAAAGCCCAGCTGACAATGTTTTGACGGCAAAGAAGTCAACTGTGCCGAAATCCGACAGGCTTTCCATCATCACAAGCGCCATGCCGATGGCAATTGCCGGACGGGCCAAGGGGATCGCCACACGCCAAAAGGTGCTGAACATGGAATGACCCAGCGTGCGCGACACATCAATGAAGCGTCCTGATTGCCCGACAAAGGCTGCCCGACTGGTCATATAGATATAGGGGTAAAGCACCAGTGACAGCACCAACACCGCACCGGGCAATGACCGAATATGCGGCAACAACAAACGCCCCTGTTGTTGCCCAAACAGCCCCGTCAAAACCTGATAGACCGGGCCGCCTAAATCCAGAAAATCAACATAGGCATAGGCAACAACATAGGCAGGCATCGCCATTGGCAACAGTAATGCCCAACTGAAAAACCGGCCAAACGGGAATTGATACATACTGACAAGCCACGCGGTCCCAACGCCGATGACGCCGCTGATGACAGCCACACCGCCAAGCAGCAACACTGTATTCCAGATCATACGTGGCAGCATTGTGCCGCGTACAAGTGGCCAAATATCACCAACCTCACCCAGCGCCAAAACCATAACAGCAATAATCGGGGCGGCCACAAGAACCACACCGATCACAGTGGCGGTCCATAAACTTAATGGCGCTTGCACCGTCCGCACAAAATGCGACACCGGCCCACCATATTTATAGGGGCCGGTCGTCTGTGTCTGTTGTGTCAGGGGTATCTGTGCGCTCACCCACTTTTCCTGTCAGCTACAAAGCCTGATGCTAATTATCAAATCCTGTCAGATGGACTAGCACGATAGCCTTTTTCCGATAATCAGCAATCTTTGACAGCGACAGTTCATCGCCTTTGAACGTTCCCCAGCTTTTCACCAAATCAGACCATGCCACACCAGCCTTGACCGGATATTCATAGTTCTGTTCAGCGTATAGCGCCTGTGCCTCGTCCGACACAAGATATTCCATCAATGCGCGGGCGGCATCTTTGTGCGGTGCGTGTTTTGCCATCGCCATGCCTGAAACATTCACATGCGTCCCGCGATTGTCGCTGTTCGGGAACACAACACGGACAGCGTCTGCCCATGCCTTTTGATCAGGATTGTTGATCATCTTCCCCATGTAATAGGTGTTGCCGATCGCGATATCACATTCCCCTGCGGCTACGGCCTTGACCTGCGCACGGTCGTTCCCTTGCGGTTTGCGGGCAAGGTTTTCTTTCACCGCCTTCAACCACGTCATGGTTTTTGCCTCGCCCCAATGGGCAACCAATGAGGCAATCAGCGCCACATTATAGGCATGTGCGCCAGAGCGCGTACAAATACGCCCCTTCCATTGCGGGTCGGCCAACTGCTCATAATCGGTGATGGCACCATCTGCGACGCGGTCCTTTGAAACAAACATGACGCGGGCACGGGTCGTCAGGCCAAACCATTGCCCGTCCGCGTCACGTAGATTAGCCGGAATTGCATCACTTAATACATCAGAGGCAACGGGCTGGACCAATCCACGATCCGTCACATCCATGAGCCGACCAATATCAACCGTCAAAATCACATCAGCGGGGCTGTTTGCCCCTTCTGCTGCCAAACGCTCAGCCATACCCTTTTTGGCGAATACTGTATTCACCTTGATGCCTGTTTTGGCGGTAAAGCCATCAAATAATGGCTGCACCAAATTGGGTTGGCGATAGGAATAGACATTCACTTCGCCGGCCACTTCGCCGGCCATTTCGCCTGCAGCCTCACTGGCCGTCACGGCGACCGGTATTGCAAGGGTGAACAATGCGGCCCCAAGGCCCATCAGTTTGGTCAGTTTCATTTGCTCTCTCTCATACTTAATTTCCGGTCGCCATATGCATATGCAACAACCGATCATAAGTTGCGATTAATTCGCAATTTCATCATATGGGTTAGGTAGCGTAATTAAGAATGACTTGCAACAACAAAAACGACTGTCAGGGTAAACTTTTCAAATAGGCAACAAGCGCCGCACGGTCAGCAGCAGTTAATCGGCTGGTACCATGTTCAATCACCAGCGCCATTTCCCCCTCAACCGTGTCATAATTTGGCTTAAACCCATCTGTCAGGAAATCGTCCAACTCATCAGCGGACCAATTACCCAAACCGGTTGATGCTGTTAAGCCGGGGACCAATACCTTGCCTGATTGATCCGTCACCCCTTCTAATAGCCGATCTGACTGACGCCCACCCAGTGCATTGCGCGGTGTGTGACAGGCCCCGCAATGGCCCAATGCATGAACCAAATAGGCCCCTCTATCGGTGACATCAACAGAAGCAGGCATAAACAACCATCGCCAAACCAATTGCGCCGGACGCGCTGACAGGGGGAACGGCAACTCATTCCCCCGCTGCGCCTGACTGACAGGGGCCAACGACATCAAATAGGCATAAATCGCCAGGGCATCATTCTGTGATATGTGCCGATAATGCCCCCATGGGAATGACGGAAATGTCGGCTGCCCTGAGGGCAAATAGCCATGCTGCATCAGCCGCAGAAAATCGGATGGTGTCCACGCGCCAATGCCCGTTGCTTGATCGGGGGTAATGTTGGGGCTGATGAAATCACCAAATGGGGAGGCTATACGGCGACCGCCGGCAAAGGGTGTACCGCCCCCTTCTTTATCCCAATGGCAGCTGACGCATCCGGCAGCGGCGGTGATATAGCCGCCTCGCGCAATGACTGCCCGGTCGGTGACCCGAAAATCAGCGTCAACAGCAACGGTGGGAAAACGCGGCCAAAACAAAAAGGCGACAAAGGCAAACCCAGCCAAGGCAACCAAAACAATGGCTGTTTTGAATACACTCATCGCAACGTCAAGGGCGCTTATTCTTTAGGGGTGCGATAGGGTTTGTGGCAACCACCACAGGCCTTCCCGGCCTGATCAAGCGCAGCACCCAGTGCGGCGCGATCCCCTGCCCCAACAGCTGCAATCAGGGCATCGCCTGCCTGCTCCATCGCGGTAGCCTGCGCGGTAAAGCCCTTCCAATCTGACCAGATTTCCGTTTTGGCGCGGGTATCACCCATCATTGCGTCGTCAGGTCCAGTGCCTTTGGGAAACATAGCGGGGATCGATGCCCCTGTCTTCTTGACCGTTTTGGCAGCAAGTTCCTGCAGCAAGCTGATTTCGGTTTGCCCCTTGGCAGCCTTTGCCAGAACGCGCATGGCAGCGCCCGTATCCTTCATGGCTTGTATCCGCATTTCGACAGGGCCTTCTGCCTGAACCGCAGAAACACTCATCGCCATCATCAGTGCCAATCCGGCAAACAATCCCTTGCGCATGTCATTCTCCCTGAATCAGTTATATGCGCAAAGCCTACCCCAGCTTTAAGGCGCGGTTAAGACCAATTCCATCCAAACTGACGGTCATTGATTGCCGCCATCGATTTGACCAAGTAAACATATGGAAACAATAATCAGGCTAAATGCAAATATGACCGATAAACCTTCATTGAAATTTTGCGTCTATTGCGGTTCCCGCGAGGGGAAAGATGCCGACAATCACACATTGGCCGGGGCACTTGGTGCCCTTATGGCAGACCACAAAATCGGCCTGGTTTATGGCGGCGGCAGCGTTGGTCTGATGGGCATATTGGCTGATGCTGTACTGGCCAATGACGGTCACGTCACGGGCATAATTCCCCGCTTTTTGGACAAGCGCGAGGTTGGCGCGCGCCATGTCAGTACCTATATTCAGGTCGATACCATGCATGAACGCAAGGCGCGCATGATTGCCGAATCAGATGCGCTGATCGCCCTTCCCGGTGGCCTTGGCACCTATGATGAGTTGTTTGAGGCCATGACCTGGCGTCACCTGGGCCTGCATGACAAGCCGATCTACCTGTTGGGTGCCGCGTCATATTGGCGACCATTTCTGGATTTGTTGCAGCATATCGAAGCTGAGGGCTTTGCATGGGGTATTCCTGCCGATTTAGTCACCTATTTGCCTAATCTTGAGGCACTGGCGGCCCATGCCGGACAGTTAGACCAAAATAGAACACCGATAAATGGCGGATCAGATTGACCTTTTAGGCTGTCCTGCTATTGTCGCGCCATATTTGAATTATCGATATATTTCCTCTCGCGTCATTCGCTTTCGTAAGCTCCTTTCCCGGGCGCAAGAGACCAGACCCAGGGGGTTTTTATGGATCGGATTAAGGTAGATAACCCAGTTGTTGAGCTTGATGGCGACGAGATGACTCGCATCATCTGGGCGTTTATCAAGGAACGTTTGATCCTGCCCTATGTGGATGTAGATCTAGAATATTATGATCTGGGGATTGAACACCGCGACGCGACAGGCGATCAGGTGACAATTGATTCGGCAGAAGCGATCAAAAGGCACGGTGTTGGCATCAAATGCGCCACCATCACGCCGGATGAAGCCCGTGTTGAAGAATTCAACCTTTCCAAAATGTGGAAGTCGCCGAACGGCACGATCCGTAACATTCTGGGCGGCACCGTCTTTCGCGAGCCGATTATCTGTTCCAACATTCCGCGCCTTGTCCCCGGCTGGACCAATCCGATTGTGATTGGCCGTCACGCCTTTGGTGACCAATATCGCGCCACCGACTTTTTGGTGCCCGGCAAAGGTAAGCTGAAAATGGTGTTTGAGCCTGAGGATGGTTCTGACCCGACCGAATATGAAATCTTTGACTATCCCAGCGCCGGTGTTGCGATGGGCATGTACAATCTGGATGATTCAATCCGTGATTTTGCCCGTGCCTCATTCGCCTATGGCCTGAACCGCAAATGGCCGGTTTACCTGTCGACAAAGAATACCATCCTGAAAGCCTATGATGGCCGCTTTATGGATTTGTTCCAGGAAGTGTTTGACGCCGAATATAAAACACAGTTTGAAGATGCCGGTATCATTTACGAACATCGTCTGATCGACGACATGGTCGCCTGCGCCATGAAGTGGAACGGCGCCTTTATTTGGGCCTGTAAGAACTATGATGGCGACGTGCAGTCAGACACGGTTGCACAGGGCTTTGGCTCATTGGGGTTGATGACATCCGTGTTGATGTCACCGGATGGCAAAACGGTTGAGGCAGAGGCCGCCCACGGCACCGTGACCCGCCATTACCGCGCCCACCAGCGTGGTGAAGAAACCTCCACCAACCCGATTGCTTCTATCTTTGCGTGGACACGCGGCTTTGCCCACCGGGCCAAGCTGGATAATAACCGCGCCCTCGCCGCCTTTGCCCAAACGCTGGAAAGCGTCTGTGTTGAGGCTGTTGAAGCCGGTGAGATGACAAAAGACCTTGCCCTGTTGGCTGGTCCGGGACAGCGCTGGCTGACAACAAATGAATTCCTGTCAGCCCTTGATCGCCGTTTGCGTCACGCCCTCTCGCACAGCTAAGTCTCACAGTTGAGGCTTCCAGCTACGCCTCAACACGAAATCATACAACTTGGTTGACCATCAGTCAGACCGGGCCAATTGTTTGGCCCCGTCTGCGTCTGCGTCTGAGTCTGCTTCGGTCTCCCGCGTGTCATATGTATTATCCACCAACGTCATTGTTGCAGGATCAAGCAGCTTCATCCCCGGCACATAGCGGTCAAGATGCTCAGTCCGGCAAAAAATAAACACACACCCATCCATTTCAGCCTGTGTCGCAGACACAACCCGCGCCTTGCTTTTATAGGTATTGCCGTCATCGGGGCTATAGATGCGCCCACCATCAAATTTGTTGGTACCTGACGGCGCAAACCCCCACCCCATTTTAATGCCGATCAAGGGACGTGACTTCAACGCATGGTCTTTGTTCATTCGATCAAGACGCGGTTGGCCATTCGTGTCCGTCGGCACCCACACGATGGTGCCACACCATTCGTCAGAAGCCGCCTGACACGGCCCGATATCAAGGATGATGTCACGGGCCTTGCTGATCCAGCGCCCCTCTAAACTTGTATCATCCGCTGCGCGGGATGGCGCGGCGGTTAGCAACAATGCCACGCCAACGAACAGACCGATCAGCCCTGCCACCACGCGCCCTGCCAGCTTGCTTTGCCGGTCGTCGTCAGCCGCTAGGTCCAGCGCATCGCTACGGGCCCAGGTTTCGTGAAACCTGGCTTCATAATCAGGATGTTCAGTGCCCATCCACTTATCCCACCACGTGAAATACAGACCAAGGTTATAGCCGCCGCGTTGATGGTGAAGATCATGATGCGTGGTCGTGTTGATCCAACGGGTCCATGTTGAATTCAGCCACCATTTGGGCATCAACTCAAACCCAGTGTGGCCCATCACATTACGAATGATCATGAAAACAAAATGGAACGCCATCACGCCGGGATGCACCGGCACCAGCGATACGAAAACCGTTGTAAACAAGGCGTGGGACAGCGCCTCAAGCGGATCAAACGAAAAGGCCGTGAACGGCGTTGGCACGCGCGACAGATGGTGGGTAACGTGCATATGTTTGAACAGTTTCGGGTGATGCATGGCGCGGTGGGTCCAATAGAACCATGCATCATGGGCCACAATCACAAGCGGAATCGTGAACAACAGATAAAGTAGGCCATAGTCAGCGACATCAAAATAGACACGCATTACGCCCGCCTGAAACAGGGCATAGCCAAGAATCGCCGCCAGACCGAAAACAGCACCTGTGCGAATAGATGCTAGAATTTCACGTTTAATATCCTTACCCGTTGGCTCGCGCTGCGGCTGTATCTTGCGCGCCATCAAACGCTGCGGCTTTAGCTTGAAAACCAACAACGCGAAAACACCTGTTGTCAGGAAATATCCCAACAGGTCGAGCCCGAAAGTCTTCGTAAATTCCAGCAAGGCGGCAATCATATGCGTACCCATCATTCTCTCCCATCTTGCGCCTCACACTGGCGGTGGGCGCGTTATTGATGGGTAGACCATGAAGATTCAGGCACGCAAATGCGCTGCAATCACGAACAAAACCTAGTCATTTTCGAAAATGGGCAGAGTCTTTCACGTTTGAACATATTGAAAACAAAGGAATATTTCAGTTTGTTACAACGCCTCACGCATTTGCTAGGTTTTACGGTAATCAGAAGGGGTCGCCCCGACCTGATCCTTGAACGCCCGATTGAATGTACCGATTGACCCGAACCCCAACCCCAAGGCAATCGACAAAATGGGTAGATGTGCCTGTTCAGGATCCCGCAACGCGGTTTGCGCCTCTGCCACGCGATAGGAGTTCAGAAACTGGCTGAAGTTTTTGAACCCAAGCTGCTGATTGATAACGCGGCGCAGGCGATGTTCCTGTGTCTGTAAATGGGTCGCCAATGCGCCGATATTCAGTTTTTCGTCGAGCCAAATCCGATCTGTTTCCATCGCTGTGGTCAGCCGTTCCATCAACACCTTGTCCGCTGGGCTGACGGTCAGCAGTTCCTCAACCTTGGGTGGGGCGGCGGGTTCCTCATCCATAATCAGCGCGGTCACGAAATCATCAGCCCGCAAGCTGACAAGATATGAAACCGAAAAGAATGTGACGATGAAAATCGTACTGGCACTAACAAGCAGCAACCACTTTGGGGGCGTTGCCTCAACCAAGGCATATTCCACCATCATGGTGCCAACGACAATTACACAAATGACAGTGATAAACAGCAGCCGGAATTTGCGGCGCCGTTCGATCAAGTCATTGTCACGCCCCTTCACCGCCAGCAACATCACATGGGCCATCAGGCCGAACTGGATCAGCTTGCCCAGATTGCTCATAAACCGGTCAAGTTCTGCCGGCAGGTTGGCATAAACAATCACCAACCCCATACCCAACATGCCCAGAACCAGCCCCCAACTTAACAAGTCCGGGCGGTAATCATCCTCAAACAGGGCCCGTCCCAGCATCCAGAAAAATACAATGTTGGGGATGGCGCCAATTAGCGCGATCAGACGCACTGTTTCTGGCAATTGGTCATTATAGGGCGCAGCTGCAATCAAATAGGCCAACGTGCCCAGCAAAAACAGGCTGGCAAGTCGGCCAATACTGGTGCGCCACGCATCACGCAGCAGGATAAATATCCCCAGCAGCAAAAAGGCACCGCTTGCGGCGCGCAAGCTGATATCAAGAATTTCCATGCCCATTTATGGCCCTGCCCCCGCTTCCGTTACTACCGGAATTATCGTTCTGAAAATCAAAAAGGCCACCTGGCATGAAACAAGGTGGCCTTTCAGTCTATGTGGGTTGTTTATCGGGCACGGCCGATCAAAACACCGTCGTCAATCAGCTTTTCGACAAATTCTTCAGCTGTCGCGCGGGCCAGACGTTCATAATTACTGGTGCTGCGGGTCATTGTTGTGTCAGACCGCCAGACCACCTGCCCGGTTTCGACATCAATTAGACGGGCAATATAGCTACCAGTTGCGCGGGGTGTGGAATAGCCGCCCGATACAATGTCGGGGCTACGGTGATGCACCACATATGTGCGGTCGTTCAACACGCCGCCGCCATCAACAAGCGACCGTTGACGATAAACCGTCGTGGATGAATGGCCGGGGAAATAGCTGACAGGTTCCGTCCGTTCTGACATGTCGCGGTCTGTCGCTTCAATTTCCAGAACAGCTTGGGCACCTGCCTCTGCCACCTTGGCCATGAATTCCTCAACCGTCAGTTCACGGGTGGGGGGCACGATCTGTAATGATGACACGGCAACGATGCCATACTCATCAAACTCGCCACGGGCGGCATCAATCAGCGCCATCTGTTCATTCAGGCCCATATTCGCACCGGCAACAGCAACCCGCCAATCCTTGGGCAACTGGCCCTGATAATCAGGGTCAACAAAACTGGCGGTGCGGTCATTGGCACAGGCGCTCAACGCCACAAGGGCGGCGGCGGCCAAAACTGTGCTTTTTGCCTTATTCAGAAAAGACATGTGAAACTCCTCAATCACTCTAAAACCATATAGTCGCTGCACGCCTATATGCCCCATAGTCAGGGGACTGTTTCGCCTGTGAATAAGGCAAAATCGCGACGCCACTATGGTTTTAGTAAGAAGATCACCGATTTTTGCGAAAAATAAGGCGATTAACCAACAATGACAGCACGCATAGCCGCCAATGCCTCGTCAGCCTTTGATGCATCCGCACCACCAGCCTGCGCCATATCGGGGCGGCCACCGCCACCCTTGCCGCCACAGGCCGCAGCACCGGCGCGTACCAGCGCCACCGCATCAACCTTGTCTGTCAGATCATCGGTTACCCCGGCAGCCAGCGCAATTTTGCCATCATTCAGCGCAATATAGATCACCGCGCCTGAGCCGATTTCGCCCTTTGCCTCGTCAATCAGGCCGCGCAAATCCTTGGGGTTCAGCCCATCAAAAATGCGCGCCATCACCTGAACGCCATTGATGTCCTCAACCGCGGCATCAGCACCGGCACTATTGCCGCCCCCTGCGCCGGCCAAAGCCAAAGCCTTTTTCGCCTCGGCCAAGTCACGCTCTAACTGGCGGCGTTCTTCGGTTAGGGCTGCCAACCGCGCAGGCAGCGCATCAGGAGCCACCTTCAAGGTCGCGGCAGCATCACGGGCCAAAGCCTCCTGCCCGGTCAAATAGGCCCGCGCACCTTGTGCCGTCAGCGCCTCAATCCGGCGCACACCCGACGCAACAGCACCTTCGGACACAATATGGAACAGGCCAATATCGCCCAAACGGTTCACATGGGTCCCGCCGCACAATTCAACCGAATAGGCACCTGACCGGTCCTTGGCAGCAGGGTCCGCGCCCATTGTCAGCACACGCACCTCGTCACCATATTTTTCGCCGAACAACGCAAGTGCGCCCGCATCAATGGCTTCATCAGGGGTCATCACCCGTGTTTCGACCGGACGGTTTTGCAGAATATAGCTGTTTACGTCCTGCGTAACCGCCGTGATTTCGTCAGCGGTCATCGGTTTGGGGTGGGCAAAGTCAAAGCGTAATCGTTCCGATGACACGAGCGACCCCTTCTGGGCCACATGATTGCCCAATACGCGGCGCAAGGCTTCGTGCAGCAAATGTGTGGCCGAATGATTGGCGCGGGTTGCCGTGCGGCAACCGCCGTCCACATGCATATCCAGAACTGTTCCACGTGAAACAGTCCCCTCGTCAATCGTTACGACATGAACAATCAGCTCACCCAGTTTTTTCTGGGTTTCCGTGACTGTCAGCGCCACTTTATCGCCAATGCCAGCCGGGCTCGACATCGTACCCACATCGCCTGCCTGACCGCCGGATTCGCCATAGAACGGTGTTTGGTTCGCCAAAAGCAACCCGGTGTCACCCGCAGAAAGGCTTTCGACGACCACGCCATCCTTCAAAACAGCAAGCACCTGTCCTTCGGCGGTTTCGGTGTCATAGCCCAAGAATTCTGTTGCGCCGTGTTCTTCGCGTTGCTCAAACCAGATAGTTTCCGTCGCTGCCTCGCCAGAGCCGGACCACGCCTTTCGGGCGTCTTCCTTTTGGCGGTTCATGGCAGCATCAAATCCGTCCGTATCAACCCCAATACCGCGCGGCCGCAATGCATCTTCTGTCAGGTCAAGCGGGAAGCCGTAAGTATCGTAAAGTTTGAACGCCACATCACCGGACAGGGCATCGCCATCCTGCAAAGAACCGGTTTCTTCATCCAACAACTTCAGACCGCGATCCAATGTTGCCATGAAGCGGGTTTCTTCCAGCATCAGGGTTTCAGTGATCAACGCTTCAGCGCGGCGAAGCTCGGCATAGGCGCCGCCCATCAAGCCTTCCAATGTAGGCACCAATTTGTGCATCAAAGGATCCTGTGCGCCCAATAGATGCGCATGACGCATTGCCCGGCGCATAATCCGGCGCAAAACATAACCGCGACCATCCTTGGCGGGCAACACCCCATCTGCAATCAGGAAGGCGCTTGACCGCAGATGATCTGCAATCACCTTATGGCTGGCGGCCTGTGGCCCCGTCGGGTCAACTGACGTCAACTCTGCCACCTGATGGATAATGGTCTGCATCACATCGGTTTGATAATTGTCATGGGTGCCTTGCAAAACAGCGCCCATACGTTCGAGCCCCATGCCGGTATCAATAGACGGCTTGGGCAAGTCGATGCGGGTGTCCTTGTCCATCTGCTCATACTGCATGAAGACAAGGTTCCAAATTTCAATGAACCGGTCGCCATCTTCATCGGGTGAGCCAGGAGGGCCGCCGGGCACCTTGTCGCCATGATCGAAAAAGATTTCCGAACAAGGACCGCATGGCCCGGTTTCGCCCATTGACCAGAAATTGTCAGACGTGGCGATGCGGATGATCCGGTCATCGGAAAAGCCTGCAATTTTTTTCCAAAGATCAGCGGCTTCTTCATCTTCATGATAGACGGTGACGCACAGGTTTTTCTGATCAAGGTCAAAGCCCTTTGAGATCAAATCCCAGGCAAGGGAAATCGCCTCTTCCTTGAAATAGTCACCGAAGGAAAAATTTCCAAGCATTTCAAAGAATGTGTGATGGCGCGCCGTGTAGCCAACATTGTCGAGGTCATTATGTTTACCCCCTGCGCGCACACATTTTTGCGAGCTTGTCGCGCGGTTATAGTCGCGCGTTTCTTGCCCGGTGAACACGTTCTTGAACGGCACCATCCCCGCATTCACAAACATCAATGTCGGGTCATTGCGCGGCACCAAGGGGGCCGATGGCACAATTTCGTGCCCGGCATCGCCGAAATGGTTCAGGAAGGTGCTGCGGATGTCATTCAGACTGGTCATTTGCGTGTTCATCAAGCCGTTGGGCGCCCAATCCTGTGTTGACGGAAAGGCTGCCGATTTTTCATAAATTCAGGGCATAAGTCCTAGCGGCAAGCTGTTCATGCGGCAAGAGAAACATGCGCGCACCTGTTGGGCAACAGGCACGCGCAGTTTAGGGAGGGATCGAGGGGTGATCACCTCAAGATCGGGCAATCCTGACCAGTGGAATGCCCGCGGGTTTCCAGATCAGGCGTCTTCGTCGGCAGATTCCGACTTTGCCTCTTCGACTTCTTCATCTGGCATGTCGATTTTGTCACGAACAATACCGGCATTGGCATAGATCGCATTTTCGATCTGCCCTGCCATGTCGGGGTTTTCGGTCAAGAACCGCTTGGCGTTTTCACGCCCCTGTCCGATACGCTGATCCCCGTATGAGAACCATGAGCCTGCCTTATCGACAACGCCTGCCTTGACACCGAGGTCAATCAACTCGCCCGTATGAGAAATCCCTTCTCCGTACATGATGTCGAACTGAATAACCTTGAATGGCGGCGCGACCTTGTTCTTGACGACCTTCACCTTGGTTTCATTACCCACCACTTCATCACGGTCCTTAATCTGACCAATGCGGCGAATATCAAGACGAACAGAAGAATAGAACTTCAATGCATTGCCACCGGTGGTCGTTTCAGGGCTACCGAACATCACACCGATCTTCATGCGAATTTGGTTGATAAAGATCACCATGCAGTTTGACTTCGAGATTGACCCGGTCAGTTTACGCAATGCCTGGCTCATCAAACGGGCCTGCAGACCAACATGGGTGTCCCCCATCTCGCCTTCCAATTCCGCGCGCGGGGTCAAAGCCGCCACTGAGTCAATCACCAGCACGTCGATAGCGCCAGAGCGCACCAAGGTATCTGCGATTTCAAGGGCCTGTTCGCCGGTGTCGGGCTGTGAGATCACAAGCTCGTTCACGTCAACGCCAAGTTTACGAGCATAAGACGGGTCAAGCGCGTGTTCCGCATCAACAAAGGCGCAAATACCGCCTGTTTTCTGCGCTTCGGCCACACAATGCAGCGCCAAAGTCGTCTTGCCTGAGCTTTCCGGGCCAAAAATTTCAATAATACGCCCACGCGGCAGACCACCAATGCCCAGCGCAATATCCAGTGAGATTGAGCCGGTTGAAATCGCCTCAATATCAACCACTTCACGCTGGCCCAGTTTCATTGCGGAGCCTTTACCGAAAGCCCGTTCAATCTGTCCTAAAGCCGCTTCGAGTGCCTTTTCTTTATCCATGCCTTTTCCCGCATCCCCTACCAGACGTAAATTGCTCTGTGCCATTGTTCTGCTCCTTATTTCACGGCTCTCACCAGCTTGCAATCACATGATTTGTACATCATTTGTTCTTATTTTGCAATAAGGGCAACGCACTGATTTATATGTATTTTCAATTTTTGTATTGATTTTGTTCTCGTCGCCACAACAAAAAGGAACAAAGGTGATAGTAGCGAATCGATACGGCTTTAGCCGCCTGCCAACACCTGACCGACCATGCGCATCAGGGATTTGAGCGAGAATGGCTTGGCCAGAAAATGCGTATCTGTCACCTGACCACCATCGGTACCCAACGCCTTGCGCAATTCTTCTTCGGCATAGCCCGACATGAAGATCGCCGTCATCGGGCCAAATTCTTCTTCAATCGCGCGCCACAGGCCCGGCCCATCAAGCCCCGGCATCACCACATCAGTCACCAACAGATCAAATGGCCCAGCCCCCTGCCGCATCAGATCAAGCGCTTCCTCGCCATCCTCAGCCACTGTGACGTCATGGCCATCCTTTTCCAGCGCCTTAAGCGCGAGCGTACGCACCGCCGCTTCGTCCTCAACCAACAAAATACGTGCAGGGCCCGTTTTGGCAGGTGCCGCTATTGTTGGCGGGGCATCCGCAACAGGCGGCACTTCACCGTGTTCCGGCAAGGCGTCAGCAACAGGGAAATAAAGCTCAAAACATGTGCCACGCCCAACCTGACTGTCACACAGAATATAACCGCCTGATTGATCAATAATCCCATATACGGTTGCCAGCCCAAGGCCGGTCCCCTTGCCCTGTGGCTTGGTGGTGAAGAAGGGGTCGAAAACCTTGTCCAGAATTTCCGCGGGAATGCCCTGCCCGGTGTCAGCAACGCTGATCCGCACATATGACCCCGGCGGCACCTGCCCCAACCGATGCGCCAATGATGTCGCCAATGTCACCGGCGCAGCACTGATGGATAGCTGCCCCCCATCAGGCATCGCATCACGGCCATTCACGGCCAAATTGATAATCACCTGTTCCAATTGGCCCTGATCAACAGTGATCGGCGGCAGGCTGTCCGGCAGGTCAGTATCAAGCGAGACAAGCTCCCCCAACAGACGCGACAGCATCAGCACAAGATCGCCGATTACGGGGCCGACATCCAACGCCTTGGGGCGCAGGCTTTGCTGCCGAGAAAAGGCAAGCAATTGCCGGACCAGATTGGTGGCCCGCGTTGTGTTTTGCTTGATTTGCAACAAATCGGCAAAGGCGTCATCACCGGGGCCATGCCGGTCCAACAGCAATTCGGTATAGCCCTGTATCGCTGTCAGCAGGTTGTTGAAGTCATGGGCAATGCCACCGGCCAACTGGCCAACGGCCTGCATTTTCTGGCTTTGCCTGTATTGTGCCTCAAGCTGGGTAATGTCGGTCAGGTCCGACAGAAACAGCAATTGTCCCTGCCCGGATGATAATGCCAACGGGCTGACATGCACCTGTCGTTCCCCCACCGCCCATGAATCGGCTGAGGGGTCGAATGTATGATGAAGCGTCGCGCCAATCTGCCAATCATCGGCAATATCGCGCGCCATCTGATTGACATAGGTGATCACCCCGGCACCATTCAGGGCGATGGCCCCCAAGGGCGCATGATCCAATAATGTGAAATCCTGATCAGCCAAGAAGTGACCTTTCCTGCCGCGCGGTACACCAAGTGCACCCCGTCCTGCCGCGAGTCACACAAAGTGTGCCACGACACTGCCGGTCAAAAAAGGCCGATCTTCAATCGCGCGCCATTAGTCGTCGCGATACACACGCTCGCGCCGCTCATGACGCTCCTGCGCTTCAAGGCTCAACGTCGCAATCGGGCGTGCATCAAGACGTTTCAGGGAAATCGGTTCCCCCGTGTCTTCGCAATAGCCATAGGTATTATCTTCAAGGCGCTCCAACGCCATGTCGATCTTGGCAACCAATTTGCGGGCACGGTCACGGGTCCGCAGTTCCAGCGCCTTGTCCGTTTCGGCACTGGCACGATCCGCCAAATCAGGCTGTTGCAGATTGTCCTGCTGCAACTGTTGCAGCGTTTCAAGACTTTCGGCCTGAATATCTGCCTTCCAAGCCAACAACTTGCGCCTGAAATATTCACGCTGTTTCGCGTTCATAAAAGGTTCGTCATTTGAGGGCTTGTAATTCTTTGGCAACCTGGTCGCCATAAAGCATCTCCCATATTCAGGCTGGCCGGTGCAATACGCGGCCATTGCTAATCCTCGCGGGTATATATGGATTTCAGCGATAATGGTCAAGAGGTCGCACCACAAATGCCTGTCATTTTGGCATCATAAAGATGTGGACAGATTAAGATGGTTCATATGACTGAGTGGTTCTGGGTGGTTACAGGCAGTCTTGTGGTTGGCGTTAAACGGGTTGGGTTGGTGTTATGGAGTCAAATAAATCGGTCCAAGTGACCTTTGCATTGATGGCGATGGCTACTGTTGCCATCCACGCGATCTATATCCCGGCTGAGCTTTTTGCCGCCTTTTATGACGACTTTTTCTACTATGCCGAAATCGCCAAGCGCATCGTGGCAGGCGATGGGTCCAGCTTTAACGGCCTATATGCCACCAACGGTTATCACCCCTTGTGGATGGTTTGCCTTTTATTGCCCTTTGGCATTGCCAATTGGCTGGCCATAGACCCACTGATTCCCACCCGGCTGTTTTTGGCATTGGTTTGCGGCTGGGGCAGCTATTTGATTGCAGGCTATATTTTGAATAGCCACGCGAGGTCTATTGGGCTGCGCGTAGGCCTTAGCGCCTTTGCCATATGCTTTTATCTACATATCTCTCGTTCGGGTATGGAAGTGGCCTTGACCGTGCCGCTGTTCGTCCTATTGCTACAACAATGCAAGCTACAAAACCTGCCCGATGCGGACGAGGTTCAGTGGTTTATCGTTGGGCTGCTCGGCGCCCTAACCATTTTGTCCCGTATCGATTCCATCATCATGGTCGGTTTTTTGGGGCTGATTGTTCTTATCTATCAACGGCCCAAGATCACGCATATTGTGATGGCCGGATTCGGCGCGTTGCCAGTGGCGTTATATTTGGCAAGCAATCTATATCTGTTTGACAGCCTGTTCCCCATCAGCGGCATGGCAAAGTCGGTTGAGGCGATATCAGGCTTCCACATCACCACTTTGATCACACTTTTCGGCGGCACATTCAGTGTCTTTGCGATGGCTGCCAGCATTGTCACCCTGCTTGCCCTGGTAATACACAAGCCCCACTGGGCCGCGCTGTCCACCAAGGACAAAGCTATCGGCTGGACGGCATTTATTGTCCCGTGGCTGTTCATCATCCAAACAGGTATGCGCAGCGATTGGCCGCTTTGGTTTTGGTATGTCTACCCATTCCTGCTGGGATTGTTGTTGGCCGCGCCGATGGTCCTGTCATCGATCCGGCAAAATATCAGCTGGCGCTATTTGCGGAATACGAAACTGCCCGGCTATTCGCTGCTGATCGTGTACTGCGCCTATATCGGCCTACCGCAAGTTTTAGGCCCCCTGCATCGCGCCGCGTATGATGTTGCAGACTTTATGGACAGCCATCCGGGCATCTATGCAATGGGTGACCGGGCGGGCACAGCCGGGTATCTGGGCAAGCAACCGATCATTCACCTAGAAGGGTTGGTGATGGACCGCGCCTATCTTGACCGATTAAAACAAGCGGAGCAGATTGAACCGCTGCTGGCACACTATCAGGTTGACTATTACGTCATCACCAAGGCGCGCGAATTGACAAATGGCTGCCATTTCGTGCGGGAGCCCGCCAACTCAACTGGCTATTCCATACAGCTTTTAGACACGATCTGCTGGCCTGTTGTGGCTGATTTTGGTCCGGGGTCAGACGGCATTATTACCAAAATCCTGCAAAACCCTGAAACTGTTCAATAAATCGGTTTGTTGCAGGACTTGATCAGCCCCCTTTCTGCCGTTAATGTGCACCCAACTGACATTTCATCACCTTTGTCACATGATTAAGACATTGCCGCCGCGATGGTTGATGAGCCACCGCACATGAAAGGGCTATTTATGCGTTTTGAGGGCACCGAAAACTACGTCTCCACAGATGATCTAACCATCGCCGTGAATGCAGCTATTACGCTGCAGCGCCCCCTTCTGGTGAAGGGCGAACCGGGCACCGGTAAAACCGTTTTGGCCGAAGAAATTGCCAAGGCGCTTGATTGCGAACTAATCACTTGGGGGATCAAATCAACCACAAAGGCACAACAGGGCCTGTATGAATATGATGCCGTGACCCGCCTACGCGATTCACAATTGGGTGACGAGCGCGTCAAGGACATCAACAACTACATCAAGCGCGGCAAGCTTTGGGAAGCATTTGAAGCCGGCAAGCGTTGCGTGTTGTTGATTGACGAAATCGACAAGGCCGACATCGAATTCCCGAACGATCTGCTGCAAGAGCTGGACCGGATGGAATTCTTTGTTTACGAAACCGGCGAGCTTGTGAAAGCTGAAGAACGCCCGATCGTGATCATCACGTCAAACAATGAAAAAGAACTGCCCGACGCGTTCCTGCGTCGTTGCTTCTTCCATTACATCAAGTTCCCTGAACAGGGCACCATGCGCGACATCGTCAATGTGCATTACCCTGACATTATCGGCGATCTTGTCAGCGAAGCGATGAAGATTTTCTACGACGTCCGTGAAGTACCGGGCCTGAAGAAAAAGCCGTCAACGTCTGAGCTTTTGGATTGGCTGAAGCTGCTGAT
>SPJN01000046.1 GCA_006844605.1 Hyphomicrobiales bacterium | reverse complement strand
CACGAACGTGCATCATAAATGCACTTTTCCATAATTTTATCCATTTAGGTTTTGGAGGTAATCCTCATAGCTGAGGCGAATTTTAACCCGCAGATACGAATCATAGTCGTGATTTACGGCCAATAAATTTGGCGCTTCCCACCCTAATAATTGCATCTCTGATATATCCATAACCTTTCGCGGCGTACCGTCAGGCTTGGTTTCATCAAAGACAATCTTGCCCGTATAGCCAACGATTTCACAAATCATATTGGCCAAACATTTAATCGTTATCTCCTGCCCCGCGCCGATATTCACCATCACAGGCTCTTCGCCGTATATGGTCATAAACACCAATCCATCGGCCAAATCATCAACCCACAAAAACTCTCGCAACGGCGCACCCGTCCCCCACAAAACCAACGCCTCCGCGCCCTCTTCCTTGGCGGCATGTGCCTTCATTATAATTGAGGGAATAACATGTGAATTTTGTGCATCATAGCTATCGCCTGCACCAAATAAATTACAAGGCATCGCTGCGCTAAAATGGCACCCATATTGGCGGCTGTAATATTCCGCCATCTTCACACCACCGATTTTCGCCAGCGCATAGGCTTCGTTGGTCGGCTCTAATACGTCAGACAGCAACGCATTTTCTGAAATTGGCTGGGCAGCATGCTTCGGATAAATACAAGAAGACCCCAAAAAGATCACACGCTCCACCCCATTCATATAGGCCGCATGCATGATGTTGGCGGCAATCATCATATTGTCATAGAAAAATTCCGCGGGGTGATTGGCATTATCCATGATGCCCCCAACGCGGGCGGCGGCGATATAAATCACATCAGGTTTATGCGCGTCCACCCAATCATTAACCCCCGCCTGATCGCGGCAATCCAGATCGGCATGATCAATGGTTAAGATATCGCAACGCTCAAACGCCAAACGCCGCATTAACGCCTGACCGACCATTCCGCGATGGCCTGCAATCCATACTTTTTTACCTAAAAGAGAAAACACGCTATTACTCTGCCGCTTCTACCCAAGACATCTGCGAGGATGCAGAACGTATTAACGCACGATCGACATTAATCATCTCACTGATTAAATCATCAAAATAAGTGTTCGGCGTCCAGCCTAATATGCGCTTGGCTTTACTTGCATCGCCGAGCAGATAATTCACCTCTTTCGGGCGGAATAAGGCTTGATCAACCACAACTAACGTCTTACCGCTTTTGTGTTCAATGCCGCGCTCTTCGCGACCATCACCAACCCAGCTAACCGTTTTCCCGATATGGGCAAAGGCGCGTGTTGCGAATTCACGCACGGTTTTTGCCGTGCCCGTTGCCAAAACATAATCATCAGAGCGATCAACTTGCAGCATCATCCACATGCCCTCAACGTAATCGCGGGCATGGCCCCAATCACGCACGGATTCTAAATTCCCTAAAGACAGCGGCTTACTGCGCCCTGCTTCGATTTCTGCCACCGCGCGGGTAATCTTGCGCGTTACAAAATCTTCGCCGCGTGTCGGGCTTTCGTGGCTGAATAAAATTCCGTTCGATACATACATTGCGTATGAATCCCGATATGTCCGCGCGAGCCAATATGAAGCGAGCTTTGCAATGCCATACG
>SPJN01000045.1 GCA_006844605.1 Hyphomicrobiales bacterium | reverse complement strand
GTGCAGGAACAGTTCATCCGTACCATCAAGGGGTTGGAGAATGTGACGATCATCCGGCCGGGCTATGCAATCGAATATGATTATGTTGATCCGCGGGAGTTGCTGCCGACTTTGGAGGTCAAGCAGGTGCCGGGCCTTTATCTGGCGGGGCAAATCAATGGCACGACCGGATATGAGGAAGCGGCCGCCCAGGGGCTGGTCGCGGGGTTGAATGCAGGCTTTGCCGCCAAGGGGCAGCCGCCCTTTGTGCTTGACCGGGCCGATGCCTATATCGGGGTGATGATCGACGATCTGGTGACCAAGGGTGTGACCGAACCTTATCGCATGTTTACCAGCCGCGCCGAATATCGGTTGACGCTGCGGGCTGATAATGCTGACCAACGCCTGACCGGCATCGGGATGCATCGTGACATTGTGGGCGTAGACCGGGCCGCGCGGTTCAACGAAAAGTGCCAGCTATTGTCGGCAGCACGGGAATTAGCCGCGGGATTAAGCCTGACACCGCCGGAAGCTGCCAAACATGGCCTGAAGCTCAATCAGGACGGGCGTCGGCGGACAGCGATGGATTTGATGGCCTATCCGACAATTACGATGGCCCAGCTTGTGCCCATCTGGCCGCAATTGGGGGATTTGCGCTCCGATATAGCGGAGCAGATTGAAATCGACGCGACCTATAGC
Organism: Hyphomicrobiales bacterium; assembly: GCA_006844605.1. Classification (GTDB taxonomy): domain Bacteria; phylum Pseudomonadota; class Alphaproteobacteria; order SPJN01; family SPJN01; genus SPJN01. The sequence goes on along the minus strand of SPJN01000045.1, from coordinate 987 downwards.
GGCTATATCCAGCGGCAAACCGCCGATATCAACGCCTTCCGCAAGGATGAGGGGTTGAGCCTGCCAATCGATCTTGATTATGACAGTTTGGGCGGCTTAACGAATGAGATCCGCAAAAAGCTGAACGACACACGACCCCTGACATTGGGGCAGGCCGCCCGGATTGAGGGGATGACCCCCGCCGCCCTGACGCTGTTGTTGAATGTCGTCAAGAAGGGCACGGGCCGTAAGGCAAAGCCTGCAACCGCCACGGCGGCCCCCTGATCGATGCTTGATCTAAATGGATTTTCAGCCCGGTTGCGCAAGATCGGCCTTGGCCCGGAAATTGTTTCACGTGAAACAATTGAGGCATTGGCGGTTTATGACGCGCAACTGACGAAATGGAACAAGGCGATCAACCTTGTGTCTAAATCCACGGTGAAGGACGCAGAAACCCGCCATTTCCTCGATTCAGTGCAGTTGCTGCCCTTGATCCCTGCGGGCACCGAAACTTTGTATGATTTGGGGTCAGGTGGCGGATTTCCGGGCCTTGTTCTGGCAATTCTGTTGAAAGACCGGGGCATTGATGTTCATTTGATTGAGGCTGACCAGCGCAAATGCACTTTCTTGCGCGAGGTTGCCCGTCTGACCGACACCCCCGTCATGGTTCACGCTGAACGGATTGAGGGTATCGATCTGCCGCCAGCAGACGTTATTACGGCCCGCGCCTTTGCCCCGCTGGACCAATTGTGTGCCTATGCCCACAGGCTTTGGAAAAAACAGACCGTTGGCCTGTTTCTAAAGGGGGAATCGGTGGAACAGGAATTGACGGCGGCCCAAAATCAGTGGACACTGAACGCAAGTTTGGCGCCCAGCCAAACCGCATCGTCAGGCCATATCCTGACATTGACAGACTTGGCGCCGTTGCCTGCTTCGTAACGTTTTTGAAGCACCGGGGCGGCGACAGGTGGGGTTTCGCCGTTTGGGCAAGAGGGTCTGGCCACCAAC
>SPJN01000044.1 GCA_006844605.1 Hyphomicrobiales bacterium | reverse complement strand
CTTGGTGCCCAAAAACTTGCTTAATGACGCGATGGCCTGATCCAGCACGGGCACGCAAGGAATGGTCCGGTCGGCGCATTGGCGCAGCAATTGCTTTTCCAGCTCCTGATTGACCATCGTACACAGAACAATGCCCGGCTGCGACGTGATCGTTTCCATCACCTTATCAAGCTGGCGCGACGTGCGGACCATGACATAGGCATGGCGGATTGCTTCGGTTCCTTCAAACTGGGCAAGCACAGCCCCGGCAACGGCATTCAGCGTCTCGCCCGTACTGTCAGAGACTAGGTGCAGGTGAAACCGCTCTGCCTTGGTATCGTCTGTCATATCGGGTTTGATCCATTTTTGGCGCTGAAACGTTTCACCTGTGGATTAGGTGGATAAGTCGGAAATCTCAAGGCCCAAATTGGCAGGGGTGGGATCAATGCACGCACCGGGCTTTTTTCACCCTGAACGGGAAAACAGTTTTTTAACCCTGTGGACAAGGTGGATAACAGGCCAAATTGGTCAGGGATTGAGGGAAATGCAGAACATACGTCTACAGACAATAGATTGAATTTATTGAGTTATTGAACACATACACAGACTTATCCACAAACCCAAATGCAACAAGCAACTTATCCACCGAAATCAGCTTATGGGGGCGAACAATATTTAATCCACAGAATTCACAGGACCAACAAACCACTACAACCTTTTATTTATTATTGATTTATAGGGATCTAATGGGGAAAGTGCGCGCATGTCATCAAAAACCCAAAAAAGCCAAGAAAAAACCATGCTACGCACGCTAAAGGGGGAGGTCCTGAAAACCCCTCCCTTGTGGTTGATGCGCCAAGCTGGACGTTATTTACCTGAGTACAAGGCGACCCGCGCCGAAGCGGGGAGTTTCCTTGAACTTTGCGACAGGCCGGACCTTGCGACCGAAGTCACCTTGCAGCCGATCAGGCGCTATGGCTTTGACGCAGCGATCCTGTTTGCCGATATTCTGCTGATCCCCCGTGCCTTGGGCCAGAAATTGTGGTTTGAGACAGGAGAAGGGCCCCGGTTGGAACCGATTACAGAGGGGGCTGCCCTTGCTGCCCTGAATGTTGATCAGGTTCATAAGGGCCTAGAACCGGTGTATGAGACGGTTGATCTTCTATCTGCGGCCCTACCCCCCGAAACGACCTTTATCGGCTTTGCGGGCGCTCCGTGGACTGTGGCGACCTATATGATTGCCGGTCGGGGCACACCTGATCAGGCTCCGGCCAAGAAATTGGCATGGGAAGACCCGGTTTTGATGGGCCAATTGATGGAGATGTTGGTCGAGGCAACCAGCGCCTATCTGTTGAAGCAGGTCGAAACTGGTGCAGAAGTGATTCAGATCTTTGACACTTGGGCAGGGGGTTTACCTGAAAGTCTGTTTGATGAACTGGTGATCAAACCCACAACCCAGATCGTCAAGAATTTGAAAGCGGTCTATCCTGATTTGCCCGTGATCGGTTTCCCGCGCGGTGTTGGTGCGCTGGCTGAAACCTATATGAAACAAACCGGCGTTGATGCGATCGGTCTGGATAGTGGCCAGTCGCTGACCTTTGCCAAAGAAAAGCTGCAGCCGCTTGGCGCGGTACAGGGCAATCTTGATCCGCTTTTGCTGATTGCCGGTGGCGAGGCGATGGACCGGGAAGTTGAC
>SPJN01000043.1 GCA_006844605.1 Hyphomicrobiales bacterium | reverse complement strand
CTGAAGGCTGCGGGAGCCTTCGAGTTGATGGCGGCATATGCGCTTCAGGGTTTTAGTGAGATCCTGAACAATGGCATGTCCTGGGCTGCCCGTATGGCCGACATTGCAGTTGGCTCCAAAGACGCAATGGTCGCGGCCTTCCAGGCGCTTCCGAACGCGTTTGGTTCACTGATGTATCAGGCCGCAAACGCGACAATTCAGGGCGTCGAAGCTTTGGTCAATGGCGTTGTGAAGCGCATCAACGCATTTGTAGGCACGATCAACAACGCAATTAATCAGTTGCCCGAATGGGCGCGTGGTGACTTCAAGGGCGTCTCTCTTGTTTCTGAGGTTTCGTTTGGGGGCGTCAAAAACAAGTTCGCCGGATCAGACACTGTAGGTTCCGCCGCCGTCGATGCTTTTTCAGCCGCGCAGGGGCAAAGTGTCTTCGGAACAGGTGGCGGAAAACTGGCTAATCTGGCGAACGGGCTTATTGCCAGAGGCGCAGGAAGCCGCGCCGCAGCAGATTTCTTGATTGGGGGTGCGTCGGCACCATTGGCCTCATTGGGGAAATTGCGCGAGGCAATGGACGATGCCCAACAAGCTGAGGCTGAAGCTTTGGCAGATACAGTGGACTTGGCTGCAGGGCTGGATGATCTGAGTGACAGTGCTGACACCGCATCCAATTCAATAGGGAGTGGAATTCCCAAAGGGACCGATCCGGCTGAAGAAAAGTTGGAAGCCTTACGGACCGGCATCAAAAGCGTTTCTGACGAATTGGCGGAGGCTACCCTGCAAGGAAAGACGTGGGGTGAAGTTCTATCGAATGCGTTGCGGAAAGTCTCGCAGACCTGGCTGTCGCAGGGCATTGAATCAATTATTCTGAAGATGTCCGGTTTGGGCGGCGGAGGTGGCGGCAATCTTTTCGGTCGGGTTCTGAGTGGGTTATTTGGTGCGCGCGCTATGGGTGGCGGTGTTCGGGCGGGGCAAATTTACAAGGTCAATGAGAACACGCCCCGGCCCGAATGGATGTTTGCGTCAGGGAATGGCGGAGTTCTCAATCACGGGCAAATGGCCAGCGCTGTTGGTCAAGCGCTTAACGGCGGGTCCTCACAGCAGGTGCCTGGGTTGATGCGTATCACGTTGGGGGACGGCTTGAAGGCTGAGCTCTTAAACGAGGCTGCGGCGCAGTCTGTGCAGATCACGCAAATGGGCATCAGTGGCAACAACGCAGCCATTCGCCAAGCGCAGCGCCGGAGGTGATGGAGTGGCAGGTTTTGTTGATCTCACAACGTCGCTTGGCCAGAAAATCCGCCATGACAATTTGCGCCTTGTCGGACAGACGCCGGATTACAATCCGGGCATAGATGGCCGTGAACAGGTTCTTTACACGGAAAACCGCGTTTGGCGGGGGCCATTCGTCTTCCCGCCGATGTTCGGGACTGAACTGGCGCAGATGCGATCTGTTCCGACGCGCCTGCGCGGTCGTGCCGGTGTTCTGCGCATCCCTCTCCTGAATTTGGCCAGCCCGCAGTTCACGGGCGATCAGGTCGAATTCTGGCGTTCGGTCGGTGTCCCGCAAGATGACATTGATCGTGGCTCTATCACCTTCGCCGATGACGCCACTTTCGATGATGGTTCCGGATTCGCTCTGCCTGACACAGCAGATGAATTGCTGTCTGATGCGCTCAGCATCGGAGAGGTCACCATCAAGCTGAATGGCTATGTCGGACGACACCTGG
>SPJN01000042.1 GCA_006844605.1 Hyphomicrobiales bacterium | reverse complement strand
TTCTAACGGGAGTACGACCGGCAGCTACAGTTGGGCGTTGCCCGATGGTTCGGCGGTGTCGTCATACCAGGTGGGCACTTGTTTCGGTGGCGGCGTGTTGTGCAGTGGATCGTTCTACGACAAGTATGCAGACGGCACTAGCGCTCCAGGTGTTTGGTTGACGCTTCGTACATCGGCGGGTTTGTCAGGCAGTTACCAGGCGTTGGATGTGTGGTGGTATGGCACACTGGGGTCTGCGGATCTGTCGAAGTACAACGACACAAACTTTGCTGGCCAAGATGAGCAGGTGTTGGTTGGCTTGTCTGGTGACTGCAGCAGCAATGCTGATGTGGGTGTGTCGACGTCGCGTGGTGCGTTCTCTTTGTGGGACGGGTCATGGAGTGACAGTTTGGCGAGCGAAGGGTACGGTGGCTCGTTGCATATGTGCAGCCGTGAGGGGAGTGGTGGTGAGCGCATTGTGGAGGGTTTGTACTCTGAGTCTGGCTACATTCGTGGTGTGGCAGTGGGTCGCACGTTGCGTGGGGAGTGGTTCGAGCCCGGGTTCCCTGGGTCAACGACACCTTATGGCAACTTCAGTTTGATGTTGTCTTCGAATGGGAAGTATTTCACAGGCACGTGGGGGTACGGTGCATCCAGCACGAACGGCGGCACATGGAACGAGGGCCGCACATCATGGGTTCGTCCCGAGTCGTCAATGTGTTGGTTGACGAACAGCGTGGCTGGCAGCGCGGTGGTGAGTGGTCACTTGTCGGTGACTGGGGGTTCGCAGTACGACGTGTGTGTGAGCGGTCCAACGTTGACGGGTTCGTACACGTACGTGTACACGGACAACAGCACTGTGTTGGGGTATGAACGGGCGACGTGTGTGACTCCGACGGTGGTGGCTGGGGCCCCGGTGTGCATGGGTTTCTGGTACGAGGAGGCGGGGATGGGTGTGTTCATGAATGTGGTTAAGGAGGTGGGTGTGTCAACGTACGACACATGGTGGGGCGGTTTGATGGCGAACGTGGACTTCGCCTTGAACGCGAACAACACCGATGAACACAGTTTGGATTTGGAGGTGGTGACGGGTGTGTCTACGAGTACTGGTTGCAGCAACTACAGCTCCTTGGCGACAGCGTACGCCGGGAATGCGTATGAGGTGGACTGGAGCGGCACATGGGCGAACGGCAATCGCGGCGCGGCTCCGTTGTACATTTGCCAGAACGCGGATGGGTTGGTGAGCGGGAAGTATGGCAATGCTGGTATCATTCAAGGCGTGGCTGTGGGCAATGTGTTGACGGGAATGTGGTATGAGGCTGGTGAAGGCACCGGCACGATGCCAAGTCATGGCGAGTTCACGCTGACGCTGAGCCAGAAGACTCTGAGCAATGTGACGAGTGTGTGGTTTGCGGGTTCGTGGACGTACGGTACTGGTTCGAGTTCGATGCCGGGTGGATGGTCGTGGACGGATGTTCGTTTGAACACGAGTCGTCCCACACCGAAGCAGTGCTTTTCGAGTTCGGTGGCCGGCAGTCGGTTGGCATCTGCGTCGTCGACTGAGTGGACTGGTATGGTTCCATGGTCCGAGCGTTTGTCGGGTCGCTTCAAGGTGATGGCTGGGATTCCTCCCGCGGTGTTTGACTTGTGTGTGGCTTCTAACGGGAGCACGACCGGCAGCTACAGTTGGGCGTTGCCCGATGGTTCGGCGGTGTCGTCATACCAGGTGGGCACTTGTTTCGGTGGCGGCGTGTTGTGCAGTGGATCGTTCTACGACAAGTAT
>SPJN01000041.1 GCA_006844605.1 Hyphomicrobiales bacterium | reverse complement strand
ATATTCAAGGGCTTTTTATTGAGCAAACAGACCCTGATCGGCTTTACCTGCTCGGCGATATCATTGATTACGAATATATTCAGGACATGCTGGTCGACCAGATGGAAATTGAAGGCATCGGCTTGCAAGACATCCCCACTGATTTTGAAGATGTCCTGTCTATGGTGTCATTCAGGGATATGGAAGCCCACCTGCGTTTTATCGATATCATCATGGCAAAAATCGATGACGGCGTAGAAGTGCACTACATAACAGGAAATCACGATAATAACCTCGACCTGTTACACCGTATGAACATTATGGGCGTTCAATTCCACGATCATATGATTGAGGATTTCGGCGGCGTTCCCACACATTTGGAACATGGCGATGAAAACGACCCGGCCTGTTTAATAAACTATAACGGCCTGTATGCGCGCTGCAGCGAGATTTTGGATGCGGGCCTTGTGACCGACCACAAACTGAAATCCATTTTTGATCGCTTCGCCCCTAATGATGCGCGCTATCCGTTTCCAATCACAAACACCCTTAAAACCTTAGGGAAGTTTTTCATCTCTACATTCCGTGAAAATGCCGTCAGACGCGCCGTAGAGCGCGGCGCCGAGGCTTGCGTTTTAGGGCACATCCATAAACAAGACATCGGCATCATGAAAACCGTCACCCGCATTGATGACGGCCATCCTGACAACTTGCCAACAATCTTGGTGAATGAAGAGGGCTTCACCTATCGCAATACAGGTGATGGCCTGACCCACGGCACCGCCATCATGTATAACGGCGAAACCGATGAGTATAGCGATGATGGCTGGCATATATTAACGCGCCATGCGCTGGAGCCAAGCAAGACATTCGAACGCGGGGCTGCGAACCCGTACGCAGAATATCGCACCCGAAGCATGGCATTCCTGCAGGCAGGTTGGGTGACCTTTATGCGTAAGGCCGACCTGTCACAGGGGTGGGATCACGCCAATGCCGATGCGATTAACGATGTCGCAAATGATGATTGGCAAGACGCACCGCCGCCGCCAAACGATTATTCAGATGATGAGCCGTCCCCAGCCTATGGCTAACGGATTGCACATACGGTTTCTATTTAAATGCGGCCTATGATAGGATTTTTTCGAATAACGTAAAATATCCCTGCAATCAGGAAGCATAAAGATAGAATGATCAAACCGCTTTTAACCCTCTCCGGTGTTGCCGCCCTCGCCCTTATGCCTGGCTTGGCCGACGCGCGTATATCCAAAGCCGACCTCACATCAAAGGCCCTGCAAGGTGATGTGGGCGCACAATTTGATTTATGCCTTCTGTATTTGGGGGAGGGAAAATCAAGCGCAGATCTGGCGCGGTCATGGTGCGAAAAATCTTCCATGAACGGGCATTTAAACGGCCAGATGAATTTGGCATGGATATTGGTGCGTAACGCCGAAAGCCCTGATGATTTACGCCTTGGCTATCAATGGTTCACTGTTGCCCTGGCACAAAAATATGACTTTACCGCCTACCGCGAATGGCAAGCATTGCGCGCACATTTCGGACGCGATGAAAAGGATTTAAAACGCCTTGATCGTGATGCGATGGAATTATTTAAAGAACATGTAAATATCCGCGAATATCGCGAATTGCCTGAACTCATCGCGCGCAATAAAAGCAGCCATATCGGCGCATTGAAATCTAAGGCAGAAAGCGGTGATGCGCAATCCATCGCCCTGATGGGGATGTACCATGAAAGCCGCGGCGAAAACGCCAACGCACTGGAATGGTATCAACGCGCGGCCAAGGCGGGCTATCTGGATGCGCAATTTTATCTGGGGCGCATGCTGCCCGAACACCCTGTCGGCGCGCTTTATGACGATACGCAGCGCTATGCGTGGCTCTCGCTCGCTCTGTCGCAGGAATATAACTATATTGATCGCCTCTCCCTGAATTTACTGACAGAACGCATGGATAAGGCGCAGTTAAA
>SPJN01000040.1 GCA_006844605.1 Hyphomicrobiales bacterium | reverse complement strand
CGTTGTGCTGGTTTGTCCTGTGTTGATCACATTAAAGTTTTGGCGAGAAATATAGGTTGTATTATCCGTCCAAATTCCGCCTGATACACCTGCCGCCGTAAAGCAATTATTCCCATCCGCATCACAATAATTATTGGCACCAATGTCACCTGTTACGTCCAATTCTAATGGCTGTGATCCTGATGTTGAGGCCGCGGTTGAGCCAATAGCAACGGTGCCGCCTAAAATGGCCATAGTATTGGCCGATGATACATTTGCGCCGCTTTGATCGCCCATAAATATGCCGATTGATGATGCGCCTGATACTTGCGGATCGGCGCCTGCGGCTGTGCCCAGGCCGATTGCCAATGTGTCAGTATTGGCCGCTGAGGCTTCTCGGCCAAGCGCCGTTGAGTAGCTTCCGCTTGCGGTTAGTTGTGATCCGATGGCGATGCTGTTAGTGCCGACATTTATATCATTCCAGACAGTTGCATTTTCGCTATCACCAACGCGGAAGGCTGCTTTGGATTTATCAAAAAACAGGCGCTCATCATCATCGGCGGTTCCTGTATCTTCGGCCAGTTGGTCGGATCCGAAAACTAAATCATCGTTGGCATATGATCCTGCAGAAGACTTAATGCGCGCGACGTTGGAAACAATTTCAAAAACACCGGCGGCGATACCTGCGCACGGGGCGCTTTCCCAGTCCCCTGAAACGTTGTTATAAACGATACAATCCCCGTTCGCAGGCGTGGGCGCGGCCACATCGCTGACATCATCTAGGGCGGGGATACCACCGCCTGATCCACCTTGTAAATCGGTTACACATGACCACCCTGATCCGGGGTTCCATTCCAATTTTTGAACAGACGTACAACTGAGCGGGGGGCCTAGAATATCGCCGTTCACATTGACGGTTGTGCCTGCATTAACGGCGACACTGGCAGACAGGTTTGTACCGTCAATATCGCCTGTAACATCAAGGTCACTGGATATGTCTACATCATCACTGAGCGTCAGATTGCCTGTAGAATCAGAGATAGCACCCTGTGCATCAAGCGTTCCCGTTATAACGGCCGTATCATCCAGCGTGATATCACCTGTTGTGTTGATAATAGTGTTTTGCAGGTCAGATGATCCGATAATAATTAAATTATCATCAACCGTCAGGTCACCGCCGGTTACATCAACGGCATCAGCTAAATTTAAATCACCTGAAGAGTTTGCTATCTCATCTTGCGCATCCAGCGCGCCGCCCATCGTTGTTGAGCCATCAACATTAAGTGTTGTGTCAAAATCAACCGCGCCTGTGGCATTCAGAATTCCTGTATTTGTCGTTCCTGTGAGGGTCGTAATCCCTGTGACGTTGAAATTGTTACTGACTGTGGCATCCCCGCCTGTCAGGTTAAATCCGTTTGCGACATTTAGAACATCAGAAATACTCACGTCCCCGTTGACCTCTAATGTACTGCTTGGGGTTGCCGTACCGATGCCGACTTGCGGTGTGCCTGTGTTGTAATAAATATCATTGCCTGAACCTCCGGACCAAAACCCGTTTGAGATAGACACCCATCCATTCACGGAATCACATAACTCCAGAACGTCGGGGTTCGGTGTGGTGTTGACGCGCACAAGCCCGTTATTGGCTGCGTTACATGTAGATAAGGTCGTTTGATCGGGGAAGAGCATCGATGCCGCGCCAAGGCGCAGCGCGGCAGAACTGGATGTTAGGTCAATGCCGCCTGTAAAGGCCGCGCCGCCCGTAACCTCAAGGTTTTTGTCAATTTCCGCAACCGAAGGATCGCCGCTTTTGATATTCCAAAGTCCGTTGGTTGCGGCGATAGCGGCGCCATATGAAAATCGTACAACGATATCATCTCCGCCCTTTGTAACAGCAGGGGATGCCCCGCCAGAGCAAGATGTTTGAAAGATTTGGTCCGGCCCGGCAGAGATGATAGAAATCACTGTATATGTTTCATCGCTTGGGTCACCATTGCCGTCTAATCGTTCGTTTGTGCCGTTTGAATCC
>SPJN01000039.1 GCA_006844605.1 Hyphomicrobiales bacterium | reverse complement strand
CTATGACGGCTGGCGCATGGCCCATATCGAAGGGATATTGAATGGCGTGTTTTTGTGGCTAACCGCCGCCGTGCTGGGCTACCTGCCATTTGGTGAGGTTGGGTTGAAACGGTCAGTGACCGGCCTGATTGTTGTTGGTTGGACATTTGTCATAGCCTCAACCATCGACCCGCTGTTTCTGGAAAGTCGGGGCCTTGAATTTGGTGGCCCGGCCAGCAACCTTGTCGCCTTCTTCCTGTTTTATGTCGGCGTCCTAATCGTGATGATCATGATGCCGATCATCGCCTTCAAAACATTGTTCTCGAAACAGAACAGTTAAGCCGCCATTAACACAACACCAAATATCGGCAGCGTCCCATCTGGTCGCTGCCGCGACGCCCCGCTCTCTTCACATGCGACAGGATGAACCCGTCACCTAACGGGCGCCTGCCTTGTCTCCCTGCTATCGATCAGCCATAGTTGGCGAACCGATAGAAGGTGAGAGAGGCCCATTGGATACACTTTTGACATCCATTGACTACCGCGATCCGATTTGGATTGTCATCGCCTTCGTGTCTGGGCTGGTTGCCCGACAAATCAAACTGCCCCCCATGATCGGTTTTCTAACCGCCGGATTCATTTTGCATGCGCTGGGCGCACGCAATGGGCAGTTATTGACGATAGTCGCCGACCTTGGCGTGACACTGTTGCTGTTCACCATTGGCCTGAAACTACGCCTAAAGAATTTTGCCCGGCCTGAAATTTGGGCGACCACATCCTTACACATGGTCGTCATGGCCACTGTTACGTTTGGCTTTGTCATTATTCTGGGGTGGGCCGGGCTGCAGTTGTTCAACGGCCTTGATTATACCGCGGCGCTGACATTGGCCTTTGCCCTGTCATTTTCAAGCACAGTCTTCACAGTCAAAATATTGGAAGATCGCGGCTCCCTCGTTTCGCGCTACGGACAGGTCGCCATTGGTGTGCTGGTCTTGCAGGACATCGCGGCCGTTACTTTTTTGGCAATTTCCGCTGGCACCCTTCCCTCCCCATGGGCCTTGTCGTTGCTTGCCCTGATCCCTGCCCGACACGCCTTAAGGTATGTGATGCACATCAGCGGCAACCGTGAATTGTTGGTTATTTTTGGCCTTGCTGCGGCACTGGGCGGTGCAGCCCTGTTTGAGCTTGTGGGCCTGAAGGGCGATTTAGGGGCCTTGATCATTGGTGTTCTGCTGGCACAGCATGAAAAGGCTGACCAACTGTCCAAAACCTTGATGGACTTTAAGGACGTTTTTTTGGTTTGCTTCTTCCTGACCATCGGGCTGAACGGCATGCCGTCATTTGATGCAGGCATGGCTGCACTTATATTACTGGTTATTATCCCGCTTAAAACGATCATGTTCACCTATTTGATGGGACTGTTTCGGATGCGCGCCCGTGGCGCCACGCTTGGCGGGCTGGTGCTGGGGAACTATTCAGAATTTGGCCTGATCGTCGCGGCCACAGCCGTTAGCACGGGCCTGTTTGCACAGGATTGGTTAGCGGTCATCGCGCTGACCCTTGCTGGTTCACTTGTCATCTCTTCAATCCTGAATGTGTACGAAGATGAAATTTACACCCACATGAAAGCCATCATCCAACGATGGGAACGGCCCAACCGCCTGCCCGGTGACGAGGACATTGATTTAGGTGGGCACAGAATACTTATTTTCGGCATGGGGCGTGTCGGTCGGGCCGCCTATGACGAAATGGCACCGCACGCCGCTGAGAAAATCGTGGGCATTGATCTTGATGAAGAGCAGGTACAGCAAAATTGTGATGAGGGACGCAATGTCATGTTGGGCGATGCTACCAATCCTGAATTTTGGACACGACTAATTGCCCATCATCAAGATATTGAAATGGTCTTGCTGGCAATGCCCAATCATCATGCCAACCTAGACTCTGCCCACCGAATGCGCGAGCGTGGCTATAATGGGCCGATCGTAGCCATTGCACTTTTTCCCGATCACGAAGACGAGCTGCGAGAAAATGGCATTGATGAAGTTTTCAATATTTATGCGCAGGCAGGCAGCGGCGCGGCTACGCATATGCAATCCCTGCTATCGCGCAACAAAGCGTAAGAACACTTAGGCAATCGACCTATTGCCTGTTTGCGAGCACCGTTCCTTTGTTCGGCTTTCATAGCGCCGCTGCTTTGCGTTTGCTTTTCTCGCAGGCGACCTGCGCGCCTGCGCGCCCATTTCGCGGCCCACACCTTATTATTCGAGTTATTCGCCCCGGCCATAGTCTGGAGCGGCCATCCCAGCAGCTATCTTAAAACCAAACAAGGCCCACCCTGACGGGTAGGCCTTGTTTGGTTGCGGGGGTAGGATTTGAACCTACGACCTTCAGGTTATGAGCCTGACGAGCTACCGGGCTGCTCCACCCCGCGTCAAATCTGTTTTCGAGCGCCGGGCCGCAGCCCTGAATGTTTGTTTGT
>SPJN01000005.1 GCA_006844605.1 Hyphomicrobiales bacterium | reverse complement strand
ATATGTACCCATATGTGTTCCTGATTGTGCAGGCACATCGGCGCCACCAAGTAGAACCATTTCGTCTGACAGGTTTTTCCCATTGATCTGGAATTGCCAAATGCCTTCAGGGTCCTGAATGGCAATGCGGGCATTATATTTGAAATAGGCGTCCTGAAATTCGTTCGGGTCAAGGTCGGTGTTGATGAAGTGATCGCTTTGATAATTCACGTCACCACCAAAAACCAACTCAATCGGCATATCGCCCAGTGGCAGATTATAATTAAAGCCGAATGTGCCGTTCCAATCAGGTGCCCGGTCAAGCTCGCGCCCTGACAGGTCACATGTTTCTGTCGTTGCATCCACCGGACATGGCCCATTGGGGAAACTGTCATAGCGTGCCTTGGTATACCCAACAGACAGGTTCATGATCAGCCCTTCTGACAATAACATGGTTGAATCAAACTCAACCCCCTTTGTGGTGGCATCGGCTGCGTTCTTCACAACAAACTTCGTGCCATCAAAGATCGACACTTGCAGGTTTGAAAACTGCGTGTAGAAAACCGCGGTGTTGATGCGCAGCGCCCCGCCCAAGAACCGGCCCTTGATGCCTGCCTCAAACGTGTCGGCCTTTTCCTCGTCAAACTCAAACTCCTGCGCATTAACGGCAGAGGCATTGAACCCTCCGCCCTTAAAGGCTTTTGCGAACGTGCCATAGACATTGACATCTTCGAACACAGCATAGGTCACGGACACTTTGGGCGAAAAGTCGCGTTCCACACGCTTTTGCGTGGGTTTCACAAATTCCTCCTGCGCCAGGGCCTGCTGGAACAGAAGGCCGGTGCTTGTGAACTCACGCGTCATGCGGGCTTCTTTTTCTTCATAGGAATAACGCAGACCGGCCATAAGGGTCAGGTCATCATCCAGCAAGTGCCAGCGCAACTGGCCAAAACCGGCGATTGAAAAGCTTTCCTGATAGAAGTCACCATAGGAATGATCTTCCGCAATCGGACCAATACCCGGAATGATACCGGACAGGGCTGACTGCAAAACCTCAGGCACCAGCAGGCCGCCAACCAGATCGGTTGGCTCTACACCCGGGGCCTGCGCCAAGTCGGAAAAGTTCGAATATTCCGACATAAACATATATAGCCCCGCCACATAGTCGATTGTGTCGATGGGCGACGTGATACGAAACTCCTGACTATACTGGGTCCAATCGTCATCAGCGCCTAACGTCAGCAGCGGGATGGGGCCGAAGTCGGCGTCGATCGTGTTTTTATATTTGATGTTTGACCAGCCTGAGACCGATGTCAGGATATATTCGCCAAGCTCATAATCAGCCTTGATCGTGCCGATATAGGAATCTTTTTCGGCAATGCCGTCCTGATCGGTTTGGTTCCTGTAATTGGCCTGCGTTTCAAAACCGGGGTCAAAAGCACTGTTCAACAGGACGGATTGATCGGTCGCCTTGTTGATTTCAAAGCCCCACAATTCCTGCCGCAAATAGGCATATTCAAGCGTGCCAACAATGCTCAAATTCTCAACACCATCAAAGCCCATCTTGAAACGAAATAAATCGCGGTGGGTGTCCAGCTGATCCTCATTCACATTCGTATTGTACACATAGCCATCTTGCCGCTCGCGCTGTCCAACGACACGCATGGCAAGGGTACCGTCAACAAGAGGAACATTGACGATACCGGTCAGCTTGCTGCGATCCCGTTCCCCGCCGCCATAGGCGAAATCAAATTCCCATTCGTCCTGCGGATTAACGGTGTTGAGGCTGATAGCGCCGGCAATTGTATTCTTGCCCATCAATGTGCCCTGTGGGCCACGCATGATTTCAATGGAATCAAGGTCAACCAGCGCATTGGTCATGTAATCGATACGGCCATAATAGACCCCATCGATCAGCAGACCAACCGCCTGTTCAAACCCCTTATTATTGCCTGACCCAAGGCCACGCATCTTAACAAACGCGCCAGCGCCATTACCGACATTGATCACAGTGTTGGGGGTGTAAAGCGCAACTTCATTCAGGGAGGAAAGATTCTTTTCACGCAACGCCTCACCACCAACCGCAGTGACCGACAAGGGCACGTCCTGAATATTTTCAGCCCGCTTTTGGGCGGTCACAACAATTTCATCAAGCGCCAAAGGCTTTTCGGAAGGCGCATCCACTTCTCCCGCGGCATTGTTAGCCACAGTGGCATCAACCGATGCCTCACCCGCCGCATCCTGTGCGACGACACCAGATGCCCCAATGGCGACTGACAGGGCGGCTGACAGGGCGACGGACATCGCCCCGATACGATAAATGCTCATTCATTTTCCCCTAATGAGATAGCTGACATGGCCTGCTTTATGGCACAAGCCATGCCAACATATTTCATCAAGAAAGAATGTAAAGCAGATTACATTATAATACAGTTTTTGCAGCCCAATTGCCGCAGTACCCTAGCTGAAGTCCAGCCCATCAAACTTGCCGTCATTCCGCCAACCGTCAATATAATTGAAATAGGCCAAGGCCCCCGCCGGATAGCCAACATTCATTGCTGACTGCGATCCGGGGTCCTGCCCCTCATTATTATAATAGCCCGGCGTGCAATCCTGACTGCCCAGCATCCGCCCCGCATTGGTTGCCAGCAGGTCAAACCATGCTTGCTCTGCTTCCTTCGTCACTTCAACACGCGAAGCGCCGACTTTTTCCGCATGGCCAAGAATCGCCGCAATGGTCAACCCGGAATCTGCAATATTATGCGGCACGTTGGAAATAAGGTTCGCCCCTTGCGTCGGCTGCACGATAAAGGCGTTGGGGAAGCCATGCATGTGAATGCCATGCTTGGTCCGCATACCTTCTTGCCAATGTTCGGACAACTTTTCGCCATCACGCCCCACCATGTCGAACCCGGCACGGCGTTCGTGTGATGTGCCAACCTCAAACCCGGATGCATAGATGATGCAATCCACATCATAATGCTGACCGTTTACGGTGAAGCCCGTCTCGTCAATGCTTTCAACACCCTTGCCATTTGTGTCGAGCAATTCAGTGCTGGGATTATTGAACGCATCCAAATATTGGTCATGGAAGCACGGGCGTTTGCAAAGCTGGCGATACCAAGCCTTCAGTTTCTGGGCGGTTTCCGGCTCGCCAACGATGGTATCAACGCGGGCGCGAATTTCTTCCATCTTCTCGAAGTCGGAATCTTCCCACGCGTCCATCATATCCTGCGGCGTGCGCTTGTCTTCAGGCAGTGCCTTGATCTTTGACCAAATACGTTTGGACAGGTCCGTCCATCCATCCTGCACCAAGTCCTCTTCGGCCCATTGCCCGGTTTGGTTGGCGGTGAAGTTCATCAGCCATTTTTGCTGCCACCCCGGCTCTGCAATCGATTTGAACCAATCGGGGTCAATCGGTCCATTATCGCGCACGTCAACAGAGGACGGGGTACGCTGCACCACATACAGCTTGCCACACGCACGCGCCAGATGCGGCACCGCCTGCACTGATGTGGCACCGGTGCCAATAATCACGACGCGCTTGTCTTTCAGATTCTCCATCAATGCGCCCTTGGCATCGCCACCGGTATAATCATAATCCCAACGGCTGGTGTGGAAGGCATGGCCCTTGAAGGTTTCAAGCCCCGGAATGCCCGGCAGCTTCGGCACGTGAAGCGGGCCAGTGCCCATCCCAATATATTGCGTGGTGAAATCATCACCACGATTGGTACGCACATGCCATACGCCTTTATCTTCGTCCCAGGTCAGTTCCTGCACTTCCGTATGGAACAGGGCATTGTCATACAGATCATACTGCTTGCCGATACGCTGACACTGTTCAAGAATTTCCGGCGCATGGACATATTTTTCAGACGGCATATGTCCGGTTTCTTCAAGCAAGGGCATATAGATCATGGCAGCGGTATCGCATTGGGCGCCGGGGTAACGGTTCCAATACCAGGTGCCGCCAAAGTCGCCGCCCTTTTCAAGGATACGCACATCATCAATGCCCGCTTCCTTGACACGCGCGCCAACCACAAGCCCGGCAAAGCCGCCACCGATAAATGTGAACTTTACATGATCAGTTTTGGGCGCCCGTTCCTGCTTGGCCACATAAGGGTCTTCAAGCAATTCAGGGAAATGCGTTTTGATTTCGACATATTGTTCATTCCCGTCAGTGCGCAGACGCTTGTCACGCTCTTCCCGGTATTTTTCTTTCAATGCCTGTTTGTCGAAGTCTATTGCTTGCGCAGTCATGTCGCCGTCCTGTTTTAGTTATGGTTTCAAAATTTCCAGATGGTGAACCATGCTGCCCGGCCCGATATAGGCCGCCACGCATCATCCCCCATTTCAAATCCTCGTTAAGTGACATTTTATCAGCCAAAGTCGCAATGGCAAGCGCTTTGAACGCCGCCTTACCCCGCGACAGATATCGGCAGTTGCCCCGCGACCGGCCAATCATCCTGCAGGCGGTCCTGCACTGCCCATGCCTTGTCCAGCACACGTTGCTTATGCTCATCTGCAACAACGCCGGCTAACGACAGGGCAAAGGCATAGGTCAAATAGTCAGACAACTGATCCAATGTGACATGGTCGTTGGCCCAGCTTTGAACCCAGATCATCAGCGTTTGTCCCAATTGCACGGCAAATATATCAACGCTGATCTTGTGGCTGATAAATCCTTGTTGCACTGCCCGCTGCACTAATTGGCGCAAAACGGTATGGCGCGGCTCCCGCAGGTGGCGTTGCAAATCCCCATCCATCATATCGGTTTGAACGGCACGGGCACCGGTCCGGTAAAAGGCCGGTGCAGACGCAAGCATACCAACCGACACATCAATCACGCCGAAAAATCCGTCAATGGGATCACCGCCAACATCACTGACTGACTGCTGCAGGGCCTGTACATCATCATCCAGAACCGCGACGATGACCTCCTGCTTCGAGCCGAACAGGTTATAGGGCGTTGCAACGGACACGCCCGCCATGTCGGCAAGCTCGCGCATAGACAGCGTGCCGCCCGGTGCCTGCATCAACTGCCGTGCAGCGGCAATGATGCGGTCCTTATTGCGGTTCTTGGCCTCTTCACGCTTGCCCAATGGCTTAACCGACACGCGCCCATAATCCTTTAAGAAACACAAAACTAAACATGTTTAGTTTTTTCTTGATATTGTTATAGAAACAGTTACGCTTGAGTCTATCAAGCAATTTGTTTTGAAGGACGATAATAATGGTTGGGCCAAAAACATATTTGGGTTGGAAAGTCGATTATTCAAAACCCGCAGGTGAACCCGCATTCAGCGCACCTGATTCAGTGTCATGGCAGGTGTTCAAGAACCCCGTCGCCCTTGGCATTGGCGGCATCTGCGCAGTTTTATTGGAATTTGCCGATGCCCGCATCCGGTCAGGTGTTTGGGATCATTCTACGTTCAAAACAGACCCTGTTGGCCGCGCAGAACGTACCGGCACCGCCGCGATGGTTGGTGTGTATGGGCCGCAAAGCGCCGCACGCCGGGTTATTCAGGGCGTCACCAACATGCACGCGCAAGTGAACGGCACCACCCCATCGGGCGAAGCCTATCGCGCCCTTGATGAAGAACTGCTTGATTGGGTTAGCGTCACCGCCGGTTATGGCTTTCTAATAGCCTATGACAGGTTTGTCCGGCCAGTCAGCGATAAGGACAAATGCGCGTTCTTCCAAGAAGGGGCCGAGGTCGCCAACCTGTATGGAGCGACCACCGAAATCAATTCACTGGATGACTTTTACGCGATGATGGACAAGCTCGCCCCCCGGTTTGAGCCACACCCCATCAATACAGAGTTTCTGGATATCATGTCAGGCCGTGCCAAGCTGACCGGTGTACCGAAATTTTTGCGCCGCGCGGTGGTTAATGCTGCTGTTGATATTCTACCGCCAGTGGTCAGGCAGAAATTGGAACTCGGCAATGAATACGACCTGTCCACCTTTGATCGCTGGTTGCTGAAACTACTGGGGCGCATGGCCGATCGCATTCCCGTGCCCGGCACGCCGCCCGCACAGGCGGCCACCCGGTTGGGGCTACCGGCCAATTTTGCATGGAAGTCAAAGGCAGACCGCGAACGCATATTGGAAAAAGCGGCAGGGTCTGTTTTACAGCCTGGCGAATAGGACCTTGAACCAACAATTATAATCAACAGTCCACAACAACATGACGCAAGCTGCAACAAGTTGCTTGCGTAAGAGCGCCCACCGCGTTCTAATTTTATGGGGAACCGCCGCACAAGCGGCATCCGGCAATAAAAATCAACGCCGGGATTGGCATTAGCCAAATATTTTGGGGGAGAGAAGACATGCTGTCTTCAATGAAGTCATTATCACAACACCACAAATCCGTCTTGATGGCAGGCATCGCGCTGTCAGTCATCGCCCTATCACCACAAGTGATCGCGCAGGACACACAGGACGAACTGGTCATCGAAGCAGATGCCGCAGCTACCGCATCCACTGAACCACAAAATGAAACACAGGCTGAAGCTGCGCTGGAGACAGAGGCAGAGCCGGTAGACACAGAACCAAAGGCCCGCAATATGCGGCTGGAGGAGATTGTCGTCACCGCCCAAAAACGATCGCAAAATGTTCAGGAAGTGCCGATTTCCGTGACCGCGTTAAGTGGTGAAGCCCTGCGTGAAATGAATATTCAGGGCGTGACCGAACTGACGATTGCGATGCCGAACGCAACGCTTGCCGTATCCCCGTCATTCTCGACCATTTATGTTCGCGGTATCGGGACGGGCCTGAATGATGGGTTTGAACCGTCCGTTGGTCTTTATGTCGATAACATCTATATGGGCCGTCAAAGCTATTTGAATGATGCCCTGATGGATATTGAGGTTGTGGAACTGTTGCGCGGGCCGCAAGGAACGCTGTTCGGCAAGAACACGGTTGCCGGTGCCCTGTCCTTCACCAACACAATCCCGAACTATGAATGGTTCATGACGCTGGACGTCATGCGCGGCACCGATAATAACCGCCGCATCAGCTTTGCCGGGAATGCGCCTGTTTGGGATGACAAGATCGCCCTGCGCCTATCGGCACAACATCACAAATCAGATGGTGCCATCTTCAATGCCAAACGCGGCATCGGCGTTCTGCGTAATGACAAGAACGGCGCACGTCTGAAAGCGCGCGTTGACCTGACCCCAGACCTGTATGTCACAGCGGCGGCCGAATATTCGCTGGTGAAGGATAACGGTCCCGGGTTTGAATTGCTCAAGGGTAACGGCCAAACAGAAATTCTGTTCTCGCCCTTCGACCCCACCTATGAGGAGGAGCCGAACCGCGTCAGCCATCTTGATTCCGACAGTTATTCAGAACGCGAAACCGTAGGCGGCAACTTCAACGTCTTTTGGGACCTCGGCGGCCATGAAGTGGCATTGATCGCGGGCTTTAACGAATTTACCGAAATCCTGAAATATGATTCAGACGCCAGCCCTATTCCCATCCTGACATGGGACAATGATGATGATTACACCCAATGGCAGGCAGAGCTGCGATTGGTTTCGCCCCCCGGCAAGTTTGAATATGTCGGCGGCTTGTTCTATTTCGGCAATCAGTATGATGCCTTTACTGAATTCCGCCAGTTTGATGACCCGAATGTCCCCGGTGCCTTGTTAAACGGGGCCTTGGGTCAAGAATTCAGCGACGCGCTGTCCGCCGTGTTTGATCCGCTGACAGGCGGCGTTGCCCCGTTGACGGACATTATCACGGCAGATGGCCTGTTTGCCAATTTCAGCCAATCAACCGAAACACTTGCCCTATATGCACAGGCAACCTATCGGCCCTGGTCATGGCTAGAACTGATCGCCGGTGTACGCGGTCACTACGAACAAAAAGAAGCAACAATTTCGCAAGAATTTGAGAAAACAGGCGTGGTTCTGAACGCCGCGTTCGGCACCGTTGAATATGACTTTACCGGCGACAAAACCGAAAAGAACGTGACACCGAAAGTCGCTGTGCGCTATCTGGTCAATGACGACATCAACATCTATGCCACCATTGGCAAGGGCTATAAGGCCGGCGGCTTTAACCCCACTGCCCCTGATCCTTCCAAGGCAGTGTTTGATGAAGAAACCAGCTGGACCTATGAAGCGGGCCTGAAATCAGAATGGTTTGATGGTCGCATGACCGCCAACTTCGCCCTGTTCCGCACAGAATTCACAGACATGCAAATCTCGGTCTTGAGTGGCGCGGGCGAGGCGTTCTTTGTTGACAACGCCGCGTCCTCAACCGTTCAGGGGTTTGAGTGGGAGTTCAAGGGCATTCCGTGGGCCGGGAACACCGTGACTTTCGCCGGTGGCTATCTACACGCCTATTATGACAATTTTGAAAAGGGCCCCTGTCAGGCAGGCGAAGAAGGCAACGCCGAAGGCTTTTGTGACATGAGTGGTGAACGTATGGTCCGCGCGCCCAAATGGGACATCATGGCATCAATGACCCAGCTTATCCCGCTTGGCAACCTGCCATTCGGTGCCTTTGTGGGCTTTGATACCGCCATGCAGACCGAGCATTTCACAGATCAGGACAATGACATCAACACACAGCAAAAGACCTATTATATCCTGAACACACGCGTTGGCATCGGTGCTGAGGATCAATCATGGGTCTTGTCCATCAATGGTCATAACGTCACCGACACGATGGTGCTGGGCGGCGTGACAGACGTTCCCCTGCAGGAAGGTGCCTATTTCGGCATCATTGCACCGGGCAGATTCTGGACTGCTGAATTGCGCCTGACGCTCTAGGCCTTCAAATTATGACATCAACATAACGAATGCATCTATTAGGAGTGGGTATGAAAACCGACGTCACAGGGATCACGCAACGACGCGTGGCAACGAACGGTATTGAACTGAACATCGCCGAACAAGGTCCCGCTGACGGTCCGTTGATCATACTGGTCCACGGCTTTCCCGAAAGCTGGTATTCATGGCGTCATCAGTTCGCCCCGCTTGTGGCAGCGGGCTATCATGTGGTTGCGCCCGACATGCGCGGTTATGGTAAAAGCGATAAGCCCCATGAGATTGAGGCGTACAACACAGTTGAACTGGCCAATGATGTTGTCGGGTTGATCCCTTCGCTTGGCTATGACGATGCCATTGTCATCGGTCATGATTGGGGCGCGATGATCACATGGCGCGCGGCGCTTGATCACCCAGATAAGGTCAAGGCGATGGGCGCACTGTCTGTACCTTTCATGCCCCGCTCCCCCGTGCCGCCAATGGCAGCGATGCGGATGATTTTTAAGGATCAGTTCTTTTATCAACTGTATTTTCAGGAACCCGGCGTGGCCGAGGCTGAGTTTGAAGCTGACATTCGCACCGCTATCAAAAAATTCCTGATCTGGGGCGCTGGCGAAACTGATTGGAACGACATGCCCCAAAAAGGCCCGGATGACGACATGTTCACCGGCCTGCCCAACCCTGACACCCTGCCCGATTGGATCAGCGAAGACGATTTACAATTCTATGCCGATGAGTTTGCGCAATCTGGTATGCGTGGCCCGCTGAATTATTATCGCAATCAGGACCTGACGTGGGAAATGACCAAGGATGCCCGCCAGATCATCGATCAACCCGCCATGTTTGTTGCCGGGGCCAAGGATGGCGTGATCATCATGGCTGCAGAGGCACTGAAGGCCATGCCGCAATCGGTTACAGACTTGCGCGTGAATGAGTTGATCCCCGGCGCCGGACATTGGACCCAGCAAGAGGCCCCTGAAGAAACCAACAAGCTGATCCTGAAATTCCTCGACACGCTGCACTAAATGTCTGACACAACGGAAACTGTTCTGATTGCGGGCGGCGGCATTGCTGGTATGTGCTGCGCCCTTGCCCTGTCGGCCAAGGGGTTCGACGTCACTGTCCTTGAACGTGACGTTGCGCCACCTGCAGGCGATGCGGACAATGCCTTTTTCGAATGGCAACGCCGTGGTGCCTCACAGTTTCGACACCCTCATGCGTTTTTGGGGCTGATGTGCAATCTGTTGCAAGACCACTATCCAGACCTGTTGGATGATTTTTATGCGGCGGGGGCGCGCCGCATCGGCTTTACCGATATGCTGCCCCCTGCCCTGCTTAACCAATACACACCTACGCCAGAGGATGACCGGCTGTGGGTTTTGATGTGCCGCCGGGCCACCATTGAAACCGTGTTGCGCCGTTATCTGGAAAAGCAAACAGCAATCACATTTCACAATGGCGCTATCATCGAAAATATCTTGACGCATAGTGATGGCGAGGGCCTGTCAGCCACTGGCGTGCAGCTGCGCAAGGACAGCGCGGAACAGTTGGGGTTTCGTGAGATAACGGCAGATGTGATCGTCGATGCCAGCGGCCGCACAACCAAGTTTCCCCAATGGCTTGCTGCGCATGACATCACGATTGAAAAAGAAGACCACGATGCGGAATTGCTTTACTACACACGCCATTACAAATTCAAACCGGGGATCGATGAACCGGAAACAAGCGGCAACAAGGACCGCAATGCAGGTGATCTTGGCTATATCAAGTTCGGCATTTTTCCCGGCGACAATGGTCACTTTGCCCTGATCCTTTGTCTGCATAAAACAGAAACCGACTTGATCGAGGCGGTCAAGGACGGCGACCAGTTTGACCGTATCGCCCGATCCATTCCCGGCCTTGCGCCGTGGGTGGATGCAGCCAAGGCTGAATCGACCACGCACCCATTTGGCATGGCGGACATTCGCGCCGTGTGGCGGCACTATGTAGACGATGACAAACCGCTGGTGCGCAATTTCTTTGCCGTTGGTGATGCCATGGTCCGCACCAACCCGCTATATGGGCGCGGCTGCAGCACATCAATTCTGCACGCACATATGCTGGCTGATGTTTTGCAAGCACAGACCGACCCAATTGCGCGGGCCTTGTTATTTGACCGGCGTAGCGAGGATGAGTTACGCCCGATTTACAAAACAAGTCTGACGGAAGATCGCAACAATATTAGGCGAGCCTTGCACTATACCCAACCGGGCAAGGCCAAAGACCTGCCGGGTTGGCAAAAGAAGTTTGCGGCTGCGTTTTTTGATGCGCTCGCCGCTGCGGTGACGAACAATATTCACGTATTTCGCGGGGCCATGCGCAGCCTGAACCTGCTTGAAAAACCTGGCGCATTCCTAACGGACTGGCGCACGCGCCTGATCGTCTTCCGCTACATGCTAAGGGGTCGATCAAAAAATGCAGGTGTCCGCACAGTACGCGGCCCGACCCGGCAGGAAATGCTACAACTGATTAGCACCACCTGATAACGCAAAATAAAAGGCCCCACAAATTTGCGGGGCCTTCGTTTCTTGATACCAACCACGGTTAGAATAACAGGTCAGCCAGTTTTTCTTTTTGGTGGGCAGCGTCACCGAAATGCGCGCCATTCCAAATGGACCGCCGCCGGTAAAGCTGGGCATCACATTCATAAGTGAAGCCGAACCCACCGTGGAACTGAATGGCACGGTCACCGGCGAATATCGCCACATCATCCGCTGCAGCCTTCGCCATACGCACTGCGATTTCCGTAGCGGGCGTTGCCCAATCTTCATCAAACAGCGTTGCAGCGTGATACAGCAACGACCGGCCCTGTTCAATCCCGGTCAGGATTTCTGCCGCCGGATGCTTCAATGCCTGATAGGCCCCGATCAATTTGCCAAATTGCTTACGCGTGTTGAGGTATTCAACAATCACGGCAAGGCAGCTATCGGCACCGCCCAACGCATCGGCGGCACACAACATGCAGGACGCCAATTCGATAAAGCGCAAGGCGTCAGCAGTTTTGGCAGGGTCAAGCAACCGATCGGCAGGCACGCTGATCCCATCAAGGGAAAAGCGGAACACGCGCCGCGTTTCATCGATCACGGTTTCGCGGGTCAAGTCACCAAGTTCACCCCCCTCAACCAAGACAAGGGCCGTTTTACCATCCAGCGTCACACTGACCACAATCACATCAGCGATATTCGCGTGTTCCACCAACACTTTAGCGCCAGATAGTTTCACCGTGTCACCGTCACGGGTGACGCTTGCTGCACAATCGGCAAGCCCCCAACCGCCGTCACGTTCCCCCAGCGCAAGGGTGGCCACGCCGCCCTCGGCAATTTTGGGAAGGTAGGGTGTTTTCTGCGCATCAGTTCCGGCAAGCTGGATGACAGCGCCTGCCAGAACCGTGGGCACCAAAGGGGTTGCCATCAGGCCGCGGCCCATCTGCTCCACCACGGGCACCAAGGCACCAAACCCAAGGCCGGAGCCGCCATAGGCCTCCTCCAACGCCATACCGGTCCAGCCAAGCGCGGCGCATTCAGCCCAGACAGCACTGTCAAAGCCGGCTTCCTCTTCGATCAAGGCGCGGACCTTATCGGTCGGTGATTTATCCGCCACAAAACGTTTGGCGGCATCCAGCATCATGGCCTGTTCGTCTGAGAAGGCGATGTTGCGATTTGCGAGTGTTTCCATCAACATGTCGTAAATTCCTTTTCAGATTAAGATTTCGGTAGGCCAAGCACACGTTCGCCCAGAATGTTCTTCTGAACCTGTGTGGTGCCGCCACCAATCGTTGCAGAAAAGGAATTGAGGTAGGACCGCGTCCACAACCCGCCATCAATGGCGTCCTCATCCCCGACATAATAATTCGCATTCTGACCCAGCAGCAAAATCGCAAATTCGTTCATGCGGCGCTGGAATTCAGATCCCAGCAATTTCCCCATCAGGGGCACCGCTGCGGGCCTGTCTTCGGTTAACGGTTTGTGCTTGGCACGTGCGCCGTTCAAATGCAGTCCCTTTTGATCAATGACAAACTGCGCCAATTGTTGACGCACCAACGGGTCATCAATTGCAGGCTTGCCGTTACGCTTGACCTTACGGGCCAGCGCGACAACTTCATGAACGCTTTGACTGTTCATGGAATGACCCCCGGCCTGACCGCCAGCGGCACCACGTTCAAAGGCCAGCGTTGCCATCGCTACCTGCCAGCCGCCACCTTCATCCCCAATCAGGCATGACGGGGCAATCCGTGCATCATCAAAAAAAGTTTGGCAAAAGCCATACTCGCCAGTCATCTTTTTGATCGGCACAGGGTCAATCCCGTCAATCTTCATGGGGATCAAAAAGAAGCTAAGCCCGGCATATTTATTCGCCGCTTCCTGATCCGTACGGGCCAGCAAGATCATATATTTGGCGTGTGCGCCCAATGACGTCCAGATTTTAGAGCCGTTCAACACATATTCATTGCCGTCTTTTTCGGCCTTCAACTGCGCGTTACCCAGATCAGACCCATGATCAGGCTCTGAAAAGCCCTGACACCAAATATCGTCCGCCGTCAGAATACCCTTGATATAGGCTTTCTTCTGTTCTTCGGTGCCCATGTTCAGGATCAATGGCCCCGCCCAGTTCAACCCAATTGTGTTGACCATGAAGGGCAATTTCCGTTTGGTCATTTCAGCGGTAACGATGTCCTGCATCCATTGCGGTTTGGAATGGCCGCCATATTCTTTCGGCCACGCCATACCCAGATAGCCAGCATCATAAACCTTGCGCTGCCAAGTTTTCAAAAATTCAAACTGCTGGTCCGTGCCAACTTCCATAAAGCTTTGCGGCAACAAAAAGCCCGGATCAGCCGGCGCATTGTCGTCAAACCATGCCTTTACTTCGGCGGTAAAGGCGGCCCGTTCTTGCGGGTCGATACTCATGATGATTCCCCTGATTGTGGATTTGAAATATTGTTGCACACACTTTAGTCCATGCGATTGGGCCGGACAATGATACAGTGCGTGCGGAACAAAAAATGACGGATAACGCAACGTCACCTGCGATGAACCATGGGATCTGAATGATGGAAATTGAATTGATAGAGCGCGGCACACCAACAGACCACCCATCTTTACTGTTTGTACATGGGGCATTTCATGACGCCCGGTGCTGGGACGAACATATGCTGCCTTGGTTTGCCGACAGGGGCTGGCATGCCTGCGCCTTAAGCTTGCGGGGCCACGGCAACAGCCCCGGCGACGTCCAGACCGACGACATCAGCCTAAGCGATTTTCTGGATGATATTCTGACCTGCATTGATCGCATCAATGGCCCCGTGATCCTGATCGGCCATTCCATGGGTGGTGGGTTGTGTGAACTGACCTATGACAAGCACCCGGCGGTTAAGGGAGTTTGCTTTGTTGCCCCTTCGCCCCGCCGTCCGGCGGCGAGCGTGGTCCTGCGTATTTTGGCAACGCACCCTATCAAGCTGATACGCGGGCAGTTTTTCGGTGATGATGATGCGCTGCGTGACGTGTTCATCGACAGCTTCTTCCCGCCAGACATGCCGACGCAAGACCGCCTTAGGGCAGAAGGCATGGTCAGCTATGAAAGCCGCCCCGCGATGAGCGAGCTTTTCGGGCGTAAACCGCCTGAGCCTAAGAAAATTCCTGCCATGCCGTTTATGATTATCGGCGGCGCGGATGATTGGTCCATTCCGGTTCACAAATTCAAACCGTTGGTTCAGGCGTTCGACGCCCCGCTACACATCGTGCCGGGGGCACATGACCTGATGCTGGACCCCCGGTGGGAACAAACGGCTACTTGCCTACATGTCTGGCTTAACAGCCAATTCAACTAGATATGAAAAAGGCCACACAGGTTACCCCACGCGGCCTTGATCAACCATTTCGCCAAGTTAAGCGCGCTTATACTTACGCGCCCTTAGGCACATCCTTAAATGCGACGTCCTTATCAACACGCACATCTGCGGGCAGGCCCAGCACACGTTCGGCAATAATGTTGCGCAGAATTTCATCCGTGCCGCCCTCAATCCGGGTGGCAGGTGACCGCAACATCATGGCCTGAAAACGGCCACCAAAGGGCGCAGTTTCAGTATCGATGATCGCACCTGTCTGCTCCTGCAATTCAGCAGCATAAAGCGAAATCTCTTGCATGAGGGAGCCTGCAACCAGCTTCCCGATGGATGCTTCCGGCCCGGGGGTTTCGCCCTTGGACAAGGCCGAAATCATGCGTGAGCTTGTATGCTTCAAACCCGCTGACAATACATGCCAATCTGCCAAACGTTCACGCACCGCGCCATCCTTGATCGCCGGGGTGCCATCGAAATCCAGCCCCTGTACGAAACTTAGAAGTTCGGGGAACCCGGTGGCCATGCCGCCGCCGATTGCCAAGCGTTCATTCATCAATGTCGTCAGGGCAACAATCCATCCCTGCCCGACATCGCCCAAACGCTGCGCATCGGAAACACGCAGATCGGTGAAAAACACCTCGTTAAAGTCTGAATTGCCATTCACTTGCTTGATGGGGCGCACTTCAATACCGGGGCTTTTCATGTCCACAAAGAACATGGTCAGGCCCTTATGCTTTGCAACAGTGGGATCAGTACGGGTCAGCAAAATGCCCCAGTCGCAATAATGCGCGCCTGACGTCCAGATTTTCTGGCCGTTGATCACCCACTCATCCCCATCTTTTTCAGCGCGTGTCCGCAAACCGGCAAGGTCAGACCCCGCTGATGGTTCAGAGAACATCTGGCACCAAATGTCCTCACCCGAAGCAAGACGCGGCAACAATTCCTCGTTCTGCTCCTTCGTGGCAAAGCCCATCATGGTCGGGCCACACATGCCCTGCCCGATCAGGAAGATGCCACTAAGAATACCGTAATGGCCCTCTTCTTGTGACCAGATCACCCGTTCAATCGGTGTCGCACCGCGGCCACCAAATTCGGTCGGCCACTGCATGCAGGCCCATCCGGCTTCCTGCTTTTTCTTTTGCCATGCTTTGGATTCAGCACGGAAGGCTTCGGGGTCAATATTGCTGCGCCCCATTGTTGATGTGCTCAACATCTCATCAAGATGTTTCGGCGCATTGGCATCAATCCACGCACGGACCTCTGCGCGGAATTTTGCTTCTTCTGGTGTATCGTCGAAATTCATTGTGTCATCCCCCTCAGGCGGCCTGATTTTGTTTTTCAAGTTGGGTGGCAAGCTTGTCTTTCCACTGGCGTAGCGAGCCAAGCGTCAATGCCAAATGGTTGGAGCGCCGATAGTACAAATGCGCATCCACCTCCCAGGTAAAGCCCATGCCGCCATGGGTTTGAATGTTGTTCTTGGAACAATGCTGGAATGCCTGCGTGCCTGAAACACGGGCAGTTGCCGCCGCCAAGGGCAGTTCAGCTGCGTCAGTAGACAGTGCCCATGCACCATAATAGGCGTTGGACCGTGCCAATTCCTGACTGACATACATATCTGCCAGCATATGCTTGATGGCCTGATACGAGCCGATCTGACGACCAAAGGCAAAACGTTCCTTGGCATAGTCAACACCCATTTCAAGCGCACGGGTGGCACCGCCCAATTGTTCGAATGCGGTCAGCACTGCTGCGCGATCCAATATCTGTTCAAGCAGCGACAACCCTTCGCCCTCACCGCCCAGCAATTCTGCTGACGCGCCATCAAAGCTGAGGTCAGCCATCTTGCGTGAGGGGTCAACCGTATGTTGCGACGTCGCAGTAACGCCGGATGAGGCATCAACCAAGGCCAATGACAATGATTTGGCACTGTCACCTGATGATGTACGCACAAGTGCCACAATCAGATTGGCGCTGGCCCCATCAGGCACAACTGCCTTAACACCGTTGACCTTGCCGCCTTCAAGGCGCGTGTCGGTATTGCGTGCGGACGGCACGCCATTGCCTTCACTCATCGCCAATGTGCCGATCGCTTCACCGGACACAAGCTTGGGCAGCCATGCTGCCTTTTGTGCGTCTGACCCCGCAATCAGCAACGCCTCAGCAGCGAGGAAGATTGAGGACGCGAAGGGCACAGGTGCCAGCGCGCGGCCCAATTCTTCTGCAATCACGCATAGTTCCAAATAGCCAAGGCCCAGCCCGCCAAATTCTTCGGGGATTGCTGCACCTGTGAAGCCCATTTCGACCAGTTTGGCGTACAGCCCCTCATCATAGGTTTTGCTGTCATCATCCAGAATGGCGCGCACCTTGTCTGGGGCGCATTCGGCTTCCAGAAACTTGCGGGCCGTATCCCGCAACATTTTCTGATCTTCGTTAAAGTCAAATTCCATGACTTTCTCCCTATTACAGTGTGGATTTGTTGATTTTGAAATATCAGCGCCCGAACTATACATGTTGACATACACCATGACAGCATCGAATTAGCGGTTTCTTCAGATTGATTTGCTGGCTAGGCTGCCCCTCAGATAATGCAAAATGAAATAGAGGGGCAAATCATGGCGATAACTGAACTGCAACAAATGGATGCAACCGCCTGGTTGGAACGGCTGGACAGTGGTGCCATATCCTGCCGTGAATTGTTGGACCTGCATATCCAACAGATTGCGGACGTGAACCCCGCCCTGAACGCCGTTGTCGCGTTTGATTTTGATCGCGCCCGCGCCCGTGCCGATGCCGCCGACAAGGCCCGCGCCGATGGCATCAGTTGGGGGCCGCTTCATGGCCTGCCCATGACCATCAAGGACGCCCTTGAAACCGAAGGGTTGGTCACCACCGGCGGTGGTCCCGAATATAAGGGTCACATCCCCGCCAAACATGCCGACGCGGTACAACGGGTGGTGGACGCAGGGGCCATCATTATCGGCAAGACCAATGTTCCGTATATGAGCGGCGATCTGCAAACCTATAATGATGTTTATGGCGTCACCAGCAATCCATGGGATGTCAGCCGGGTGCCCGGCGGCTCCTCAGGTGGGGCGGCAGCGTCCCTTGCCACCGGCATGACCACCATCGAAATCGGATCAGACATTGGCGGGTCGATCCGGTGCCCGGCCCATTATTGCGGCGTGTGCGGCCTCAAGCCATCGCTCGACATCATATCGGGGCGCGGACATGTCCCCGGCCCGCCCGGCGCGCTGGTCAGAAACGATATGTCTGTGATTGGCCCGATGGCGCGGTCCGTCCGCGACCTGCAATTGATGCTGCCCATTCTGGCAGGCCCCAGCGGCCCTGATCAAAAGGGCTATCGGTTGGACCTGCCAACCCCGCGCACAAAAGACGTTAGGGAGATGCGGCTGGCATTGTGGACAGACGACGGCTATTCACCCACATCATCAGACACGCAGCGCGTGCTGACTGACCTTGCCGACAAGCTGGAAGCCGCGGGCGCAACCGTGGACCGCAACCCGGCACTGCCCAATACATTGGAAGAAATCTGTTCGGTTTACACGCCGATGCTTGCCTCCGTCGTTTTGGCCGCCATGCCGCCACAGGTTTTGGCCGGATTGGCAGCGGTCGCAGACAACGCTGTTGAGGGGGACAATAGCTTCCCCACCCTACAGGCCAAGGGGGCGAACCTGACCTATGGCCAACGGATGATTTATCAGGACATGCGCCTACAGATGCGCGCAGCATGGGAGACCTTCATGGCAGATTATGATGCGATCTTGATGCCCAATTCACCCGATGCAGCCTTTGTCAAAAACCATGAAACGCCCTTCCCCGCACGGATCGTCCCTGTTGATGGTGTCGACAGGCATTATCATGACTTTATCGCGTGGACCGCACCGTCGATTATTTTGACGTATCCCGCTGCATCCATCCCCGCGGGGCAATCATCAAACGGCATGCCGATTAATGTGCAGATCATGTCAGCCTATTTGGAAGATCAAACCGCACTGGCAGTAGGCGCGGCGGTCGAACTGGTCACTGGCGCATTCAAGGCACCTGATTTGGCCAAATTGACGAACTAAAATGTAAAGAACTATACAAAATATATGGCATGAACGCTGATATAGAATCGGCGAATCCATCAATGGGGCATGACAATGCGGAAATTACTGACATTTACAGCACTTGCTGGGGGCTTGGCGGGCGCTATGGCTGTTGGGTTTGCCGGCACAGCACAGGCGAGCGAACAGACCCAGCTTTACTGGGGCGATACCCACCTTCACACGCGCTATAGCTTTGACGCGTTTTTGAACGGCAATCTAAGTGCTGACCCAGATACCGCCTATCGGTTTGCCAAGGGCCAGCCGGTCATCCATCCCTATCACCGGGCATGGATGCAGATCGACCAACCGCTCGACTTTTTGGTTGTGTCTGATCACGCTGAGTTGATGGGTGTTCTGCCCGCGATTTACGAAGGGCAGGACCTGCCCAGTGGCGGCATTGTCAAGAATGTGCAGCGGTGGCTTTTCCGCCAGATGATCCGCTCCTCCATCGACGAGGATAAGGGCGGCGAAAGCTTCCGCGAGATCACCCATGAACTGCCTGTCGGTGAACCGCGTGCCATGGCGGAACTGGGCATCCCCGAATCCCCCTTGGACGGTTTGGAAAGTGTCGAGGTTACAGCCTGGAATGATATTGTTGAAACCGCCGACCGCCATAATGTTCCGGGCAAGTTCACAGCCTTTATCGGTTGGGAATGGACCTCCACCCCCGGTGGCGCAAACCAGCATCGCGTGGTGATGAGTACGGCCAACGCCGAACAGGCCAAGACATTCGCGCCCTTTGGCTCAGACCAAAGCATGTATCCTGATGATCTGTGGAACTTCCTGAAGGACCAGACCGCAAAGACAGGTGCGAACTTTATGTCGATCCCCCATAACTCAAACGTTTCTATGGGCTATATGTTCGACGACAAAACCCTGCGCGGCGAAAACATGTCGCCTGACTATCTGGCCCTGCGGACTGAGTTTGAAACCGTTGCCGAAGTCACGCAGATCAAGGGGGACAGTGAAACCAACCCCGCCTTTTCACCCAATGATGAATTTGCAGCGTTTGAGCCCTATAGCCGGTACCTGAACCACGCAATGCAAGAGTATAAGCCTGCCCGGGCTGAATTCTTGCGCCCCACCTTGCGCCGTGGCCTGAAATTGTCAGAGGAGCTGGGCACAAATCCGTTCAAGCTGGGCCTGATCGGCGCATCCGATTCCCACACAGGCCTAAGCGCAATTGCCGAGGATAAGTTCTCTGGCAAGATGGCGCTTGATTCCATTCCCGCCAATAAGGATGGCGACCAAGGCATCGGCGTTACCGGTTGGGGCATGTCTGCATCAGGCTATGCCGGTGTTTGGGCAGCGGAAAATACCCGCGAGGCCCTGTTCGCAGCATTCAAACGGCGCGAAGTTTATGCCACGACAGGCCCGCGCATCATGCTGCGTGTGTTTGGCGGTCACAACTTTGACATGGATGATGCGGTGGCCGAAGACATGGCAGACATCGGCTATGCCAAGGGCGTCCCGATGGGCGGCGACCTGACCGCAGCGGACAGCACCAACGCACCGCAATTATTGATCCGCGCCGTCAAGGACCCGCGCGACGCCAATCTTGACCGCGTGCAAGTCATTAAAGGCTGGCTGGACAGCAATGGCGACACGCATGAGCATGTCTATGATGTCGCGTGGAGCGATAATCGCACGCGTAATGCTGATGGCTCCGTGCCGCCGGTTGGCAATACAGTTGATGTGGAAACCGCCCGCTACACAAACACAATCGGCGCAGCGGAGCTTGCGACCGTATGGACGGACCCTGATTTCGATCCTGCACAAAAGGCATTTTACTATGTTCGTGTGATTCAGATTCCGACACCGCGTCACAGCCTGTTTGACACAATCGCGCTGAAGCAAAAACACATCGATGTTGATGCCGGGCCCGCATCAATTCAGGAACGTGCCTATTCCAGCCCGATCTGGTACACCCCCTGATCATTTGCATTGACTAGATCAAGAAAAAACAAAAGGCCCGTCAGGAACCATCCCGGCGGGCCTTTTTGCTTGGTTTGCTTTGGAACCGATCAGGCCTGCTGTTCTTCGGCCGCTGCCATCAACTTGTCCATTGTGTTCGTGTCAAAGTCAGATGCATTGTGGCGTTCCAACAATTGACCACTGGGTTCACCCCATGCGCGATTGACCATCGCCCCGCGCTTCACCGCCTCACGCTCAAAAATTTCCGTCGTCCAGCGTTTGACATTCTCATAGGTGTGAACCTGCAAGAACTCTGCGGCCTCATACAGCACGCCGCGGGCCATCGCGCCGTACCACGGGCATGTTGCCATATCCGCGATGGAATATTCATCCCCCGCCAAATACTGATTGTCAGCCAAATGACGATCCAGAACATCCATTTGGCGTTTCACCTCCATCGCGTAACGATTGATGGGGTATTCATATTTTTCAGGTGCATAGGCATAGAAATGACCGAAGCCGCCGCCCAGAAACGGCGCGCTGCCCATCAACCACATCAGCCAGGAATAACACTCTGCCCGCGCCTTGGGTTCGGTGGGAATGAACATGTCGAACTTCTCTGCCAGATGCATCAAGATCGCGCCTGATTCAAAAACGCGGATCGGCTCATCCCCGCTGCGGTCCAACAATGCCGGAATTTTTGAGTTCGGGTTCACATCAACAAAGCCGCTGCTGAACTGCGTGCCATCCTGAATGTTGATCAGCCAGGCATCATACTCAGCGTCTTTCACGCCGGCGGCCAACAGTTCCTCAAACATAATCGTGACTTTGACGCCATTGGGTGTCGCCAGTGAATATAGCTGGAACGGATGGTCACCGACGGGCAAGTCCTTATCGTGGGTCGGCCCCGCGATCGGCCTGTTGATAGTGGCGAATTTTCCACCGCTTTCAGCATCCCATTCCCAAACCTTCGGCGGTGTGTAGGTGTCATTGCTCATAGTCAGGCCCCCATTAATTAGCCAGTTTCAATCGGGCGGCAGTGTGCTTGGTTTGCGCGCCAAAGGTCAAGCCCACACAACCGAAACCCAGTTGGTAAATGTGTGAACTTATTTGTCGACATTTGCGTCATCATGCTAAGAATGGCTGAAAGCAAGGGGAGTAACGGGCATGGCAGACCAACTTATTCAGGTCGATCACGACTTCTGGAATATTCGCGGCAGTTTCCGTATTGGCGGTGTAGTCGATATTGGCACGCAAGCCTCCCTAATCCGGCTGCAGTCAGGCCGCTTTATTCTACTCGATTCTTATGGATTAAAGGGCAAGGTGCGGGAAGCCGTCATGGCCCTGACCGATCAGGGCCGTGCCGTTGAAGCCATATTGAACCTGCACCCCTTCCATACGGTGCATTGCGAACAAATGCATAGGGACTTCCCCGGCGCTGCCCTTTATGGGTCTGACCGTCATGTAAAATTGTTTCCGAATCTGCCGTGGCGCGATCTGCGGGTCGACGACCCAGAGCTTCACGCCCAGTTTGAGGGGGAGCTGGAGTTTTCAATCCCCCGCGGCGTCGACTTTATCTCAGACAATGACGCCATCCATTTTTCATCCGTGATGGCCTATCACGTGCCCAGTCTGGCGCTGCATGTTGATGATACGCTGATGGTGATGAACATGCCTGCCCCGTTGAAGCTGGTCGGCATACCCTATCGGTTAAGCTTTCATCCGACATTAGCGCAAGCATTGGAAAAACGTGCGGGCGCGACCGAAGACTTTGACTTGTGGGCAACAGACATTGCCACGCGCTGGGGCAGTGCCGCCCATATTTGCGCCGCCCATACAGGGGCAAAGCTGAACCTTTCTGAGGGTGAAGCGGGCGAGGCGATCAGGTATGCGCTGAAACGCACGCGCCCGACACTTGCCAAGCATAAGCGGAAATATGGCTAGGCAGGCGTGGCCCAACTGCGGCGCGCGGCGTAGACCAATTGCAGCACCCAGCAAATTGTCAGCCCGTTACCCATTAACACGGCATAGTGCGTAGGCGACCAAAAGCCAGCCAGCACACCCAACGCGGCGAGCGCGACGATGGCACCAAGCAGCTTCCACAACCAGCTATCATTCTCTGCCATCATGAACAGGCTTGCGCCGCCCATCAGGCACCAGAACTTGATCCACACAGGGTAGGCCAACAGATCAAGGTACGGCGCATTTTCAAGATCAGCAGTTAGGCCGAGCAATATTTGGTTTTCGATCCCGTCACTAACGGCGGCAATAACACCAAGCGCGCCAAACAATAACCACACCTTGCGGCCACTTTGTTTTGCCCCGGCAACAAAAAACAACGCGATGAACAGCCCATAAGCCAACATGAATGGATAATCCCACAGGTTCCCCGCATCCATCGCCGCAATACGGCCTGCGCGCGCCGGATCATCAATCGCGCCAAAGACAGCAATCAAATCAGCCTGTGTGCGCGCCATCTCGAACGCATAAATGGGGGCGCCAAGCCCCGGGTCATATCCCGCACCATCCGTTGGAAACTGGCCCATCGTAATCAGGCCGATAACGATCACCGCCAAGGCCCCGACGACACAGGCGCGCCATGCTGTTTGTTCTTTCATGCTGCGGTCTCCCGTTTTCTTATTATTGTTCTTGCTGTTGCCCCTGATCCAACGCCGCACGGATCTGGGCATGGCGGGCGCGGGTCAATGTGTATCCACCGATCAACCACAACACCGGTATCAACAATAATGGTACTATCAACGCATCCATAATTCCAAGGGTGATTACAGCCTCGTGGTCAGCCTCCCCCGGCGCAGTGCCTGTGGGAATAGACACCAGATAATCAAGGATCAGCCCCCCAACCATCACGCCAACCGCACTGGTCAACTTGCCTGAAAACGCAAGGGCGGCACTGAACACCCCTTCTTGGCGTTGACCGGTTGCCAATTGTTGTTCATCCAGAATGTCGGCAACCATCGATCCAAATATGATACCCATCGCGGTCGCAACACCGGCCCTGATAGTGACATTCGCCACCAGTAGCCACAGCAAAAAATCACTGCCATTGGCCGGCAACACATCAAGCAGTCGCAGACCGACAAAGGCCATGCCATTGATCCACAAAAACAGAATCGTCACGAACAGAATCTGCTTTTTGTCAAAACGGTGCTGCAAAATTGGGACGAAGATAAAGGCCAAAACCGCCCCACCGATGGCGAGCCCGAACCAGCGCAGATCTTCAGGCTTTAGTCCCCAAAAATAGGTGTTCATGTACAGATTCAATGCCTCTGTCGTGCCGGTCACCACCGCCCCTAGCAGGATACCGACAAACAGACGCATAAAGTTGCGATTGCGCAGCGCGCGCCACACATCCTTTGCCGCCTTTGTCAGACCAAAAGATTCAGGAGCCTGATTGAAATAAAGGAATGGCAATTGCTTGCGCGTTTTATGGGTGGTGATAAAGGCCGCCAGCGCAACCACTATCCCCAATACCGGGCCGTAAATTTTATAGGCATCAACGTTAAATTGCCCGAATTCAAACTCGGCAGTGCTGGGAAAAACAAACGTCCATCCGGCCAACACAAATGTCAGACCACCAATCCACCCAATGGCATAGCGCCATGTCAGGATTTGTGTGCGTTCTTCATAATCATCTGTAAATTCATAGAACAGGGCATTCCACGGCACGACAAAGAATGTCAGCGATACCCGTGCCGCGATGACCGTCATCAACAGCCAAGCAAACAGGGCATTCCCCTCAAGCCCAGCAGGGGGCGAAAAGACCAGCCAAAGGCTAATACCCAAAGGCGCGATTGACAGATACATCAATGGGTGACGACGCCCCAACCGCGTTGTCAAATTGTCTGACAATGACCCAACCAAGGGGTCTGTCACCGCATCCACAATCAATGCCAATGCCAGCGCAAGCGACGCCATGCTGGCCGACAGCCCCAATAGCTGGCTGTAATAAAATAAAAGGTAGGTGTTGAAGGCAACGTTCTTGAACGTATCGGGCCACGACCCGATTGCCTGCCAAAAACGAACTGCGCGCGGCACCGGGCCCTGACGGGTCTGGTGCCGGACAAATTGTTGTCCGGAAATGCTCATACTGCCCCATTTGTAATATTTTGCCAGACCGTCCCATCATTGTGACTTTTTGTCAATGAACTGAATAAACCGCGTGTCTGGGATGAAAATGCCTTGGTAAAATAAATGTAGTCCACTACAGTTATTTCAATTGTTA
The DNA here is from genome assembly GCA_006844605.1 of Hyphomicrobiales bacterium. Lineage (GTDB taxonomy): Bacteria > Pseudomonadota > Alphaproteobacteria > SPJN01 > SPJN01 > SPJN01. The sequence goes on along the minus strand of SPJN01000005.1, from coordinate 157,576 downwards.
TTGCTAACTCAAAGAAATGAGACAGGTCATGAGTAACCAGGACGAGTATCCCCACCCTATTGGCGACGACGCTGCGTGGAGCGAAAGCTACTATTTCAACTTTGTCGATCCGGTCAGTAAAATCGCCATGTTCACGCGCATGGGCTTTCGCGCCAAGGACGGCTGGGCAGATGGATTGCATGTGGTTTATCTGGGCGGGGACCGGGTTGCCTTTACCTATGATCGCAAAAAATTCGACGGTAAGGAACAGACCCTGACGGTCGGCGGTTTGACCCTTCACTTGGAACAGCCGATGAAACGCTGGCGCGTCACCTATGATGGTACAGCGCAGGATATTGCGGATGCATCCATCATGATCACGCCATCAAAAGAACGCCCCGAAGGCTGGTTTACCCCCGGCAAACTAAAGATGGATGTGACGTTTGATGCGCTGATTGAACCGCATTACGCGGCCAAGGGCACTCATGGCCATTTCGAACAAACCGGCAAGGTAGAAGGCGAAATATGCATGAACGATACATGCTGGGCCGTATCGGGTTTCGGCGTGCGCGACAAAAGCTGGGGACCCCGTTCGTGGCAAGGGTCAGATGGCAGTGGCAAGGGCACCAGCCCCACCAGTGGCGCAACCAGCCCGCACCCCTTTGTCAATTGGTTCTCAATGACCTTTGGTGACAAGGCTGCAATCGGCTGCTCATGCTTTGATCGTGGTGAAGGTATGCGCGGCGAAGGCTGGATATTGAAAGACGGTCAATTGATGGACCTGAAAGACATCCGCGTTGAAAGCACTTACAAGCCCGGCTCTATCCTTCACGAAACCCTTGTATTCACCGGCACTGCGGCAGACGGCACCGCAATCAAGATCGATGGGCAGGTATTGACGATCTGCCCCACCAAAGTTCCCTCGCCCGGTGGTGCCACCTTTATCAATGAAGGGTTAGCAAGCTTTACCCTGCATGGGCTAGAAGACGGCCCGCTTGAAGGTGACGGCATTGCCGAATATTGGCACGCGCTGAAGCGTTAGAATTGCAGGGACCAGGACGCCTTTACCTCATAGGCCGGCTCGTTCGCGAAGCTCATATCCTCGTGCCGCAAACCGCTACGTGACGGTAGTTGTAACTGTGCCGCGCCATCCAGAATAGTGGCGGGCACAGATGCCGTCAGCTGGAACCGGTCACCGCGCAGCAGACCATTGTCCTTGGTGAATTGCAGCGCACCCTTGACCATCATCCCGGTCAGGTTTGTGACAACAACATCATCATCGCTTTTATAGGACAGATAGCCCGCCAAGGCATTGGCACCGAACCACATATCTTCCCCCATTTGCCAATTGGCATTCAGCCCGGTCCACCCGGTAAGGGTTTGGCCACGCCATGCAAAGACGCCGCCGCCTTCTGCACCATGCAGCCGGTCCTGTTCTGCCATCACACCTGCCTGCCATGACACGGCGTCTGTGATTTGTGCCTGAAAGGCGGCAAATGCCGTCGGCGTGTTGTCATCGACAACAACACCAAGGTTCAGGCCACCACCAGCCCAACGTCCAAGACGCATCACACCGGTAACGGCATCACCGTCAATGTGGTCGAACGGTAGCACGCCATCGCCCAAAATCGCACGGTCAGCCTTTTGCCCGATCGCAAAATGTAGGCTGATCCCCTCATCATTACCTTGATAGGCGACCCCGCCTGCATCCGAAAATCCAAGCCCGGTGTCACCCAACATGGCATATGACGTGCTGGGGGCCGGATCAGTTTGGGAAGCAACCGTATCATCAAATTGGCTACCAATTTCCACAGTCCCGAAATTGGATGTGTAATAGCGGCCATATTTATCCTGAAACACAAAACTTTCCGCGCCCAGCGCGCTGTCAAACCCACCGCCCAACAGGCTGGACGTCTCCACAAAGCTGGCGCTTGCCGTCGCTGTTGATCCATTCACTGTGATCACAGGCTCACCCAATGGCTGAATGGCAGCTTCCAAATTCAGCAACCCATGTCCAAACACATCATCAACGCCCGGCGCGCCAATATCGGTCGCCGTTTCAAGCACGATGGCAATTGCATCCTCTGCATTGATTTCAGGGAAAGCGTCCATCAACAATGCCAATGCGCCGGTTGTCACCGCAGTCGCAGCCGACGTACCGCCCGCAACACCAAGATAACCGCCGAACCACAACACCCGCACCCCATGTGCCGGTGCCGCAAGACACCAGTCCTTTGCTACACCGCAATAGGATGAATAGGACGCCGGTTGTAAATCCGTTACCGGGTCGCCGCTTTCCCAATCAGTAACATCAAGGGCAACAACAGACAGCATTTGTGACTGCACATCAGGGAACCAATAGGGCACCATGGCCATCAGGTTGGACGGGTCAGGCATGGCCTGATTACCCGCAGCAAACACCAATGCGGTACCGCGATACCCCGCATTGCCCGGCTTCATCAGGCGTATTTCATCAACAAAGGGCTGCATGGCCCCGCGCATCCAATCAGAATCCCAATCGGTTGGAGCAAGATAGTTCCACCACCCCCATGCGCCCGACATCACGTCAATTCGGTCCCGGCGCACCTGCTGGAACATCGACGCGACATGATCAGGACTACGGGGTGCCAGATTGCGGCGAGACGAAACAATTTTGTAATTATACAAATCTACGCCATAGGCAATGCCATGCGCGCCAAGGCCGTTTTTTTCGGCCCCGATAATCGAAGCAATTGCATGGCCGTGAATGAACTCATCCAACTTGTATTTCTTTTGCCCCTCGTTCAGGCCAAAAAAGTCGATATGCTTTTTAAAGCGGGTGTGGGACAGTTCAACATGGCCGGTCCACCACGGCATTATGCCAGTGTCTGCAACCGCGACCCTTATACCGCTGCCATCAATACCGCGCGCATAAAGGTGCTGCGCACCAATGATTTCATTCGCCTTACCGGTTTGAAACTCAGGGTCAGACACAATATCGAACACAGGTTCCAACAAGGGGTCAAGCAATGCTTGACCCGACGCCGCTGAGCCAAAAGCCCCAATGGACAGGCCAATAAGCGCACCGATCATTGTGGATGGAAATTTTTGCTGAATAAGCCCGCTGATCATTTTCGCTTTCTCCCTTTCCTTCACTATGAAGAAAAGGGGTTAAGCGCCCGTTAACGATCAGTAGAAGTAACTAGTGATGATGCTTGCGCGACATGTCGCGACGCACATCCATCGGCATCAGCAAATCCGCCATTGGCAGAAAGCCTGCCTCCTCAGCGCGGATGTGATTGATTTCACGCTCAGCGAAATCTTTAAGCGCCGCTGCAACGCGGTCACGCGGCACATCCTGATCCAGCAAAATTGCCTCTACCTGTTGGCGCAGTTGGCTCAACTGTAGGGTAAATGCCTTGTGAATATCTTCAACGTCATGAAGACCCGCCGCCTGCGACGGCACATTCTTACGCATCCAGCCATAGACCTGATCTTCTTTGGCATGATGGGCCTTGTTCATGGGACCGGAAAAAAACGCCAACAATTCGTGGATCAATTCGTAATCAACCTCACCTGCCTGCTCTATCTCATCAGCCTGTTTCAGCAACAGGGGCAACAGGGTCATGGAATGGCGATGTTCTGCCTTGATCAAGGCAAGAATATCTTCAACATCGTGATCGTCATTTGAAGCAGATGACGAGGCACCTCCCGTACTGCGGCGATTAAAAAACGATGTTAACATCACGCTACTCCTCTACACTGACTCTCTCGCAGAAATCGGGTCAAGGCCTTGGCCATCATCAGGCGGGCATGACGTTTGTTAATTGCTGGCACTAAAACCCAAGGCGCAGCCTGTTTGTCAGTATTCCCCAGCATGTCATTTGCAGCATCGCAATAAGGGCCACGCAAACAATAGTTGCGAAAGTCGTCATCCGTCAGTTTTCTGGCCTTTTCGGCCGAAAAAAGGCGTCGCTGCAAACGCTTTTTCTGTGTTTCAAAATCAATGTGTAACCAAAATTTTACGACGTCGATTTTCCTGCTAATCAAGTCCACTTCAAATAAGTTAATATCTTCATAAGCAGCCTGACAATCTGGTTGCGACAAACCCTCCTCTACCCTTTCAAACAACACACGACCATACCAACTGCGGTCAAGCACCAGCACATCGCCCGGTTGCGGCGAAAGACGACGGAACCGCCACAAAAAATGATGCAGCTTTTCAGCCTTTGTCGGCGCACCGGTGTGAACCAAATGGAAATGGTCAGGGTTAAAACCATCAAACAATCGTGTGGCCGCACCGGTTTTGCCGCCAGCGTCCCACCCTTCCAAAATAACGACAAGGCCACGGCCCCGTGCCACATGCGCATCAAGCGCAGCATGCAAGCGCGTTTTGAACCGCGGCCAAGCGATACTGTAGGCTGATTTCGATACTTTATGATTTAAGTCCAGCGCCCCCAGACGCCCATCACATCTTTCTGCCGCTTTCGCGTCCAGAGTTAGCTTCCGCCCTTCGATCTTTTGCTGTGGGGGCTGGGGGGCAAGAGGCTCGCCAAGTGTCCCGGAAATATGTGGGGTCGGGACGATATTTTCGGCGGCTCTAAGATCGAAGGGCAGAATAGGGTTGTTCATCAGTGTGCCATTAAGACAGGCACCTCTGCATGGCGAAGAATGCCACGTGTAGCGCCACCGAGCAGCAGCTCTCGCAAGCGGCTGTGCCCATAGGCACCCATAATCAGAAGATCTGCTTCCAGGTCATTGACGCAATCAAGAATTTGGTCTGCGACAGGTTCACCATTGTCAATCTGGTGAATAATCTCAACGTCCAATCCCTTTTGTTGCAGCGATTCTATCAGGCCGTCGATACCCTTTTCCTCACGACCATTTTTGGTGACAGTGATAATGCTGACACGTTCCGCATCATCCAAAAATGGGTCCGCAGCGGTAACACTACGGGCAGCTTCGGGGGTATCGGCCCAGGCGATTGCCACATGCTTGGCCGCAATTTCAGTTTTTTCCTGCGGCACAATCAGGACACCACGGCCTGAATCGAACAAGGCCGCTTCAGCTTCATAGCTTTCTGATTCCCAATGTTCAGCTGTTGGACGGCTGACAAGAATCAGGTCGTGCGTACGGCCCTGTTCGGAAATAACATCCCACTGGTCGCCAAACGCATCTTGCCAACGAACAGCTGTTTGGTCCGGAGCGGGCAGCGATCCGTTTTCAAGATATGGCAAACCATTGGCTTCAACCTCGAATATGGATTTCGCTGCCCGGCGTAACTCGTCTTGTTGCTCGCGTAGCTGAGTTACGATATCGGCGGGAATGGGACCTGCGTAAAAGGGACTTGCTGACCAGCTGACAACATCCTTGTCTGAACGGACGTGAAGTCCATCAATCAGGCAGGGACGCTTTTTGCCAAGCGATACGGCGGCGCGCATTACGGCGCGGCTTTCGGGGGTTCCGTTGATGACAGCAAGTAACCTTGAAACGGTCATAATCGACACTCCATTTAGTGGACGGTCAGATCATGATGGCGAATCGACAAGCGGGCATTGATCTCGATCAATGGTGTGCGCTTTTATAGGTCTTTGATGGTTACGGGGGGTTAACCCTCTGCCGCGTCTTCAAGCCCTTCGCGGCTTAAAACCTTGACGTCCTGCGTGCCTTGCGCGGCGATGTAACCGGCAGACCGAAACTGGGTAAACGTTCTGCTAACTGTTTCTGTTGTCAGGCCAAGATAGTCAGCAATGTCACCGCGTGTCATCGGCAGCTCCAAGACATCTTCATCCTTACGCCACTGCGCTGTGCGTTGGTCCACCATCAGCAAAAATGTTGCCAACCGTTCCTTCGCGGTCTTGCGCCCCAATAGCAGCATTTGATTGTGGGCAGCTGCCAACTCGTCCGAAGCTTCGCTCAACAGGCGGCTACGCATTTTGGGAAACTCATCCAGCACATGATCAAACCGTTTACGATCAAACCGGCAAACACGGATCGTCCCTGCCGCTTCTGCTGAATAGGCACAGTTTTCACCATGCGCCAACCCAACAAAATCACCGGCAAAGAAAAACCCGGTGATCTGGCGGCGCCCATCAGGCATCAGCTTGTGCGTTTTCACAGCCCCTTCGGTTACGGTGTAAACGGCGCTGGCGGGGTCACCTTCAACAAACAGGTCATGACCACCGGAAAATTCCTGCCCAACAACGAATTGGGCAAGCTGCCCGATTTCGTCATCATTCAAACTTGAGCAGACAGCAAGGTCGCGCACCGGGCATTGCAAACAATGGTCAACTTGTGACGGAAGCGCTGTATCACCACAGGAAAACCCGCAAGACGTGTCTTTGGCTGTACCAGTCATTTCAAGTGCGTGCCCCAGCAGTTGCGACATAAACAAGGCAGTGTCTGCCTTATCAAGATGTGACATAGCTTAATCCCCTAGCATCTATTTGTCATGCGCAGCTTGCCGCACCGTGACATTGTGCAATGCCCTAGGTTAATCAATCGCAAATTGTTGATCTTGATCAATGCATTGGCGCGGCATACGGCAGACAGTGACCCAATCGATCGTTCAAAAAACAAAAAGAAGCGCGGATTATGGATCAACACCCTGTCACAAATTTCCCGGCCCAAACGGCCCGCGAACTGGCCGCACAGGCCGATCTGTTAAGCGCCTTTTCACAGTCGCTTGAAGAACAACACGGACAGGTCACACGTATCGATACCCATGCCTCCGTCATCTTTTTAGCCGGTGACCGCGCCTATAAGGTCAAACGCGCGGTGCGTTATCCGTTTCTGGATTATGCAACGCTTGGCAAGCGCGAAATCGCCTGCAAGCGCGAGTTTGAAATCAACAAGGCCATGTCACCAGCCCTTTATGTCGGCTGCGCCGCCCTGATTAAACGCCAGAACGGCGGTGTGACACTGGTTCCTGATACGCCGCCCGCTGACATTCCGGCCTGTGAATGGGCCGTTGTGATGCACCGGTTTGGTGATGATCAGCTTTTATCAGCAATGGCAGAACAGGATTTGCTGTCGCGCACATTGGTTGAAGAAACCAGTCGTCTTGTGGCAACCACACATGCCGCGGCACAACCGGTTGCAGCAAATGAACGTCATGGTGGCGGCTGCCGGCGGTTTAACGAAATGGTAAGCGAGACAATCACCGCCCTAACCCGTCAGCATGACCCCGATACAATCATGCAATTAACGCGCATTGCCACCATCATGGCCGCGCAAATCACGGGCTTTGCCCCCCGCCTTGACGACAGACTGGCGGACAATCTGGTGCGCCATTGTCATGGCGATCTGCATCTGGCCAATATTTGCCTGTTCAACAACAAGCCAACCTTGTTTGACGCTGTTGAGTTCAACCCGACGATCAGCACCATTGATTGTCTGTACGACACATCGTTTTTATGGATGGATTTGATTGCGCGCGGCCACGCCGATTTGGCCAACAACGCCATGAACACCTATCTGCCCTATTTCGATCGATATGAGGATAGCGGCCTGATCGGCCTTTATATGGCCGCACGGGCGCTTATTCGGGCACGGGTTGCTTATACACGGGCCATGATCATTGATGGTTCGGACGCCAAGCAGGCCGCACGGCGGGACGCGCGGCACTATCTTAACCTGGCAGAACAATGTCTGGCACAGGCGCAGCCTTCCTTGATTGTTGTCGGCGGGCTGTCCGGGTCAGGCAAAACCACACTGGCGCGCAACATCGCCCCCCACATCGGCGGGGTGGCAGGGGCCATTCACATACGGTCGGATGTCGTTCGCAAGCGGCTGCATAACATTGATCCGCTGACCCCCCTGCCCCCCAGCGCCTATACCAAGGAGTCGTCCGTAACCGTCTATCAGGCCATGATTGAACAGGCCCGCGCCGCGCTGAAGGCGGGAATGCCTGTCATAATGGATGCGGTTTACGCCCATGACGACGAACGGCAAGCTGTCGCGCGGCTGGCGGTTGAATGTGGCGTGCCGTTTTCCGGCCTATGGCTAAGTGCGCCCCTGCAAATGCGCGTCAATCGTGTTGCCGAACGCAATAATGACGCATCCGATGCCGATGTGAACATTGTGCGCAAGCAGGACGGCACCTGCATTATCCCCCAAGACTGGCACGCATTGCACAGCGCCGGGGACAAAACCTGCATCCGAAACAAGGCGTTTCATACCTTGGTCGCAGATGGCCATAGGGTCGCACTTGATATGGATCAACGCAGTGAGTGCTGCACTTCGGTCTCATAGCCTCGTTCCGACGGTGAGTCGGAGTCGCGACATGAGGGGAGACCGGAAACGTGTCACACGCCATTCCTACAGATCAGGCTGCGCCGCAGACCTACGCAGACAATGCGGTACGCCTATTTACAATCGCTACAGTCTTTTGGGGCATCGCCGCCTTTCTGGTCGGCCTACTGATCGCCTGCCAATTGGCATGGCCCGCCCTTAACTTTGATACAGCATGGCTAAGTTTTGGCCGCATGCGCCCGGTGCATACATCAGCAGCCATTTTCGCCTTTGGCGGCAATGCACTGATGGCGACATCATTTTATGTGGTGCAACGGACCTGCCGCGCTCGCCTGTTTGGCGGCGAATCATTGGCCATGTTTGTGTTCTGGGGCTATCAAATTTTCATCGTTATGGCTGCCACCGGCTATCTGATGGGTATCACGCAGGGTCGTGAATATGCTGAACCCGAATGGTATGCCGATTTATGGCTAACCATCGTGTGGGTGGTGTATCTGGTAACATTTGCCGGGACGCTGGTTAAACGGCGGGAACCGCATATCTATGTGGCCAACTGGTTTTACCTTGCCTTTATTCTGACCATCGCCGTTTTGCACATCGTCAATAATCTGGCTGTGCCGGTTTCCATCAACGGCATCAAAAGCTATTCCGCATTTTCCGGCGTACAGGATGCATTGATCCAGTGGTGGTACGGTCATAACGCTGTTGGCTTTTTCCTGACCGCAGGCTTCTTGGCCATCATGTACTATTTTGTACCGAAACAGGCTGAACGCCCGGTCTATTCCTATCGCCTGTCTATCGTGCATTTCTGGGCACTGATCTTCCTGTATATCTGGGCTGGCCCCCATCATCTGCACTACACATCCCTGCCCGATTGGGCGCAAACACTTGGCATGGTTTTCTCGGTCATGCTGTGGATGCCTAGCTGGGGCGGTATGATCAACGGCCTGATGACCCTGTCTGGGGCATGGCACAAGCTGCGCACTGATCCTGTGCTGCGCTTCCTCGTCACCTCTGTCGGGTTCTATGGGATGAGCACATTTGAAGGCCCGGTCATGTCGATCAAGCCCGTCAATGCGTTAAGCCATTATACAGACTGGACCATCGGTCATGTGCATTCAGGTGCGCTTGGCTGGGTCGCCTTTGTCAGCTTTGGCGCGCTTTATCATCTTGTGCCGAAACTGTGGAACCGTGCGGGCCTATACTCACTTCGGATGGTGTCTTGGCACTTCTGGATCGCCACTGTCGGCATCGTGCTTTACATCACAGCCATGTGGGTGTCGGGTATCATGCAGGGGTTGATGTGGCGCACCTATGACGCCCTTGGCTTCCTTGAATACAGCTTTATCGAAACTGTTGAAGCCATGTTCCCCTTCTATGTCATTCGCGCCGCTGGCGGTGCCTGCTTCCTGATCGGGGCATTGTTCATGGTGGTCAATCTGTACCTGACCATCAACCCGCCGCACGAAGAAAAAGTCCGCAACATCAAACCTGTGGAGATCGGATAATGAGCATCCTGAGCCATTCAAAAATTGAACGGTCAATCGGCCTGCTGGCAATCCTGACGGTTCTCACCATCTCTATCGGTGGGCTTGTCGAGATCGTGCCATTGTTCACGATCGAAAAAACGCTCGAGCGGGTAGAAGGGGTGCGCCCCTACTCGCCGCTGGAGCTGACGGGCCGCAACATTTATATCCGCGAAGGGTGCTATACCTGCCATTCACAGCAAATCCGCCCCTTCCGGGACGAGGTTGAACGGTACGGTCATTATTCGCTGGCAGCAGAAAGCCGGTATGACCATCCGTTCCAATGGGGGTCAAAACGTACCGGGCCGGATTTGGCACGTGTTGGCGGCAAATATTCCAACCAATGGCATGCGGCCCACTTCCTGAACCCGCGCGAGGTTGTGCCTGAAAGCATCATGCCATCCTATAGCTTCCTTGCGGGCAAGAGTTTGCGCGACTGGGAAATTGCAGACCATCTGAAGGCCAACCGCACCGTCGGCGTCCCCTATACGGACGAGCAGATCGCACAGGCACGCAATGACCTGCTGATGCAGGCCAATCCCGATGCCGATACGGACGATCTGCTGGCCCGTTATCCCAACGCAGCAACCGGCGATTTCGACGGCAATCCTGATCAGGTAACCGAGATGGATGCCCTGATCGCCTATATGCAAATTCTGGGTCGGATGGTTGATTTCTCAACCGTGACGCCCGAACAGCTCAGACAATAGGAGAGCATCATGGCTGAATTTTTTGACACGCTCAGCTTCCACGCCCGCGATTATTGGGGGGCTTGGCTGATGCTGCTGTTCCTGAGTGTGATTGTGTTTGCCTACCATCCGAAAAACAAAAGCCGGATGGAAGAACATGGCAACATTCCCCTTAATGATGACCGCCATCCTGACGCCGAGGATTGATCCATGCCGACTAAAATCGAAAAAGACAGTTACACTGGCACTGACACAACCGGCCATGAGTGGGATGGCATCAAGGAGTTGAATACCCCTATCCCTTCATGGTGGGTATGGGTCTTCGTCGCCTCCATCATCTTCAGTATCGTTTATGTCATCCTCTACCCCGCCATCCCCCTGACAGACAGCGCAACACAGGGGGTTCTGGGGTGGAGCCAACGCGACACGCTGGCAACTGAACTGGCCGTCCGTGACGAAGGGCGCGCCGACATAACTGCCAGTATCTCAGAAGCCGACGCCGCAATAGTAGAACAGGACCACACCTTGCGCACCTTTGCGCTGCGCGGCGGTGCCGCTGCCTTTGCTGAAAACTGCGCGCCCTGTCATGGTGCCGGTGGCGGCGGTCGCCCCGGCTATCCTGTGCTGGCAGACGACGACTGGATTTGGGGTGGCACATTAAGCGCCATTCAAGAAACCATTCGCGTCGGCATTCGGTCAGGCCATGATGATGAACGCTATGCGGAAATGCCAGCCTTTGCCGACATGCTGCCACAGGGTGAGCGTATCGCCATCGCCCATTTCGTTGCGGGCTTGACCGGCAAAGGCGACCCGGCGAAGGCCGCCGCCGGTGCGGTGCCCTATCAGGATAATTGCGCAAGCTGTCACGGAGAAGACGGCACCGCAGTTGAAGACACCGGCGCACCGTCATTGAATGACGCAATTTGGATTTATGGCAGCGATACAGGGTCAATCCTGAAGCAGATCAGCAATCCGCAACATGGGGTTATGCCCGCCTGGGAGGGGCGGCTTGATCCTGTCACGATCAAGATGCTTGCCATCTATGTTCATAATCTGGGGGGTGGTTTGCAGGAGGACGCAGGTCTATGACCGCCCAACTCGAAACTGGTTTGGATGAAGATCATCATCTGAAATATTTCGAAAAACGTAAAAAACCCTATCCCCGCGCCGTCCAAGGTACTTTCCGGCGCATCAAATGGGCGATGCTGATCATCACCCTGACGATCTATTACACCGCGCCTTGGTTACGCTGGGATCGGGGCGACCACCTGCCTGATCAGGCCATCCTGATAGATATGGGGGCGCGCAAGGCCTATTTCTTCTTCATCGACATCTGGCCGCAGGATATTTACCTGCTTACCGGATTGTTGGTTTTTGCGGCCCTTGCCCTGTTCTTTGTCACATCCCTGATCGGGCGTGTCTGGTGCGCCTATGCCTGCCCGCAGACCATATGGACTGACTTATTCATGCTGATCGAACGGCGGATCGAAGGCGATGGCCCCCGGCGACGCAAGCGGGATGAAGGCCCGTTAAGCGTTGACAAAATCCTGCGCAAATTCGCCAAACATAGCGTCTGGTTATTGATTGCCATTTCAACCGGTGGCGCATGGATTTTCTATTTCGCCGATGCCCCCACCACCCTGCCCGCGATTGTGATGGGTGAGGCAAGCAGCGGCACCTATGTCACCATCGGCATGTTCACCACAACCACCTATTTGCTGGGCGGTTGGGCACGCGAACAGGTATGCACCTATATGTGCCCTTGGCCGCGCTTTCAGGCTGCCATGCTGGATGAAGACACATTAACGGTCAGCTATGAAGACTGGCGGGGGGAGCCACGCACCCGCCACGCCAAACGCGCCCTTGCTGCGGGTGACCCCGTTGGTGACTGCGTTGATTGCAACCTGTGTGTTGAGGTTTGCCCCACCGGCATTGATATTCGCGACGGCATTCAACTTGAATGCATCAATTGCGGCCTGTGTGTTGATGCCTGCAACGGCGTTATGCAGAAACTGGACCGCCCAAACTACCTGATCCGTCATGACACAGATCGCAATCGCGGCCTGTTACGCGATGGCATTGCCCGGACATGGAAAATTCTGCGCCCACGCACCGTCATCTATGCGCTGTTGCTGTTTATCACCGGCTGCCTACTGCTTGCCGGGCTGATCACCCGCGCGCCTGTCGCGCTGGATATTCTGGCTGACCGCGCACCGCTTTACGTCACTTTATCCGATGGCGCGATTCGCAACGGATACACCTTGAAAGTGATGAATAAGGCGCATGACGCAAAACGATTTTCCCTAGAAGTTTCAGGGCTTTACAACGGAAAGGTCAGTGGCTTGATTGAGATCAATGCAGATCCTGACAAAGTCACGACAATCCACACCCATGTGATCGCTGCACCGGTCGGCCCCCCCGCGCAACAATTCATCATGCGCTTGATCGATCTGGACAGCGGTAAAATTGTAGAAGAGCCTGCCGTCTTCAGACGCCCGGCCAAATAAGTGGAGCTTTGGGTCTATGTCTTCTAACGAACCAACCCAACCCGAAAGCAAAAAAAGCATGATCCCGTGGCTTTTTGTGCTGGCCTTTGTCGCTGTCTTTGCCGCCAATGGGGTCATGATCGGTGTCGCAATGGACAGCTTCCCCGGTTTTTCAACCGACTATGAACTTGTCCACGCCAATGACTGACGCCGCTGTACCCGGTGGTTTACTCGACCGGGATTTTGCGCCCTTTGTGCATGATGACCAATCAGGCCAATCGCACAGTCTGACCTTGCTGGTCGAAGGCGTGCATTGCGCCAATTGCATCGGCAGGATCGAACGGACCCTGACGGCGGAACCCGGCGTTACTGAGGCTCGGGTCAACCTGACGACAGGGCGTCTAAACCTGACCTGGCAGGGCAATCGCGATCGCATAAACCAGCTTGCCGCCATGGTCGAAGGGCTGGGCTATCCTGTTGCGCCTTTTGATCAGGCAGACCCGCTTGAACATGATCAGGCCCATGAAAAAAGCCTGCTGCGCGCCTTGGCTGTTGCAGGGTTCGGGGCTGCGAACATTATGTTGATGTCCGTTGCCATGTGGTCGGGTGCCGCGGACAAGGACGCAACCCGCCTGTTGTTCAATCTGTTATCGGCGGTCATTGCCGTGCCTGTTACGGCCTATGCAGGCATGCCCTTTTTCAAATCCGCATGGGGTGTTCTGAAAAATCGCGGCACCAATATGGATGTGCCAATATCCTTGGCGGTCATACTGGCGGTCGGCCTATCGCTTGTTCAAATCACACAGGGCGAGGCCCATGTCTGGTTTGAATCCGCGACCATGCTGCTGTTCTTTTTGTTGATCGGCCGATTGCTCGACACACGCGCGCGCGGCAAGGCACGCAGCACCGTCAGCCGGTTATTGGCCTTGCGCCACGAAAGCGCACATGTAATCGGCGATGATGGCACTATCAATATCGCCCCTGCCGATCAGGTTGAACCGGGTATGCGGCTGATGGTGCCAGCGGGGGCCAAAATCCCCGTTGATGGGACGATTGATACCGGCACGACGGAACTTGACTGTTCCCTCATCACCGGGGAACGGACGCCCCGCATGGTTGAGCAGGGCGACAAAATACATGCAGGCACAATTAATCTAGGTAGTCCTGTGACCATGACGGCAACCCTGGTCAAGGACGACACCCTGCTGGCTGAAATCACACGTTTGATGGAGCTGGCAGAACAAAAGCGCGGGCGGATTGTCGTATTGGCGGATAAAATCGCCCGCGCCTATGTTCCTGTTGTTCACGCCCTTGCCCTATTGTCGCTGACATTCTGGCTAACCCTTGGCAATGCAAGTCTGACACAGGCATTGGAAATCACCATTGCCGTGCTGGTCATCACCTGTCCTTGCGCGCTTGCCCTTGCAGTGCCTGTGGTGCAGGTCTTATCCTCAACCCAATTGATGAAGGCGGGTCTGTTTATCAAGTCCCCAACCGCGCTGGAACGATTGGCAGAGGTTGATATGATCGCCTTTGACAAGACCGGCACCCTAACCGAACCAATGCCTGTTCCCGACACAAGTGGCCTCAATGACCGGGCCAAATCAGTTGCTGCAGGGTTAGCCGCCAACAGTATGCACCCGCTTGCCCGCTCGCTTGCTGCGGCCCTCAGTGCGGTATCGCCAGCAACAACGCCCCCAAAGGATGTGATGGAAGTACCCGGCGCGGGCATGTCCGCCATGCTGCCTGATGGCGAGGCGAAGTTGGGCCGTTGGGACTGGGTTGGCGGCACGTCCCCCGGTGATGATCCCCGTCCCCGCCTGTGGCTGAAACTGCCCGATGAAGCGCCGCAACTGATACCATTCGAAGACATGTTGCGCCCCGATGCAGGGCGCACCATCAAGACATTGAAACAATCTGGCTATGAATTGGCATTATTGTCCGGCGACCACATGCAGGCCGTTCGGCGCATTGCTGACGAGATCGAGATTGATGACTGGCACGCCGCCATCCGCCCGAAAGACAAGCTCAGCTGGCTTGAAGATGCGCAGGCCAGTGGCTATCGGGTTATGATGGTTGGCGACGGGTTGAATGATGGCCCTGCATTGGCAGGGGCGCATGTATCGTTGTCCCCCTCTACCGCCACTGATCTGGCGCAGAATGCGGCTGATGTTGTGTTTCAGGGTAAAAGCCTGCTTGCCATCACGCGCCTTTTGACCGTTGCCAAAAAATCCGCCGCATTGGCACGGCAAAATATCACCTTTGCCATTTGCTATAATGTTGTTGCCGTACCGCTGGCGATGGCAGGTGAAGTCACGCCGATGATCGCGGCCCTTGCCATGTCTGCAAGTTCCATCATCGTGACGCTGAACAGTTTCCGTATTGCGCGTGAGGTGAAGTGATGAGTGTTCTGGTTTTCATGGTGCCCCTTGCCATCGCCCTTGGCCTAATAGGTTTGGCCGGGTTCCTGTGGGCCTTGCATAATGGCCAGTTTGACGACCCTGATGGGTCTGCCTCGCGCATATTACTGGATGATGACGGCCCCCTGCCATGACCTTACGAACGCGCAACCCCCTGATCCACGCAGTGATCCTTGGCAGTTTTGCTTTGGGTGGCCTGCCCTTTGGCGCACAAGACGCCCAGCCTGACCCCGCCGTTGCGGGCCTGCCTGCCGCGTTGGTGGCCGCGCTGGCAAGCACATGTTTGGGCGGCGACAGCCCCTATGACCACAGGCCTTGTGATAAAAGCGCCTGTCACGCGGCGCTGACGGTTAAACGCAAGCTAAACAAAAAACTGCCCCAGCCTGCCTGATCAGCCTTGATCACAGCCCGGATTCGGGCGACAAATTCGGTCCGCAATTGAAATCAATTCCAATTGACCTCATAAGGACCATCCCATGATTGACCTGCACTATCACGACAATGTTGCCCATATCGCCCTTGATGACGGCAAGGCGAACGCTGTCAGCTTTGCATTCATTGATGCCTTCAATGAAGCACTCGACCAAATCGACGCCAATGACGACGCCAAGGCCATTGTTATCTCTGGCCGAGACGGCATGTTTTCAGCCGGATTTGACCTGAAGGTGATGATGAACGAACCAGAACGCGCCATGGAAATGGTCGCCAATGGCGGCAAGCTATTCCTGCGTTTGTTCCAACACCCCCTTCCCACCATCGCCGCCATGACAGGTCATTCAATGGCTGCAGGCATTTTGCTTGCTATGTCATGCGACACCCGCATCGCCGCGGAAGGCAACTACAAAATCGGGCTGAATGAAACTGCTATTGGGATGGTTTTGCCCCATTATGGGCTTGAACTTGCCAAGGCACGCATCGCGCCCCATCGCCTGACAGAGGCATTTGTACAGGCGCGGCTTTATTCGCCTGAAGAGGCTGTCCCCGTCGGCTATGTGGACCGGGTAACGTCCCCCGACAAAGTGGTTGAGGAATCCCTCGCGCTTGCTGCACAGGCAACGGCCCTACCGGGTGCTGCCTATGCAGGAAACAAATTGTTGATCCGTCAGCCCTTTATTGACGCCATTGCAAAAAGCCTTGGCGTAAGCTGATCAAACAAAAACCTATTAGGCCGATTTGACAGGCGGTTCTGAGAATTGTTTCGACATTTCCAGAATCGCCTCGTCTGGCATCGCCATCATCGCAGTGTACATTTCTTCAGGATAGGCCATATGCGGCATGGCGGGATCAGGATCAGGCTGGGCCACAGGTGACGGACCGTCGTAAGGGGCCGGATTTTTATATCGCGCCAGTTCTTCTTCATTGATCCCCGCAAGGCCGACAACCTCAGGGTCAATCCACTCTTCCTGATTGACTGCTTCCTGTGATGTCGCGATTTCCAGCGTCATTTGATCAGGCCCTGCAAAATAGATTGAATGGCACATGCCATGATCCATAGGCCCCATGACATTCAACCCTTTTGACCGTAACCTGTCACGCATCGCCAACAGGTCGTCAAGACTATCCACATTGAAGGCCAAGTGCTGCATGGTCCCCGGCGCACTGGCATTTGCCCCGGTGCCTGAATGGGTTTTGCCTAATTCAATCTTGACGGACTTTGCCTCGTCCAACTGCACAATGGAAAAATAGCAATGTTCATTAAGCTCCAAAAATGCATGCAGGCCACCGGGCACGCCATGCATATGGAATAGGGCAGACAATTTGCACCCCATCACATCGCAAAAGAAATCGATGTGCTTTTTGATGTCGGCAGACATCATCGCAATGTGGTGAATTCCTGAAAGGCGATCGGCCATTTTGGTTTCCTCATTTATTGAATTATGATGATGTTAGCGTAACTTTTTGCACGCATTTGTTCAATCAGAATCAAGGTTAGACCGCCATGCTGGAAATGCGCCCCACCTGTGAATGCTGCCATCAATCCCTAGAACCAGAGGCACAAAACGCCCTGATTTGCAGCTTTGAATGCACTTTTTGCGCAGCTTGCAATGACGCGCACCTGCACGACAAATGTCCCAATTGCGGCGGGGCATTGACTGCCCGCCCAACAAGAGCCCCGGCATTACTGAAAAAATTTCCCGCCAGTCAAACAAAGGTGGAAAGCGCCAAGCTAAAGGCGATGTATCACGGCAAGGATTAACCGTTCGACGCGGACAGCAAATCCTGCATCAATTCAGCAACTTTGGCGAAACTGGTCGCCCGATGATCGGTTTTGCGCCAAACAAGCCCGACAGTCCGGCCAAGGTTTTTGGCCTTTTCACTACCAGCGATTTCACGAACACACAGACGACGCCGATCAATGGCACCGGCGCGTACCGCCATGTCTGGCACAAGGGTAAAGCCAAGCCCCGCATCAACCATTTGGATCAATGTGGGCAGGCTGGTGGCCTGGAAATTCGTGCTTTGCGCCTTTTGCCCCGCCGCCAACGAACACGCCCCCAACGCATGGTCGCGCAGGCAATGGCCATCCTCGAGCAACAACAGGTCATCCCCGCTGATGGCACTTCGGGCCACAGGATCGTCCGATGCCATGGGATGATTGCGGGCACACACCAGATGGAAAGGATCATACCCGATTTCGACCCATTCAAGCGTATCGGGCAAATCAATGGGAAAGGCCAACACAGCAAGGTCAAGCACACCCTTCACCAAATGATCGATAGCGTCGGTTGTCTGCTCCTCCCGCAGATAAAGCCTTAGGGACGGAAAGGCCTTCTTGCTGCGCCCCAACAGACCCGGCAACAGATAAGGACCAATCGTCGGAATGACGCCCAAAGTCAGCTTGCCATCCAGCGGGTCGTGCCCTTCTGACGCCACCTCCGCCAGTGCCTCAACATCCTGTAAAATACGGCGCGCGCGCTCAACCACTTGCAGGCCAAGCGGGGTCATCATCACCTTACGCTTGGTCCGCTCCACCAATTGCGCGTCCAGCAGATCTTCCAAATCCATCAATCCACTGGACAAGGTGGACTGGGTTACAAAACACGCATCGGCGGCCCTGCCAAAATGCAGATTATCCGCCAAGGCGACCAGAAAACGAAGTTGTCTTAATGTTGGTTGCGCAGCCATATCAATCGCTTTTTCCTATTACTGAGTTAGATATAATTCATTTCACTACAATTTGGCAATGCCCTATCTTGCACTTGTCAGACGCAGACAGCGCCTGATGAGTGAGAGAGAAAGAAAGAGAAGAACAATGAGCCAGAAAATCAATATCGGTATTTCCGACAATGATCGGAAGGCAATCGCTGATGGCATGTCACGCCTGTTGGCAGATAGCTATACGCTTTACCTGAAGACCCACAATTATCACTGGAATGTGACGGGTCCGATGTTCAATACACTGCATTTGATGTTCGAAACCCATTACACCGAACTTGCCACCGCTGTTGATGACATCGCTGAACGCATTCGCGCCCTGGGTGCCTATGCCCCCGGCAACTACAAGGAGTTTGCCGCCCTGTCGACGGTTGAGGAAGCCGATGGCGTCCCTGCCGCAATGGACATGGTTGCCCAGCTTGCCGCAGACCATGAAACTGTCGTGCGTACCGCGCGGGAAGTGATCATCATTGCCGGCAAGGCAGATGACGAAGTTACCGCCGGCCTTGTAACCGACCGCATGACAATCCATGAAAAAACAGCATGGATGCTGCGTTCACTGCTTGAGCAATAAGGGAATAAATATTTTATGCCGCCGGTGATCCACCCCGATAGTGGCGGCGTAATATGGTTACGGTGACACACGCGTCTTGACGGCTACCCCCCATAGCCCCCAAAACCTGCCTGATAGGCCGTGTGTCATCGACCTTTCCCAAATTCATATGAAACAAATTATTCCGTACAAACGGAAAGGACCAACAATGTTCAAAAATCACGAAGGACAACCCGTCCCCCAAGTCACATTTCGCACCCGCACTGATGATGACTGGGTTGACGTGACCACCGATGACATTTTCAAAGGCAAGACCGTGGCCGTCTTCTCGCTGCCCGGTGCCTTCACCCCCACCTGCTCCTCTGCGCATCTACCACGCTATAACGAGCTTGCGCCCGTGTTCAAACGCAACGGCGTAGATGAAATCGTTTGTCTGTCCGTGAACGACACATTCGTCATGAACGAATGGGCCGCCACGCTGAACACGCCCAATGTGCGTGTGCTGCCCGATGGCAATGGCGAGTTCACTGAAGGCATGGGTATGCTTGTAGACAAGGAAGAGCTTGGCTTCGGCAAGCGGTCTTGGCGCTATTCCATGTTGGTGAAGGACGGCATAGTAGAAAAAATGTTTATTGAGCCTGATGAGCCGGGCGACCCCTTCAAGGTATCCGATGCGGATACGATGCTGAACTATGTGGCACCGAATGCCGATCTGCCCAAGGCGATCACCGTGATTTCAAAGCCCGGTTGCCCCCATTGCAAACGCGCCAAATCATTGCTGACCAGCAAGGACATGGCATTTGAAGAAATCCTGTTGGGTCGTGATGCCACCGAACGGTCATTGCGCGCACTTTCAGGCAACAGCACTACACCGCAAATCTTCATTGATGGTAACTGCATCGGCGGTGCCGATGAGCTTGAGGCCTATTTCGCTGCCTGACCTCTCTCTCATTGCTGGTTCTTTGTAGCGTGCACGTTACAAGGGACACGCACCAAGGCAGTTAAGTTGGTCTGGAAGGCCGCTCCACCGATAGGGGGCGGCCTTTCGCTTGTCAGAATAGTTTTGCGACCGCCCCCCGGAATCGCGTAACCTACTGCCATTATGACTAGGCAAGATAAGCTGACACGACCGATAGTGCTGCTGACCTGCGGGTGGGCATCCATCATACTTGTCTTTTCGCTGTTCTGGCGCATGCGCCATGACACGCCGCTGATCCACTATGCTGCCTTTTTGATGAATGAGCATGGGGCTGTCCCCTATCGCGATTTCTTTGAAACCAGTTGGGTCGGCACCTTTATGCTTCATGCCGGGTTCACCAGCCTGTTCGGCTATGGCGATTTTGCCTTCATGGCTGCTAATGCCGGGTATCTCGCGTTACTCTGCCTGATCACTTGGCATGTGATGAAGCCGTTTGGCAGGCACGCGGCCCTGTTTGCCATCGCCCTGTTTGCGGCGGTCTATTTGGGGCACGGCCCCAGCATTATCCTGCAACGTGACTATCTGGGCATCCTGCCCATTGCCTTTGCAGTTTTGCTGTCATTGAATCAGGACAGCGGCGGGTTGTGGCGTCAGGCTGCGATTGGATTTCTGTTCGGTTGCGCTGCCTCCATCAAGCCACACCTTGCCATTGCGGCACCGCTTGTGGTGTTGTTCACCGCCCTTGAGGGGCGGAACGGCTCATGGCGCGCCCATGCGCCCGCAATCATTGGCCAAATCACCATTGCTGTCCTTGGCTTTGCCATCAGTTTCGGCCTGCCCTTGATATGGTTGTGGCAGCAGGGGGGCATGCCGGCATTTTGGGATATGTTGACCCGCTATCTGCCCCTGCACCAGTCCATGAACGGCCAATATGAGGTGCTGAATGGCGGTGCCCTGTTGATGGGCAAGGTGCTGCGCTTTGGCTTTGAATTGGCGTTCTGGGTCGTTCCCATTGGCGCTGCGCTGGCCATCCATATCGGCCCGCAACGTCCCAGCCTGACCCAGCATAAACGCGCTCTATATCTTGTTGCGCTCGGCGCGCTCTATGCGCTTTATACGTGGATCGCGGGCAAGTTCTGGGACTATCATTGGATGCCCATGACCTATTTCGCCTGTCTTCTGACCGCGCTTGCGATGGCAGACAAGCGCCCCGGCCTTACCACCGTGCCCGTCAAAGTCCTGATACTCGCTCTCGCCCTAGGTAGTTTGGCTTGGCAGGGCAAGCCGCGGCCGCTGATGGGCATTGCTGCCAAGGGTATTGATAATATGACGCCCAAACAGGGCAAGCCGGACGCTATTGCCGCCTATCTGAAAGCACACCTTAAACCGGGCGAAACCGTGCAGCCGATCGATTGGACCGAGGGGGCCATACACGGCATGTTGTTAGCCCGCGCGCCCATCGCCACGCCCTATCTGTATGATTATCATTTTTATCATCACGTGTCGGACCCGTTTATCCAGCACATGCGCGCAGACTTTATCACCCAGCTTAAGCAAACAAAGCCTCGCTTTCTGATCGAAATCAAACATGGGCTGTGGCCCACCGGACAGGACACGGCGACGATCTTTCCGGCGCTGGATACCTTCAAGGCAGGCTATGCCATTGCCCATGAAGGTGATGGCTTCACTATTTTTGAGGCTGCGCCCGCACACCCATAAGCCGACGCAACAGGGACGGACGACGGCGGGGCAACCCGTCCATGACCCATGCGTCTGGCAAGACGGCAAGATTGTTCAAAAACATACGGCAACATTCATCCCACGTGAAATTCAACGCATGGGCGCGCGCCTGTTGTTTGTCCAGCCCAGCCGCGCGCCTTGCTGCGACGCCCAGATCATCATCAAGCACACCAGCATCGGGCGCATCTTCCAAAATATCCTGCGGCCCCGGCACCGGGTAGGCAGCCACGGGCAGTCCGCTCGCCAGTGCCTCAATCACCACCAAGCCGAAGGTGTCAGTCTTTGACGGGAAAACGAATACGTCAGAACCGGCATAGTGGGCCGATAGCTCATCACCATATTTCGCCCCGACGAAACGCGCATTGGGGAATTTCTTGGAAAGCCCCGCCCGCGCAGGACCATCACCGACAATCAGTTTGGAACCGGGCAAGTCCAACGACAAAAAGGCTTCGAGGTTTTTCTCGACCGCCACACGTCCCACATAAAGATAAATGGGGCGCGGCAGGTCAAGCGGCAGTGCCGTCGTCAACGCCTTATCAGGGGCAAACAGATCGTTCTTCACACCGCGGGTCCACGGGGTCAAATTAAACAGCCCCCAGCCGCGCAATTCTTCCCGCAGGCTTTTGGTGGCGACCAACACCCCCTTGGACGGGCCGTGAAACCAGCGGATCACGGCATAGCCCCACGACACTGGCAGGCCAGTACGCGCCGTGACATATTCAGGGAACTTGGTATGAAACGAGGTTGTGAACGGTATCCCCCGACGCACACAAAAGGCACGGGCGGCAATGCCCAACGGGCCTTCGGTAGCAATATGAACAGCAAGCGGGCGTGCCGCCGCAATCCGTGCGCCAAGCGAAAACCAATGCGTCATGGACAGGCGAATTTCAGGATAGCTAGGCGTCGGGATCGTTCTGTAATCAAGCGGCGTAATATACTCAACCGCAAAGCCGCGGGCCTGCAACTCCTCCCCCAATGTTTCAAGTGTCCGCACAACGCCATTGACCTGCGGTTTCCACGCATCCGTCACAATCAGAATGGGCCGCCCCTGACAGGCAGTGGGATCAAGATTTGCCGCGCATCGCCCATTAGGCACTGCGGGCGCTTTTGGCATTGCCTGCACCCCGGTCAAACCGCGTCCGCCAGTTCTGCATCTGCACGTTGGCGCTGTGCCGCCCGTGCCTTCTGGCGGGCTGGTTCGTGGTCAATGCGGGTCCATTTGATAATTTCAAAATTGCCTTCAAAGTCCTCAACCAATGCGGTGCAGCTTTCAACCCAATCACCATCATTCATATAGGTGATGTCGTCTATATTCTTGATCTCCGCATGGTGAATATGCCCGCAAATCACACCGTCCAACCCGCGGGAGCGTGCCTCGTCCGTCACGGCCTGTTCAAAGTCACCCATGAACTGCACTGCTTCCTTGACGCGATGTTTCAGGTGGGCGGACAACGACCAATAGGGTTTACCCATCAGCTTGCGCACCGCGTTGAGATAACGGTTCAGCCGCATCAATAACTGATAGGACCGGTCACCCAATACGGCGAGCCATTTGGCGTAACGCACAACGCCGTCAAACTCATCTCCGTGAATAACCAAATAGCGCTTTCCATCAGCAGCCGTGTGGACCGCCTCGCGGGTGATTTTCACATCACCCACCTGCAAGGCATGATAGTTGCGCAAGGGTTCGTCATGATTACCGGGAACAAAAATCACTTCGGTGCCCTTGCGGGCCTTGCGCAAAATCTTTTGCACCACATCATTATGAGTTTGATGCCAGTACCATGAGCGGGTCAGCGACCAGCAATCAATGATGTCGCCCACAAGATAAAGCTGTTCGCTTTCATTGTGGCGCATGAAATCCAACAGAAATTCAGCCTGACACCCCTTGGTGCCCAGATGCACATCTGAAATCCAGATTGTGCGATAATGCTGTATCTTGGGTTTTTTCTTTTTGGGTTTGTCGGCACTGTTTGGCGGCAGGTCGGTGACACCAAACCCTTTATCAACAGGTTGCTCAAACGACATATTCAGACCATCCATCTGCTTCAACATGCACATAGCGGTAGGCCTGATTTGGGTCAGTTGAGTGACAGGCGCGTTACAGCGTCATGACAGCACCGTGGAACGGCTGCGGCATACTATGCCCCTATACAGGCACTGAAACGAAAACAGGCCGCCCGGGTTACCCCGAACGGCCTGCTAAATAGGTGTTTTGCCTGTGGATTAAAGGCCCTTAACGATGTCCTCGACCATTTTCTTGGCGTCAGCAAACAACATCATTGTGTTATCACGGAAGAACAACTCGTTCTCCACACCGGCATAGCCTGAGCCCATGCCGCGCTTGACGAAAAGAACCGTGTTGGCCTTTTCAACATCCAGAACCGGCATACCGAAAATCGGGCTTTGCGGGTCTGTTTTCGCGGACGGGTTCGTCACGTCATTAGCGCCGATCACGAAGGCCACATCAGCCTGTGCAAACTGGCTGTTAATGTCTTCAAGCTCAAACACTTCGTCATAAGGCACGTTTGCTTCAGCAAGCAGCACGTTCATGTGACCGGGCATACGGCCCGCGACAGGATGAATGGCGTAGGAAATTTTCACGCCTTCGGCCTTCAACATGTCGGTCATTTCCTTCAAGGCATGTTGGGCCTGCGCCACAGCCATACCATAACCGGGAACAATGATGACAGAACCTGCATTCTTCATGATGAAGGCTGCATCATCAGCGGAACCGCGCTTGACCGGACGGGTTTCAACATGGCCGCCACCGGCCACAGCATCATCGCCGCCAAAGCCGCCCAGAATAACCGAGATGAATGACCGGTTCATAGCCGCACACATGATGTAGGACAGGATGGCACCTGAAGAGCCAACCAACGCACCGGTGATGATCAACGCGGTGTTTTCCAGTGTGAAGCCAATGCCCGCAGCGGCCCAACCTGAATAGGAATTCAGCATGGACACAACAACCGGCATGTCAGCGCCACCGATCGGAATAATGATCAGGAAACCGATAATGAAGCTAAGTGCAGAGATAACAAGGAAGGCTTCAAGTGACTGGTCCATGCAGAACCAAATCACGCAACCGACAATGCCCAATGCCAGTGAACCGTTCACAATGTGACGGCCCGGCAGCATGATAGGCGCACCGGACATGATGCCCTGTAGCTTGGCAAACGCAATGACGGAACCTGAGAAAGTGATCGCGCCAATGGCCAGACCCAATGACATTTCAACAAGGCTGGCAGTGTGAATGTGCCCCACATCGCCAATGCCATAAGCTGACGGTGACAGATAGGCAGACCACGCAACCAACACAGCAGCCAAACCAACCAATGAATGGAAGGCGGCAACCAGTTGGGGCATGTCGGTCATGGCAATGCGGCGCGCGGTAATCGCACCAATACCACCACCAATTGCCAGCGCACCGGCAACCATGGCCCAAGTCATGGGATCAGAAATATCAGCCTTTAGCAGCGTTACAACGATCGCAATCGTCATACCGATCATGCCGAACATATTACCCTGACGGGATGTTTCGGGGCTGGACAGGCCACGCAGGGCCAGAATGAATAGAACGCCGGAGGCCAAATAGGCGACGGCAGCTAGATTTGCAGACATCGAATCGCCTCCTTACTTATCTTTTTTCTTGTACATGGCCAGCATGCGCTGGGTGACAAGGAAACCGCCAAAAATATTGACGCTGGCCAAAATCACGGCAGCAAAGCCCAACCATTTCGAGACCAGCCCCTGTGTGCCGAGTTGATTGGCATCAACATCAACACCAACGGCCAGCAGCGCCCCCACGATAATCACGGATGACACAGCATTGGTCACAGACATAAGCGGCGTATGAAGGGCGGGGGTCACTGACCACACCACATAATAGCCAACAAAGATCGCCAACACGAAAATCGCGAGACGGAAGATAAACGGATCAATTACAGCTACTTCAGCCATTATTCAGACCCTCCTGCAAAGTTCGGATGAACGATGGCACCATCACGGGTCAACAAAATGCCTGTGATGACTTCATCTTCATAATCAATTGCCAGACCGCCATTTTCCTCGTCCATAAAGGCTGAGAGGAAGTTCAGCAGGTTCTTGGCGAACAATGATGATGCGTCGGCGGCCAACTGACCGGGCATGTTGATCGGACCAACAATGGTCACACCATTTTCGGTCACAACATTTTCCCCAGCGACGGAGCCTTCGACGTTACCGCCCTGCTCAACCGCCAAATCAACGATCACACTGCCCGGCTTCATGCTGGCAATGTGTTCCTTGGTGATCAATGTCGGTGCGGCACGGCCCGGGATCAGGGCTGTGGTGATCGCAATATCCTGTTTGGTCAGGGTCTTGGCAATCAACTCAGCCTGTTTGGCCTTGTACTCGTCAGACATTTCCTTGGCGTAGCCGCCTGCGGTTTCTGCATCTTCGGTTTCTTCGGATTCGACCATCACGAATTCACCGCCAAGCGATTCGACTTGTTCTGCAGCAGCGGCGCGCACGTCGGTGGCCGATACAATCGCGCCCAGACGTTTCGCCGTCGCAATGGCCTGCAGGCCGGCAACGCCTGCACCAAAGACCATGACACGGGCCGGGGCAACGGTGCCCGCAGCGGTCATCATCATCGGGAAGCCACGGCCATATTCATTGGCTGCAACCAAAACCGATTTATAACCGGACAGGTTTGACTGTGACGACAGGATATCCATGCTTTGCGCACGGGTGATGCGGGGCATCAGCTCCATCGCATAGGCTTCGATCCCTGCGGCGGCATAGGCCTTAAGACCCTCTGCATCCTGATAGGGGTTCAGCGAAGCGATAACCTTTGCGCCCTTTTTGATTTTGCCAAGTTCGTCATCTGTAGGACGGCGGATCTTGAAGATCACATCG
This sequence comes from Hyphomicrobiales bacterium, assembly GCA_006844605.1. Lineage (GTDB taxonomy): Bacteria > Pseudomonadota > Alphaproteobacteria > SPJN01 > SPJN01 > SPJN01. Next base: position 130,974 of record SPJN01000005.1, on the reverse strand, counting down.
GCATTATCAAGAGCATCATCAGCGTTGGCAACGATAGTTGCGCCAACTTCTTCATAAGCGCCATCCATGAAGGAAGAGCCAAGCCCTGCCCCCGATTCGATAACGACATCAAAACCCAAAGCCGTCAATTTCTTGACAGTATCGGGCGTGGCGGCAACGCGGGTTTCACCCTCGTGCCGCTCTTTCAAAACGGCCAGTTTCATTAAGCAATCTCTGGTTTGTGAGTAAAAGCTGGTTCGGCTGCGCTGCTGACTACAGCAGTGTTGCGGCCATAATCACAAGCAACGCAATCACTGCGCCCGTGCCCCATTTCGATAGGGTCATAAAGCCCGCATAGGTGCGCTCATGCTCGGAAATATCCATTTCGCCAGGGACGAATTCTTCGTTTGTCGCATTCTCAGTCATCATTGACCCTTTCGCCAGTCAGTGTGGAACTGTCAGCTAGAATGTGTATGGGCAGAACGCCCAAGATTCTGCGTAATCGGGCGGGACTATAGCAGAGCGGCCCTTATGAGCAAGCCTTGATCGACTTTTTGTCATACTGCGCGCCCGAATGCCGCAAAAAGCGCGGAAATTAGCCATTCTGACCAATTTTCACCCCACATCTCTTCTGCATCTCTATTTGGCGGAATTTTCCTTCGCAGCCAGACGGGCCGCAATATGACTGCCCTCAGGCGCGGGGCGGGTTTTAAAGATTCCCTGCCCGGTCATAATGGTCTTGTCACCGGACCAGATGCGCCCTTCAACCGTATAAAGCGACCGGTCCTTGCCGACGATCTTGCCGGTGCCCATCACCCATTCGCCCAATTCTGCGGGGGCAACAAAATCCGTCACAAGGCGGATGGTCATAAACCAGCCCTTGGCATCCAACGCAGCCACATGGCCGAATGCGATATCGGCAAAGGCCATCAACATGCCGCCATGACATATCCCACCACCATTCACATGATGATCCATAACGCGAAAGGCACGCTGCGATCCTGTGGCGTCGTCCATTTCAAACAGCGGCCCCATCTGGCCACCGAATCCCTGAACCCAATCAAGTCGCCGATACCCTTCGGGTGGATTGGCATCAAGATCATCCCACATATGTGTGTCTTGTTCTGGTGTGTTCTGGTCGGTCATTTCGTTCCCCAATAGCTGATGGGGCTAGGCTTAAAGATCAGGGTGGGTCAGATCAACCTGCGCCAAGGCCGCAGCCTGCCGCGCCGTCAAACTGTCAGGCGCGTAATTTTCCAGCGTGCCCATGAACACTTGATGCCAATTCACCTCTGCCCCCAAATGCAGATAAATCGCCCCCAGCCCGATGGCGGCACGATCCATAAAGACAAATTCCTTTGGCACCGTCAAACGGCCCAGCTTCTTCAACTCGGCCCGGACGGTCATGGCTTCCTTGCGACCATATTCAACCGGCTTCACCCCATCGGCGATGGACCGCACCCGGTCATCCAACAATGGCGCAAAGATAAACTTGGCCCACAGGTTCATGACCTCCATCATTTCCTTGGTCAGATCGTCAAAGCCCCAGCGGGTATAGGCATCGGCCACAAGGTCCATGTCATTATTCAAAAACCCGTAATAAAGATCCATCACCCCGGTCACAAAACGCGGGGAGAAAATACGCACACAACCATAATCAAGCAGGTTGATCCCCAGATCATCGCGAATGGTGTAATTGCCCAAATGGGGGTCGCCATGAATAACCCCTGTGCTGACAAACGGATGCCACCACGTAGTCATCATACGTTGGGCGATGTCATTGCGGACCTCAAGCGGGTGGTCCGCGAAATGCAATAACGGGTGCCCGTCCAGCCAATCCATCGTCAGCAAGCGCCCGGTCGTCAAATCAGGCACAGGGTTTGGAATGTGGATATCGTCATGCCCGGCAAAAATATTGCCGTAAAGCTGCATGTGCTTCATCTCCCGCACATAGTCCAGCTCCTCGCGCAGCCGATCAGAAACCTCCTGCCCGATTTGCGATAGGTCCACGGTGCTTTCAATCACCTTGGCAACCTGCAGGATCACTTTCAGTTGCTTCAGGTCAGCTTCAACCGCCGCCATCATATCGGGATATTGCAGCTTCACCGCAACCTGACGATCCCCATCGATCGTCGCGCGATGGACCTGCCCCAATGATGCTGCCGCAGCCGCATCAATTTCAAAACTGTCAAACCTGTCACGCCAATCGGGGCCAAGTTCGGTGCGCATACGACGCTTCACAAAGGCGGCCCCCATAGGCGGGGCATTGGCCTGTAGTTTGGCAAGCTCCTTCGCGTAATCTTCACCGATCACGTCAGGCACAGTTGCCAGCATTTGGGCAATCTTGACCAATGGGCCTTTTAGATTACCCAAGGCTTTCGACAAGGCTGCGGCCTGCACATCATGGTCACCACCGACATTCAATAATGCCTTTCCCGCAAGACGCGCGCCAAAGCCGCCCATGCGGCCTGCAACCTTGGCCGTGCGTTTAAGCTGATCCCGTTTGCCCGCCCGCGATTCACGGACGCGCCGTTTTTCATCCTGCCGGGCCTGCTTGTCCGTATAAGGATCATCAGTCAGGTCATCATCGCTCATAAATCAGCCTTCCAAGTCAGCCTCAAGCTCGTCAATAAATCCAGAAATCAGATTCAGACCGCGATGCCAGAATGCAGGGTCAGAAGCATCAAGCCCGAACGGTGCCAGCAATTCCTTATGCCGTTTGGTGCCGCCCGCGCGCAACATATCGAAATAGCGTTCGGCAAAGCCGTCCTCAGCCTCTTCATAGGTCTGGTACAGCGCGTTCACCAAACAATCACCGAATGCATAGGCGTAGACATAAAAGGGTGAGTGAATGAAGTGGGGAATATAGCACCACCATGTCTCATACCCTTCATTCAGTTTAATCGCCGGGCCAAGGCTTTCACTTTGCACAGTCATCCAAAGCTGCCCAATATCGGCGGCGCTCAACTCCCCCTGTTTACGGGCATCGTGCAAACGCAGCTCAAACTCATAAAACGCAATCTGGCGCACCACTGTGTTGATCATATCCTCAACCTTGTTGGCGAGCATGATGCGGCGTGTTTTGGGGTCTTCTGTTTTGTTCAACATGGACCGGAAGGTCAGCATCTCGCCAAAGACCGACGCCGTCTCTGCCAAGGTCAGCGGCGTGTCAGCCAACAGGGCGCCCTGCTCTGCTGCCAGCAACTGATGCACGCCATGTCCCAGCTCATGGGCAAGGGTCATCACATCACGCACAGTGCCCTGATAGTTCAACAATACATAGGGATGGGCAGATGGCACAGTGGGGTGCGAAAACGCGCCGGGGGATTTACCCACGCGCAGTTCGGCATCTATCCACGGCTTGTCAAAAAAGTTTTTGGCAAGGTCTGCCATTGGCAATGCAAACCCGCCATAGGCATCCAGCACGGTTGATTGGGCGTCGGACCAGGGGATCTTGCGTTCATCCGCATCAGGCAATGGTGCGTTGCGATCCCAAAAATTCAGTTGATCAACGCCCAGCCATTTGGCCTTAAGCGCGTAATAGCGATGCGAAATATTTTTGTATGAGCTTTGCACCGCCTGCCGTAAGGCATCTACCACCTCAGGCTCCACCTGATTGGCAAGGTGGCGACCGCTATTGGGCGCAGGCAGGCCACGCCACTTATCCTCAATCGCCTTGTCTTTTGCCAAGGTGTTGGTGACCAGCGTGAACAGACGTTGATTGTCCTGAAACACTTGTGACAGGGCAGTGGCAGCGACCTCGCGCTTTTTGCCATCCGCTTCCATCGTCTGATTCAGCGCCTCCTCCATCGGCACATCCTTACCGCCAAGAGGCACCGTCATATTCGCCGTTGTTTCATCAAACAGCCGCATCATCGCCTGCCGCCCGGTGGCAGACTTTTCATGCAGCAATGTCTCAAGCTGTTCATCAAGCTGATAGGGCTTCATCGCGCGGATATGGTCCAGCCACGGCCTATAGCGGGCCAGATCATCATTGGCGGCATAGAACCCCGCCAGTGCATCATCTTCAATCAGGTTCAGCTCAAGGTCCAGAAAGATCAAATGCGTACCAAGGTCATTCAGCGCGCCTTGCGTATTGCCATAATGCTGCACGGATTTTTCATCCGCCATATCAGACGCATAGGCCAGCCCGGCAAAACTGCCCAAACGGCCAATCAATTCTTCCAACGCTTCATAATCATGGATCAGGCCCAGCAGGCCAGCAGCATCAAGCGCCGTGACCTTGCCCTTATACTTGTCCTCAAACGCGGCGGCGTCTTTTGCAGCGCGGGTCAAATCCCCCTTAAAGCCGGGACTGTCATAACCGGGATAAAGGTCAGACAAATCCCAACGGGGCAGTGAAACAGATGCAGCGGACATAAACACTCCTGAAACAAAAAAGCAGCCATACTGATATGGCTGCTTTGGTCGTCAAAATCCAGACTGGGATGATGATTTATTAGATGTCGGTGCCGCTCGGCGCATCACCTTTGCGGCGGATAATGATATTTCCCTCATCATCCATTTCAGTTTCTTCATACTGGGGCATATTTTCCAGCGCGCGGTCTACGGCTTCCAGCGCATCACCAATGGCGTCCTGCGCCGTTTCGGCCAGTTCCTCTGCCAGCACGGCAGAATCACGGGCAATTTCCTCAGCAGCCTTACCCGCATCGCGGATGGCCTGATCAAGCTTCTCGCCGGCTGTTGTCTGGTCAGATGCGCTGGCGGTTGCAGTGCCAAACCCCATCGACATGGCAAAGGCTGTCGCCAACCCAAACCGGGTCGCCAAATTGCGCTTGGTATATTTGCTGGTTTTCAAGCAATATTTGCTTGTTTGTTCTGAACGGGTCATGTGATTTCCTCCACTCCCACAATCTATATGGGAAGCGAATCGGGCCATTTCAAGGCCATATCACATGAAATCAGGGCCGCTTTTGGCCTAATCAGCCATGCCCAATGCGGCCAAATAGGTGTCCAGCAACGCTTCTTGTTCGGCCCGGTCATGCTCTTCCATTTTGCGGATTTTCAGCACCTGACGCAGGGTTTTTACGTCATAGCCATAGCCCTTGGCCTCGGCAAAGACTTCCTTGATATCGTCAGCGATAGTCTTCTTTTCTTCTTCAAGACGTTCAATACGTTCGATGAAGCTGCGCAGTTGATCGGCGGCAATGGTTGCTGACTCATTCATATCAAGTGGTTCCGTCTAGTTGGAAAAAGGGCCATCGGTGCGAGAGCCGACATGCTCTACACGCGCCAGGGCAGGCAGGTCAAGCAAGGGCGCCAAAACTGACCATATTTTTTCAGCCACGCCCCCTGCCTTGTCAGGGCTATCGATCAAATCCTGTCGGATTTCAATCAACACATGGGGATAGCCGTTTTGGGTGCCATGCTTATACATGCAGTCATTTTTCAAAGCGCCATCATAGGGTTGGTTATCGCCAACCGGGGCAAACACGTCTTCAAGCGCGTCCTTTAGCGGGGCCACCAGCCGGTCATCCTTGTCCCACAACAACGCCACGGGCCATTCGCGTCCACGATTTTGGAACTGCGGCGTGAAACTGTGGATGGAAACAATAATCGGCACCTGTCCCCGCCCCCGAATCGCGGCAAGCGTTCGTGCCACACGCTCATGATACGGCGCATAAAAGCGGGCTATGCGGTCCGCGACCTCCGCCTCGTCAGCGTGGCGGTTACCCGGAATGATGGCCCCGTCTGACAGCTTCATGACCAATGTGGGATCGTCTGCGCCCCTGTTCGGATCAATCAACAACCGGGAAAACCCTGCCAACACAGCCCCCGCACCGCTTAAATCCGCAAGGGCGCGGGTCACGTCAGCGGCCCCGATATCATAGGCGATATGCCGTTCAAACAAGGCCGGGTCCAGCCCCAGCCCATCATAGGACGCTGGCACATGGCTGGAGGCATGATCACACAACAGCACAAGGGCAGTGTCATTGCCTGTGGCCTTGCCAGTGTCCTCGCGGGCCGAAATCTCTGTAAAGGGCTGATTGTTTATCGTTTGCATGGCGCAGAAGGGACCATAGGTACCCCACACGCTCAACCACAAAATTGGCCCCCGCGACAATCAAGTCATTGAATGGCAATAGAAGGGGAATAATGTGGGCGACATGACCAGACACAGACATATCAAAATTTTGGCGACCCTTGGGCCGGCCACATCCACCCCTGACCGTATCAAAGCCCTTGTTGAAGCAGGGGCAAATGCGTTCCGGCTAAACCTCTCGCACGCGGATGAGGCAACCTTCACCAAACAGCTGAACGCTATCCGCGCGGCTGAGGAAGAGTTGGGCACCCCCATCGCGGTATTGGCGGACCTGCAAGGCCCCAAACTGCGCGTTGGCACCATGACCAAGGATTCTGACGGCGATGTGCCTGTTTTGAAGGTCGGGCAGCCCTTTACGCTGGACATGAAAGTGGACGAGCCGGGCACAGCGTCCCGCGCGCCCCTGCCCCATCAGGAAATTTTTGATGCCATAGCGCCTGACCAAACCATCCTGCTGGATGATGGCAAGCTGCGCCTGCGCGTCAAATCAGTGAACAAGGACAGCGCCGAAACAATCGTAGAAGTTGGCGGCCCGCTGTCTGACCGCAAGGGCGTCAACCTGCCTGACAGCCTGTTGCCGATCCCGGCGTTGACTGAAAAGGACGAGGCTGACCTGATCATGGCCCTGTCAAAGGATGTTGATTGGATCGCCCTTAGCTTCGTGCAACGCGCCGAAGATGTGGTCAACACCAAAAAAATCATCAATGGCCGCGCCAAGCTGATGGCCAAAATTGAAAAGCCCGCCGCATTGACTGACCTATCAGCGATTGTTGAAGCGACGGACGGTGTGATGGTTGCCCGTGGTGATTTGGGTGTCGAACTGCCGGTTGAAAAAGTACCCGGTGCCCAGCGCCGTATCGTCATCACCAGCCGTATCGCGGGCAAGCCTGTTGTCGTTGCCACGCAAATGCTGGAAAGCATGATCAAAGCCCCGGTCCCAACACGGGCCGAAGTGACCGATATCGCCCTTGCCGTTTTGGAAGGGGCAGATGCGGTTATGCTGTCTGCCGAAACCGCCGTTGGTGATTTCCCGATTGAGGCGGTTGCCACCATGAACAAGGTCGGCCTCGAAACAGAACAGGACCCGGCCTATCGCGCCGCGCTTGACCAGACAGGCTTGCCACAGGAAAACACATCAGAAGATGCGATTGCCGCTGCCGCCTCGCAAGTGGCTGATACGATCGATGCCAAGGGGATCATCTGTTACACCACGTCAGGGTCAACCGCATTGCGCGTTGCCCGTGGCCGTAGCCGCGTGCATCCCTATGCCTTCACCCCGCGCATTGAAACCGCCCGCTGGCTGACTCTGGTATGGGGTCTGCAATGCGTGGTGACCGAAGACGCCCACAGCTTTGCCGATATGGTGTCACGCGTGTCTGAACAGGCACCCAAAAACGGCATCGCGCAAAAGGGTGATCAGGTTGTGATTACTGCTGGCGTGCCCTTCGGGACGCCCGGCGCAACCAATATCTTGAGAATCGCAACAGTCGATTAGCTTGGGGCGATTAGCCCCGGGCTGCATTTTTGTACCGCGTGGTTCGGGCGCAAAACCGTTACACACTTTTGCTGACCACGCTGTCGGCGCCACTAATATTCTGTGAATCGCAACAGTCGATTAGCTTGGGGCGATTAGCCCCGGGCTGCATTTTTGTACCGCGTGGTTCGGGCGCAAAACCGTTGCACACTTTTGCTGACCACGCTGTCGGCGCCACTAATATTCTGAGAATCGCAACAGTCGATTAGCTTTGGGCGATTAGCGCCCTGTTGATCAGGCAACAGCCTCGGTAATGGCTTTCACAACCTCATCCGTGCGGTGGTGATGGGGCATATGTCCGCAATTTTCCAGCTTGATCAATTTCGCGTGGGGCACCTTGCGCGCCAGCGGATAAGAATGGATTTTTGCCCCCACAGTATAATCGCGATTGCCCGTCATCACCGTCAATGGCGGCACAAAATCGGGATAGGCCACAGCCTGATGTTTTAGATAGCCGCGCAGACGCGCCACATCATTGGCGTCCGGGATCATCTGATTGGGCCGCAGGTGAAGCGCAATGGCACAACGGGCCGCGTAATTGTCAATCGGATCGCCGGGACGGAAGGAACCAGCCACCGCCTTGCTGAACAACATATCCGCCAAGGGGACAATTAATGTCCAGCCGACCAGCTTGCCGATAAGAGGCGTCGTGATAATTTTTCGGTACAACGCAACGCCACCGGGAAATGGATGTGATGCCCCCGACAGAGAAACGACCGCCGCGCAATCCTCAGGCCGGGTTAACCCCCAGGCCAGCGCCACAGCACCGCCCAGCGAATGCCCGACGATAATAAACGGGCCCTGCTCGCCCATTTTCTTTAGCGCATCGGAAAGCGTACATGCCTGCGCCGCCGGGTCCATCCAACCGCCGCGCCGCCGCTGTGAATAGCCGTAACCGGGCCGGTCAAAGGCGATAACCCGATGCCCCTCGCCGATCAGCGGGGCCATCAATGCTTCAGCGGTATCGCAGGCATTGCCTGACGCACCGTGTATCAGCACAATCGTCGGCTTGCTGCCCGATGGCACCCCGCCCGTAATGGCGTGAATGCGCTGGCCATCAACCTCGACAAACTTACCGCGCGGAGGGTGCTGACGTTCCACCCGCCATTTGCGGAACAATGTATAGGTAAGCCCCAACAGTAAAAGTGCAGCAAGCGCATAAAGCATGGTGTGGTTCTCCGCCCTATCGACAAATGCGCGTCGGGTGATTAGATGATGATTAATTATCACTTCATATGTTCGCATTCGAAAGACAAATCAAGATGACAGAACCTACTGCCCCGGAAAATAATGATATTCCCGAAGGTTTCGCGCTTTTCAGCCCGCCCGAAGGCTTCGCCAATCTGGTGGGGCCGCTTTATATCGCGCTGAAAGATGACATGCCCACCCTTGGCTTTCGAGTTGAAGAACGCCACTGCAATCCGGCAATGATCTGTCATGGCGGCATGATGATGACCGTGATGGACATGGCGGTGGGCGTTGGCGTGGTCCACAGTTCCGGCACCAAGCAATTTGTTCCCTCGGTCAATCTCAGCTTTGATTTTCTAAAACCCGCACCGCTTGGGGCGTGGCTTGAAAGCAAGATTGATTTCACTGAACCGCGTCGGTCCATGGGGTTTGCCGCCGGCTATCTGGTGGGGCCGGAAGGGCCGGTGATGCGTGCCAACGGGATTTGCAAAATTCCGTCAAAAGACAGCAAAACCTTCAAAACCAATATGAAGGCCCGGATTGTGGATATGGCCGATTAACCATAGGGCCCAAATCGCTGGTCATATTGACGCGGAATTCAGCCGCGCGGGTGGCCTGCCAACGGGCTGCACTGGCCAGGAATAATCTGAAAAGTTTCAACAATTACGCGCCCCTAGCACGAAATCTTACAGTCCGTTCAGGTGCTTAACCCCAGTTCGCGTCTGTGAATTATCGCTGTGACACGCGGCCATGCGACCGTTTTAGCAGCATACAAAACCACTCAAGCCCGGCACCATCATCGTTACATCCATGCACAGGGCCAGCAAAAGGCCGCTGGCCGGATGATTGGGATTAGGGTTTTTTGGGGCCGCTTTTTAGGGTTTTTCATGCCGCAATTGCATGTTGTCATGATTGGTGCGACCGGTTTGGTCGGCACGCTGTTGGCGCAAACACTGTGCCACCGGCCTGAGGTTGCGCAAGTCACCGCGTTGGCCCGTCGTCCCTTGCGCTTTTCCCATGACAAGCTCGACACTCGTATTATTGATTTCGCCGATTTGCATGAAGAGGCAAAAGCCGTCGGCGCGGATGTCGCCATTTCAACGCTTGGCACCACGCAGAAACAGGCAGGCAGCCGCGAAGCGTTTCGCAAGGTCGACCGAGATCTGGTTGTGTCATTTGCTGACGGGGCCCATCGTGGCGGCGCGGATCATTTGATGATGGTATCAGCCGTTGGCGCAGATGCCCGCAGCCCCAGTTTCTATATGAAAACAAAGGGCGAGGCTGATCACGCCGTGAAAGCACTGGGATATGAGCGGATTGATATTTTCCGTCCCGGCCTGTTACTTGGCGACCGTGACGAAAACCGCACCAGCGAAGAAATCGGCAAGGCATTGTTGCCGTTGATGAACCCGTTTATGGCCGGCCCGTTAAGCCGCTATAAAGCCATCGGTGCGGATGAAGTGGCCCATGCCATGACCGCCGCCGCAGTATTGAATGAACCGGGCATCTTCAATCATCAATATGCTGAAATGGCAGACCTGATCAGCAATGATCGTGTCGTCCAGCCAGCAGAAGAAAAAGCCGCCGCGGAATAACCGCAGCGACTTCAATTCATCTTACCAATTCAGCCCGGCCCGATCGGATCACCAGACCCGGATCAAGCCGCGCTAATCACTGTTAGTGATTAGAGTTTTCGTAGGCGGTCAAGTCACGCTCGCCAAAGTCCCAACCACGGCCCTTTTCAAACTCACGCAAGATACGGCGTGCGGTTGACTGCATGTGAACTTCGTCAGGACCGTCATAGATCCGGGCAAAACGTGCCTGACGATACATGTTTTCAAGCGGCGTATCTTCTGACACACCTTTTGCGCCATGAACCTGAATGGACCGGTCAATCACATTGTGCACCATGCGGGCACCGGCAACCTTCACCAGCGCAATTTCGATACGGGCGTCAGAGCCCATATCCATCTTGCGCGCCGCATCAATGGTCAACAGGCGGTTGGCCTGAATATCAGCGGCAGCCTCAAACACATGGGCCTGCATCAATTGCTTGTCAGCCAATCGCTCACCAAAGGCACGACGTTCCAGCAAACGATTACACATCAGGTCAAAGGCGCGCTGCGCCTGCCCCAACCAACGCATGCAATGGAAGATACGGCCCGGGCCCAAACGACGTTGGGAGATCACGAACGCCTCACCCCGCGGGCCAAGCGTATTGGACAGCGGCACGCGCACATCGGTCAGTTTGATTTCACAGTGATTGTGCTTTTCGCCCATTACCTCGACATCACGCACAATGTCAAAACCCGGCGTGTCTGTGGGCACGATGATCATTGTGAACGCCTTATGGGGCGGGGCATCATTATCTGTTTTGCACATAACGGTGCAATATTCAGCCGTCAGCGCGCCGGTGATGAACCATTTATGGCCATTGATGACCCATTCATCCCCATCCTGCACAGCACTGGTTTCAATCTGCGTCGGGTCTGAACTGGCAACATTCGGCTCAGTCATTGCAAACGAAGGATGAATTTCACCCGCCACAAGCGGGGCCAAATAGCGTTCTTTCCAAATCGGGTCGGCATACAGGTTCAGCATGATGGAATCTTGCAGCGTATGTGTGCCAAGGGCGACCATTGCCAGTTCCGATCGGCCGATGACCTCATTCACATACACATAATCCATGAAGGGCATGCCCTGCCCGCCGATTTCTACCGGATGGCCCAACGCCCACAGACCGGTGGCCTTGGCCTTGTCCTGCAAACGTTTCATCACCGCACGGGGATCATCTGACTTTTTCATTTCCTTTTCAGCCGGGTAGCATTCGTTTTCAACAAATTCGACCACACGCTGACGAACACCGGCCCATTCAGCTGACGAGCCGGGGGTCGATTTATCGAGTACTGGAAGTTCAGTCATTGGTTTTTTCCTTATTATTATGGATATCTAAATTTCGAACGGGGGCAGATTAGGCCGAACTTGACCTAACGACAAGCGGTGAAACGTCCGCTTGCCCGATTAGACGCAGGGGCCTATGAATGTGGGCAATTGGGGAATCAGACTATGAAACTTTACGGCATTAAAAACTGCGATACTGTCAAAAAAGCCCGCAAATGGCTTGAGGCACAGGACGCCGCCTATACATTCGTCGATTTTCGCGCCGATGGCGTGACCGCCGACCAAATCGCCCATTGGGTTGATCGCGCCGGGCTTGACTTGGTGCTGAACAAGCGCGGCACCACATGGCGCAAGCTAAGCGATGATGAAAAGGCTGAAACCGACCCCGCCACACTGATTGCCCTGATGGCTGCACAACCAACATTGATCAAACGCCCGGTGATCGAAGCTGACGGACAGGTTCTGGTCGGCTTCAAGGCGGATGTGCAAGACGCCCTTGCCGCAAAGATCGGCAGCTGATCATGACAGATGAACAAAAGGCCCTGCAATATCGCTGGTATATCGCCGGTGTCGGGGTCTTCTTCGTATCGGTCGGCATCGGGCAGGTGTTGAACACGTGGCTGGTCACGGTGTTTCTGCATGAAACGCCCGAACGGATCGGCTTTATGCAGATGGCATCCATGTTGCCTTCAACCCTGTTACTATTGGTTGGCGGTACGGTTGCGGACCGGCGCGACCCGCGCACAATATTGATTGCGCTGCAAACCCTGAACCTGATCCCGATTACCACAGTCGCCGTATTTTATGGCATGGACATGCTGGGCTATTGGATCATGGTGGCGATGGCGGTTGTGGGGTCGGCCTTTGCCGCCTTTATCATTCCGGCACGCGACACCATGCTGACCAATGTCACCCGCCCCGGCCAAATTCAAAAGGCGATTGCCACCGTCAACATGCTGCAATTCGGCGGCCAGATGGTTGGCATTATGTTTGGCACCCGCGCCGATGAATTTGGTGCCATCCCGCTATTGGTGGCACAGGGCGCCTTGATCCTTGCCTGCGCGCTGATGATGACACGCCTGCATCCGGTCAAGCGCGCGGCACAGACCACCACCGGCCCACGCAACAGCGCCATGAAAGATGCATGGGAAGGTGTGATGGAGGTCGTCAATGATCGCCGCATCCTGACCCTGACGCTTTATTCCTTAAGCGGCGGCATATTCTATATGGGGGCATTCATGGTGAACCTGCCCGTGATGGTGCGCGATGTTTACAATGGCGGCAGCCTTGAAATTGGCATCATTCAAATGTCGTTTATGGCGGGGACGGTCATCGGGTCGATGATCTCAATCCGAATTGGCCCTATTCACAGGCCGGGTCGGTTGATGATGCTGTCATCACTGTCCGCCGCAACATTCCTGACATTGATTGCGGTTGGCCTGCCATTTTACGGCACATCGCTTTGCATTTTTGCATGGGGCCTTGGTGCAGGCGTGTCCATGCCCATGACCCGGTCGGTCATTCAATTATCTGCCCGCCCCAGCCACCGGGCGCGCATGTTGGCGGTATTTCAAACCACCTTCATGGGGGCAGGCCCCATCGGGGCGTTGATCATGGGATTTGCCATCAGCAAGATCGGCGTCACGCAAAGCATGATTATCCCGCCCATTGCGACACTGATCGTGTTTGTGGTCGTGCTGCTGTTCACAAAAATTTGGCAAATGCCAATGCCAGAACAGCGCGTCGATGAAGAACCAGATGAAGCTGCCGCATAAAAAGACGGGCCGCCTCATTGGCGACCCGTCCACATTCACATCACCATAAAATGCCTAGCGATATTCGCGTTCTTCCCACCACGGGTAGAAGCTGGGCATATCGGTTGAAGGTTTCAGGCTGAAGTCAGGCGCGCGCTTTTCAAGGAAGGACATGACGCCTTCTTGTGCATCGGCGGACTGCCCGGTTGCCGCAACACCGCGCGAATCGACGATATGCGCCTCCATCGGGTGATCGGTTGCCAGCATCTGCCAAACCATTGCCCGGATCATGCTGACAGAAACGGCACTGCAATTGTCCGCAATATCACGGGCCTTTTCCATCGCCACATCCATCAGGTCAGCTTGTGGCACAACCGAATGTACCAGCCGCCCGGCAAGGGCTTCTTCTGCACCGAACACACGGCCAGACAACATCCAGTCAAGCGCCTGTTGCGGGCCGACCAAACGCGGCAAGAACCAGCTTGAGGCTGCCTCGGGCACAATCCCGCGGCGCGAGAAAACAAAGCCAAAGCGGGCATTGTCACTGGCAATTCGCATATCCATCGGCAATTGCATAGTGGCACCAATGCCAACGGCGGCCCCGTTGATGGCCCCGATAACAGGCTTCATACAATTATAGATCGATAGCGAAACCTTGCCCCCGGTATCGCGAATGCGCGGGTCGGTCTTTTCCATTGACCAGTCAATTGGCTCGCTTTTACCCGAATGGGCCTTGGCATTGAATGTGTCGCCGCCGCTTTCAAGGTCGGCCCCGGCACAAAACGCCCGATCGCCCGCGCCCGTCACGATAATGGCCCGCACATCGTCATCATCATTCACCTTGGTGAACACATCGACGAGATCAAAATGCATCTGCACGTTAAAGGCATTCATCCGATCCGGGCGGTTCAGGGTCAGGGTCATGACCCCCTTGTCAACTTCAGTCGTAATCGTTTCGTAAGCCATTTTGGCCTCCCTCATATCATTTACGTCAATAGTGGTGGCGGGACGTTAGGGGAAAATGCTGGCCTTGCAAAGGGTTTGAAATTTCCTGATTGCGCGGGGCGGTGCAATCGGTAAACTCCCCCCATAAACTATTCAAACATCAACAAACGACCGTAAGGGGGCCTTATGCATCCGTCAGTTCATGCTGCCACAAAGCCAGATCACCCAGCCTATATCATGGCCAATTCTGGTGAGGTCGTAACTTATGGCCAGCTTAATGATCGTTCCAACCAGGTCGCACAATTGCTGCGCGAAAACGGCCTGAAACGCGGCGACGTAATCGCCATATTCATGGAAAACAACCCGCGCTATTTTGAAATTTGCTGGGGTGCCCAGCGGGCGGGCCTGTATTTCACCTGTGTTTCCAGCCGCCTGACACCGGATGAAGTTGCCTATATCGTCAATGATTGCGGTGCCTCTGTTTTGTTCTCCTCAACCGAAAAGGCTGAGGTGGCCGCACAAATCCCCGCCCTATGTGAAGGGCTGACCCATTGTTACGCAGTCGGTGGCGGGGTTGATGGCTTTACCCCGTATGAAGACGCCCGCAACAAACAATCCACCGATCCGATCGCCGATGAAAGCAATGGCACGGATATGCTGTATTCATCAGGTACAACAGGCCGCCCCAAGGGGATCAAGGTCGCCTTGCCCGAAGGGCCGCTGGACGAAGCGCCCGCGTTGATTTTGCTGGTGCAGGCGCTTTACGGCTTTGCCAGTGATTCCATTTATCTGTCGCCTGCACCGTTTTATCATGCAGCGCCCTTGCGCTATTGCATGTCGATGATGCGCGTCGGCGGCACGATTATCGCCATGGAAAATTTCGACCCCGAAGGCGCGTTGTCCCTGATCGAACAGCACAAGGTCACGCACTCCCAATGGGTGCCGACCATGTTTGTGAAGATGTTGAAGCTGCCTGAAGAGGTACGCACCAAATATGACGTCAGCAGCATTCAGGTTGCCATTCATGCCGCTGCCCCCTGCCCCAAGCCGGTGAAACACCAGATGATCGATTGGTGGGGCCCGGTGATTTATGAATATTACGCAGGCACAGAAGGCAACGGTTTTTGCGCCATCAATTCAGAAGAATGGCTGGCCAATCCCGGCTCTGTCGGGAAGGCATTGCTGGGCGAAATCCACATTCTGGATGACGAGGGCGAGGAGCTGCCCCCCGGTGAGGCTGGCACCATCTATTTCGGTGGCGGCGGCGAGTTCACCTATCACAATGATGATGAGAAAACAAAAGAAAGCCGCAACGCCAACGGCTGGTCCACATTGGGCGATATCGGCATGGTCAATGAGGAAGGCTACCTGTTCCTGACCGACCGCAAGGCCAACATGATCATCTCAGGCGGTGTGAATATCTATCCGCAGGAAGCTGAAAATCTGTTGATCACCCACCCCAAGGTCGCTGACGTCGCCGTTATCGGCGTGCCAAATGAAGAATTTGGCGAAGAGGTAAAGGCGGTTGTGCAACTGGCAGATGCTGCCGACAAGTCAGACGACACGGCGGCAGAGTTGATTGCGTTTTGTCTTGAGCATCTGTCCAAAATCAAGTGCCCCCGTACCGTGGATTTTGAGGATGAGTTGCCGCGCCACCCCACAGGAAAATTGTACAAGCGCCTGATCAAGGACCGCTATTGGGGCAATAAGGACAGCCGGATCGTCTAGCACCGTCCGGTCCCCCTACCCCCTTTTCATTTTCGGGGCCGCCCGGTATGGTGCCCCATCATTTTTGCAGGAGACATGACATGACAAAAGTCATCAAAGATATCGACGAAATGAAGGGCCTTATCGGCCAGGAACTTGGTGTTTCAGACTGGCACAAGATTGATCAGGCACAGATCAATCTGTTCGCAGACGCCACTGGCGACCACCAGTGGATCCATGTTGACGAAGAAAAGGCCAAAGGCTTTGTCGGATCAACCATCGCCCACGGGTACCTGACCCTGTCATTGCTGCCGATGCTAACAGGTTCCCTATATTACCTTGAAGGCGTGACACGCGGCATCAATTATGGCGCCAACAAAATCCGCTTCACCAATATGGTGCCGGTAAATTCAAAAGTTCGCGCCCGTTCAGTCCTGAAAGATGTACAGGAAAAAGGCGGCGGCATTCAGGTCACCAATGAAGTGACCATGGAAATTGAAGGCCAGGATCGCCCGGCAATGGTTGCTGAAACGCTGACCATTCTTTACGTCGGTTAATCCACCAGCCAAACTAAAATTGAATTTGCGAAGGCGTGTCCCGTGTTGGGGCGCGCCTTTTGCTTTGCACCTTTTGCTTTGTGCTTTTGTTTGGGCGCGCGCTTAAGGGCTGACAAGTCATTTCATTGTGCTAGGCTCATCGTCCGACCAAACATGAATAATTTTGGGGGAGGAAACATGACCTACTTCGTAACAGGCGCAACCGGCTTTTTGGGGCGCAACCTGATCGGTGAATTACTGGCCAAGCGCAAGGGCAAAATCTATGTGCTGGTCCGCTCAGGCTCTAAACAAAAGTTCAAACAATTGGTGGCAGAACATGGCGACACCGACCGTCTGGTCGCAGTGACCGGTGATCTGACCCGCAGCAATCTTGGTGTTTCAAAGGCCAAACAGGACGAGCTGAAGGGCAAGATCAAGCATTTCTTCCACCTTGCTGCCATCTACGACATGGATCATGACGATGATGATGTGCAGATCAAAACCAATATTGATGGCACGCGCAATGCGCTGAATTTAGCAGAAACCGTGAAGGCAAAATGTTTCCATCACACCAGCTCTATCGCTGCGGCGGGGCTCTATAAGGGCCATTGGCGCGAAGATATGTTTGACGAGTGGGAGGCAAACGACCACCCCTATTATCGCACCAAACATGATTCAGAAAAACTGGTCCGCGAAGAAGCCACAATCCCCTTCCGCATCTATCGCCCCGCGATGGTGATGGGCCGTTCTGATACAGGTGCAATCGACAAGGTGGATGGCCCGTATTATTTCTTCAAGACCATCAAACGTCTGCGCAACATGATGCCCGCATGGATGCCCCTGATCGGGATTGAGGGCGGCTATATGAATATCGTCCCCGTTGATTATGTCAGTCAGGCGATGGACCACATTGCCCACCAGCCTGACCTTGATGGGCAGGCATTCCACCTGACCGCTGATGAACACCCGCGCGTGGGCGAAGTGTTGAACACATTTTCCCAAGTGGCCGGGGCGCCCAAATTTGTCATGCGGCTGGATGCCAGCCTGTTGGGCTTTATGCCAGCGGGGCTGACAAATATGATCGGGTCACTACCGCCGATCAAACGCATCATTGACGGTGTGCTGGAAGATTTCGGCATCCCCCGGGCGATATTCAAATTCGCCAACTACCCCACCCTGTTTGATAATCGCGATACCAAACGCGCCTTGAAGGGCAGCGGCATTTCCTGTCCGCCCCTTGGGGATTATGCCGGGAAGTTGTGGGATTATTGGGCCCGTAATCTGGATGAAGACCTGTATAAGGATCGCAGCTTGAACACGGCGGTGAAGGACAAGGTCGTTCTGATCACCGGCGCATCCTCAGGCATTGGGGAGGCAACCGCCATGAAAGTGGCAGAGGCTGGCGGCCACGTCATCCTTGCCGCCCGCACACCAGAAAAACTGGCCGAGGTACAGGACAAGATCAAGGCACTGGGCGGTAAATCCAGCGTCTATGCCGCTGATGTCGCTGATGTGGATGGCTGTGACAAGCTCATTGCATCAGTGTTGAAGGATCATGGGCAGATCGACATTCTGGTCAACAATGCGGGTCGGTCGATCCGTCGTTCGGTTAATCTAAGTTATGATCGCTATCATGATTATGAACGGACCATGCAACTGAACTATTTCGGTGCGCTGCGGTTGATCATGAATGTCCTGCCGTCAATGGCGGAACGTAAAACCGGGCAGATCATCAACATCTCCTCCATCGGGGTGCAGGTGAACCAGCCACGCTTTTCCGCCTATGTCGCATCAAAGGCGGCGCTTGATGCATTCTCCCGTTGTGCGCAGCCAGAATATCTGGACCGCAATGTGCGCTTTACCGCTGTGTACATGCCCTTGGTGCGGACGCCAATGATCGCGCCGACCAAGATGTATGATCATGTGCCAACCTTATCACCGGATGAGGCCGCAGATATGGTCTGCACCGCCATGCGCACACGGCCCAAGCGCGTTTCGACCAGATTGGGCACTTTTGCGCAGATTGTGTGGGCAATTGCTCCGAATCTGCTGGATGTTATCTTCAACACATCCTATCGGCTGTTCCCCGATTCTGCCGCCGCCAAGGGCGACAAGTCGAACGAGGCGGAACCCACGTCTGAGGCAGTGGCCTTCGCCGCCCTGACCAAGGGTGTCCATTGGTAGGGAATTAGGGTATCTCTAGGGTCATTATTGACGGTCAGCCCCGATTCTTTTGGGGGCTGGCCCAACAGGATAGATGACCCGATGGGACGATTTCCAAGGCCGTTTGGCGGTTCGCGTAAAGATCAAACCAGCAATAGCAACGCGCCACAAACACCGGCAAACGCGGCAAATGACACAGCTGTCGCTGCGCCGGATTATGACCCTCCGGCGACCAATACGGATTTAGCTGTTTTGATGCTGCGGGAGGCGGGGCGCATCTTCCGTGCCATCGCAGCAGAAAACCCCGACATGCAAGTGCGCATGGACTCCCTCGCCGGTGCCTATGAGGCTGTCGCTGATCTGACCGACCTTGACCCTGAAGGGGAAGCACCCGACGGGGCGGAAAATCTGGCGCGGCTGTAACAGCAACCGCGCCAGCAGATTGTTTTATCAGCTGTCTTCTGAATCCGTGATCATCTTACGGTCAGCAACCAGCGTTCTGCCCGCCAGAATATAGTGGATTGCCCCCCATATCGCGAAGAGCGAGCTGAGCAACAAGGCATAGCGCAGTGAATCACTGCCATAGCTTGGCTCCAACAGGTCAGAGACGAGGCCCACAAACTGCGGCCCACCCCCCATTGCGATCAAGTTCAGAATGAACAAATAGAACGCGCTGGCTACCGCGCGCATCCGTAGATGCACAAGGTTTTGCACCATCGCCAGACTTGGCCCCAAAAACAACGACCCGGTAATGGCAGGCATGGTGAACAGAACCAGCGCAATATTCTTTGAATCCACCAGATACATCGCAATCGCTGGAATGGCCGTCACCAATGACGGCACCGCCACAACCCAGCTTTGCCAACGGGCATCACGGGCCTGCAACTTATCAGCCAAATAACCGCCAAAGAACGTGCCAAGGCCACCGAAAATACCGATGATCAGCGCCAGAGACATGCCAACCTCACCCACGGTCATGCCATGTGTGCGGATCAAGAATGCTGCGGCCCAGGTCACAAACCCATAGCCTGTAAAGGCGATCAACGTGCTGCCCGCAATCACATGACGCAATGTGGGGCGGCCCATAATATAGCGCACAACCGACATCAATGCCGGGGCATCCCCGTCAGATACGGCAACCTCTGTATGGCCACGCGGCGGCTCCTTCACTGTGAACCACAGAACCAGCGCCAGAATAATGCCCGGCACCCCCACCACATAAAAGGCCGCCCGCCAACCGATCAGTTCGTAAATCTGGCTGCCGATCATAAAGCCGAACAAAATGCCGAACGGCACACCAAGCGAATAAATCCCCAAGGCGGTTGACCGTTTTTCAGGCGGGAAATAGTCAGCCAACAAGGAATGGGCAGGCGGGCTGCCGCCTGCCTCCCCCACACCGACGCCGATGCGGAACATGGCCAGCTGGAAGAAACTTGTTGCAGTGCCGCTTAATGCCGTCATCCCCGACCATATGGCCAGCGATATGGCAATGATCTTCGTGCGGTTCGCCCGGTCTGCCAACATGGCAATTGGCACGCCCAACGTGGCATAGAACAACGCAAAGACGATCCCGGTCAAAAAGCCCAATGCCGTATCGGACAGGCCCAAATCATGTTTGATCGGTTCGAGCAAAATGGACAGGATTTGCCGATCCAAATAGTTGAATGTGTAAACTACCAGCAATATGCCAAGCACATAGCGGCGATAGCCATCTGTTACGGCAAACCCGCTTTCCTCGGCGGGCTTTGTTGCGTCTGTCATGTGTCCCCACTACGTTAGGCGGCACGGCGCGCTCTTTTTCGGCGCGTTGATGCAGCAAATAGACTTCCCTGATCCTACAGAATGAGCGTAAAATCAATAGATATGTGACCCAGCGTTAACGGAGAGTGAAAATGACGGCAGCAGATTACGAAAAGGTGATGTTCGGCGCAGGATGCTTCTGGGGCGTGGAAAGTCGCTTTCGTGAACTGCCCGGCGTGATTGATGCCCCATGCGGCTATGCAGGCGGCAGCATGTCCTTCCCCACATATGAACAGGTTTGCACAGGCCGCACCAACCACACCGAAGTGGTAGAGGTCACCTATGACCCCGCACAAATTTCGTTCAACGACTTGCTTGCCGCGTTTTGGGCGATGCATGACCCAACGACCCTGAACCGTCAGGGCCCGGACATCGGCACACAATACCGCTCTGCGATTTACACGACGACAGAGGCACAGAAGACCGCTGCCCTTGCCGCCCGTACAGCCGAAGACGCGTCAGGCCGTTATCGCGCGCCCATCGTGACAGAGATTAAGGACGCCCCGGACTTTTACCGGGCCGAAGAATATCACCAACGCTATTTTGAAAAGAATGGGATGGTCGGCTGCCACTAGGCCGCCACTAGGCTGCCATTAGGCGGCCCCTAGACAGCATCCAACAGCCCGGCACTTTTGATCCACCAGTCAGGATATGCCACGCGCAGGGCAGCAGCGGCCTGATCCGCGCTTGCCTGATCGGGGTAAAGCCCAAACAGTGTTGCGCCCGAACCGGACATGCGCGCCACCTGACACCCATCCGTTGCGCCCAATGCTGTCAGGGCAGATGCTATGACAGGGGCCACATTTATCGCAGGCCGTTCAAGGTCATTGCGCTGATCAGCCAACCAGTCCGCATCAATCAGCGCGGGCAAGTCACCAAACCCCTTGCCAAACACACCATCAAGCCCCCTGAACACCGGCCCTGTGGGCACGGCCACACCCGGGTTCACCAGCACCAGCGCGCCCTGCGGCGGCGTGGGCAAGACAGTCACCTCCTCACCAATGCCGGACATGCGCGCAGATTGCCCGGCCAGACAGACGGGCACATCCGCACCCAGTGTCAGCCCCAGCGCGGTCAACGCATCAGCGTTCAGCGGCTGTCCCCAATGATCATTCAACAAATGCAACGCCGCTGCCGCATCTGCGGACCCGCCGCCAATGCCGGCCTCTACCGGTAATTGCTTATCAAGGGTAACCGCCAAATCGTCGAGCGTGCGGTCAACCGCGTCGGACAACAAATAGGCCGCGCGCGCGATCAAATTATCACCTTCGGCAGACAGACGATGGGCATAAGGCCCCGTAATGGCAATCAGCCCCTGTCCGTCTTCACGATCATGCAAGGTCAGCGTATCGCCGATAGCGGGAAAGACCACGATTGAATCCAACAGGTGATAGCCATCTGCCCGCCGCCCCGTGACGTGCAGCGCCAGATTAACCTTGGCCGGGGCAAAACGTTTCAGCATCACCATCGGTCTAGCTGTCATATCCCATGGATTGTTCGACACGGTCAGCATGATCGAGCCCAAGGCTGAGTTTCAGCATCAACTGGGCACGTAGCTCATCGGTGGGGTCAAGTTTCAGCGCGTGGCGCCATTGAAAGCGTGCCTCGATCTTGCGGCCCGCCCGCCACAATGCATCGCCATAATGGTCAGCCACCACCGGGTCGCCCGGTTCCAGCTTTACCGCGCGTTGCAAATATTCAGTCGCCTGTTCAAAATTGCCCAGCTTGTAATGCACCCAGCCAAGGCTATCGATGATATATCCATCCTGCGGCCGCTTTTTGGCGGCCTGCTCAATCATTTTGCGCCCTTCTTCCAGCCGCTCCCCCTTATCAACCCACGAATAGCCAAGATAGTTCATCACCATCGGGTTGCGCGGATTAAGCTTCAGCGCCTGTAATAAATCAACCTCAGCCTCTGGCCAGCGGCCCAACCGTTCCAGACACATCCCACGCATATAATATAACGACCAATAGCTTCGCGGATCGGCATTGCTTGCCTCCGCAGCGGCGATCAGCTGGGTATAAAGTGTCTGTGCCGCGGTGAAGTCTTCTTCTCCGCGCAACAGCCCGGCCTTGGCCAGTAATATTTCAGTTTGAAAGGCGTCTTCGTCAGGACGGCCCTTGGCACTGGCCAAGCTTTTATCCAGCAGGGCAATTGCCTGCGCCACCTGCTTCATATCAGACAGGGCATAGGCAGCCTTGATCTGTCCTTCAAGATAGGCGGGGGACGTTTCAGGCACCGCGGCGAATGCCAAATGGGCAGCGGTGTAATCTTTTGCAAGATTTTCCAAGTTCCCCAACATCAAAAGCGCCAGATCATGATTGGGCCGACCAAACAACACCAGCTTCAGGTAAAGCGATGCGGGACCATAGTTACGCTCTGCCAACAGGCTTGCCGCTGACAGATACAATGCTTCGGTCAACCCTTCGACAGGCGTGCTGGCAAGCAGCGTAACTGTTTCTGCATTTTGCTGCAGATACAGCTTTTCTTCAGTCACCAAATTTTCGGCACCAAACCGTTCGGCAAAGCCATCAAGAACGTCCAGCGCCTCCTCCAACGTTGCGCGCACAGCCAAGTGCCGCGCCAGCGCCCGGGTCATACGAAACGACCCGCCAAACAAATCAATCGCCGCCGCGAATTTTTCAGTCGCGCCGGGGGCGTCCGCATATGACAGGATCAGCGCCTGCTGATAAAGCGCAAGACCAGAGAAAAAGTCCCCTTGGGGGTCGTCCGCCATTGATGCCAATGTGGCAACAGCAGTTTCACTGTCCCCCTTGCCCACATGCGCCCATGCGGCCACAAATGGTTCAAGCAACATGCCGTGACTTTCGTCAGTATCGGCGGTCATCGCCAGAACATCGTCAAAGGCCGCCCGGCTTAACCCGTCATTCGCGACGACAAACCGGGATATACCCGCGCTTTGTGACGATTCAATCAATGCGGCGGCCAGTTGCAACGCGTCTTTCCGGTCACCAGCCTGTAAGGCATTCATAAAGGCGCGGGACAGAATGGTTGTGCTGGTGGGGTGGCGGTCCAAAACAGTTTGATAAAGATCAGCAGCCTTGGCGTAATCACGCTCAACCGCTGCATGGCGCGCGGACAGATAGGGGCCAAACACCTCGTAATCCTGATCGGCACGACGTATTTCGGTGTTGAACACCTGCACAAAGCGCAGCGGGTCAGCATCATTGCTGGTTTGCACCCCCTCGCCCGTTGTGCAGGCAGACAGAAGGATGGCAGCAATGCTGACCTTGGTGATAGTGCCGATAAACTTCCGGTGCAGGACCATACTTCCCAACGCTTGTTACATGATTGCGCCCATTAAGACGTGATTTCGCCGCCGAAAACAAGGGCAGAGTAGAAAGGTAATAAGGCGCAAAAAAGACGCGCACAGGCCAATTACACACGCAGGGGCCAATAACAAAAGACAGGCGGCACTTGCGTACCGCCTGCCTGAATGCCACCCCCAAAAGGGATCATTACATGCTGGTGTAAACCGGACCGCCAGTGCCTTCAGGTGTGACCCAGTTGATGTTCTGGGCCGGGTCCTTGACGTCACAGGTTTTACAGTGGACGCAGTTCTGCGCATTGATGACAAAGCGCGGATTGGACCCGTCATCATCGCGTGTCACTTCATACACACCGGCGGGGCAATAACGCTGGGCCGGTTCGTCGAACATGGGCAGGTTCTGCTCGATCGGCACTGACGGGTCTTTCAACGTCAGATGAACCGGCTGATCTTCTTCATGGTTCGTGTTGGACAAGAACACAGAAGACAGGCGATCAAATGTCAGCACGCCGTCAGGCTTGGGATACTCAATCATCGGCGCCTCGGACGCGGGCAGCAATGTCGCGTGGTCCGGCTTGCCATGTTTCAACGTATAGGGAAGCCCAATACCCAGATTGTTCATCCACATATCAATCGTGCCAACTGCGGCACCGAAGAATGTGCCCAATTTGCTGAGCCAAGGTTTCGCATTACGAACCCGGTACAGATCTTTGTATATCGGGCTGGCGTTGAAAATATCTTCATACTCGCTCAACTCATCGCGGGTACGGCCATCACCAATGGCAGAGAAAATGGTTTCAGCAACCATCATGCCCGAATGCATCGCGTTATGTGTGCCCTTAATACGGGGCACGTTCACCAAACCGGCAGAACACCCGGCCAGAATACCGCCGGGGAAGGTCATTTTTGGCACAGATTGAATGCCGCCTTCAGTGATGACGCGCGCGCCATAGCTGATGCGCTTGCCACCTTCCAGGATTGCACGGACCTTGGGGTGCGTTTTCATGCGCTGCATTTCATCGAACGGCGACAAATGCGGGTTGGTGTAATTCAAGTGAACCACGAAACCGATGGACACAAGGTTATCGCCCCAATGATACATGAAGCCGCCGCCGCCGGTCTTCATATCCAGCGGCCAACCGACTGTATGGGCGACCAGACCCTTTTTATGTTGGTCTGCGGGCACTTCCCACAATTCTTTGACACCGATGCCGAATTTGCCCGGCTCCTTACCTTCGTCAAGATTATACTTGGCGATCAGCTGCTTGGTCAGGTGACCACGCGCGCCTTCGGTAAAGATGGTGTATTTGCCGTGCAACTCGAAGCCCGGCTCAAAATGATCTTTCTTGGTGCCATCCTTGGCGATACCCATATCGCCGGTGGCGACACCCTTGACCGCGCCGTTTTCGTCATAGACGACTTCGGCACCGGCAAAACCGGGATAGATTTCAACGCCCAACGCTTCGGCCTGTTCACCCAACCAGCGCACAACATTGCCAAGGCTGACAATGTAGTTGCCCTTGTTGGACATCAATGGCGGGAACAATGCATGGGGAATGGTCAGGTCGCCCTGCTCGCCCAGGAACCAGAACTGGTCGTGTTTGACCTCATCCTCAATCGGGGCGCCCAGCTCTTTCCAATTGGGCAGCAACTCATCAAGGGCAACTGTGTCGATCACAGCACCGGACAGGATATGCGCGCCAACCTCGGCACCTTTTTCCAGCACAACAACATTCAGCTCTTCGCCCTTATCATTGGCAAGTTGCTTCAGCCGAATCGCGGCGGACAGGCCAGCAGGGCCACCACCGACGATAACAACGTCATATTCCGTATATTCGCGTTCCACGGTTTCATTCGTCATATGTCTCTCCATCCATTTGTCGCGGCCCGCACCTTTTACAGCGCAGCGCCCCTCATTCAGCCCCAAAGACGATCCTAACGAAGATCCCAAAGAAATCCCCAAGAAGGTCAACGTCTGGAAAATTGCCCCCATATGCACATAAACAAGCAGAATCGTCAATTTTACAGCCGATTTTTCGGTGTGACGGCTTGCCTCTGTTAACCTAGGGGAAAATTGGGAATTTCAACAAAATCGCTGATTGCAGGGCTGCGAAAGGCACACTATAAAAAATCTATGGAACCTTCTGGCACATCTTTATCCCCCGAAGAAGCGCTCGCCATGCTGTCATGGCTGGTTGAGGCCGGCGCGGATGAGGCATTGCAGGACGCGCCGACAGACTGGACAAAACACACGCCTGCCGCAGCGCCACAAATCAATGCCGCGCCGCAAACCCAGCCACAAGCACAAACCCAAGCACAAGCACAAGATCAAGCGCAACGCCCCTCGCGCATTCCCGCAGTTGAGCCCCCCTCACCCGCCAAGCCCGCCGCGCGTGCCAGCAGTACCGCAGGCCCGACCGAAGACGTGGTGCAGGCCGCCCGGCTGATTGCACGCGAAGCCAATACACTTGATGAGCTACGGTTGGCGGTGGAGCGGTTTGAGCAATGCCCGTTGAAATCAACAGCCCATCAATTGGTGTTTGAAGACGGCAATCGTGACGCGCCGATCATGCTGGTGGGCGAGGCACCTGGCCGGGACGAAGATCGCGAAGGCAAACCGTTCGTCGGCCCCTCAGGCCAATTGCTGGACAAGATGCTGGCAGCGATCGGCCTTGATCGCACAGGCGTTTATCTTGGCAATTGCGTACCGTGGCGACCACCGGGAAACCGCAAACCGACCGACGCAGAAAAAGCCATGTGCCAACCCTTTATCGAGCGGCAGATAGAGCTGGTGGCACCGTCATTGTTGATCTTTGTCGGCGGCACGCCAAGCCAGATTTTGCTCAACACGGACGAGCGGATAACCCGCCTGCGTGGCCGTTGGCAGACCTATACCACCAAGGCTGGTGCGCAAATTGACGCCATGCCCATTCTGCACCCGGCATTTTTGCTGCGCACCCCCGCCCGCAAGCGTGAGACGTGGATTGACTTATTGGCTGTAAAAGACCGAATTACCTAAGTTTTTTGTGATATCCGTCCTACCGCTCATCATGCATTAACCGCTATCATGTCATTGCCTTTTGGTGGCCCTTTCAGCCATATTAGGGGCAAGTTAGGCATGGGGCAGCTAGCGGAGAAAAAGACCGACGTGAAGTGGACGGCACGTAGATTGATAGGCATCAAAACCAACGCGCAAAGCTGGCCGACCAAAAGGGTCGGTCGCATTGTGTTGGCGTGGTTGATGCTTGCCGGAACAGCCGCCGCGACAGCAGACACGCCCCGCCCCAATTTCGTACCGCAGCCTGAGGTCGGCATCACGCCCCACCCCCCGGCACGTGATCTGCCGCTAACGGTTTTAACCGCGCGCGACCGTGGCTTGTACAAGCAAATATTCGCCTATCAGGATGATGCCAAGTGGGGACAGGCCGACCGGTTGATCAAACGGTTGAATGACCCCTTATTGGTTGGGCACATATTGCGCGACCGGTACCTGCATCCCAACGCCTATCGATCCAGCTATACAGAATTGGCCGATTGGCTAGCGACCTATTATGAACTGCCGGACGCCTATCGCGTTTACCGGTTGGCAAAAAAGAAACAGCCCAAGCGCGCATCAGCCCCCAAACGGCCACGGGCGGTTTCTGTCCGCTCCCGCATTCCTGATGTCGATGCCCCCGATATTTATCAATCCAACGCTGTGCGCAATAAACACAAGGCCGCCCAAGTCCGCGCGATCCAGCGCAAGGTAACCGCGTTGGTCGATGGCGGCTATGTCACCCGCGCGCTTGATTATCTAAAACAGCCCGATGTGGATCGCCACCTTGATGCCGTTGAAACAGATCAGCAGCGCGCCAAAATTGCCGCAGGCTATTATCATTGGGGGCAAATCGATCAGGCCCTAGACCTTGCGGAACAGGCCGCCGGACGGTCAGGCCAGAATGTCCCCTTGGCGCATTGGTATGCGGGGTTAAGCTGGTGGCAAAAGGGCAATATTGAACGGGCTGCCTATCACTTCGAACAGGTTGCCAATTCTCGATCAGCCGGGCCGTGGACCCGTGCCGCGGGGGCCTATTGGGCGGCGCGTGCCAGCCTGATCCTGTTGCGATCGGATAATGTCGTCACGATGTTGAATATCGCTGCTGCCTATCCCCGCACATTGTATGGGCTGTTGGCCCTGCGCGCGCTGGGGCAGGATATTGTATTCCGCTGGGATTTGCCCAAACTGTCAGACAAGGGTGTTTCACGCCTGCTGGGCCTGCCCGGTGTGCGCCGCGCCATCGCCCTGACCGAATTGGGCATGGACGACAAGGCCGAAGACGAAATGGCGCTGGTCTATGGCCGCACTAGCTGGGCCTGGGACCGGGATCTTGTGGCGCTGGCCGTTGCGCTTGACCTACCTGCCCTGCAATATCGTATTGGGCGGGGGGCAGAAAATTACGTCATGCTTGCCCTTGAAAGCGACGAACGGGCCAATGTCCTGCCAGATGATCTGCAAATTCGGTTTTACGATGCTGCGCTTTACCCGCTGCCCCGCTTTACCCCCGCAGAAGGGTTCGCCGTAAATCCAGCATTGGTTTACGCCTTTGTCAGGCAGGAAAGCCGCTTTAGGACAGAGGCAAAAAGCGGTGACGGTGCCCGTGGGCTTATGCAAATCATGCCGCAAACCGCCAGCTTCATCATGAAGGATGACAGCCTAAGCGGCACGCGCAGCCATCTGCTGAACGACCCCAGCTTTAATCTGGAAGTGGGCCAAACCTATTTAGGGCAGTTATTGGGGCCGCGCTATTATGATGGTGATCTGTTCCGCATGGCGGCTGCCTATAATGGCGGCCCGGGCAATCTGCGCAAATGGTCAAGACGCGTCAATTTCGGTGAAGACCCGTTATTGTTTATTGAAAGCCTGCCATCTCGGCAAACACGTAATTTTATCGAACGAGTGATGACGAATTACTGGATTTACCGGCTGCGACTGGGACAGGACACGCCATCACTTGATGAACTGGTTGCCGGGCAATGGCCACAATATGAAGGCTATGGTCGCGGCACAACGCATGGTAAAAATCCGCTGCGCACGGCCAATCGCAACTGACCGACGCGCCTTTTATTCTATTGTATTCTCAGCCACCCTTTACAGGACTGCACAACATGCCCGGTATCGATGAAAGCCTGCCCTTCAAACCTGTTCGCATAGCGGTTCTGACCGTATCAGACACCCGCACGCTTGACGAAGACACGTCCGGGGCAACATTGCAGGAGCGTCTGGAAAAGGCTGGCCATACGCTTGCCGATCGTGCGCTTGTCCGCGATGACAAGGCGGCAATCCGCGCCCAAATCAATAACTGGGTTGCAGACGACAATGTGGATGCCATCATCACCACAGGCGGCACGGGCCTGACCGGGCGCGACGTCACTGTGGAGGCGATCAAGCCCCTGTTCGACAAGGAAATTGATGGGTTTTCGGTTATCTTCCATCAGATCAGCATGACAACTGTCGGCACCTCGACACTGCAAAGCCGGGCCTGCGCCGGGCTGGCACAGGACACATTCATTTTCTGCCTGCCCGGATCAACCGGGGCGGTCAAGGATGGCTGGGACGGTATCTTGCAATATCAACTCGACAGCCGTCACAAGCCCTGCAATTTTGTTGAGTTGATGCCCCGTTTGCTGGAAAAATAACTCACAGCAGATCAAGGTCATCGACCGTATCAAGGTCGCGCAAGCAATCCAGCATCGCCACAGACTGCCCCCCGGCATTGTCCAACGTATCCGCCAAAGTTGTCGGGCTGGACCAACGCACCCGATCAAACAACCCCCTGCGATAGGGACGCCGTTGATGCCCGATCAGCCAATAGCCGCCATCTTCTGCTGGACCAAGCACCAGATCATGATTGCCCAGCGCATCAAACGCAGCGGCGATATGGGCGCGCCCTAGTTGCGGCAGATCAGATCCGATGATGACAACAGGCCCGCGCGGCATGTTTTCAAACACACGGCCCATCCGGTCACCCAAATCGCCCCGCCCCTGCGCCAGCTTGCCGTCAACCATTCCCTGCCATGGGGCATTATCAATGACGGCATTATCAGGATTAAGGGCAAGCCATGTGGTCCAGCGGGGGTCACACGCCGCCTGCCTGATGGTTCGATCCAACAGGTTGCGATAAATCTGGGTCGCGCGTGCGGTGCCGATGGCAGCGGCCAGCCGGGTCTTTACCGTTCCGGGCCGGGGCTGCTTGGCAAAGATAACCAGATGCTGATGATCAGCTTTTGACAACCGGATTTTCCAGCACACCGATCTGATCAATTTCGATCCGCACGGGACCGTCATATTCATTCAGATTGGCGTCACGCAAGCTCATCTTCACGGGCTTGGCGGCGGAACCGAAGTGAACCACATCGCCCGGTTCCAGCGTCATATAATTGGACAGATGCTTCAACACCCGCCCGATTGAGAAACTTAGGTTTTCGGTGCTGTCCTCGGTAATCTGCTGATCACCCAACCAAGACCGCACACGCAGGCGGTCAGGGTTTTTGATATGCTGGGCACTGACCAAACATGGCCCCATTGGACCAAACGTATCGGTTGAGTTTGAGCGTAGATTGTAGCTGAGATAAAGGTCGCGGTCTGCACGATCACGCAGACGACGCCAACGCGGCGCATCACCACCCTGCCCGGCAGGGGTTTCGATATGAATGGAGTCGCGCTCCTTCAAACCGGGGGAGTTGATGTCATTCATGATGGTATAGCCAAAGACCTTGCTTAACGCTTCGGTTTCGCTTTGCGCGCGGCTTAACCGTTCCCCCAACACACAGGCCAATTCAGGCTCAGGATGGGTCAGGCCATAATCTTCGCGAATCTCAATCGGCTCACCATGACCGATTAGGCTGGACGGGGCCTTCAAGAAATAGGCAGGCTCTTCAAAATAGCGATAGGCCATCGGAATGAATGCCGAATTGTTCAGCGCCACGCCGACTACCTTGCCCGGGCGGCGCACGGGGGGACGGAAGCTGACGCCCTTCATGTCAAGCGGCGGACAGGTCGGGGCAATTTTCGCTGCCTCCTCAGCCTTGCTCCAAGCTGCGGGACCACCTTCGACAAGTTCGAGCACCGAATGGGGCGGCCCTGATGAGCCTGCGGCGTCATAGGCGATGGCGGCATCGACAATTGCCTCACCGTCGATCATGAAGCCCCACCGTTCTGAGCCTGCGCGTACATAGCTTACCAGTTTCATACCGTTTATCCTGTCCGGCTTGTGTCCAACTTGGAATGAATTACAGACCAGTGTGATAGCCTATTCCAGCGCAAATCTGAACCCGTGATTTGCGATAAATTACCAGAACTTAGGTTTAATGGCCGCCCAATCTTGCCGCAGGTTCCAGACAATGCAGCTTGCCCGGCAGTATACCATGCCTTGGTCTACTTGCCTTTCTTGGCCTTCTTTGACCGGAAGCGCGCAACCCATCCTGCGATATTCGATTGTTTGGCCCGCGCCACGCCCAATGCGCCAGCCTCAACAGTTTTGGTGATGGTGCCGCCCGCGCCGGTAAAGGCATCGTCCTCGATCGTAACGGGGGCAACCAATGTTGAGTTTGAGCCGACAAAGGCCCGTGCGCCGATTTTGGTCGGGAACTTGTCATAGCCATCATAATTACAGGTGATGGTTCCGGCACCGACATTCGCGTCGGCCCCGATTTCCGCATCCCCCAAATAGGCAAGGTGGTTAGCCTTGGCCCCCGGTCCCAATCGGGTTTTCTTCAACTCAACAAAATTGCCGACCTTGCTGCCTTCCATCAATTCTGCACCGGGGCGCAAACGGGCATAAGGGCCAACCTGTGCCTTGTCATGCACGATGCAGCCTTCCAAATGGGAATAGGCATGAATGGCCACATCATTTTCAACCAACACATTCAGCCCGAACGTGACATGGGGGCCGACCTCAACATCCTGGCCCAATTGCGTGTCCCATGAAAAATAGGTGGATGCAGGATCAGCCAGCGTCGCGCCATTTTCCATCGCCCGACGGCGCAGACGGTCCTGCATAATCATTTCAACCCCGGCAAGCTCAACCCGGGAATTGACGCCAAGTACATCTTCGGCGTTACCTTCGGCAACGGCGCAAGTCAGCCCCTTGGCGCGGGCATGGGCGATCATGTCTGTCAGATAATATTCGCCCTGTGCATTGTCATCAGACAACATCCCCAACAGGTCTGCCAAATGCGCCCCGGCGATCAGCATGATCCCGCCATTGCACAGATCAATGGCACGTTCGTCTTCGGTTGCGTCTTTATGTTCGACAATCCGTTCAAGCGCGCCGTCCTGCCCCAGCACCAAGCGGCCATACATATGGGGGCCGGTAGCACGAAAGCCCGACACAACAATATCAGCCCCATTGCGGCGCGGGGCCAACAGTGCCTGATAGGTTTCGGGGCGCACCAATGGTGTATCACCAAAGGCAACAATGACGTCGCCTGTCACCCCTGCAAGCTGGGGCATCGCCGCCATAACTGCATGACCGGTGCCCCGGGGCGGGTCTTGCACGGCACTTGCCAAAATGGACGGGTCTTTAACCCATGAGGACGCAGCCTCAACCACCTCGTCCTGATCAGGGGCCAGTACCAACACCAGCTTTTCAAGGCCCAAGCCATCCAGCGCCTTGACCGCATGGCCCAGCATGGCCAGCCCTGCTACCTTGTGCAGGACTTTGGGGGTCGCAGATTTCATCCGCGTCCCTTTACCCGCCGCCAGAATGATAGCGGCCAGTTTTTCCGCGTTTGCAGCTTGGGTCATGGCGTCCTCACATGGGTTATCAGTTGCATAAAGGTCTAGACCAGACCGCATAGGAATGCCAAGAGTGATGATTGAACCTGCCCCATCACCCTTCGTTACAGTATGTGAAGATGTCTGCACCTTATACAATTGTCTATGACCTTGACGGCACGCTGGTCGATACCGCGCCTGACCTTTTGCACACGCTGAACACCGTGTTGGACCGGTTTGGCTATCCCCATGCCAACCCTGATGATATCGGTAATCTGGTTGGCCACGGGGCCAAGGCCATGCTGGAACGGGCCTTGTCAGTAATTGGCAAGCCGCAGGACCCCGCCCTGATCAGCAGCCTGTTTGACGAGTTTCTGAACCACTATGTCGATAATCTGACGCGTCATGGCAGCCAACCCTATCCCCATGTGGTTGAAACGATAGATGCCTTTCACAAGGCGGGCGTGGCACAGGGCATTTGCACGAACAAATTCCAAACCGGGGCTGATGGGCTGTTGGCTGAACTGAACCTGACCCATTATTTTCCCACGGTTCTGGGCGGCAATGCCCTGTCAGTGCGCAAGCCTGACCCGCTGCATATCACCGAAACAGTACGGCGATTGGGCGGCACGCTTGATCATGCGGTTATGGTTGGCGATTCGCGGAATGATTCTGCTGCGGCGCTGGGTGCCGGAATTCCTGTCATCATCGTCTCATACGGCTATACGTCGGAGCCGCCGCACAAGCTGGACGCTGATATTGTTATCGACAGTTTTGACGAACTGCCCGGCGCGATCAAGGCTGTGACGGGCAGGAACCTGCTGGCCTAGGCCCGATTCGCGAATGCCCCGATAAGGCATTTCACATCACAAACGATCTCGCGCGTTCTGACGCAGCCCCATTTGCGCGCAACCGCCCGGATTCACGCATTTTTCCGCGCCGCGCGCCTAACGCACAGTCATGGCCCTGCTCTGCGTCGCCATCAAGAGTCACAAAGCTGTAACATAGCGGGGCCATATGAAGGGCGTCTGCTGCGAATAGCGGGCACGAGATATTGAAATTAGGCAACCACAGGACTTGCAATCATGAAGCTCAAGGCCATTGCACTAGGTGCACTATCAATGGTGACCGTCGCTACCGCCTCAACAGGTGCCGTAGCACGCGATCAAATCCAGATCGTCGGCTCATCAACCGTTTTCCCGTTCGCAACGGCCGTTGCCGAACAGTTCGGTAAAACCACGAAATTCAAAACCCCCGTCGTTGAATCAACTGGTTCAGGTGGCGGTCTGAAGCTGTTCTGCGCCGGTGTTGGCACACAGCATCCCGACATCACCAACGCCTCGCGCCGTATCAAGAAGAAAGAGGTTGCCCTGTGCGCCAAGAATGGCGTGACAGACATCACCGAAGTTTTGGTTGGGTATGACGGCATCGTGATGGCCAACGCCATTAACGGTCCGGTCTTCAACCTGACCAAGAAAGACATCTTCTTGGCACTTGCCAAGGAAGTGCCCGTCGGTGGCGGCATTGCCCTGAAAGAAAACCCCTACACCATGTGGAACGAAATCAACCCCGATCTTCCTGCTGTGAAGATTGAAGTGTTGGGCCCGCCCCCCACATCCGGTACACGTGACGCGTTTTCTGAGCTGGCTCTTGAAGGTGGTGCCAAGAAGTTCCCCTTCCTGAAAGCCCTGCGCAAGGAAAACAAAAAGAAGTTCAAGCAGATCGCCCATTCCGTTCGTGAAGACGGCGTATATGAAGAAGCCGGCGAAAACGACAATCTGATCGTGAAAAAGCTGGCTGACCGCCCGACAGCACTGGGCGTGTTCGGCTTCTCATTCCTTGACCAAAACGCTGACGCCATCAAGGGCGCCACAATCGGCGGCGTTGCCCCGACATTCGACAATATCGCGGCTGGCGACTATGGCGTGTCACGGTCATTGTTCTTCTATGTCAAGAAAGCACATGTCAACACAGTGCCCGGCATCAAGGAATATCTGGCTGAATTCACATCAGAAAACGCCTTTGGCGAAGATGGCTACCTGTCAGAAAAAGGTCTGATCCCCTCACCCGCAGAAGTGCGTGAGCAGGTCCGTTCAGATGCCAACAGCCTGGCAACGTTCGACGCAGCCGTCCTGAACTAAGCCACGCTGGCAAATGATCCCAAAAAGGGGCGGGTCGACACTAGTCGGCTCGCCCTTTTTAATTGGCCCCAATAGGTGACACCAGACAGTCTGACGCGGTGGTTAGATGGGGCCTTGTCACAAAACTGTAACAAATCTGACATATTTGATTTAGCAGGTTCAATTATGTCTGGGATCAAGTCATTGGTCCAGAAAGGGGAACGTCAGTGATCACAGCAATCATGATTTTGGCAGCGCTGGTTGGTGGCTATTTTGTCGGCCTAAGCCGCATTAACGCTATCGCCCCGGACGGCCCCTATGCCCTGCGCGCCCAGCCGCGATTTCACGCCGCTTTCGTTGCGTTTTGCACCGCAGCCCCGATGGTCGCGCTGGCTATCATATGGGCCCTTTACGGCCCCGGCCTGATCAATGCAGACGTCATCGCCACCCTGCCCGCCGACATGCAGGCATATGAGCAGGGCCAATTGCTGCTGTATCTTGAAGATGCCCGCACCATGGCCGCCGGCGGCGAAGTGCTACGCGAACACACCGATGAGTTGGCGCAAATTGCCGTCACAATGGGTGACGTTACCGCAAGCTGGACGATGAAATATCTCATTGCTGCAATCGCCGTGGGCATTGCCGGGTTGCTGACCTCTCGCAAGGTGCTGCATGCACAATTTGCCGCCCGCGTCGCCATTGAACGCATTATCTATGCCTTTCTGATCATGTGCGCCCTGATTGCCGTGTTGACCACATTCGGCATTGTCATGTCACTGATCTTTGAAACCTTCCGCTTTTTTGAAAAAGTGTCAGTCACCGAATTTCTGTTCGGTCTGCAATGGTCACCGCAAACCGCCATTCGCGAGGATCAAGTCGGCTCGTCGGGGGCATTCGGTGCCATCCCGCTGTTCGCCGGGACCATGTTGATCACAGTCATCGCCATGTTTGTGGCAGCGCCAGTTGGTTTGTTGTCCGCGATTTTCCTATCTGAATTTTCAACCAACCGCATTCGCGGCATGGTCAAGCCGTTGTTGGAAATATTGGCGGGCATCCCCACCGTGGTTTACGGCTTCTTCGCGGCGCTGACAGTCGCGCCCCTGATGCGCGAAGCTGGCATGACGCTGGGCCTTGACGTGGCCGCCCATTCGGCGCTGGCTGCCGGTGTGGTGATGGGCATGATGATCATCCCGCTTGTCTCGTCCCTTTCTGACGACGTCATGAACGCCGTGCCGCAAACCCTGCGCGATGGGGCCTATGCACTGGGCGCAACACAGGCTGAAACCATTCGGCAGGTCGTGCTGCCCGCCGCCCTGCCGGGTATTGTGTCTGCGATGCTGCTGGCCATCTCCCGCGCGATTGGTGAAACCATGATTGTGGTGATGGCCGCTGGCCTTGCTGCCAATCTGACTGCCAACCCGCTGCAAATGGTGACCACGGTGACCGTGCAGATTGTGACGCTGCTGGTCGGCGACCAAGAATTTGACAGTGCCAAGACGCTGGCCGCGTTCGCGCTTGGCCTGCTTTTGTTCATTATCACCCTTGCCCTCAACGTGATCGCCCTGCGTGTGGTCCAAAAATATCGTGAGCAATATGACTGATCTGAACACATCACCTGTCCCCTCATCCGTCACGTCTGTTCACGCCACCGACGCGGCGCGTCAACGTTTGAACAAACGCAAGGCCGCCAATAAACGCTTTCGGCTTTACGGCATGGCCGGCGTCGTTATCGCCATTGCCGCGCTGGTGATGTTGTTAAGCACGCTGGTTGTGCAGGGCTATTCAGCCTTTTACACCCACACGATGGAACTGACCATTACGCTTGAACAGGACGTGCTTGACCGTAACAACACACAAGACCCTGAAATTCTGGCCCGCGCCAACTATCGCAAGCTGGTGAAGAACGAAGTCTACAGCCTGTTTGATGACGTAACGTCACGCCGTGACAAGCGCGCGGTCAGTGCCCTGATTTCAAACGGCGCCATTGATGCCCTGCGCGAAGCGGTGTTGGATGATCCCACCATCATCGGCAGCACGATCACGATCACGGCCCCGGTTTCTGACGATATCGACATGCTGTTGAAGGGCCATATAGACCGGAATGTTGAAGAACAATTGCGCCGGGTTTCAGACCGTCAAATCGCCTGGACCGATAGTTTGGTGGAACGGGGCATTATCAAGCGCGCCTTCAACACCTATTTCTTCACACAGGGCGATAGCCGCGAACCGGAGCTGGCAGGCATTTGGGGGGCGGTCAAAGGCTCCTTCTATACAATGGTTGTGACTTTGCTGATCTCGTTCCCTGTCGCGGTTGGCGCGGCGGTCTATCTCGAAGAATTTGCAGCCAAGAACCGCTTCACCGCATTGGTTGAGGTGAATATCAACAATCTGGCGGCGGTCCCGTCCATTGTGTTCGGCCTGCTTGGTCTTGCCATCTTCCTTAATTTCTTTGAAATGTCGCGTTCTGCCCCGTTGGTGGGCGGGATGGTGCTGGCGCTGATGACTGTCCCGACGATCATCATTGCTGCCCGCGCTGCGTTGAAGGCTGTGCCCCCGTCAATCCGTGAAGCGGCATTGGGCGTTGGTGCCAGCCCCATGCAGGCTGTCTTTCAACATGTTTTGCCGCTGGCAATGCCCGGCATTTTGACCGGCACGATTTTGGGTCTGGCACAGGCATTGGGTGAAACTGCCCCGCTTTTGATGATCGGGATGGTCGCCTTTATCGTCGATATTCCCGGCGGCATCACAGATCCCGCATCGGCCCTGCCCGTACAAATCTATCTGTGGGCAGACAGCCCCGAACGGGCCTTTGTCGAAAAAACATCGGGGGCCATCATTGTTTTGCTGGTCTTCCTGATCACTATGAATGCGGCCGCAACAATTTTGCGCAAACGGCTGGAGCGACGCTGGTAAGGGCGGATCAGATCCCGCACGGGATCATCCGGTTCCGGTGGACCCCAGCTTGAAGAATAGGTATTCCTATGAATGGGACAAATCAAATGGATGCAATTGTGAAACCGATTGGGACAAGTATGGCTGACGCAGACACAATCAATTCTGACATCAAGATCACAGCCTCTGGCGTCAAAGTCTATTACGGCGATAATGAAGCGCTGCACGGTGTTGATATCAACATTCCTGCGCGCACGGTGACAGCCCTGATCGGCCCATCCGGTTGCGGCAAGTCTACCTTTCTGCGCTGCCTGAACCGGATGAATGACACAATTGATATTTGCCGGGTTGAAGGCGACATCCTGCTTGATGGCGAGGACATCTATAAATCCAGCATGGATGTGGTGCAGCTGCGCGCCCGCGTGGGTATGGTTTTTCAAAAGCCCAATCCCTTCCCCAAATCAATTTTTGAAAACATCGCCTATGGCCCCAAAATCCACGGCCTGTTCAAGGACAAGGCCGAACTTGAAGGCATTGTGCAAGGCTCGCTCGAACGTGCCGGTTTGTGGAACGAGGTTAAGGACCGCCTGCATGAACCGGGCACCGGTCTGTCCGGTGGGCAGCAGCAGCGCCTGTGCATTGCCCGCGCCATTGCCGTGAACCCTGACGTGATCCTGATGGACGAGCCTTGCTCTGCCCTTGATCCCATCGCCACGGCAAAGGTTGAAGAACTGATAGACGAGCTGCGAGAGAATTACACGATCGTCATCGTCACCCATTCCATGCAGCAGGCCGCCCGCGTGTCACAAAAAACCGCCTTCTTCCATTTGGGCGATTTGGTGGAACAGGGGCCGACCAGCGATATCTTTACCAATCCGCAGGACCAGCGAACACAGGATTATATTACAGGCCGCTTCGGCTGATACAGCCAGCACCTGATCAGGGAGATAAAACAGATGAGCGGCAACACAGCAGAAGGCCACATTGCACAGGCGTTTGATGATGACCTAGAGGCGATCAACAAACTTTTGCATCGCATGGCAACAACCGCAGCAGAACAATTGTCGATGGCAACCCGTGCCTTCGACAGTGGCGATCTGGACACTGCCAAAACAGTGATCGAAGCAGACGCAATGGTCGATCAGTTGGAAAAGGAAGTACACGACATGATCGTGCGGGTGATTGCCCGGCGTCAGCCGATGGCCGTTGACCTGCGCGAATTGATTTCCAGCCTGCAAATTTCAACCTATCTGGAACGGGTTGGTGACTATGCCAAAAACATCGCCCGCCGCACCCGCACATTGGAAGGGTCAGACGCGTCCGCCAAGGTCCGCAAGGCATTGGTTGAAATGGGCCAGATGGCAGAAGGCCTTTTGCGGTCCGTCATGGAAGCGCGGCTGAAGCGCGACGCCGCCCTTGCTCTATCAGTTTGGGAAGCAGATGCGGAGCTTGATGAACTTCATACCGAGGCCCATGCCCGCATTCTGAAGTTCATGCGCAAGAACCCCGACCAGTTGGAAGACGCCGCTCACCTGTTGATGATTGCCAAGAATTTTGAACGAATCGGCGATCACTGCACAAATATTGCCGAGGAAATCCACTTCCACATTTTGGGCGAAGCGCCGCCGGACAATCGTCCCAAAACGGACGAAGTCGGCAAGTAAGAAAAATTCATCAATGATTTCAAGGCTCGGCCCCACGGGACCGGGCCTTTTTCGTGCTTTTTCCGGTTTACATGCCCCATAGGACACGCCTAATCTTACCCCTGAGTAATAAATGACCCCGCGCTGACGTGGGGCTGATAATGATAAGAGGGAGAAACCGGCATGGCACTGGCACTGGCACTGGCACTGAAAACCCGCTTGACCGAGGCTAGGGAACGTATCGACCTGTTTGCCGAAGGCATTGTCGAAGTTGCGCAATCAAAGGAAAACACCGGCGGCATTGTAAAGATCATCGCCGCGCTGGGCGCCAACGCCAATGACAAGGCCGCAAAACGGTTTGCAAAAACGCCGATTGGCCAACGGGCCATCGCCGACCCAACTGGCCTGCTGCGCATCCTGCAGGATCGTGACTATTTGGCCAGCTGCCCACAGGGAAGTTTGGGCCGCAGCTATTTTGAATTTGTCTATCAGGAAAATCTAAGCGCCGACGGGTTGGTCGATGCGGTGAATGAAGGCACCAAGCACCGCGCCGAAGACATTGTTAAAAAACCAGAGGTTGCCGCCCTGTCGGCCCGGTTTCGCGACCTGCATGACCTTTGGCATGTCACCACCGGTTATGGGCGCGATGTGTTGGGAGAGATGAGCATCCTGTTCTTTTCCTTCGCGCAAATTCGCAATCCCGGCTTTGCCTTTATCTCCCTCACCGCTGCAACGGTTGCCAAGTTGGTGGACCGCGACGTGCCCGCCTATCGCGTTTTGATGGAGGCTTACACCAACGGCTCAACCGCCGACTGGTTGTTGGCCGAAGATTGGGAAAGCATGATGGAACAACCGCTTGATGAAGTGCGCGGACAGCTGGGTATCTCGCACCCCAAGCTTTACAAAAAGCATGAAAAAGATGCGGCACGGTTGGAACGGCGTATCCAAAAAATTCAAACGCGGATCAACACGGCCTTTGCCTGATCCCACGCCAAATCACACAAACCAATAAAGCAAAAGCCCGACCATTTGGCCGGGCTTTCTTTTTGTTCGCATATGTTTGAAAGGGGTGGCTTATTCGCCGGCCTCTTTCTCGGCGCGTTCTGCGGCCATCTTGGCCATGTTCTGCAAATACTCGTCGCTTTCCGCATCGCCCTTCCCGGCGCGGTCCATGGCATAGGACATGACGCGGTTTGAAATGGCTTTCTCAACCTCACCGATAAAGACCGGACGGTTTTCTGCGGCCCAGTCATAGCTGGTCTTGCGGTTCACATTTGTGTTTTGGAAATGCGGGAAGACATAGCGGGCCATCAATTCATAGGACCGCTTGGTCTGGTCAAAATCTGCCCAGTTCTGCGCCATCTGCAAGAAGGCACCAAAGCCGCCGGACTGTTCCTGCAACCGTTCAATCTGTGCAATGGCATCAGCGGGCGTACCAACAACAGCCATGCCGCTTTCGATCAGCGCATCAACCGGGTCAGACCCATCCTGCGGTGCCAAGGGCAGCGCGGCAACATCATTGAAATAGCTCAACCATTTTTCAACGCCAAAGCGGACATTTTCGCGCGCCTTTTCACGGGTTTCTGCGATATGCATGGGGCCAACCAAACGCCACTGGTCACGATCAACCGTTTTGCCGTTTTCCGCCGCGACTTTCTCTGCAATGCCCCAATTGGGGGCCAGTGCGTTAAACCCGCCTGAGTTTGTGGCACCGATGGACAACAGACCAATGCCGTGACGCCCCGCAGCAGACGCCCCGGTGGGTGACACCTGGCTGGCGACGCACATGTCGATGCCGTCGCGGTTATAGGGGACAAGCTGCAAGCGTGCCTCATTCAACTCAAACCAATCGGTTTTCATGGTCACGGTTTCACCACGCAACAACGGCACGATGGCGTCAACAGCCTCGTCCATCATGTCGCGCTGGTTTTGCGGGTTGATACCCATCATGAAGGCATCTGACGGCAGTGCGCCGGGGCCCATGCCGAACATCACACGACCACGTGTGTAATAATCCAGCTGCATGATCCGGTCTGCCAACATCAAAGGGTGATGGTAAGGCAGCGACGACACGCCCGTCCCCAACTTGATATGCTTGGTGCGCGGCGCAGCCATGGCAATCATGATTTCCGGGCTGGCGATGATTTCATAACCTGCGGAATGATGCTCCCCAAACCAGATCTCATCATAGCCCAGCTTGTCCATCCATTCGGTCAGTTCCAAGTCGCGCTCAAGGCACAACATGGGATTTTCTTCGGTGGGATGGAACGGCGCCATAAAGGCCCCAAATTTCAAACGATCAACAGACATGGCGTCCCCCTATTTCTGTCATTTGTTGGATAGAAGAATATCGGAAGCCGCAGACTAACGCGCCCACGCGCCGCTGTCATGGATTTTGTTGGAGTGGACTATAGTGATTTTCTGTCCAGGCATCGCGTCCGGCCCGGGGCTGGACGGGCGCGATCATCGCTACGCGATGTCTTAATTCTCTTATTCTGAAAACTGAATTCGTCTTGAGCTCAAGATTGAAATCCTATTTTCAATTTTTACCCGCTCATCCATTGTCAAACTATGCCATCGCACAAGCGTCTTATAATGCTCAATTGCACGATCAAAACGCCCCTTATTTTCAGCATTTTCAGCTAGAAATACAATTTCTTGAACCTCTAATCTATCAATCTCTCGCGGCGTCGACTCCACAAAGGAAAGTCCGACGACAACCAAAACCCCTAAAGAGACGGTGATCACTCCAATAATTTCGCCGGAAAAATCTCTAGTTGTCCTCGTAGACTGGAAAATCAAATAACCACCAAAAACGAGCCCTGCCGCTCCTAGACAAAAGCAAACAGCTCGGACAACATCACCCAGTTCAAAATCTTTTGCACCGCCTAATCCCATTGCTAAGCTGGAAAGAAAGGAGCCAAATGATATATAGGTAACGGCTCTAAACAACTTATCATACCGATTCAGCCGATCATCCAACTGCAAGATCAGCGAAACAAGTGAAGCAACGC
Organism: Hyphomicrobiales bacterium; assembly: GCA_006844605.1. Lineage (GTDB taxonomy): Bacteria > Pseudomonadota > Alphaproteobacteria > SPJN01 > SPJN01 > SPJN01. The sequence goes on along the minus strand of SPJN01000005.1, from coordinate 88,689 downwards.
CAGACGCTGTAGCTAACCAATTTGACTGAAACAACTCAAACATCTGAATCCCTATACGATATTTGGTGCGGGCGGGGGGACTTGAACCCCCACGGCCATACGGCCCACAGATTTTAAGTCTGTTATGTCTACCATTCCATCACGCCCGCACGGCGTGGTCCGCTTTTGCTGCCGTCACGCTGGATCAGGTCCGGGGTGACGGGGGTAAGAGCGATAACGCAGCGAATGGATAGCCGCCCTGCCACGGATTCTCAAGAAAAACCTATCGCCATTTTCGTCAACATCGCCTTTACCGCCACAATTGCGGCATCAAGCTTGTCTTGATCGCGGCTGCGAGCGACCAGATTGGTGCCGTAGCGTGCCTCACGATAATAAGGGTATGACCCGATTGAAACGTCGGGGTGGGCCAGCGCGATATCCTTCAACGCCATGCCGATATGCCCTTCGGGGCCGTCCACGGTCACTGTTGCTGACAACATGGGCGGGCCGCCATCCAACAATGGCTCCAACGAGGCAAGCATGGCGGTCATAATCGCCGGAACCCCCGCCATCACATACACATTTTGCATCCGAATGCCTGGCGCGCGGCTGACCGGATTATCAATCAACTCCCCCCCTACCGGAATGCGGGCCATGCGCTGGCGTGCCTCGGTAAATTCACCGGGGGGATAATGGGCATCCAGTATCGCCCACGCCCGGTCATCAAGCGGCAGCTCAACGCCGAACGCCTGCGCCACCGCATCGGCGGTGATGTCGTCATGGGTCGGGCCGATGCCGCCAGTGGTGAACACATGGTCATAGGCCCCCCGCATCTCATTCACATGGCGGACAATAATGTCAATCTCATCCGGGATAGTGCGTGTCTCACGCAGGTCGATCCCCCGTTCGGTCAAGAACGTTGCAATCGTATTCGTGTTGGTGTCCTGCGTGCGGCCGGACAGGATTTCATCCCCGATCACCACAATCGCAGCGGTTGGATTTGCTTTTACACTCATGAATCGCCTATTCGTTACTATCGAAACCCTAACATAGAAGCCCCCACAGACCATGACTGATTTCACCCCGCCCCTGACCCGCGCCACATTGCTGAAACGCTATAAACGCTTCATGGCTGATATACGTTTTGCAGATGGGCAGGAGATCACCGTCCATGTTGCCAATCCGGGCTCCATGATGGGCCTGGCCGAACCGGGCAGCACGATTTATGTGCAAGATTCTGGCAACCCAAAGCGCAAGCTGCGCTGGTCGTGGCAGCTGGCCAGTGGCGGCCCCAATAACGAACCGGTGGTGGTCAATACGGGCTTTGCCAATGGCCTGGTCGAGGCTGCCATTCGCAACGGCCATATCCCCGAACTTGCAGGCTATGACACCATCAAACGCGAAGTGAAATATGGCGAAAACAGCCGTATTGACCTGCTGCTGGAGGGGGCGGGCAAACCGCCATGCTATGTGGAGGTGAAGTCCGTCACCCTGTCCCGCCAGCCCCGATTGGCAGAATTTCCCGATTCCAAGACCGCCCGGGGGGCCAAACATCTGGTGGAATTACAGAATGAGGTCGCCAAGGGCCACCGCGCGGTCATGGTTTATGCCGCCATGCGGGCAGACTGCGACGGATTTCGCATAGCCGCAGACATTGATCCGGCCTATGATAAGGGTCTAAAAGAGGCTTTGGCCAGCGGGGTTGAGCGGCTTTGCTATGCATGGGCCCCCTCCCCCAACGGCATCAAACTGGCCACGACACATCCCACCTTTATTGATGAAGGTCGGGAAACAGCCAAAACAGAATGACAGAAGTATGATGAGTTACATGGACGCCGACGAAATGCCCCTGACCAAATCCAACGCGGTGCGCCTGCACAGCCCCGCTGATTTTGAAGGGATGCGCGCTGCGGGCAAGCTGGCTGCGGCCTGTCTTGATATGCTGGTGCCCCATGTGCAACCGGGCATCACCACCAACCAGATCGACAAGCTGTGCTATGACTTCATTCTGGATCATAACGCTGTGCCCGCCTGCCTGAATTATCGCGGCTACCCCAAAACCGTCTGTACCTCAATCAATCATGTGATTTGCCACGGCATCCCCGATGACAAACCGTTGAAAAGCGGCCAGATCGTCAATATCGACGTCACTGTGATCGTTGATGGCTGGCACGGCGACACCAGCCGCATGTATCTGATCGGCGACGTACCGTTAAAGGCACGCAAGCTGGTTGATTGCACCTATGAAGCCATGATGCGCGGGATTGAGGTTGTGAAACCCGGTGCCACGCTGGGCGATATTGGTCACGCCATTCAGTCCCATGCCGAAGGGCAGCGTTATTCCATCGTCACTGATTTTTGTGGTCATGGGTTGGGCCGTGTGTTTCACGACAATCCCAACGTATTGCATTACGGCAAGCCGGGCGAAGGTTTGACATTGAAAGAAGGCATGTTCTTTACCATCGAACCAATGGTCAATCAGGGCAAGCCCAATGCCAAAATCCTGCGCGATGGCTGGACCGCTGTATCGCGCGACCGCAGCCTGTCAGCCCAGTTCGAACATTCCATCGGCGTCACCGCAGATGGGGTTGAGATATTTACCAAATCCCCTGCGGGGCTTGACCGACCGCCCTATTCTAGCTGATCGGAGCGCCGCTTTATGACGGACGCATCGAAAGACGCACCGCACTTTCACGGTCATCGGCAACGATTGCGCGAACGCTTTTTAGAAGGCGGCACAGACGCGCTGGCTGATTACGAATTGCTGGAGCTGGTTCTGTTCCGCGCCAACCCGCGCGGCGATGTCAAACCGCTTGCCAAAAAACTGATCGACACATTCGGCAGCTTTGCCGATGTGATCAGCGCCGACCCTGACCGCTTGAAACAATTCAAGGGCATTGGCGATGCGGCGGTGATTGAATTCCGCATCGTACAGGCCGCCGCGCAAAAGCTGGCACAGGGCAAGGTCATGAACCGCCCGGTTCTGTCAAGCTGGCGGGCGCTGCTGGATTACTGCCACACGATTATGGCCCATGAGCCGATTGAGCAATTCCGCATCCTTTTCCTCGACAAGAAAAACCGTCTGATCGCGGACGAGCAACAATCAAAAGGCACGGTCGATCATGCCCCCGTCTATGTGCGGGAGGTAATGAAGCGCGCCGTGGCCCTGAACGCGGCTGCCATCATTCTGGTTCACAATCACCCGTCCGGTGACCCGACCCCGTCGCGGGCCGATATCGCCATGACGAAGGAGATTATTGACGCCGGCACCTCGCTGGGGATTCAGGTGCATGACCATGTGATCATCGGCAAGGGCATGCATGCCAGCTTCAAGGCGTTGGACCTAATATAGATGGCTGACCTCGACACGATCTGCACGCGGCTTGCCGCCTATGAGGCGGCGCCCCTTACTGCAACGGCAGAGCGTGAGGCCGCAGTTGCCATCATCATCGAACAAGACGGCCCGGCGCTGCGCTTTTTCCTGACACAGCGCGCCCGTGGCCTGCGCCGTCATGCGGGGCAATGGGCCTTGCCCGGCGGTCGTTTGGATGCGGGGGAGACCCCGTTACAGGCAGCCCTGCGCGAGACGGAGGAGGAAATCGGCCTTACCCTCGGCTCCGAAGACAGGATCGGCACGCTCGACCCCTATTTGACCCATACCGGTTTTGCCATTCATCCGTTTGTCTTTTGGGCAGGCCCCCGGCCCCATTTGACACCCGATCCGGTCGAAGTGCGCCGTATTCACCGTTTTTCGCTTGCCCATCTTGGCCGCCCGTCAGGGTTCGAAGCGCCCGAAGGGGTGCAGCGCCTGAAACTGGGCGCATTCCAAATTCACGCCCCCACGGCGGCCATTGTCGGGCAATTCCGCGCCATCGCCCTGAAGGGTGAGCCGTTCGACCACGCCCATATGACAGAGCCTGATTGGGCGACATAATACCGACTTGCCGCCCGCGCCCCATTGCGCTACCCACCCAATATACGATTCAATTTTTGCGAAAGCTGACCTCATGATCCCTCGCTATACACGTCAAGAAATGGCTCAAATCTGGGAGCCTGAATCCCGTTTCCAAATCTGGATGGAAATCGAAGCCTATGCCGCAGAACAGCTTGAAGAGCTGGGCGTCATTCCCAAAGGCGTGGCCAAGGCGGTTTGGGATCGCGGGGCCTTTGATGTGGACCGCATTGACGAGATTGAGCGGGAAGTGAAGCATGACGTCATCGCCTTTTTGACCAATCTGGCTGAAAATGTCGGGGAGGAGGCACGCTTTGTCCATCAGGGCATGACCAGTTCCGACGTGTTGGACACATGCCTAAGCGTGCAACTGGCCCGCGCCGCCGACCTGCTGCTGGAAGACCTAGATAAGGTGCTTGCCGCCCTGAAGACCCGCGCGCTAGAGCATAAAGACACCGTTACCATCGGGCGCAGTCACGGCATCCATGCAGAGCCTGTGACCTTCGGCCTGAAACTCGCCGGCTATTATGCGGAATTCAGCCGTAACAAGGAACGTCTGCAACAGGCCCGCAAGGAAATTGCCACCTGTGCCATTTCCGGCGCTGTTGGCACTTTTGCGAATATCGACCCCAGTGTTGAGGCGCATGTCGCTGACCAGATGGGGCTTGAGGTTGAGCCTGTTTCAACACAGGTTATCCCGCGCGACCGTCACGCCATGTTCTTTGCCACGCTGGGCGTCATCGCCAGTTCTATCGAACGGTTGGCAACAGAAATTCGTCACTTGCAGCGGACCGAAGTGCTGGAGGCAGAGGAATATTTCTCAGCCGGGCAAAAGGGGTCGTCTGCCATGCCGCATAAGCGCAACCCGATCCTGACAGAAAATCTGACGGGTCTGGCACGGCTTGTCCGGTCTGCGGTTGTTCCGGCAATGGAAAATGTTGCCCTGTGGCATGAACGCGATATCTCACACTCCTCTGTTGAACGGGGCATCGCGCCTGACGCGACCGTTACGCTCGACTTTGCGCTGAACCGTTTGGCAGGCGTGGTCGAAAAGCTGGTGGTTTATCCTGAAAACATGATGAACAACATGAACAAGCTGGGCGGCCTTGTCTTCTCGCAACGTGTTCTGCTGGCCCTGACGCAAAAAGGTTGCAGCCGCGAGGACAGCTATCGGCTTGTTCAGCGCAACGCCATGCCCGTCTGGTTGGAAGGCAAGGACTTCCTGTCATTGCTGAAGGCAGATGAAGAGGTTGTTCTGTCTGATCAGGAATTGGAAGATTTGTTCGACCTTGGCTATCACACCAAGCATGTCGAAACGATTTTTGCCCGTGTATTCGGCGCGTAGTTGAATACACAAACATTCAAAGCTGTATTCGGCGCGTAGTCGAATACACAAATAATTAGAGCTGTATTCGGCGCGTAGTCGAATACACAAACATTCAAAGCTGTGTTCGGCGCGTAACTAACGACAACCAGCAAAAGTGCCTCATGTGCTTAGGGGCGGTTTTGCGTCCTGTTGCGCGGCAAAGAAATCTATGGCGTCGTGCCGGGTCTGATCCTGCATGACGCCATATCGCTTTTAGACTTCGCTCATCACCTGTTCGCGGGCCTTGACCAATTGATCAGCCATTTCCCGTTCGATCTGGTGGTCTGAAACGTCAACACCAGCCGCATCGAAATCTGCGCGCAGCTGTTTGGCGACCGCCTCGTCACCATGCAGCCCCGTGGAAATCAGCGTCTCCACAAAGCCATCGACGTCTTCCACATCCAGCTGACCTGCCGCCCATAGGGCAAGAAAATGATTGCGCCGGGCACGGGCCTTGAAGTCCAAATCCTGATCATGGGCGAACTTGGCCTCAAAATCTTTTCCGCGTTTTTGTATCTGGTCCGTCACGGGCGCGCTCCTTCCTTCAAACTGGTCAATTTTCAACCTTATTTGGAAATTGGATCACACAAGAACCTGATTTGCAATTGACCTTGATCAATGAAACGGTGCCAACAGCCTGATTTCACACCATTTTGATCGGTTTTGGCTGATTATTTTGCCCCGCACTTCATGCGTCATTAAGGCCCCATGCGCGTTATGGTGCCCCCTTGCCATCCACGCGCGATTGTCTAGAGTCTGATCCTCACTGGACCGGTGCTGCGGCGTTCGAATCGGGGGACATAGCCCCACAATATTTCGGGCTTGGCAAGGCGCCGGTTTTGCTTTCGGATCGACCTGTTTGCAGGTCAACAGATCACAAAGGACATCGCCATGTCACGGCGCCGCCGCGTTTACGAAGGTAAGGCCAAGATTCTTTATGAAGGCCCGGAACCTGGAACGCTTGTTCAATATTTCAAGGACGATGCCACCGCTTTCAATAATGAAAAGCGCGGAACGATTACCGGCAAGGGCGTTCTGAACAATCGCATCTCCGAACACATCATGACCCACCTGAACGGCATGGGCGTCCCGACGCACTTTATTCGCCGCCTGAATATGCGCGAACAATTGGTCCGTCAGGTTGAGATTATTCCGTTGGAAGTGGTTGTGCGCAATGTCGCCGCCGGGTCCATCGCCAAACGTCTTGGCATGGATGAAGGCACGCAATTGCCCCGCACGCTGGTGGAATTTTATCTGAAAGATGATGCCCTGAATGATCCGTTGGTGACCGAAGATCACATCAACGCCTTCAATTGGGCGCACCCGCAGGAAGTCGAAGAAATTATGGGCCTTGCCATGCGGGTCAATGATTTCATGGTTGGCCTGTTTGCCGCCATCGGTATCAAGCTGGTCGATTTCAAAATCGAATTTGGCCGCTTGTGGGAAAATGACCAGCTGCGCATCGTGCTGGCTGATGAAATCAGTCCCGATTCATGCCGCCTGTGGGACACGAAAACCAACGAAAAACTGGACAAGGACCGCTTCCGCCGCGATATGGGTGGTGTGTCCGAAGCCTATCAGGAAGTTGCCCGCCGTTTGGGCATTCTACCCGAAGGTGGCCCGGTTGATCACAAGGAACCTGAACTGGTGCAGTAGGCCCCTGCCGCTGCATCAGATCACGCACACAACACCTATTTTAACGCAAATCACAGGAACGACCCTATGAAAGCGCGCGTCACCATCATGTTGAAACAAGGCGTACTCGACCCCCAAGGCAAGGCGATTGAACATGCGCTGACGGCCCTGGACTTTGACGGTGTGAACGAAGCCCGCCAAGGCAAGATTATCGAGCTTGAGCTGACCGAAACCGATCAGGCAAAAGCAACGGCGCAGGTTACCGACATGTGCGAAAAGCTGCTCGCCAACACGGTGATTGAACGCTACGACATTGAATTGATGGATTAAGGCAGGTCATAGACTGATGAAAGCTAGTGTCATTGTCTTTCCCGGCTCCAACTGCGACCGCGACGTTGCAGTATCGCTTGAACAAGCGATGGGCCAAAAACCCAACATGGTTTGGCATGCGGACAGCGAATTGCCGCCGTCAGACCTGATCGTCATTCCCGGCGGGTTCTCCTATGGCGATTATCTGCGCTGTGGGGCGATTGCGGGCAATGCCCACATTATCCGTCCGGTCAAGGAAGCTGCCGAAAAGGGCGCGATGGTTCTGGGCATTTGTAACGGTTTTCAAGTGTTGACCGAAACCGGGTTACTGCCCGGTGCGCTAATGCGTAATGCGGACCTGAAATTCATCTGCAAGGATGCCCCGCTAAGTGTTGAAACGTCGGACACCCCCTTTACCAAGGGCTACAAACAAGGCCAGACAATTTCCGTCCCCGTTGCCCATCATGATGGCAATTACCGCGCCGATGAAGACACGCTGGACCGCCTTGAAGGCGAAGGCCGCGTTGCCTTTCGCTATGCGGACAACCCCAATGGCTCCGCCCGCGATATTGCCGGGATTTTGTCAGAAAACAAACGTGTGCTTGGCATGATGCCCCACCCTGAACGCTGCGCCGACCCGCTGTTGGGCGGCACTGATGGCAAGGCCCTGTTCACCGCCATCGTGGAGGAACTGTCCTGATGACCAAGCCTGTCGTTGAAAAGCCTGAAGCCACGCCGCTTAATCCCTATACCGAGATTACGCCGGAACTGGTTGCCGAACACGGCCTGTCAGAGGAAGAATACGCCACCATTCTGCGGGCGCTGAACCGCGAACCCAGCGGGACGGAACTTGGCATCTTCTCAGCCATGTGGTCAGAACATTGCTCTTACAAAAGCTCAAAAGTATGGCTGAAAACCCTGCCGACCGAGGGGCCGCAAGTTATTCAAGGCCCCGGTGAAAATGCCGGCGTTGTCGATATCGGTGATGGTCAGGCCGCGATCTTCAAGATGGAAAGCCATAACCATCCCAGCTTTATCGAACCTTATCAGGGCGCGGCCACAGGTGTTGGCGGCATTCTGCGTGATGTGTTCACAATGGGCGCACGCCCGGTTGCGAACCTGAACGCCCTGCGTTTCGGTGAACCCGATCACCCCAAAACCCGCCACTTGGTTGGCGGTGTTGTTGCGGGGATTGGCGGTTACGGCAACTGCATTGGTGTGCCGACCATTGGCGGGGAAATGAACTTCCACTCAGCCTATAACGGCAACATTCTGGTCAATGCCATGACCATTGGTGTCGCCCAGACCAACAAGATTTTCTATTCAGCTGCCGCAGGCATCGGCAATCCGGTTGTGTATGTCGGCTCAAAAACGGGCCGCGACGGCATTCACGGCGCGACGATGGCATCAGCTGAATTTGATGACCAGTCCGAAGAAAAACGCCCCACTGTGCAGGTTGGTGACCCGTTCACCGAAAAGCTGCTGGTTGAAGCCTGTCTTGAGTTGATGTCCTCTGACGCCATTGTGGCCATACAGGATATGGGCGCTGCGGGCCTGACCTCCTCTGCTGTTGAAATGGCCTCAAAGGGCGGCGTCGGTATCGACATCAATCTTGACCATGTGCCCACGCGTGAGCAGGCGATGAACGCCTATGAGATTATGTTGTCGGAATCGCAGGAACGTATGCTCATGATACTTGAGCCGGGCCGCGAAGACGAAGCCCGCGCGATCTTTGAAAAATGGGACCTTGATTTTGCGGTCATCGGTGAATTGACGGACACGGAACGGCTGGTGCTGCGCCATGATGGCGGCATCGTCTGTGATCTGCCGCTTGACCCCATTGGCGAAGAAGCACCCGAATATGAACGCCCTTGGGAAGAAACGCCCAAGCAGGCTCGCCTGCGCCCGCATGAGGTTGAGGGCACCGATGATATGCTCGGCACCCTAAAAACCATGATGGCCAGCCCTGATCTATGCTCACGCCGTTGGGTGTGGGAACAATATGACCATATGGTGATGGGTGACACGGTCATCCGCCCCGGCTCGGACGCTGCGGTTGTGCGCGTTCATGGCACCAATAAGGGCATTGCCGCCAGCACAGACGTCACGCCGCGTTATTGTTTTGCTGACCCGGTTGAGGGCGGCAAGCAGGCCGTGGCGGAAGCATGGCGCAACCTGACCGCATCAGGTGCCAAGCCGCTGGCCATTACGAACTGCCTGAATTTCGGCAACCCGACCAAGCCGCGCATCATGGGCCAGTTCGCAGGGTGCGTAACCGGCATTGGCGAGGCGGCCCGCGCGCTCGACTTCCCGATCGTGTCAGGTAACGTTTCGCTATATAATGAAACCAATGGCGTTGGCGTGCTGCCCACACCTGCCATTGGCGGTGTCGGCCTGATCGCTGACCTTGAAAAGCGCATGACCCTTGCCCTGCCGGACGAAGATGATTTGGTCCTGCTGGTCATCGGTAATGCAAAAGGCCATTTGGGTCAGTCCATCTATTTGCGCGAAATGACCGGCAAGGAAGAAGGCGCCCCGCCCGCTGTTGATCTTGAGGCTGAGCTGCGCCATGGCAATTTCGTTCGCGACCTGATCACCGACGGCATCGCCCGCGCGGTACATGATGTGTCTGACGGCGGCTTGTTGGTGACAATCGCCGAAATGGCATTGGCTGGCAAAAAGGGCGTGGCGCTGTGCGAGCCCAAGGATTGTGATCACCCCCATGCTTTCTGGTTTGGCGAAGATCAGGGCCGTTATGTGGTTGCACTAAGCGCCGATGACGCCGATAAGGTCATCACCACCGCGTTGAAGGCCAAGGTGCCTGTCACCCGGGTTGGTAAAACCACAGGCGATCAATTGACAATCGGTGATACCAACACCATATCACTGACAGACCTGAACGACGCGTTTGAAAGCTGGTTGCCGACATTTATGGCCGGTTAACCACACCCTGATAACGTTATCTGAAACCGCCAGTTTTGGCACAAAGGACACATGCCCCATGGCGATGGAAGCAAGCGTAATCGAATCCATGATCCGCGAGGCCCTGCCCGATGCAGTGGTGTCGATCACGGATTTGGCGGGCGATAATGATCATTTTGCTGCCCATATTGTGTCTGCGGCCTTTAAGGGCAAAACCCGCGTCCAACAGCATCAAATGGTGTATGCCGCACTGAAAGGCAAAATGGGGGGTGAACTTCACGCCCTTGCCTTACAGACCGCAATCCCCGAAGATGACTGATCTATCCTTGGGCTGTTCTGAAAAGGATTTTTAAGATGAGCGATAATCCCGCTTTCGATACGATCAAATCTGAGATCGACAAAAATGATGTTGTGCTGTTCATGAAGGGCACACCCCTGTTTCCCCAGTGCGGCTTTTCCAATCTGGTTGTACAGGTGTTGACCCATCTGGAAGTTCCGTTTGAAGGCGTCAATGTGCTGGATGATGATGACGTCCGTCAGGGCATCAAGGACTTCTCAAACTGGCCGACCATTCCCCAGCTTTATGTAAAGGGTGAATTTGTCGGCGGCTGTGACATCATCAAGGAAATGTTTGAAGAAGGCGAATTGCACGCCTACTTGGCTGACAAGGGCGTTCCCGTCCGCGGCATGGCAACGGCCTAAGGGCCGCCCGCTATGTTGCTACCGGTCAAGGATGACAACCCGGTTGAGTTTGTCTCCTTCCAATATGTCACCATAGCCATTATCGCGCTGTGTACGCTGGTCTATCTGGTCGACTTTTGGGTCATCGGGGTTGAGGACGGCTATCTAAGCTATGCCGCAGCTGTCGGCGGCTTTCACCCCGGCACATTGCTGAACGGCACCCCCGTGGCCGAAGGGGCCCTGCCCCCGCTTTATTCCATCTTTGCCAGCATGTTTATTCATGGCGGGTTTTGGCATTTTGCAGGCAACATGCTGTTTCTGTGGATCTTTGGCGACAATGTTGAAGATGCGCTGGGTCATGTGAAATATCTGGCATTCTATTTGATCAGCGGTATCGCGGCGGCCCTTGCCTTTGCCGTCACCACTGCAGACGTCAACACCGTCCTGATCGGGGCCAGCGGCGCCATAGCGGGCGTTATGGGCGGCTATTTGGTGCTGTACCCCAAAGTGTGGCTGTGGGCTCTGCTGGCCAAGATTATCCCGCTGAAGGTGCCTGCCGTTGCCATGATCGGCCTGTGGTTCGTGATCCAATTCGTTTCATTGGGTGATGACGAAGCGGGCGTCGCCTGGATGGCACATATTGGCGGCTTTATCTTTGGCGCGGCGCTGATGATGGTCCTGAAAATAACGGGCCAAACCCACCCTATTGGCGCTGACGGGCACCGCATTCGCGACAATCGCAGCTTTGTGCCCAAGGTGGCGCGGTAATTTCCGTATGACGTTTCACAACGGACGCAGACCTAAGGCAAATAGGAATATATTCAGCTCGCAATCTCATTAACGATCCAGTTTATCTCAATTGACATAGGTGAAGTCGTATCATCAAGAAATGCATCGAGCCCATTTTTGCAGAACTCGATAGTGTTCGGCAGCCCCTTACTGATGCCCATATATTTTTCAATGTCGCCATATTTCAGTATGTAGAGACCGTTTCCATATTCTGCATCGACCTTTTGCTCCCAATCCAAATTCCTAGATTTAAATTGATCAATTTGATGCTCTGCCCTGAGTCGCGTTCCCCTATCGTCTGGGTAATGGCGATCAACTATAAAATCAAAATCGGAAATACACGAAACGGTCAATCCGAATTTTGAGAACAAGTCACGCCATTTTTCATATTCATTTTTTCCGCCCATATGAAGCACAGCGATCTCTTGATCCATTCGAGGGTATCGCCTTTGGATAATCGAGCGAATAAAGTAACGGTCAGTGTCACCCTCAACTAGAACAACCTTTTTAGCAAAGAATGCATAAGTGGAACGGGTGTTATCAAGTATCTTGATAAGATTTTTCTGATCCGTATCTAAACTTGGCGAATGAATTTTCGTATGACCAGCCTCTGACAATGAAAACCGCCGAACGTTGCTAATGGTATTTGAATTTATCAAGGCCTCAGAGTGAGTCACAAGGATGTATTGGCAATTCTGCTCCTGATTCAAATCGTTAATAACCTGCAAATACTCGTGCTGAAACTGATAGTGCAGATGAATTTCCGGCTCATCAATGATCACTACGCCGCCCTTTAGGTCGTCCCGTCCGTATGCTTCAAAAACTAAGTGAACAATTGCTTTTTGACCTGCACTCAAGCTGTTAATATCAGAAATCGCCTTATCACGTCTTAAATCAAAAAACTCAAAGCTGTAATTCCAGGTTCTCTTCTCGACCATTCGGATCTTGCACTTTAGATTCACGATCGCAAGCTTCTCATTGATTGCCATGACAAACGGCAGCTCATTAGCGATATCTTCACATTTCTCATCGGATAGCGGACCAGAAGTAAGGGTGAAGTGTTCACCTGCCACTCGCAATCTAACCAAACTGAAAATTGTGGGCTCATTTTGATCGCTTGTGTTTAGACTTTTGGCGTAATCTTGACTTCTGATATCCTGAATCTGTTGCGCCGCATGTTGCTTGGCAAGCGAAATAGACGGCTGAAAAGCATGATAATTGCGATAGCTGCTGATTAGTGTGAAAGACTCATAAAGTGAGGCAATCGATTCATCAGTGTGGATAAGATTGTGCAGCGAAATTACTTCTTTGAAGTAATTATATTCGGACAAATATCTGTATCCAAAATCTTCTTGCCCATCAACAAAACTAACTGAGAACTTGGGAGATTCCTGACTCAATTTCACTTCTAGAATATAGCAATCCCGGTCATTTCCGTCGTCAGTGACTTGATGATTAGAGAATAAGTTACCAGTATGCTGAAGCACCGCATAATTCGCCCGTAGTATGGCTATGTTTGTTTTGTCAATTTCATCTAATCGAATGGCAAGCCGTATTCTCTGTTCTGATTCTCGTGAATTCCAGTTCGGGTCCAACCGAAAGCCATCAAAAGTGTCGTGATTTGCGGGCTGAAGAATCTGTTTTCGTTGATTTGCCGGCACTGAGTTCCTTTTGGAAAATGTATCTTGATTAACGATGTATTGTTTGTACAACACCCGCCTGAACATAAAATTTATTACCTCTAGCGCGGTTGATTTTCCTGCCCCATTTTCACCGATAATAATATTGAGACCACTATCGAATGTGATCTTTTCCGCCGCCGAAATATCGGATACAAACGGAAAGCTCAATATGTTTGAAATTTGTAAGTATTCTATTTTCATCAGGTGCCACTTATTTACTTTTCTACGACTATCGACGTGTGCCTACCATATAGCTTGGGGCCTATTATTGATTTTCAACCCTTTAACATCAACGATCACAATTCCAATCAAAATTGTTCAGTCAGGTACGGGAGCAGCCCCACCCTATTGGCGCTGACGGGCACCGCATTCGCGACAATCGCAGCTTTGTGCCCAAGGTGGCGCGGTAATCACCACGTAAAATTGGCTTTCGGTCCGGCAGCACGTCACAGCCGGGTCACGGATTTTGTGTTGCCACCCGCGCAATAAAAAAGGCCGCTGAGGTAGCGGCCTTTTCCAAAGATTGATTTCGTCCCGCCCAAATCAGCGAGAGTAAAATTCAATCACGAGGTTCGGTTCCATCTGTACCGGATACGGCACATCAGAGAAGGCCGGCACACGCACATAAGTCGCCTGCAATGCCTTGGGGTCCAGATCGATATAATCGGGCACATCGCGTTCTGGGCTTTCCTGTGCCTCTAGCACAAGACCCATCTGGCGTGACTTTTCACGCACTTCAACCACGTCACCGGGGGCAACACGATAAGACGGGATGTTCACCTTTTTGCCGTTCACAAGCACATGGCCGTGATTAACAAACTGGCGAGCAGCAAAAACGGTCGGTACGAATTTGGCACGGTATACAACCGCATCCAAACGACGCTCGAGCAGGCCGATCAGGTTTTCAACGGTATCACCGCGTTTTTTCACAGCTTCATCATAGGTACGACGGAACTGTTTTTCGGTGATGGAGCCATAATAGCCCTTCAACTTCTGCTTGGCGCGCAACTGCAGACCGAAATCTGACAGCTTGGCTTTACGGCGTTGGCCGTGCTGGCCGGGGCCATAATCACGAGTGTTGAGGGGGCTTTTGGCGCGACCCCACAGGTTTTCACCCATGCGGCGGTCAATTTTATACTTGGCGCTTTGGCGCTTAGACATAGGTCAGCTCTTTCTGACTGGCGGGCGGCGGCAGACCATTCGGACCGCAAAACCCGTTGCTCCGGAAAAATAAACGGCTGGCCTTAGGTCTGACAGGCCGTAACCGAGTGGAGCGCGCACTATACCCATCAAAACCGCGCCGTCAATCACCCAAATTGCGGCAAAATGGGCTTGTTTCTGCGGCTTCTGGCGGTGGCGACCATTACTGTGCCACCAGCCGTTCCAATGCTGCTCGATTCAGGCAGGCGGTGATCTCCCGCTCTACCCCGTGCAGTGGCGCGCTGGTATATTCTTCATAGATTTCAATGATATAAGTGCAATCACGCAAAACAGGTTGCACAATTTCGATGGCAGGCAAGGTCACAGCTGTGCTTTTCGCGGGCGCGTCCACCCTTGCCGCCGGTGCAGGGGCCACCGCGATTGACGCGTTTTCTTGGGTTTCTGGCGCGTCAGGCATCATCCACGCACAGGCACCAAGCCCGGATGTGAACACCAGCCCCATCGCAATTCGTACACATATCTTACCAACCATAACCACTACCCCCCCAGATATGGGGCGCAGTATTACGAAAATCAGGCGGTTTGACCAGCCAGGACAGTGCGGACCGGCGCACACAAACTATTGCGGAATGCGGTGGCGGATCGGCACGTTACGTTGCATCAGGGATCGCGATTGGGCGGGGACTGGCCGCAACCGCATCTTGCCCACTGCCCCGTCATCACCGGTGCTGGCACCGATTTTCACAAGGCGCGACTTGGCCTGTTGTGAGGCCCTGATGGGGAAACGGCCCCAATCATGTCCCGGTTTGATATAAATACGCGCCGGATGGCTGACCATTGTGGGATGATCATTGACGATATAGACAACCACGCCGTCCTTTCCTGCTGGGGCATCCAGCTTGACCATGCCAGCTTCGATATAGCCGGCACCGATGTCACGCGGCACTTTAATGGACTGCAAAGCCGGACCTTCGCCGGCGATGGCGGACGCAATACCTGTTATGGCCGCGAAAACAAGCCCCAAAAACAGGCTTGTGACCCTGCATGATACCTGTTGCATCAACAGTCCTCCCACCCCTCGGAAGCCCCCACAGATACGCAACAAACTGTAAATCTGTGCATGGCGAAGCTTGACGCGATCAGGCGCACTTGTCGTGCGGAAATGGGGTGGGACGCTCCGTCAGCAGGGCTGACCTAATCAACTTTCCCAGGAACCGGCCCCGTTCAGTATCCGAAACAGGCTAGTCACCACAACACAAGAAGAATCAGTCGTCCTTGTTGGGACGGCGTTGATGATTGGCGGTGCCGGACCGCACCAATGAACTGATCACCCCCCGCAGGGTCAGCACTTCATGGTGCATCAGGTCAGCGCGGGTAAAGATTGCCCGTAAATTGCGCACCATGCCGGGCACTTTCGGCGGAGGATACAAAAAGCCTGAGGTCGTCAACGCTTCTTCAAGATGGCCAAACAGGTTGATCAGATCCTTCTTCTCCGCACGTCCCGCGCGGGTTTCCGGCATCTCGACCACGAACCGTTCATCGCCACCGGCAAACCATTCATAGGCGAACAGTAACACCGCCTGCCCCAAGTTCAACGAGGAGAACGCAGGGTTCACCGGATAGGTGATGATGCTGTCGGCGAGGGAGATTTCCTCATTCTCCAACCCCCACCGTTCCCGGCCAAACATCACACCGGTTTTCGCCGCGCCATTCGATGCCTGATCAAGGGCCTTGATCTCAGCCGCTGCAGCACCGGGGAACAGGATCGGCTTGATCAATTCACGCTGGCGGGCGGTGGTGGCATAGACATGGTTCAGGTCGCCGACAGCCTCTTCCACCGTATCGAACAGTTTGGCATTTTCTATGACCTCAACCGCGCCTGAAGACGCAGACAACGCCTTTTCATTCGGCCAGCCATCGCGCGGATTCACAATGCGCATTTCGGTCAGGCCGAAATTCAACATGGCCCGGGCGCAGGCGCCAATATTCTCGCCCAATTGGGGATTGACCAAAATGACAATGGGCGGCGTGCCCTTGCCCGCCAAATAATCGGCAGCTTCGTCACTACGGCTTTTGTCTGTTCCGGCCATCAGGCGTGTTTCCTTTCCTGTCTGATCAGGTCAGTGGCAAAAACGATCAACCCCACCCACACAAGGGTAAAGGCGGCAAGGCGGCCTGCCTCCAACGCCTCATCAAAGATCAACAAGGCAGTCAGGAATTGCAGGCTGGGGGTGATATATTGGGTTAGGCCAAGGAACCCAAGCGGCAGGCGTTTGGCCCCTTCGGCAAAACAGTGCAGGGGGATGGCAGTCATCACCATCCCGATAAAGGGCAGCAACCAAAGGCCGATGCCGCCGTTTACTTCATAGGGCAGTGTTAACCGCCCGCCCAGATCAAGCCCGATCCATAACAGGGCAAGCGGCGTCCAGAACAGCACTTCCAAAAACAGGCCCGGCAGGCTGGGCATGGCGGCCAGTTTGCGAAACAGGCCATAGGCGGCAAAGGTGCCAGCGATCACCAACGATAAAAGCGGGATGGTGCCCATCATGATGAACTGCACCAAAATCCCGATACCCGCCAATGACACTGCAATAGTTTGCAGGCGGTTCAGCCGCTCCCCCAAAATCAGGAAACCCAGCAACACACTGCCCAGCGGGTTGATGAAATAGCCAAGCGACGCTGCCAGCGCCTGTTCGGTCACCACGCAATAAACAAACAGAAACCAATTTGTGCCAACCATCAGCGCCGATAGCGCGATCAGGCCCAGCTCCCGCTTTGACCGCATCAGGTGAAAGGCAGTTTGGCGCAAGGTGCGCCATTGCCCGGTCGCGATGATCAAAATCGCAACCGCCAACAAGGTCCACAAAATCCGATGGGCAATGATCGTATCGGGCGGCACATCTGCCAAGGGCTTGAACGCCAATGGCTGCGCACCCCAAATCAAAAACCCGCCTAACGCATAGGCCCAGCCTGACTTATCGTAACTGGGCGCGCTCACCCCATCAGACCTTTTGGCCTGCCTTGAACAGCTTATAGGTGATTGAGTCTGTTAATGCCTGGAAACTGGCATCGACAATATTTTCCGATACGCCAACAGTGAACCAGCGATTGCCCGCACCGTCCTTGCTTTCAATCATCACCCGCGTGACCGACGCTGTGCCCGCCGCCCCTTCGGTCTGGATGATGCGGACCTTATAATCCACCAGCTCCAAATCGCTGATTGTATCGTCATAAACACCAAGGTCCTTGCGCAATGCTTCATCAAGGGCGTTGATCGGCCCCGCATGACCGTCAGACACAGAATGGATTGTCTGCCCCTCGACATTCAGCTTCACAGTTGCCTGCGATGAGGTGACAAGTTTGCCCGTGGCATCATAGCGACGCTCAACCTCAACCTTGAATTTTTCCACATCGAAATAGCCGGGCACTTCGCCAAAGCTGCGGCGTGCCAACAGCTCGAACGATGCTTCGGCACCATCATATGACCAGCCCTCAAACTCCCGCTGTTTCACATCATCAAGCAGCTTGTTGATGCGCGGGTCCTTCGGGTCAATCTTGATGCCCACCCCGGACAGGCGTGACAGGATGTTGGACCGCCCGGCCTGATTGGACACAAGGATCTGACGATGATTGCCGACCGTTTCGGGGGGAATGTGTTCATAAGTCTTAGGGTCTTTTTCAACCGCAGACACATGCAGCCCGCCCTTATGGGCAAAGGCAGCCTCCCCCACATAGGCCTGATGACGATTGGGCGCGCGGGTCAAAATCTCATCCAGCAGGCGCGACACGCGCGTCAGGCTGGCAAGCTGGTCGGCGCTGATGCCGGTTTCCAGCTTATCTGCGAAGCCCGGCTTCAACAGGAATGACGGGATCAACGACACCATATTGGCGTTGCCACATCGTTCGCCCAACCCGTTCAACGTGCCCTGCACCTGACGCACACCGGCATGAACCGCCGCCAGTGAATTGGCCACGGCGTTTTCGGTATCGTTATGGGCATGGATGCCCAACCGATCGCCCGGCACATGTTTGGTCACTTCCTTAACAATGTCATACACCTCATGGGGCAGCGTGCCGCCATTGGTGTCGCACAGCACCATCCAACGTGCCCCGGCCTCATACGCCGCGGTCAGACACTGCATGGCATAGGCGGGATTGGCCTTATAGCCATCAAAGAAATGTTCGGCGTCATACATTGCCTCACGCCCGGCCTTTACAAGCGAGGCGATGGAATCGGCAATGCCTTCGACGTTTTCGTCATTCGTGATGCCCAGCGCGACATCAACATGAAAGTCCCACGCCTTGCCGACGATACACACCGCAGGGGTGCCTGCATCGATCAGGTCACGCAGGCCCGGATCATTATCCGCAGACCGCCCTGCCCGCTTGGTCATGCCAAACGCGGTAAAGGTCGCGCGTTTCAAACTTGGCGGGCTGGCAAAAAAGGCAGTGTCGGTCGGATTGGCACCGGGCCAGCCACCTTCGATATAATCGATACCCAATGCATCAAGCGATTCAGCGATCAACTGCTTGTCAGCCACGGAAAAGTCCACACCACGGGTCTGTGCCCCGTCGCGCAATGTTGTATCAAACAGATAGAGCCGTTCTTTAGACATAGCCCCTACTCCTTCCGCCAGCTTGTACCGCCGGGTCCGTCTTCCAAGATAATGTTCTGCGCCGCGAGTTGATCACGGATTTCATCCGCGCGGGCGAAATCCTTATCGGCCTTGGCCTGTGTGCGTTCTGCAACCAGCGCATCGATGGCCGCAGCGTCAACATCCCCACCACCGTGGAACCAGTCTTCGGCTGACCCTTCTAACAAGCCCAACAGGTTGGCACCCGCCTTTAATGCGGCTGGGTCTTTTTCCTGATGCAACGCGGCGATAGCGCCGGGTGTATTCAGGTCATCACCCAGCGCGTCAAGCACCCCTTGGGGCACCTCACCTGCGGTTACATTGTCAACCTGCCGATACCAACGGTCCAGCACCGTCTTGGCGTCATGCACACCCTGCGCCGTCCAGTCGAGCGGTTGGCGGTAATGGGTGCTTAACATCGCAAGGCGGATCGCTTCGCCGGAATGATCTGCCAACAGGTCATGGGCGGTGAAGAAATTACCAAGTGACTTGGACATCTTCTCCCCCTCGACCGTCAGGTAACCATTATGCATCCAGACAGAAACGAAATCCCCGCCGAACGCCCCGGTTGACTGGGCGACTTCATTTTCATGATGGGGGAAAATCAAATCGCGCCCGCCGCCATGAATGTCGAAATGTTCGCCCAAATGTTTGTGCGACATGGCGGAGCATTCAATGTGCCAGCCGGGCCGCCCATAACCCCAGGGCGAGGCCCAGCCGGGCATGTCTTCAGAAGACGGCTTCCACAGAACGAAATCCATCGGGTTCTTTTTATAGGGGGCAACTTCAACCCGGGCACCGGCGATCATATCGTCGATGGACCGATTGGACAGGCTGCCATAATCCTTTTTCGCCGCCACGTCATACAGGACATGACCTTCCGCTTCATAGGCAAGGCCGTTATCAATCAGGGTCGCGATGATGTCCTGCATTTCGGCGATATGGCCCGTTGCCCGCGGCTCCACCGTGGGGGGCAAGGCACCAAGGGCGGCCATATCATCCTGATACTGTTTGGTGGTCTGGTTGGTCAAATCTTCGATCGAGCGGCCTTCCCTTGCTGCCCGTTCAATGATCTTGTCCTCAACATCGGTAATGTTGCGCGCATAGGTGACGTGATCGGCCCCATAAACATGGCGCAGCAGACGGAACAGCACATCGAACACAACAGCGGGACGGGCATTGCCGATATGCGCAAAATCATAAACCGTCGGTCCGCACACATACATACGAACATTGTGCGGGTCCAAGGGCGCGAAATCATCTTTCGCACGGGTTTTTGTATTGTAGAAACGCAAACTCATTGCCGTCTTTTCCATCTTCTTCATCACATCACGTCGGCGTGCCAATGCAAGCCGTTTCGCGGGAAGCCGCGCTACCAATGACCAGTCAGGAAAAAGACAATGGGGATCGGGCGCGGCCAGTATTACCGGTCGCAAATAATCCAATCAATAATGCAGAATGTTGAACCCAACATCAGCGATAATCCCATTTTTGCAAGGGGTCAGGCACCCAAACGGCGCAAAACCTCATCTCTTGGAATGAGAGGTAGCAGGTTTTTCAATTCCGGTCCATGATCTTTTCCCGTGAGCGCTTGTCGCAGCGGCATGAACAATTGCTTGCCCTTGCGCCCTGTTTCCTGTTTCAGCGCCTTGGTCCACACGCCCCATGCGTCACCATCCAGCACGTCCGGCAGATGCGCCGCAGCGCCCGCAATGAATTCACGATCATCATCGGCAATCACGGGCGTGATCTGTTCGGCTACCACGGGCCACCAGTCTGCGGCCTGTTGCACGCGGGTCAGGTTGGCCTTCACCGCATCCCAAAACCTTGCTGCTTGTGGGCCAGAAACGCCAAGGCCCGATAGCTCGTCCGCAACGGCATCAAAACCCTGTTCATGCACAAAGCGAGCATTAAGGTGATCAAGCTCAACGTTGTCAAAGCGCGCCTGCGAATGGCTAACCTTGTCAAAGGTGAACCCGGCGGCAAGCTCATCCAAATTGGCAGCCAGATCAACCGGGTCAGACGTACCAATGCGCGCCATCAAACTTAACAAGGCAATCGGTTCATAGCCGCGATCACGGAAATCACGCACCGCAAGGGAGCCAAGCCGTTTTGACAGCCCGGCCCCGTCAGCCCCAACAATCAACGCATGATGGGCAAAGCTGGGAATGGCGTCTGTGCCCTTGCCCATAATCTTGGCGACTTCAGCAAAAATTGCCAGCTGCACAGCGGTGTTGGTGGTGTGGTCATCACCACGGATGATGTGGGTGACGCCAAAATCAAGATCATCAGTGACGGACGGCAAGGTGTACAACATGGTGCCATCAGCACGGATCAACACCGGGTCGGACTGGGTGGTCAGGTCCACAGCCTTGTGCCCGACAATGCCATCATCCCATTGCGCCGTGATGGCGGGCAGCTTGAACCGATAATGGGGGGCGCGGCCCTCCCCCTCAAACGCTTTACGGTCATCATCTGTCAGGGTCAGGGCCGCACGATCATAGACCGGGGGACGGCCTGCATTCAGCGCGATCTTGCGCTTCAAATCCAGCTCTTCCGGTGTTTCATAACACGGATACAACAACCCGGCATCAACCAGCGCGGTCTTGATCTCGTCATAGCGCGCCTTGCGGGATGATTGTGTTTCAAACCGATCCCATGCCAGCCCCAACCAGCCAAGGTCTTCCTTAATCGCCGCAGCATATTCAGGGGTTGAGCGTTCCTCGTCCGTATCATCAAGACGCAGAATAAATGTGCCGCCATTGGCGCGCGCATAAAGCGCGTTCAATATGGCGGGGCGCAAATTACCCACATGAATGTAACCCGTGGGTGACGGGGCAAAGCGAACGGTAACGGTCATGGACTAGGCCCTATCTTTTTCAGCGTCTTTTGTCGCTGCGGGTTTGGAATAGCGGGCATCACGGAACCCGTTGGTGATCGGGTAACGACGGTCGCGCCCGAAATGACGCGGGCTGATCTTAACCCCCGGCGCGGCCTGCCGCCGCTTATATTCAGCGATATACAAAAGATGTTCGATGCGCATCACCGTATCGACGTCGTGACCTGCCTTGATAATCTCTGCCACGCCCTGCTCTTTCTCAACCAAGCGGTCAAGAATATCATCCAGCACGTCATAGGGGGGCAGGCTGTCTTCGTCTTTCTGGTCTTCACGCAGTTCAGCGGTAGGCGGCTTCACAATGATATTATTGGGAATAACCTCACCCGCCGGACCTTTGGCACCAACAGGCAGGTTTTCATTGCGCCAACGGCACAGGGCAAAAACCTCGGTCTTATAGATGTCCTTCAAAACATTATAACCGCCGACCATATCGCCATAAAGCGTGGCGTAACCAACAGACACTTCCGACTTGTTCCCTGTCGTCAGCACCATGTCGCCAAACTTGTTCGACAGCGCCATCAACGTCAAACCGCGCGAGCGGCTTTGTAAGTTTTCTTCGGTCGTGTCCGGTGCGGTGTCGCGGAACTGATCGTCCAACATAGCCAGAAAACCTGTGACCGCCGGTTCAATCGCAACTGATGAATAGTTGACGCCCAGCGCCTTGGCGCAGTCTTCGGCATCGGTCAGGCTTTCTGAACTTGTATAGCGATAGGGCATCATCACCGTGCGCACATGGTCAGCCCCCAACGCATCAACGGCAACCGCCGCAGTAATCGCAGAATCAATCCCGCCGGACAGGCCCAGCACAACACCGGGGAAGCGGTTCTTTTCGATATAGTCACGCAGGCCCAGCATCATGGCCTGATAGACCGCTGCCAACCCGTCAGGCGGTGTGGGCACATCTGCCGTTGCGGGGACAAAGCCGTCCTCGGTTCGGGTCAGTACTGTGGTGGCGACAGCTTCCTGCCAATAGGGCAGCCCCTGCACCATCCGGCCATTTTTTGTTAAAACGAACGAGCCGCCATCAAACACCAGCTCATCCTGTCCGCCGATTTGATTGACATAGACCAGCGGCAATTGCGCCTCAGCCGCGCGGGAGGCTGCAACCGCAAAGCGGCGGTCAAGCTTTTGCCGATCCCACGGGCTGCCATTGGGCACCACAATAATTTCCGCACCGGTTTCGGTCAGACATTCGACCACATCATCGAACCAGATATCTTCGCAGATCGGCACACCCAAACGGACACCGCGCACCGCAATGGGGCCGGGCATCGCGCCGGGTTCAAACACGCGCACCTCATCAAACACCCCGTAATTGGGTAGATGCACCTTGGCGCGCACAGCCTCTATCTGACCATTGTCGAGCGCGACAACGGCGTTGATGCGCTGCCCTGCCTCGTCCCGCCACGGGGTGCCGATCAAAACAGCGGGGCCATCAGCGGTCACTTCAGCTGCCAAGGCCTCGACCGCCTCTTTACAGGCGCGCAGGAAAGCATCCTTCATCACCAGATCTTCAGGTGGATAGCCTGAGATAAACAGCTCAGGAAATACCAGCACATCGGCCTTGTCAGCCGCCGCCAATTTCAGCGCCGCCCGGGCCTTGTCCAGATTGCCTGCCACATCCCCCACAGTGGGGTTCAGTTGGGCAAGGGTGATAGAAAACTGATCAGTCATAAAAGGTCCAAATAAGTGATAGAAATTTCTATCGACTTCCCAGTCAAAGGACAAGAAGCCTTGCCCTTTAAGGGGGGTGCGTTAGGCTGTCGCCATTCAGGACTCACATTTCGCGAAATAGGGTAAATCACCATGACAGACAGCTTTTCTGCACGCCGCTGGACCTTGCAACAACGCCCTGATGGCATCCCCACACCGGACTGCTTTATGCTGGAGGACGTGACCCTTGGCCCCGTACAGGATGGCTGGGCAATCGCAGAAATGAGCCATATTTCCATCGACCCGGGGATGCGGTCACGCCTGTCGGGCGATTCTTATGCGGCTGTAATGGCCATTGGCGACACGGTTGAAAGTGCCGGGATTGGCACCATTGTTGCCTCAGCCTCTGACAAATTGGCCGTCGGCGATTTGGTCATGACCGGATCAGGCTGGGTCAGCCATGCCCATTTGCCCGCAAAAGCCTTCGTCAAGCTGGACCCCGCCCTATTTCAGGGCCCCCTGACCCAAACCGCCGCCATCGGCATTTTGGGCATTCCGGGGATGACCGCCTATTTCGGCCTGCTTGATCTGGGCGCACCGGACAAGGGCGGCGACATGAAAGCGGGCGAAACCGTGCTTGTTTCCTCAGCCGCGGGCACTGTTGGGGCAACAACCGGGCAGATTGCCAAGTTAAAGGGGCTGCGCGCCGTGGGCATCGCCGGCAGCAAGGAAAAATGCGATTGGCTGTTGGAAATCGGTTTTGACGCCGCTATCAATTACAAGGACGCCGCCCCGCTGAAAGAGCAAATAAAGGCCGCCTGCCCTGACGGCGTTGATATCTATCTTGATAATGTCGGGGGCGAGATGCTGGATACCGCCATTAGCTGCATGAACCAGAACGGGCGGCTGATCATTTCAGGTGCGGTGTCGGAATATAACCGCGCGCAGCCTGTTGGCATTCGCAACACGCTGGACTTCATCTCAAAACGCTTGCGCATGGAAGGGCTGGTCGTGTTTGACTATGCCCGCGCCTTCCCCAAGGCACAGATGGAGATGGCCGGCTGGATCATGGCGGGTGACTTGGTTTATCGCGAAGAGATTATCGACGGACTGGAAAATGCCCCCGCCGCCTTTGCCGCCCTGTTTGACGGCAGCCCGGTGTTTGGGCGACGGATTGTGAAGGTGAAATAAGAAAAGGGCAGCCCCACAATTGACAGGGCCGCCCTTAAAATTTCGATTCTGAATCAGTCGGGTTTAAGCCGCAGCTTTCTTCCGTTCTGCCTTGATGCCTTCGGCAATCAGGAACGACAGCTCAAGCGCCTGGCTGGCGTTCAAACGCGGGTCGCAATGGGTGTGATAGCGGTCCTGCAAATCAGTGTCGGAGATCGCCTGCGCGCCGCCCGTACACTCAGTCACATCCTGCCCGGTCATCTCAAAATGTACGCCACCGGCATAGGTGCCCTCGGCCTGATGAACGGCAAAGAACTCCTGAACCTCTGACAATACACGGTCGAACGGACGGGTCTTGTACCCGGTTGAGCTTTTGATCGTATTGCCATGCATGGGATCGCAGGACCACACAACCTTTTTACCTTCGCGTTCAACAGCGCGGATCAGCTTGGGCAAATGTTCCTCGACATTGCCGGCACCGAAACGGGCAATCAGCGTCATGCGCCCGGCTTCATTTTCCGGGTTCAGCTTGTCGATAATGCGCAGCATGTCATCAGGGTCGATCGACGGGCCGCACTTCATCCCGATGGGGTTTTCAACACCGGCCAGAAACTCAACATGGGCGTGATCAATCTGCCGTGTCCGGTCACCGATCCACAACATGTGGGCCGATGTATCCACATGGGCCCCGGTCAGGGAATCAACGCGGGTCAACGCCTCTTCGTAACGCAGCAACAAGGCTTCGTGCGAGGTGTAGAAATCCGTCTTGCCCAATGATGACGCGGTAGACGCATCAATTCCGCAGGCCTGCATGAAATCAAGCGCCTCAGATATTTGGTCGGCAAGCTCACGATAGCGTGCCCCTTCGCCATTCCCGGCAAAGCTTAAGTTCCATTCATGGACTTTATGCAAATCAGCGAAACCGCCCTGTGCAAAGGCACGCAGCAGGTTCAGCGTTGCAGCGGCCTGACCATAGGCCTTGACCATCCGGTCGGGGTCAGGCTGGCGGGCGCCATCTTCAAATTCAATCCCGTTGACGATATCACCACGGTAGGAGGGCAGCTCCACACCGTCGATGGTTTCAGTGCCTGATGAACGCGGCTTGGCGAACTGACCGGCCATACGGCCAACCTTCACCACAGGGACTTTCGCGCCCCATGTCAGCACCACCGCCATTTGCAACAGCACACGGAATGTATCGCGGATCTTGTCGGGGTGGAATTCAGCAAAGCTTTCGGCGCAGTCACCGCCCTGAAGCAGGAATGCACGGCCTTCGGCCACTTCACCTAATTGTTGCTTGAGCCGGCGCGCCTCGCCTGCAAAAACCAAGGGCGGATACGAACGTAGCGTGCCTTCTACACGTTCCAATGCCGCTTGGTCTTCATAGTCGGGCACCTGCAAGATCGGTTTTGACCTCCAGCTTTCCGGGCTCCAATTCCTGGCCATTTTGGCCTCCTCAATAAAATCAGTTAGTTAGCACGCTTCCTGCTGACGAACATAATTTGAACAACAGGAAATGAGCGGGCCTTATACGCCTATTCATATGGGCATGCAAATGGGCATTTTGAACCGCAGAAATCGGCTTTTTCAATTGAATGGTGGCGCAGATACAAGAGTCGTGACACTTCGCCCAATTGACTTAATGCAATAAATGTTGTTTTTTTTGCAATATTGAATCAATAGGAGAGTTCCATGACAAAAGACTGGTTACAAAACCTTGTGGATAAGGATAAAGCGGAGCAGCGGTCAGCTCGCAACAAGCCCACACGCCGCAAATCCTTATTGTCCGAAACCGCTGATCAGAAAATTGGCCGCATCCTCTATCCCGGATCTACCGGCAAGGCGGCTGCACAGCGCATGGCAACGGCAGAACGACAAGACGCTGCCCACAAGGCACGACAAGCCGAGGCATCACGAAAACCAGCCGCACCCAAACCGGGCACCCCTCCGCCTTCCGTTTTCGGCAAACCCAAAGCCCCGAGCTTTGAGACCAAAGTGCCACCACCCGGACGGCCCAAACCACAATTTGTCGGGCTGGAGGAAGAACCTGTTTATCGAAACAAGAATACAGGCGCTGTTCAACAACATCATTTCAGATTGGCTATCGACGGACTGGAAAGAAATAAACCCCCGCGTCCGCCAAAAGCTGACGTTATCGCGACACCTGAGATGGAGCAGAAGATAATCAAGCACCTCCAATCCCTAGACGTGCCCGGCATCACAAAATATGGAAACAATGAAGTAGCATATACACTTGGCAATGATGGTGAAGTCCGTCTATTTGAAGGCGTAACGAAACGCACACCAACTCAATCCAGTTGTAAGCGTGGAGACCGAGCCTGCCTCCACATCCACCCTGAGTTCAGCGATCAAATTGACATTAAGACTGGACTTCTAAAAAATGGCAAAAAGCCTGACTTCGCGCATAGCAATGTCTTTGGTCCGTTAGATTGGATGCCTGTAGAAGCTGGTCAGCCAAATTTTATGGTGGGCCCAGAAGGCGATTTATGGGCACTTGAAGCCAAAGGGGGGAAATATGTTCCGCGATTCATTGGCAAACTCTTCGATATCCTTGGCAAATAAAGCCAAATCTGTCGGCCTCTTTGTCATCGCTATAACATTTGCGGCCTGCGCCCTTACGCCGAAGGGCGCACCGCCACCCCCTTGCAGCCTAGACCATTGCAATACCGACCCCGGTCCAGACGAAATTCTGACCGGGCCGGATCTGACCCGCGGATGGACATTTGGCCGAAGAGAAGACGGCGCTTTGTTGATCGGTAAATGGCAGGACAAGCCAAGCGGCTATGCCATCGTCAAGTTCAACTCTGCGCAAACAACGGTTAAAGACCTTTCTATCGCTCTAGACGGTGTACCAAGTCGCGTTCCTAGCGATGTGCTAGAATGCATAAGCGGCACGACACCCGACAAAATCGCATGGATATTTCACAAAACTGATGACCCCAAATGGGGCGGCACCTTTCGTCGAATCTTGATCGGGTTCACAGAAACACGTGCAAAACTTAAATCAAATCAATCGATCAAATTGGACCACCAGTCCCATATAAACGTGGATTTCAACGGCGATCAGATTATGCGCATCGATTATAATATTGCGAATGGCAGCTTTATTTCAGAGTCCGGCGACAAGGGCTGCGCACAGGATTTGATCCCTGTGAAATACTAACGCCCTACTCCGCTGCTTCTTCAAAGTTATGGCGGATTGTCGGCTCCCGCATGGTGACCAATTCTTCGGCTGCTGTGGGGTGCACGGCAACGGTAGAATCAAACTCTGCCTTGGTCGCGCCCATTTTGACCGCGATACCAACACACTGGATCATTTCGCCCGATTCAGGACCAACAATATGGACGCCCAGCACCTTGTCATTGTTGCGATCCACAAGGATTTTCATCAGCATCTTTTCAGGATTACCCGAAAGGGTTGCCTTCATCGGACGGAACGTGGATTTAAAAACATCCAGCGCACCGTTTGATGCTGCCATCGCTTCTTCTTCTGTCATACCGACAGTGCCAATTTGGGGTTGCGAGAACACAGCCGTCGGGATCAACATATGGTCAGGCTTGGTCGGGATATTGCGATAGACCGTATCGACAAAGGCCATGCCTTCCTTGATCGCCACGGGCGTCAACTGCACCCGGTCCGTCACATCACCCACGGCCCAAATATGATCGACATTGGTGCGCGAATAGTCATCGACGATCACCGCACCATTGGGGGCCAGTTCAACCCCGGCCTTGTCACAGCCCAACCCATCGGTCAGCGCCTTGCGGCCTGTGGCACACATGATCACGTCAGCTTCAATGACGTCACCGGTATTCAGCGTGGCTTTCAGCCCGGTATCAATCTTTTCAATTTTCTTGATCGTGCTGTGTAGATGCAGATCAATGCCTCGTTCCACCAGCGATTCATTCAACAGCGCCCGCACATCATCGTCAAAGCCGCGCAACACCCTGTCCTTGCGGTAAATCAGGCTGGTCTGACTGCCAAGCCCGTTAAAGATTCCGGCAAATTCAACAGCGATATAGCCGCCACCAACGACGATCACACGCTTGGGCAATTCTTCAAGGTGGAATGCCTCGTTTGAGGTAATGGTGTGTTCACCGCCATCAATATCCGTCGGTTTGGTCGGCGCGCCGCCCGTCGCGATCAGGATCGTATCGGCGGTCACTTCCTCGCCCGTTTGGGTCAGAACAAGCGTATGGGGGTCCTTAAACTCAGCCCGTGAATGATGAACCACAACGCCTGAGTTTTCCAGATTACGCAGATAGATGCCATTCAGGCGATCAATCTCTTTATCCTTATTGGCAATCAGGGTCGGCCAGCTAAAGCTGGTTTCACCTACTGTATGGCCAAAGCCTGCGGCGTCGCGAAACTCCTCCATATAATGGGAGGCATAGACGAACAATTTCTTCGGCACACAGCCACGGATGACGCAGGTGCCGCCAACGCGATATTCTTCGGCAATGCCGACGCGCTGTCCGGCTGCTGCTGCCATACGTGCGGCACGCACGCCGCCTGACCCTGCGCCAATGACAAACAAATCATAATGAACAGCCATGACCGACCCGCCTTCTTTTTCGATTAATCAACTATACGTGTATCTGTGCCTTCACCGACCACAATTAAAGAGGCAAGCCCAATAAACAATCCGTGATCGACGACACCGGGGACAGACACCAAAAAGTCTGCCAACCCTTCGGGGTCGGTAATTTCCTGACAGGCGCAATCAACAATGAAGTGCCCGCCATCGGTGACAAACCGGTCGGCACCGTCACCGCCGCGGAATGTCAACGCCACAGCATCGGGCGCACAAAATTGCGCGATATTCTGTTCGATGACTTGCGCCGTTAGGCCCGCACCAAAGGGCACGATTTCAACCGGTAGTTTGAACTGGCCCAATGTGGGCACAAGTTTTGAGCTGTCTGAAATCACCACCATCTTGCCCGACTGGCTGGCCACGATCTTTTCACGTAGCAGCGCACCGCCGCCGCCCTTGATCAAACGCAATTGGGGGTCAGCCTCATCCGCGCCGTCAACAGTGACGTCGATATGCCCAACCTCCTCCAACGTGGCGAGGGGGATATTCAACCCGCGTGCCTGCGCGGCGGTCTGTTCGGATGTGGGCACGCAAGTGACGTTCCAGCCTGCGGCAACTTTTTCGCCCACTGCATCGACGAAATGCGCGGCGGTAGACCCTGTACCAAGGCCGATCACCATACCATCTGCAACAAAATCAAGGGCACGCCGTCCAGCGGCGCGTTTTTCATCATCTGCGCTCATCACATAATCCTACGATGTCAGCGGCCAGTGGGCCGGATAGAGACTAAATACCACCCAAACAGGTGTACTTAATCTCCATATAGTCTTCGATGCCGTATTTCGACCCCTCACGGCCCTCCCCTGACTCTTTGACGCCCCCAAAGGGTGCCACTTCGGTCGAAATCAGGCCCGTATTTACACCCACAATGCCATATTCCAACTCCTCTGCGACGCGGAACACGCGCCCCAGATCACGGGCATAGAAATAGGACGCAAGGCCGAATTCCGTGTCATTGGCCATGTGGATCGCCTCTTCTTCGGTTTTGAAGCGAAACATAGGCGCCAGCGGCCCGAATGTTTCATCACGCGCCACCATCATTTCAGGCGTCACATCGGCCAGCAGGGTCGGTTCAAAAAAACTGTGCCCAAGGTCAGACCGTTTGCCGCCCGACAGGATGCGCGCGCCCTTGCCCGTGGCATCGGCGATATGTTCTTCAACCTTGGCGACCGCCTTCATGTCAATCAGCGGCCCTTGCGTCGAAGACGGGTCCATACCGTTGCCGGGCTTCAACGCAGCAACCGCAACACGCAGTTTTTCGGCAAAGGCATCATAGACACCATCCTGCACCAACAGACGGTTGGCACACACACAGGTCTGGCCTGTGTTGCGGAACTTGCTAAGGATCGCGCCCTCAACCGCCTCGTCAAGGTCGGCATCATCAAACACGATAAAGGGGGCATTGCCGCCCAATTCCATCGATGTCTTTTTAACCGTCGCCGCGCACTGTTCCATCAGCAATTTGCCAATGGGGGTGGAACCGGTGAACGTCACTTTTTGCACCAGCGGGTTTGACGTCATCTCGCCGCCAATTTGCCCGGCAGACCCTGTGACAACGCTAAAGCAGCCCTTGGGCACGCCGGCCCGTTCCGCCAGCTTTACAAGCGCAATCGCTGAATAGGGTGTTTGGGTGGCGGGTTTCAGCACAACGGTGCACCCCGCAGCCAATGCCGGGGCCGCCTTGCGCGTGACCATCGCGGCAGGGAAATTCCACGGCGTAATCGCGGCAACAACGCCAATCGGTTCCTTCGTCACAATGATGCGTTTGTCGGGGGCATGGGCGGGTATGGTATCGCCATAGACGCGCTTTGCCTCCTCCCCGAACCATTCGATGAAGCCCGCCGCATAGGCAACCTCACCATGAGATTCAGCCAGGGGCTTGCCCTGTTCCCATGTCATGATGAGGGCAAGGTCGTCCTCATTCTCCATGCAAAGGTCAAACCAGCGGCGCAGAATTTGGGCGCGTTCCTTGGCGGTTCTTTTGCGCCAAGACTTCATCGCCTTTTGCGCACCTTCGATGGCGCGGCGGGTTTCAGCAGTGCCCATTTTGGGAATGGTGCCCAGCACCTCACCCGTGGCGGGGTTTGTTACCTCAACCGTTTCGCCGGAATCGGCACCGACCCAGTCGCCATCGATCAGGCACTTTTCTTCAAGTAGTGATTTGTCTTTGAGCTTAGCCACAACTGCCTCCCCTGCAATGCAGTGACCAGACTATTGTCCGGTCGCCCTAC
Source organism: Hyphomicrobiales bacterium (assembly GCA_006844605.1). Classification (GTDB taxonomy): domain Bacteria; phylum Pseudomonadota; class Alphaproteobacteria; order SPJN01; family SPJN01; genus SPJN01. The sequence continues at coordinate 57,010 of SPJN01000005.1, read as the reverse complement.
CCCTTTTATGCCAATCAGCTTAACGGGGTTTGGGGGGCTTGTCGAAGGCTAAGGCAGCACAAAAGCGGCCAAATCAAGGGGCCTGATCACGCAATTTGTAGATTGCGGCCCATCTCAAGGAATTTTTGACGCCGTTCGGCCTTCAATTCCTGCGGTGACTTATTGTGCTGTGCAGCCAGCGCCCGTTCGATAAAGCGGCCCGTGTCGCTGATCGTGCGCATGGGGTCGCGATGGGCACCACCGATGGGTTCGGCAATGATCTGATCGATGATCTTCAGCGATTTCAAATCCTGCGCAGTCACCTTCATGGCAGCAGCGGCATCCGCCGCACGGGCAGAATCGCGCCACAGGATTGAGGCGCAGCCCTCAGGTGAAATCACGGCATAGGTGGAATGTTCCAACATGCCGATGGCATTGGCTGATGCGATTGAAATCGCCCCGCCTGAGCCGCCCTCACCAATCACAACCGAAATCATGGGAACCGAAATCGTCAAACATTTTTCAGTAGACCGGGCAATCGCCTCTGCCTGACCGCGTTCTTCGGCACCCAAACCGGGATAGGCCCCGGCGGTATCAACCAATGTGATGATGGGCAGGCCAAACCGGTCTGCCATATCCATCAAACGCACAGCCTTGCGATAGCCTTCAGGGCGCGCCATGCCGAAATTATGCTTCAGGCGGGTTTCGGTGTCATAGCCCTTTTCATGGCCCATAACCACAACCGATTCGCCCTTAAAGCGGCCAAGCCCGCCCACAATCGCATGGTCATCGCCAAAGCCGCGATCACCGGCAAGGGGAGTAAATTCCTCAATCAGGTCATTCACATAATCAATGAAATGGGGCCGATCAGGATGCCGCGCGACCTGCGTTTTTTGCCAAGGGGTCAAACGCTTATACATATCGTTCAACTGGGCGGCGGCCTTCGCCTCCAGCCGGACAATTTCGTCCTTTACGTTGACGGCCCCTGCCTCCCCCTCACCGGGAAGGGTTTTCAGGTCAGCAATCTTGGCCTCAAGGTCGGCAATCGGCTTTTCAAAGTCGAGATAGGCTGTGCTCATCGCATGGTCTCGCAAAGTATCGTAAAAGGTCGTTACGTCTTAAAAACGCTTGAATATATAGGCACATAGATGGCGCTGTTCGGCCCCCATGTCAATTGTTTCACTATTTGTTGTCACAAATCACCCATCTGACACGTCTTATTGAGTGACGGTATAGGATGGGCCTATGCTGCACACTAACAAGGGAGGACGGGGCCATGATGCAAAAACTTGAACCACTATTATTGATCCTAATGGCAATTTCATTGGGTCTGAACGGGCTTTTCATGCTGTGGGACCCCATCGGCTGGTACGAGGCTGTTCCCGGCGTCACCCGCACAGGACCGCCAAATGCGCATTTCATCCGTGATATCGGCCTGATTTATGTGATGGTTGCCGGACTGCTGGGATTGGCTGTGGCCCGCCCGGCGCAGCGGCGCTTCCTGACCGGAATCGCGGCGCTGTGGATTTCAGGCCATGGATTGTTTCATGTGTGGGAATGGCTGGCAGGGGTTTGCACCTTTGACCAGTTCATGACCGACGCCCCCGGCGTCATTCTGCCTGCGGTGATCCTGACGATCCTCGCGCTCCTCCCCCCGCAAAGGACACAAACACATGTTTAACCGTTTTATGCGCTGGTACATCAACCGCACCGCCGACAAGATGGAACAACAATCCAAAACCGACATGACCATGATGCGCGAAATCGGCAAGGGGTCCGGCGGCATGATTGCCAAGTTTGGCCTGTTTGCCCCGGTCAGCCAGCATCGCAAGGCGGTGCCCCTGTCGCCGTGGTTTGTCGCCCGCATCGCCAGTGCGCAGGTAATTGATTGCGGCCCTTGCACACAAATTGTCGTCAATTTCGCAGTACTGTCCAAAGTGCCGACCGCAACCATCGAAGCAACACTTGCAGGCGGTGCGGCACTGACCGGCGATGATCTTCTTGCCTATCGCTATGGCAAGGCGGTTGCCGAAAATGATCTGGCGCTCATCGACTATGTGGAACAGGTGCGCAACCGCTGGGGCGATGAAGGTCTGGTAGAGATGGCGTTGTCGGTCGCAGCCTCGCAAGTCTATCCGATGGCCAAGCGCGGCCTTGGCCTTGCGGTCAGCTGTTCACAGGTGCGCATTGCCCCCGAACTAATAGACATGACGGATGGGTCCTACCATCCTGCGCACCTACAGGCTGCCGAATGACTGACCCCAAAACGCAAATCTTCCTTGACCACAAGGGCGCGATCTATGGGCTGGCCTATCGCATGTTGGGCGGCCGCGCGGACGCGGACGATATTGTGCAGGAGGTCGCGTTGCGGTGGGCCAAGTTTGACGACTGGCACACGCTCAAAACCCCCAAATCATGGCTGTTGACGGTTGCCAGCCGCCTGTCGATAGACCAACTGCGCCGCGCCTATCGGTCCCGCGAAACCTATGTCGGGCCGTGGTTGCCCGAACCGATTGATAGCGAAGAACCGCTCGTTCCCAGTGCTGCCCCCAGCGCCGACGACAGGTTGGACCGGGCCGAGACATTGTCGATGGCGATTATGACATTGATGGATGAATTGGGGCCTGAAGAACGGGTCGCATTGTTATTGCATGACGTTTTCGACTTGGATTTCCGGGCTGTTGCCGATGCCCTGGGCAAATCAGACAGCGCCGTGCGACAGATGGCAAGCCGTGCCCGCAAGCGGCTGCGTGCCGGCACGCCACGTCCCCATGCGCTGGATGAACAGGCGAAAGATCTGCTATCAGCGTTCTTTGAGGCAAGCCAGTCAGGCAATCGCGAAAAATTACTGCAATTAATGGCCCCCGACATCACGCTGATTTCAGATGGCGGCGGCAAGGCCCGCGCCTCGCTACGGCCCCTCTATGGTGTTGATGACGTGCTGACCGTGTGGGCATCGGTTGCAGAGAAACAGCAAGGCCATGTCGCTATGACATTTGCCAACCTGAACAATCAACCCGCCATATTGATCAAGGACAAGACGGACGGATTGTTGTCTGCAATCCTGCTAACCGTCAATGATCGCGCTGTGACGCATATTCATATTGTGCGCAACCCCGACAAGTTGAAGGGGTTGGACGGCTGAAAAGCAGCATGGACCCCGGATCAAGTCCGGGGTGACGTGCTTTTGCTAACCGTTTGAAATCGCATCCGCCTGCGCGACCAACGCCTCTGCTTGGCGAACAAGCGTCAGCCAGAAAAAGTTGCAGACTTTTTCGTCCGGCTGCGCGCTATCAATAAAGCAGGTTCGCCGACGCAATCTTAACCGTTAGAGATTGCATCCGCCTGTGCGACCAAGGCTTCTGCTTGGCGAACCGATGCGATGTCGATCAGGCGACCATCAAGCGCCACGGCACCTGAGCCGCTTTTCTGCGCCTCTTCCATCGCCACCAAAATACGGCGGGCCTTGTCAACTTCGGCCAAGGACGGTGTGAAAACCTCATTCGCCAGCGGAATTTGTTTGGGGTGGATGGCCCATTTGCCTTCACAGCCCAACACGGCGGCGCGTGATGCCTGTGCCGCAAACCCATCAGGGTCAGAAAAATCACCGAACGGCCCATCAATGGGACGCAGGCCATTGGCGCGGGCGGCAACCACCATGCGTGCCACTGCATAGTGCCACATGTCGCCCCAATGGGTGGCGCGGCTGCCATCATCCAACGGATCGGTCAGCACGGCATAGGCCGGGTTTGGCCCACCGATTTGCGTTGTGCGTGCCTTGGTAGAGGCAGCATAATCAGCCACCCCGAAATGCAGCGATTCATTCCGCGGCGATGCGGCGGCAATCTCGTCCACATTGGCCATACCCAATGCGGTTTCGATAATCATCTCAAACCCGATGCGCTTCTTGCGCCCAACAGCCGCTTCGATCTGGGTCACCATCATGTCGATGGCATAGATATCCTTGGCGTTGCCCGCCTTGGGGATCATGATTAGGTCAAGCCGTTCACCGCCCTGTTCCATCACATCAACAACATCGCGATAACAATAATGGGTATCGAGGCCATTGATACGGACAGAGATTGTCTTGTCGCCCCAATCCACATCATGCAGTGCCTGAATGATATTCTTGCGCGCCTGTTCCTTGTCATCAGGCGCAACCGCATCTTCCAAGTCAAGGAAGATCACATCCGCCGCAGACGCGGCAGCCTTTTCAAACATTTCAGGGCGGGAACCGGGCACGGAAAGTTCGCATCGGTTCAGGCGTGGGGTGGTCTGCTCAACAATGGTAAAGCTCATATCATTCTCCGCTAATAATGTGCGCGCACCTTAGGACGGCGCTGCCTATTTTGAAAGTGGGTGGTGCTGCTTCACCAGCGCTTCGCGTCGGGCAGCCAAAACATGGGTATAGATTTCAGTTGTCGAAATATCGGCATGGCCCAGCAGGGTTTGCACCACACGCAGATCAGCGCCATTCGCCAACAGGTGGGAGGCAAACGCATGGCGCAACACATGGGGGGAAACGCGTTTGGGATCAATCCCCGCACCGACTGCCAAGTCCTTCAGCGCGCGGCCTGCCTGTTGGCGGGTCCAATGCCCTTCTTTACTTTTGGAAGGGAATAAAAAGGCTGATGGTTCCGCCTTCCCTTTGATCACCCGCAGATGGGCATCACGCACCGCCAGATAGTCACGCAGGGCGTCACGGGCAGGTTCCCCCATCGGGACCATACGTTCCTTGCGGCCCTTGCCTGTCACGATCAACGCCTCAGGCAGTGAGCGTAATGGCGCAATGGGCAGACTGACCAATTCAGACACGCGCATCCCGGTGGCGTAAAACATCTCAACCAAACACAACAGGCGCTTGCCATCTGCGCCTGTTTGTTGGCGCGCGCCTTCAAGCAGGCGGGCGACCTCATCCTCGCTAAGATATTTGGGCAGGCTGCGCGGTAATTTGGGGGAGGCGACAAGGCGCGAGGGGTCATCGGCCGCCATCCCCTCATCCACGCAAAATTTGTGAAATTGCCGAATGGACGTTAAATAGCGCGCTGCTGTTTTCGCTGACTTTCCTTCTGCTTCCAGACCTTCCATATAGGCACTTACCTGCGCCCTTGTGACCTGTCCGGGTGCGGCTGCCCCGCAGTGTTCAGCATAATGGGCAAGGTCACGGCCATAGGCACTGACGGTCAATATCGCGGCGTCACGCTCTGCAATCATCATGTCGAGAAACAGGTCAATCGCCAGTGGCCAGCTTGTCATGACACGCCCCCCTTTTTTCGCATATCGTGATCTAGAAGCCGACCTTCAGGGCGGTTTCCACGGCGATCTGATGGGCGATATCTGTCGCGCCGATGCCCCGCAGGGCCGATAATACGGACGAGATAATGGCCGGATGGGCCAATTCATCCCGGTTGGTTTGTAACAACAAGTTGGCAAAGATAATCACCTCTGCCCTGCTGCCACGACTTGCTGCCGCTGCAATCCCACGCCAATAGGGCAAGGGCGGCAACGCGGCGGCATCCACATCAGGTGTTGCGCCATCCTGTAGGGTTAGCCATGCAGGTTCGGGCACGCGGCGGCCCAATGCCTCGGCCATTGAAAAGACCAGCGCCGCCTTGGGGCGGTCTTCTTCTGACAGGCTGGCAAGCCACGGCAAGGCCCCATTTTCGACCATTTCATTGACCGGCAGTTTCGACAGGATCAGCAGCGGCCATACGGCCCGCACATTGGGGTCAAGGAAGAAGACGCCTGCCTCCTGCCCCTTTAACAGAATGGCAAGCCATGTGCCTGCCCTGTTCGGCATATTCGCCGCCATCGCCGCACGGGCAAAAATTCCGGCATGTTTTGAAAGTGTTGCCTCTGCCTGCGGAAAGCTGAAATCATGCAGCAGCAAATCGGCCATCACGTCAAAGCGTCCTTGCGCCTGTGACCGCGCCAACAAATCCGCCAATTGATCAGCCCCGATCACCGGGTCCTGTGACTGGCGCCATGTGGCAAAACTATTCGCCCGGTCCAGAATGGCGGCGCTGGCCTGTGTTGGCGTTACCTCGCCCGCAGCCAATGCGGCGGCGGCCTGCATATACAGGTCACGCAGTTGATTGCGTGTGCCAAAACCTGACGCGCGCGCCAATTCGGCGGCAACGATACGGTTTGGCAGGCTGATATCCGCACGACTGGCAAAGCCCGCCAAAACCGCGGCAGGCAATTGATCATATAGCGCAACGGGCCAATCCATGTTCAGCGCGCCAGCCATGGCAAAGTTTAACGGATCACTTGCAGCAGTTTTCAGCAATTTCGGCTTTGGCTTACCGCGATGCAAACCGATCATATGATCCAACAAATTGATCGCAGTGCTATTGCCGGCCCCAAGTTCGGACGCCAGTTCCGCCGCAAACTCAGCGGCTGCTCTGTCACCCTTATGGGCCTTACAAGCCGCATCCAACAATTGCAATTCAGGGTCAGACCCGGTGCGGGCCTGCGCCTCCAACCGCCAAGATACGGCACAGGCGGGGCCAAGCCCCTGTCCCCACAAAACGGCGTTCAGCAAATCACGCTCAACCACAGGGTTGGCCGCGCGCCCGGCAGTGCCCAGACGGTCGCCTAGCTTTACTGCGGCATCATAATGGCCCCGCGCCACCAGCGAACTTACCCGCGCCTCAAGCCAGGCATTGCCGGTGGCCTCTGCCTCGCGTTCCTCATCCCGGCGGGGGGAGCCTGCGGCAACGGCCAGTGTTTGCATATATAGCGTATCAAGCGCGGCAATGCCGGTCTGCTGCCCCGCCATCGTCATCAATGTGGCGGCACGGCGGCGGGTCATCCCCTCCCACATGCCTTCAGAGACAAGCGCCCCATTGGCATCAAGCGCAATATCAAGGCCCACAGCGCCATAATCGGGCTGTGCCATCCGTTGTTCAACAGCGATAACAGTATTAAAGGATTGTGCCTGTGCGCCTGCCACCTGCATGGCCATCGGTCCGGCAATCAGGGCAATCGCACCAACAGCCCGTTTCAGGCTGCGCCGTCTAGCGTTCGAAGCGGTCATCGGGCAAAACCTGCTCTACCGTTTGGCTAGGGGCCGGGATATCCCATGTGGCCAGAAACACGGCGCCGGCACCGACACCGCCCAGAATCAGCAACAGCAGAATTACGGAAAAACGTGGCATTCTTATCCCTTACGCTCAAAAAACCGGTCGCACCCTGTTTGGGGCGACTCTTGACTTGCATTACAGTGTCTGACACCGCTATAGCGAAAATATGGCCTGATGACGATGGGGGCAGCGTTTTTTTTCGCGTCTTTATGCCCCTTTTGGGAATAAACAGGCCATGCTTAGCTGCGCAGCCAAGCATTTGCACCATTACTGACCGGAATTTTGAAAGACTATGAGCCTGTCGGCCACATCATCGGAAGAAACAGCCACCCCCGCGCCGCGCGCGATTGGGGACCGGACCATTGTGCTTGTCGGGCTGATGGGCGCGGGCAAAACAACAGTGGGCCGCCGTCTGGCCAAACGCCTTGGCCTTGATTTTGTTGATGCGGATGAGGCCATCGAAGAAGCCGCCGGGATGAGCGTATCTGACTATTTCGACCAGTATGGCGAACCTGCCTTCCGCGAAGGGGAACGCAAGGTGATCCGCCGTTTGTTGATCGAATCCGACCGCTGTGTGCTGGCCACCGGGGGCGGTGCCTTTATGGATGACGAAACCCGCAGCCTGATCGGTGATCAGGGCCTGTCGGTCTGGTTACGCGCCGATTTGGATTTGCTGGTCAAACGCACGTCAAAGCGCAACACCCGTCCGCTGCTGCGGCAGGGCAACCCGCGCGAAATTTTGCAAAAACTGATTGATGAGCGTTACCCCATCTATGCTGAGGCAAATATCACCATCGATACCGCCGATGTGCCCCATGATGATGTGGTTGATATCATTGTCAGCGCCCTGAAAGAAGGCAGCACGTCATGACTATTGCCGCCCCCGCAACCATCCGGGAAACTGTGCGCGTCGGTCTGGGTGAGCGGGCCTATGATGTTGTCATCGGCCCTGACCTGTTCGCCGATCTGGGCCCTTTGCTGGGCCCGGTGATGAAACGTGACCGCACTGTGATCGTCACTGATGATCAGGTCGCGCCCCACCATCTTGGCGCGCTTGAAGCGGCGCTCGACACCGCAGGGATCAGCCATCAGGCGATTGTGTTGCCTGCGGGCGAAGGCACCAAAAACTTCACCCAATTGGGCGCGCTGTGCGGGCAATTGCTGGACGCAAAAGTTGAACGCAATGACCGCATCATCGCCCTTGGCGGCGGTGTGATCGGTGATCTTGTTGGGTTTGCCGCTGCGATTTTGCGGCGCGGCGTTGGCTTTATCCAAATTCCGACAAGTTTGCTGGCGCAGGTCGACAGCTCAGTCGGGGGCAAGACCGCCGTCAACGTTCCGCAAGGTAAAAACCTGATCGGGGCCTTTCATCAGCCTGTGCTGGTACTGGCTGACACCAATATCCTTGACACCCTGCCGCAACGACAGCTTGAGGCAGGCTATGCCGAGATTGTGAAATATGGCCTGTTGGGCGACTACAGCTTTTTCGAATGGCTGGAACACAATGGCGCGAAGGTGCTGGCCGGTGATCTGACCGCGCGCTTGCACGCCATCAAAACATCAGTAGCGATGAAGGCTGAAATCGTTGCCGAGGACGAAACAGAACAGGGCCGCCGCGCGCTTTTGAACCTTGGCCACACATTCGGCCACGCGCTTGAGGCTGAGACAGGCTATTCCGCCACTTTGCTGCATGGTGAAGGGGTCGCCATCGGCATGGCGCTTGCCTTTTCGCTCAGCGCCAAGATGGGGCTTGTCACCGGGCAGGACGCCGGACGGGTCAAGGCCCATTTAAAGGCAGCCGGGCTGAAATCCAGCCTGATGGACATTGACGGTGCGCCCCTTGATGTGGACAGCCTGCTTGACCATATGAAGCAGGACAAGAAAGTCGTTGATGACAAACTGACTTTCATCTTGGCGCGCGCCATCGGAGATGCTTTCATAACGCAGGACGTGGCGCTAAATCTTGTGCGTGACACACTTAACGACGATCAACCGAAGGACGGCAACTGACAGCCATGAGCTTGACCCTCGCCCTGACAATGGGTGCTATTCTTATTCTTCTGATTCTTTCAGGATTTTTCTCAGGTTCAGAAACTGCGCTGACGGCGACCAGCCGCGCCCGCATTCATCAGCTTGCCCAACAGGGCAATAAGCGCGCCAAGGGCGTGGAAAAACTGATTCAGGATCAAGAACGCCTGATCGGTGCGATTTTGCTGGGCAATAATCTGGTCAATATTCTCGCCTCCGCCCTTGCCACCAGCATGTTCCTAAATCTGTTCGGCGATTCAGGTGTGGCCTATGCCACCTTGATCATGACGGCATTGGTGGTCATTTTTGCTGAGGTCATGCCCAAAACCTATGCCATTCAAAACCCCGACCGGGGGGCATTGGCGGTTGCGCCGATCATCCGCATTATCGTGTTGGTCTTCACCCCCTTTGTCTGGTTGGTGCAAAAACTGGTCAGCGGCGTATTCCGCCTGTTTGGCCGCAATGTCGGATCGGAATGGACCGGGTCTGCACTGGAAGAAATTCGCGGCGCGATTGACCTGCACCATTCAGAAGGCCGGGTGAAAAAGGGCTATCGCGACATGCTTGGCTCCATCCTTGATCTACGTGATCTTGATGTGGGCGAGGTAATGACCCATCGGCGTAACATGTTCATGATCAATGCCGATGACAGCGGCGAGAAAATTCTGGACGCGGTGATCAACAGCCCGTTCACCCGCATTCCGCTTTATAAGGATGAGCAGGAAAACATCATTGGTGTGTTCCATGCCAAGGATGTGTTGCGCGCTGTGGCCGCCTTGCCCGCCGATAAAAGCGATGAGACGTTAAAGGCCGCCCTCTTGGACATTGCGGCTGAGCCGTGGTTCGTGCCCGAAACACGCGGCCTGAACCAACAGCTTGAAAGCTTCAAGCGCCGCCATGCGCATTTCGCCATCGTGATTGACGAGTACGGCACCTTGATGGGTGTGCTGACCCTTGAAGATATTATCGAGGAAATTGTCGGCGACATATCCGATGAACATGACCATGTGGTCGAAGGGGTCCGCCCGCAAGACAATGGCAGCTTCCTTGTTGATGGCATCGTCACCATTCGCGACCTGAACCGCGAGCTTGACTGGCGCTTGCCCGATGATGAGGCAACCACCATCGCCGGGCTTGTCATTCATGAGGCACGCACCATCCCCGAGGTCGGGCAGGCATTCAATTTCCACGGCTTTACGTTTGAGGTGCTGAAGCGCCAACGCAATCAAATAACCCTGCTACGTGTCGCCCCCGCGCGCCACAAAACAGGCGAATAAACAATACAAAACAAAAACCAACAGGGAAAAATCATGACTGACAAACAAGACGTGCCGATCAAACCGGCATCAACCATTTTGATGCTGCGTGACGGCGACACTGGGCTTGAAGTCCTGATGGTCAAACGCCACCATCAAATCGACTTTGCATCCGGGGCCTATGTCTTTCCCGGCGGCAAGGTTGATGAATCTGACGGTTTGACCAATGCAGATGAAGTGCGCGCCCTGTGCAGCAATTCAGACGAATTTGATGATCTTGAACTTGCGTTCCGCGTGGCTGCCATTCGCGAAGCATTCGAAGAAGCCGATCTGATTTTTGCCCGCAAGGACGGCGATATTGTCAGCGCTGATATGCTGGACAATATGGATCAGGACCGTGATGCGTTGAACAACCGCCAGATCACCATGCCGGAAATCGCCCGCAACAACGGAATTGAACTGGGCCTTGATCTGTTGACCCCGTTCGCCCATTGGGTAACACCGCCGATCATGCCCAAACGCTTTGACACGCGGTTTTATCTTGCCGCCGACCTTGTTGGTCAACACGCCGCCCATGATGGCAGCGAGGCGGTCGATACCTTGTGGATCAACCCGCTGAAAGCCATTGAAGAAGCAGACGAAGGCCGCGCCACGATCATCTTCCCCACACGGATGCAATTGGTGAAATTGGGACGATCCAACAGCGTTGCCGCGGCCATTGAGGCGGCGCGCAATGACACCATTGTCATGGTCGAACCGTGGACCGAAAAAGTTGACGGCAAGCCGTTCCTGCGCATTCCCACCGAAGCAGGCTATGGCGAAATATTTGAGCCTTTAGAGTCCATCGCGGGCAGAAGTTGATTGCTGATCGTTCAAAACAGGTCGTCAGGCTACGACGCGACATCGGATCGAAACCCTATCTTGCCCGATCATTTTGTTCAATTCTCGCGTCGCGATGGCTTGCCCGGAACACCAAAGGCCCTGCCAAAACGATCAGGATGATCCGCGCAATATGCATGGATGAAACAAATGCTGTTTCAATGCCGATGGCCAATGCGACCAATGACATTTCTGACAGGCCGCCCGGTGCCAACGCCAAAATCATGGCGATGGGTGGTATATCCACCACCGGCCCAACCAAACCGCCCACCAATGCCGCCAGCAGCACAAATATGACGGAGATGACGGCTGCATGAAATGTGATGCCGCGCAGCTCCCGCATGGTCAGGCCAACAAAGCGCATCCCGATGGACGCCCCCACCACCACCTGCGCAACCGCCACAATGGATGGCGGCGGCCCGGCATGGATCACGCCGGTAATGTGCGCCACCGCGGATAACAGCATCGGTCCGACAAGACGCCCGGCCGGAATTTTCATGACCGTGCCGAGCGGTGCGCCGATCATACCGCATGCGGCCAGCACCATCACGTCAAACCAGATCAGGTCGGCAAACCCTGTGCCCGTTGCGGGCATGACCGGCATGTCCAGCCCCTCAACAAAGCGGAACCAAACCGGGATCGTCCCCACGGTGATCAACACGCGCGTTGCGTGGCCCAGACTGATCACGCGAATATCAGCGCCATATTGTTCGCCAACCAACGCCATTTCCGTCATGCCGCCTGGGGTGGCCGAAAAATAGGCTGTGACAGGATCATACCCCGCCACCTTGTTGAAATAGGCCGCGCCGACAAATGTGACAAGCAACACAAACAGCGCCAGCACCACCAGCGGCATGATCCAGCGGCCCATTTCCGCAACCATTTCAGGCGAAAATGCAGACCCCAGCATAATACCCAATACGGCAATCATGATGATACGCAGCCATTGCGGCACCCATACCCTTACCCCCGCGATAGAGGCAATGGTCGTTGCCAACATGGCCCCAATCAGCCACGCCAAGGGAAATTGGATCACGGCAAACAGCACACCGCCGCAACCCGCGATCAGCATGGTCAGCAAAAATGATTTGATATCTTCGTGACCCACAAAACCCTCAAACACAATTTTTCTGCTATACTTATGTCAGCTTCAATAGCCGATGAAAGCACTTTATCGGCGCTGTGTATCGATGGGGGTTTTTATGGCTGCGCTTTTGATCATTCCGGTTGCCTTGTTTTTCACGGGCATGGGGCTGGTTGCCCTGTATGACCCGACCTATACACTCAGCTTCTTTGATGCAGGTGCGCTGGGGCCTGACATGCGCAACGAAGTGCGCGCGGTCTATGGCGGCTATGGCCTGCTGGTTGGCGCGATGTTGTTTTATTGCCTGACGCGATCAGGCCTCCGCGCAGGCATATTGGTTGCCATTGGCCTGTCGGTCGCCGGTATGGCTTTGGGCCGTGTCATTTCACTGATGATTGAACCGACAACAACAAACTTCCCCGTCACGTTCATCGGGGTTGAGCTTGTGATGGCCGTCATGTTGTTTGCTGCCGCCCGCCGATAACTATCAGCAAAACCGCTGCGCCCTATTTGCCGTAAAACTGTTCCAGCATGATCCGTTCATGCAGGTCATGACCGGGGTCAAACAACATGCGTAAATTGATTGACCGGTCTTCTTCGACCGAAACATATTCCACATCGCGCACTTCGGTTTGATCGGCAACGCCGCTGACCGGGCGCTTGGATTGTTCCAGCACCTCAAACGTCACTTTACAATCATGGGGCAACAGCGCGCCGCGCCATTGGCGGGGACGGAACGGGCTGATCGGCGTTAACGCCATCACCCCTGCCCCAATAGGAATAATCGGACCATTGGCGGATAGGTTGTAGGCGGTTGACCCCACAGACGTACACACCAGCACGCCGTCGCAAATCAATTCGGGCAGACGTTCCTTGCCATCAATTGAAATGCGCAGTTTGGCCGCCTGACGGGTTTCACGCAGGATCGACACTTCGTTGATCGCCAGCGCCTCTTGCTCATACCCTGAAATCTGGCGCGCCTTCATGCGCAATGGATGAATGACAAATTCATTTGCCGCATCAATCCGGTCCCACAATTCGTCGGGGTTAAACTCGTTCATCAAAAACCCGACGGAACCACGGTTCATGCCATAGATCGGCACATCACGGGTCATGGTCATATGCATGGCCTGCAACAAAAACCCATCACCGCCAAGGGCAACGATCCCCTCAGCCTCATCTATCGGAACGAAGTCATATTTTTCTTCAAGATCGGCTTTTGCCAGCAACGCCTTTGGCGAATTGCTGGACATGATCGCAAATTTACGCTGTCCCATTACGTGCCCCTCACGTTCGGTGTCGTTGTGAACCCCCGACACGTCTTGCCCTATCAGCCGCCTGTGACCGACATATGACGTGATAGTGCAGGCTTCGGGTCTGCAGGATCAATAGAAAAGTCATGTTTTTCAGGCTTTTGCTGCATCGCAAGCGCCAAAGCATGGTTTAGGGCAGCCATCGGCGCATCTGACCGAACCGCCGCGCGCAAATCCACCCGGTCATCATGGCCCAAACACATATAAAGCTGCCCGGTGCAGGTCAGCCGAACGCGATTGCAAGTGGCGCAGAAATTATGGCTCATCGGGGTGATAAAGCCGATCTTGCCGCCGGTCTGCTCGCACCAAACATAACGCGCGGGGCCACCGGTGGTTTCGGTCAAATCGGTCAGCGTCCAGCGCTGTGACAATTGCTGACGAACCGATTGCAGCGACAGGAAGTCGGCGGCGCGGTCCCTATCAACCGCGCCTAAAGGCATGGTTTCAATAAAGGTAATATCCGCGCCGTTTTCATGGGCAAAGGCGACCAGCGCCTCCATCTCCCCATCATTCACGCCCTGCATGGCAACACTGTTCAGCTTGACCTTCAGTCCCGCATCCTGCGCCGCCTTCATGCCATCCAATGGTTGATCAAGCGTGCCCCAGCGGGTGATTTCAGCAAACTTGTCAGCATTCAAAGTGTCGAGCGATATGTTTACCCGCCGCACACCGGCCTGATAAAGCGCCCTGGCATGGCGCGGCAATTGCGAGCCATTGGTGGTCAGCGTCAGCTCATCCAACATACCGGTGTCGATATGACGGCCCAATTTTTCAAACAGGCCGATAACACCCTTGCGGACCAATGGCTCCCCCCCCGTAATGCGCAGCTTGCGAACGCCCCGCGCGATAAGGGTGGAGGCAACAAGATCCAACTCCTCCAATGTCAGCAATTCCTTGCGCGGCAGAAAGCTCATCTGTTCTGCCATGCAATAGGTGCAGCGGAAATCACAACGGTCCGTCACAGACAGACGCACATAGGTAATATGGCGGCCAAAGCCGTCAATCAATTGCGGTCCAGCCCCATCGGACTGGATTTGTTGCTGCGTTTGCTGAATAGTCATGCCCCTATCTAACACAGCATCAACGGATATCTAAAGAGCATCCTATGTCACAATCCAGCACAGCCCCTCACATTCTCGCGATTGATCAGGGCACGACCTCGTCCCGCGCCATTGTCTTTGATGGGCAGATGCGCCCTACCGCCAGTGCCCAGCAGGAATTTACCCAGATATTCCCTGCCGATGGCTGGGTTGAACATGACGCGATGGAGATTTGGCGTTCCGTCCTAACCACGGCGAAGCAGGCAATCCAAAATGCCCGCATCGGCGCGGACAATATTGCCGCCATTGGCATCACCAACCAGCGCGAAACCGTTGTGGTGTGGGATCGCGATACGGGCGCGCCCATCCACAATGCGATTGTCTGGCAGGACCGCCGCACCGCTGCCCTGTGCGATCAATTGAAGGCCGACGGGAAGGAGGGGATGGTTCAGGCAAAGACCGGGCTGCTGCTTGACCCCTATTTCTCCGGCACCAAGCTGAAATATATCCTCGACACCGTTGAGGGCGCGCGCGCCAAGGCCGCTGCGGGCAAGCTTGCCTTTGGCACCATCGACACATGGCTGGTCTGGCAATTGACCGGGGGCGCATCGCACGTCACTGACGTGACCAATGCCAGCCGCACGCTGTTATTCAATATCGACACATTGTCGTGGGATGACGAGCTGTGCGCCCTGCTCGACATTCCGATGAACATCCTGCCCGACGTGAAGGGCAATGCCGCAACCTTTGGCACGACGGAGGCAAAGTTGCTGGGCCGTGCCATTCCCATCACCGGCATGGCGGGGGACCAGCAAGCCGCCGGCATTGGGCAAGCCTGTTTTGAACCGGGCATGTTGAAAAGCACCTATGGTACCGGTTGTTTTGCGCTGATGAATGTCGGCGAAACCCGCGCGCCATCACATAATCGTCTGCTGTCCACCATCGCCTATCAAATTGATGGCGTGACCCACTATGCCCTTGAAGGATCAATCTTCATGGCGGGGGCGACCATTCAATGGGTGCGCGATGGGTTGAAACTAATCGAAGACGCCGCCGATTCCGAAGCCTTGGCCCGCGATGCCAACCCCGATAGCGGGGTTTACATGGTGCCTGCCTTTGTCGGGCTTGGCGCGCCCTATTGGGATGCCGATGCCCGCGGGGCCATTTTGGGCCTGACCCGCGATTCAGGGATTAAAGAAATCGTCCGCGCGGCGATTGAAAGCGTGTGTTACCAAACCTGTGATTTGATGACCGCGATGGCGGCAGACCGGGGATCACAGGGCAGCGCGCCCCTGCGCGTTGATGGCGGCATGGTCGCCAATGATTGGGCCATGCAGCGTCTGGCGGACCTGACGGGGCAAGTCGTAGAACGGCCCAAAATCATCGAAACAACCGCTTTGGGGGCGGCCTATTTGGCAGCACTGGGCGCAGAATTAATCGAAAGCAAGGATCAGGTCAGCCGCGATTGGGCGCGTGACCGCCTGTTTGAGCCACAAATGGGCGCAGACGAACGGGCCAGCCGCCTGACGGGCTGGGCAGACGCTGTATCGCGGGTTTTAACTACCTAAATGTAACCTGCTTTACAGTGCGGGTTTGACTCAGCGTGTTAAAAAAGCGCAAAATCCCGGCAATCAAAACACAGCCCACCGACATTTATAAGGAGGCACCAATGGCCGCTGTTGAAATGCTTGATATCCCGTCCGTGAAGGACCGCTGCTCACCCGAAGAGTGGGAGGCCCGCGTCAACCTTGCCGCGCTTTATCGGCTTGTTGCCTATCACGGCTGGGACGACCTGATCTTTACCCACATTTCTGCCCGCGTACCGGGGCCTGATCATCACTTCCTGATCAACCCTTATGGGATGATGTTTGAAGAGATTACAGCGTCATCGCTGGTCAAGATTGATGTCGAAGGCAATATTGTTGAAGAAAGCCCGTTCTTTGTGAACCCCGCAGGCTTTACCATTCATTCGGCGCTGCATATGAACAGCGAAAACGCCCACTTCATCATTCATCTGCACACCGATGATGGCGTCGCGGTATCAAGCCAGAAACATGGCCTGTTGCCTTTCTGCCAAACAGCCTTGGGCGTTTATAACGACCTTGCCTATCATGACTATGAAGGGGTTGCGCTTGACTTGGATGAGCGTGAGCGCCTTGTCGCTGACATGGGCGATAAAAGCTTTATGATGCTGTATAATCACGGCACGCTGACCGTTGGTGAAACTGCTGGCGACGCATGGATCCGCATGTTCTTCCTTGAGCGTGCCTGTTCAATGCAGATCAAGGCACTGACAGCGGGGGGCAAGGATGCCATCCGTCTGCTCGACACCGATATGCAGGACCGGGTTGAAGAACAGACCTCACCGGCGTTCAATGGTGGCGGCAGCTTCCTTGCATGGCCGGGCCTGTTGCGCTTCCTTGATCGTCGCGATCCGTCTTACCGGGACTAGATTTATATGAGCACTTATCAAAAACTCAGCCGCTCCATCAAAGGGTCGGCAGCCATTGTCACGGGCGCAGCCAGCGGCATGGGCCGGGCGACCGCCATCCTGTTTGCCGAAGAAGGTTGCGACCTTGCCCTGTTCGATTTGCAGGCCGACGCGCTTGAGGCCGTGGCAGAGGAGGCCCGCACACGCGGCGTCACCGTCCTGACCTATGCGCAGGATTTGAAGGATCAGGACGCCATCAAATCCTCAGTCGCTGATGCGGGGGACAAGTTGGGCCGTATCGACATTGTGGTGAACAATGCAGGCTTTGCCATTCCCGCCATGGTCGATATGGACAGTTTTGATGATGTTTGGGATTTAAGCATGGCCGTCATGCTGACCGCCCAGAAAAGCTTTGTACAGGCCGCCCTGCCGTTTTTGCGCCAGTCCGACAATGGCCGGATCGTCAATGTCGCCTCGACCGAGGGGCTGGGCGCCACCAAGGGCAACAGCGCCTATGTCGCCGCAAAACATGGTGTGATCGGCCTGACGCGCGCACTTGCTGTTGATTTGGGGCCTGAGGGGATTACCGTCAACGCGATTTGCCCCGGCCCGATCCACACCGGCATCACAGAGGCCATCCCGGATGAGCATAAGACCATTTTCGCCAAGCGGCGGGTCGCGCTGAAACGTTACGGCATTCCTGAAGAAGTGGCGAACATCACGCTGTCCGTGGTGCTGCCCGCTGCCAGCTTCCTGACCGGGGCTGCCATTCCGGTGGATGGCGGCGTGACGATCAAAAACGCGTAATCGCGCGACAACAACGATGTAGAAAACTTTTCTACAGCGATTAACCATCAATCAAGAACGAATGATGTGTCAGCCTTGACCAAATCTCTCAAGGCTGATTTAACAGCATCTGAATAAAAAAATGTTTCGCTTTTCCGGCGCGATGGGGATCGTGCCTGAATTGACATATTGGGGGATTCCAGAATGGGTTTCACGACCACGCGCCGTTTGGCGCGCCGTGTGCTATTGGGCGCACTATTGACGTCATGCAGCACAATGCCGTTTGCACTGGCACAAGACACCACCACAGATGATGATTTGCTGTTTCTGGAAGAAGAAACAACAACCCCTGCGCCCGCAAATGCCGAAGCAGAGGCAAGTGTTGCGGTCGCCCCCGCGCAAGAGCCAGAACCTGTGGCAGAGCCTGTCAAACGCAGTGGCCCAAAACTGGATGAGATTATCGTGACGGCGCAAAAACGTGCCGAGGATGTGCAGGACGTCCCCTTGTCAGTGACCGCCATCAGCGGCGATGACATCAAGGAAAAGGACATGTCTGACCTGTCCGCTGTGGCGTCGCAAACGCCAAACATGAACATCACCTATTCCCCGACCTTCAACTTCATCTCCATGCGCGGACTTGGTTCCGGTTGGAACCGCGGTTTTGAACAATCCGTCGCCATCATTATTGATGAAGTTTATTATGGCCGTCCTGCCTATCTGTCGAACGGTCAGCTTGATCTGGCTGGTATTGAAGTGCTGCGCGGCCCGCAAGGGACATTGTTTGGCAAGAACGCGGTTGCCGGCGTGATGCACCTGCGCACAGCGCTGCCCGAAAATGAATGGACAGCCGATGTTGACGGCACCTATGGCGAAGACAACTACATCCGCCTGCGCGGCGCTGTTGGCGGCCCGCTGTTCAGCGAAGATTTAAGCTTCCGCGTTGCCATTATGAAGGAAGAACGCGATGGGATCATGTTCAACACCACGACCCAGAATGAAGGCAACAATCTGGACAACCTCAACTACCGCGTGAAATTGCGGTATGAGCCCAGCTCTGACCTGAATGTCCTGTGGAGTTTCAATGGCGGGTCTATTGACCAACTTGGCAACGGGTCCCAACCGATATTGGACAAGCCCCGCTTTGCCGCCGGGTTCCTTGTGTTTGACCCTGCCTATGTCGCCAATGATGATTACATCACGCATAAGGATTTCGACGATTTCACAAAACGTGATTTCTACGATTCAACACTTCATGCGGAATTTGAAACCAATGCCGGGACCATCACATCCGTTTCAAACTATGCCCAGTTTGAAGAGCTGGTATTCCTTGATGCCGATTTTGGCCCGATGCCGATCCTGAAACTGGATAATAACGAAGACTACACCCAGTATTCGACGGAACTGCGTTTTACCTCAGAACCGGGCACATTCGAATATGTGGCGGGCGTGTATTACCTGCACAATGAAGTTGACGCCACCTATGACTATTCAACTTTCATCACCATTGAAGAGGCGTTGGCATTTGGTGGCGCGGGTGAGTTGATCCTGTGTGACAACCTGCCGACCGAAGATGCCTTCAGGCAGTGCCGGGCACAAACATTGAACAATGAAGCTGCCGGTCAGATCGCGGGCAATTTGATCAATGCGCGTCAGCAACTTGAAGGCGTGTCAGCGATTGAAAGCTCCAACCGTATTTTCGCACAAGAATCTGACAGCTTTGCAGCCTTTGGCCAGTTCCAGTGGGAAATCACCGAAGCCTTCGCATTGACCGTTGGTGCCCGTGCCTCATACGAAGAAAAATCAGCCTATATCAAACATACGCTGCACAATCACCGTACAGGTCAGGACGGGCAGGTCTTTGTGCAGGACCCCAATTCGCCTTTGCCAATCGAACTTGACGACAATCCGTTGGGCATCGTCACGCTGCAATTGTTCACACCGGGCATCACCCAGTTTGAAGAATCACTAAGCCGCGATGAATTTGATGTGTCACCGAAGGCATCGATTCAATATCGCACCAGTGATGATTTCATGGCCTATTTCACATGGGCCAAGGGCTTTAAGGGCGGCGGCTTCAACGCCCAACCCAACCGCCCCGACAATCTTGAGTTTGAAGAAGAAACCTCAACCACCTATGAGCTTGGCTTCAAATCAGAATGGTTTGAAGGGGCTGGCCGTTTGAACGTTTCAAGTTTCTATACCGCGTTCAAGGGTTTGCAGGTTTCAGCTTTTAACGGCGTGGAATTTGTTGTGGACAATGCCGCCGACGCAACCGTTTACGGTGTGGAATGGGAAGCAATGCTGGTGCCGCTGGAAAGCGTGCTGCTGACCGCATCAGGTGCCTATACAAGCGCCACCTATGACGAATTCACAGGCGGGCCGTGTAAGGTTGACACCTATCAGGCCACAGTGTGCGACCTGTCGGGAGACACGCTCACAGGCTCCCCCGAATGGCAGTTGAATTTCTCTGCCGTTTATGACGGACCGGTCTTTAACTCACCCTTCATTTTCCATATCGGTGCCGACACAATGTTTGAAACCGAAAGTTTCATCAACACCGACAATGATCCGATCAATACACGTCCCGAAGAATGGAACATGAATGCCCGGATCGGCATTCGCAGCCTTGAAGGCACTTGGTCCATCATGGCGTTCGGCGAAAACCTGTTCGACAATCGTCGTTACCAGATTTTCAATGACACACCTGCGCAGGACGAAGCCCATGAAGGCATTCTGGGCAATGGCCGCGTCTTCAAATTGCAGGCGCGCTATTTCTTCTAGAAAGCGCCTTCGCTGCAGCCTTTAATCAAGCCGCCCCACTAATCAGGCCGTCCCTCCCCGGGGGCGGCCTTCTTCTCTACTACGGTTTAGATCCGCCTACCCCGCGATAGGAGGCATACGTAGTTGAGATAACAAATATGCGCGGCCTTTTTCTCATTATTGCGCTCACGGCAGTAGCCATTGATCAAGCCGCGACGCCCGTCCCCCTTGGCAAGGCGATGCAGGCCCTATAGGGTCGCTCAACTTCAACTGCCAAGCGCGCAAGGGTATATTATGAAAGCGACAGTTTCCTGGGTCGAAGACGTCTGTTTCGACGCTGAATCAGAAACCGGCCACACCGTCCGCATGGATGGCCCCGCCGACAGTGGCGGGCAAAATCGCGGCCCCCGTCCGATGGAACTGTTGTTGATGGGCATGGGGGGCTGCGCGTCCTATGACGTTGTAACGATCTTGAAAAAGGGCCGACAAAATATCGTAGGCTGCGTGGCAGAGCTTGAGGCCCAGCGCGCCGATGCGGTTCCCGCCGTCTTCACCAAAATCAAAATGACCTTTGTGGTCACAGGCACTGATTTGAAAGAACCAATGGTCAAGCGCGCCGTTGCCCTGTCAGCGGAAAAATATTGCTCTGCCTCTATCATGATGGAAAAGGCAGGGTGTGTGGTTGAACATGATTACAGGATTATCGACGCGGGCTGAGCTGTTGGCCAATCGGCCGCCTAATCAAATTGCGGGCGGGCCAGTGCATAGATCACGTCCTTGGTTTCTTCAACCGACAGACCGCCGCCCACACGATTGCCCAGCCAACCATCAAATCCAAGCGCCAGGTCCAATGCCTTGGTCCGGGCGACATCCATATCCTGCATCTCTGGGAAATTCTTTTTCAGATTATTGTGCAGCATCTTCCGTGTATTCAAATCATCTTCACGCAGATAGGCGGATTTATGAAACCACGTCTGGGTAGATAGCTTGAAGTTTGCCAGAATTTGAAACATCTGTGCCCGGGCATTGATCACATCGCGCAGGCGGGCATCAATATGTTTTTCGGGGCTGACATACAGAAAATACTCACGCACCCGTTCGGTCAACACATCGGTTGTTTCTGCGAACAGGCTTTCCATATCGTTAAAGTGGCGAAAGACCGTCCGCATCCCGACATTGGCCTGTTTGGACACTTGCGCGGCAGTAGGCTCCATCACCCCCTGCTCAATCAACGCCATCATAGCCTCAACAATCGCCCGGCGGGAAGCTACCCGGCGACGGCGACGACCGTCGCTTTCCTCGGGCGGGTCAGTTTTGCCTTGCGCAATCGCTTTGTTTTTATTGTCTGCCACGGCTACAATCCATCACGAGTACAGTTCATCCCAACACGGGTACAATCCATAAAGGCGATGCGCCCGCTGCGCCCCGCACATTATGGCATTCATACTGCCAATTTATTCAGTAGTGTCAAGGCTTTGTTGCACGACCGCCCCATGCCGACGGCATCTTATGGCGCAGGCGAAATGCGAATCACCCGCCCCTCATCCGTGTCGGTCAGCAGATAGATCGCCCCATCCGGTCCGATGCGCAGGTCGCGAATACGCTCCTCCAACTCCTCAAACAACACATGTTCTGATGTAACTTCATTGCCGGCGGTTTCCAGCAAGCGGACATCCATTGATGCCAGGCCGCCGATCAGGAAATCGCCATCAAGCTCAGGCATCAAGGTGCCGCGATAGCGGACCATGCCGGACGGCGCAATCGATGGCACCCAATCATGGGCGAATTTTTCCGTGCCCGGATATTGTTTGAACGGGGTGATTTTCGCGCCGGTATAATCAATCCCCGTGGTGGCAAGCGGCCAGCCGTAATTGCCGCCGGGCACCAACAGGTTCAGTTCATCACCGCCCTGTGCGCCATGTTCATGCGCCCACAATGTACCGGTTTGGGCATCGTGGACCAACCCCTGCACACTGCGATGGCCATAGCTGAATATTTCCGGCAAGGCATCCTTGCGCCCGATATAGGGATTATCTGCCGGGGCCGACCCATCTGGCATGAACCGGACAATCGTCCCAATATGAGAGGACAGTTTCTGCGCCTCCTCCCGATAGCGGAAGCCATCACCAAGCGTCAACACAATCGACCCGTCAGGCAGGGTCACCATACGTCCACCATAATGCACTGCCGTTGCCTTTGTCGGGCTGGCGGCAAAGATCACGTCACCATCAACCAGTGCATCATCCTGCAAGCGCGCCTTAAACACGCTGGTTTGATTGGCACCGGGTGTACCGGCGGCATAGGACAGATAAACAATGCCGGTTGCCGCAAAATCAGGCGATACCATCACATCGAACAGGCCGCCCTGACGGGCGTGATAAACTTCTGGCATGCCGGTGATGACATGTTTCTTGCCCGCCCCATCAACGCGCACCAACGCCCCGCTGCGCTGTGTGACCAGCAGGTCACCATTGGGCAGGAAGGCAACACACCACGGAAAGTCGAGCC
Source organism: Hyphomicrobiales bacterium (assembly GCA_006844605.1). GTDB lineage: Bacteria > Pseudomonadota > Alphaproteobacteria > SPJN01 > SPJN01 > SPJN01. Next base: position 33,861 of record SPJN01000005.1, on the reverse strand, counting down.
CGTCCGCCACTGTGTCCAACTGATAGCCATCAACGATTTGGCTGTCGATCACCGGTTGTTCGGCCAATGCGGATATGGGCGCAAGGGCAAGGCTGAATAAAAGGGCAAAACGTGTAAGCAGGCGCATGGTCGGTCCCGTTCTGGCTTATTGTAATTCGCGTTATGACGTACCATTATAGGCCAGTTGGGCGCGCTGCCCACCCAAAGATTTCAAAATAAAGGCCAAAGCCACATGACCCGCACGTCCCGCATGATCCGTTTTGTCATCACCGTTATTCTGACGGCGGCACTGGCAACTGCCATGTCCACGCAATTTGTGTTGGGCGGCTTGATCTCAGTCGGGGCTGAGGTATCGATGGCGGACCGTCTGTCCATGACAGCATTTGATATTGTCGGCATGGGGCCGCTTTATGCCGTGTTTATCCTGCTGGGATTGGGCGTCGCGTTTTTCGCTGCTGACCGCACATCACGGCTGATCAGTTTCAAGCGCCCGGTGATCTATGCCGCCGCCGGCATGGTCGCCATGCTGGTGATGCTGGTTTTGATGGAGCAGGTATTTTTCGGCGTACCGTTGATCCCCGGCGCGCGGTCACTTGGCGGGTTGCTGGCACAAGTGTTGATAGGCGGGCTTGCCGGCTATACCTATGCCACCATGTCCAAACCTGCTGACGCCACCGCATGACGACACCGGTCCTATACCAGTTCCATTTTTCCCACTTTAATGAACGGGGACGCTGGGCCTGTGACTATAAGGGCCTAACCGTTGAACCACGGGTTTTAATCCCCGGCCTGCATATTCCCGTCACCCGCAAACTGACCAAGGGGGCCAGCACATCCACCCCCATATTGGTTGTGAATGATGACGAAGTGATTGCCGGGTCGGACAGCATTCTGCACTGGCTTGAAAAACAATTCCCCGAAAAACCCCTGACCTATGAAGACCCCGCCCTCGCTACCGAGGTTGAGGAGGTTACCGCCCTGTTTGAGGGGCTGGTCGGCGCACCGTTCCGGCGCGCCTATTTCGATTACGTATTGAAAACCTATCCCGGCTTGCTCACGCGCATGTTCACGCTGGACCGTGGTCCGGCTACCAAGTTGGGTATGCGCATCGCTGAACCGGCGATGAACCTGCTGCTGCGCGCGGCGGACAATATCACCCCCGAAACCGTCGCCGAAGGCTATGCCAATATGGATACGGCATTGGATGAGGTGATGGTGCGCAACGCCGACACGGGTTATCTGGTGGGGGATCGCTTTACCAAGGCTGACCTGACCGCCGCCAGCCTGCTGTGCGGCACCTGTTGGCCCCGGTCACTATCCTTCACCATTCCTGATGAGGCACGCACAGTATTTGAAGACTGGTCTTCACGCTGGGCCGACCATCCGGGGACGGCATGGGTGCGGTCAATCTGTGATCGATACCGCACCGCGTAACAAGTCAAAGCACAAAGCCAAACTGACTAGGCCGTTTCGTCCAACGCCTCCAGCGCAGACAATAATTCCTGTATGGCACTGCTGGGCATGTTTGCCTCCCGCGCCAGCGCAACATAATCACGCAATACAGATCGCGTTTGCGCGCTGACCTTACCGAAATGGAACGCCAAATAAGGTTCCAACCGGATGGACGGGACCAACGGTGCCACAAGGCTAACCAACGGGCCAAGCGATGCCAAACGGCTATCACGCTTTTCATTATGGGGCAGATCAAATTGATGATCGACCAGCGCCAGCGCCTCGACCGCGGCAGCCTTGGCCAGCGCGCGGCCCTTGTTTTTGTTCGTGCGGAACCCACGGAATGACCAGCCTGCCAGCTCAAGCCCCGCCATATTGGTCAGGGACAGGGCTGACACGCGGCCATATTGTTCTGCCAGATTATCAGACAGGCTGATATCCAGCCCCCCCTTTGCCAGCATATCCTTCGCCGCATGGGCCGCCGAATGGTCGGTGGGGCCAAGCCCCCCTGCCTGTGGCGGCAACAAATAGGCGATGCCGGACCGCCCCTTGGGATTGGCTTGCCCCGGTAGCGGATATTGATAGGCGAGGAAGCCAATGACCCCCTTCACCAATTGATCACCGAAAAAGCTGCGCAGGCGGGCATCATCCTTCGGGCCGGGCTGAAGCCCGATCACCGCTGCATCATCCGCCAACCCGTCACGCAAGACACCCAACCAGTCATCGGACAGGGCGTCTGACGGAACGGTCAACCAAATCTGGTCGAACTCCTCAACCGGTGTGCTTGACACATCGTCAAACAGGTTGAAATCAACAAAGCGTTCTTCGGTCAATCCGGGTAATAAAAGATTGTGGCGCAGCATCGTCACGCCATCCTTCAGCCCTGCCACATGGGCAGGTTTTACAAGGTATGAGACACGGGCACCGGCCTTGTGAAAGGCCAGTCCATAGGTCAGCCCGACAGCCCCTGCGCCAACAATCAGTATATGCATCGGATCTGTTTAGCTCGCGAACTTGGCAAGGCGGCTGCTGATAATCTCGTCCGCCTCTGTCATGATGCGGTCAATCAATTCCTGACAGGTCGGAATGTCGTGGATCAGACCCGCAACCATACCGCAGGACCAGCCACCCGCATCCATGTCGCCTTCGGTCATGATGCGCGGATAGACGCCCGCCACTTCTTCGGCAATGTCCATGAAGCTGATATCGTCGCCAAGTTCCTTTTCTTTCTGCAACAACCGTTCAACCGCGTCATTGTTCAAAACGCGTTCTGTATTGCGCAAGGGGCGCATGATCAAACGTGTATCAAGCTCGCTTGCCGCAAGAATGGCCTGTTTCACATTTTCATGAACCGGCGCTTCCTTGGTGGCAATAAAGCGCGTGCCCATATTGATGCCCTCGGCACCCATGGCCAATGCGGCAACCAATTGCTGGGCGTTGCCCATACCACCTGAGGCGATGAACGGAATCTCAAGTTCTTCGGCAGCGCGGGGCAGCAGGATCATGTTGGGGATATCATCTTCACCCGGATGACCACCACATTCAAACCCGTCAACAGATACCGCATCACAACCGATGGATTGCGCCTTCAATGAATGACGGACAGAGGTACATTTGTGAATGACCTTGATGCCCGCATCTTTCAACATGGGCAACCATTGCGACGGGTTGTTCCCGGCTGTTTCAACAACGGTTACGCCGCCCTTGATGATGGCGTCCATCATGCCCGGATAGTCAGGCGCGTTCACAACCGGCAGGAAGGTGATGTTCACACCAAACGGTTTGTCAGTCATATCCTTGCAACGGGCGATTTCATTGGCAAGGTCAGCGGCGCTGGGCTGTGTCAGACCTGTAATAATGCCAAGGCCGCCTGCGTTTGATACGGCTGCTGCCATCTCGGCAAAGCCAACATAATGCATGCCGCCCTGAACGATCGGATGTTCGATGTTCAGCATTTCGGTGATTTTAGTTTTCATAACTGTCTCCCACTTATGGTGATGTTCATAATAAATGTCGGGCGCATTGTCTGTGCCAATGCGCCCGCAAGCAAGTCTCTATTTCGGTAAATTTCGCAGTTTATGATTGCGTGGTAATTTCGTCTTCGACGTCGCGCAGCTTATCCTTGCCGAAAAACATCTCATCCCCCACAAAAAATGTGGGAATACCAAACACACCGCGCGCCACTGCTGCCTCTGTCGATGACTTCAGCTCATCCTTGATAGCCTGATCCTGTGTCGCCGCCAAAATGGCAGCCCCATCAAGGCCACCTTCGGTCAGGGCCTGCGCGAATATCTCGGCGTCATCCATCTTCAACCCCTTTTCCCACATGGCCGCAGCGGCCACGTCGAAATAGGCAGGCAGGAACCCTTCGCGCTTGGCAAAGACCGCACCGCGCATCAGCATGACCGTATTGACGGGGAAGTGTGGATTAAAGGAAAAATCAACCAACCCGTGACGGGTAATAAAACGCTGTGTTTCCAACTGATCATAGGCAAATTTGGGTGCAACATGGCCATAGGCTTCCATCGGGCTTTTATTCCCGGTTGCCTTGAAAATGCCGCCCAATAGAACGGGGACATAATCGAACGTCACGCCGGTGCGTGCCTCAATCCCTGCAATGACGCGCCCGCTTAGATAGGCATTGGGGCTACCGAAATCGAATAAAAATTCTGCTTTTGTCATGAATGGCCTCCTAACCAATACTGTCGCTTACCATTGTTCTTTCCACGGACGGGCATCAAGCTCAAACGTCCAAGCGTCTTTTGTTTGTTGATGTACCTGCCAATAGGTTTCACCGATTGAGGCTGGCTGCAACACATTATCGTCTGCCAGGCGCGCCTTAAAGTTCGGCACGTTTTGCGATGTCCATTCCGTGTTGATCGGCCCATCAATCACCAGATGGGCGACATGGATGCCTTCCGGGGCCAGTTCCCGCGCGCACGATTGCGCAACGGCACGCAAGCCATGTTTGGCAGCAGCAAAGGCGGCAAAACCTGCCCCACCGCGCACAGATGCAGTTGCCCCGGTGAACAGGATTGTCCCCTGCCCGCGCGGCACCATCACGCGCGCGGCCTCCCGCCCTGCGATAAAGCCTGCAAAGCACGCCATCTCCCACACTTTTGTGAAAACGCGGGCGGTTGTGTCACGAATGGGAAAGGCAACATTGGCACCGATATTAAAAACCACAACTTCAAGCGGGCCGATATCGCGTTCGATGGCGTCGAACAGGGCGACCATCGCCTCCTCCTCGCGCGCATCAACCCCGTGGGCAGAGGCTGTGCCGCCATCGGCAATAATCTCATCTGCAAGGGCCTGCAATTTATCAAGGTGGCGGGGCCGCCGCGTCAGGCAGACATAATAGCCGCCCTTGGCAAATCGTTTGGCGATGCCCGCCCCTGTTGCGTCCCCTGCCCCAATAACAAGACAAGTCTTTTTGGCACTCATGTCAGCCTCCCAGCCTATTTTCAATTCGGTTTCATTTTGCAACCAAACTATCGGCATGGCAAGGCGGAAATGGGGCCGTTATATCCATTCGCAACCCCATATTGCGCGTACTTTATTGCGTCTTGCGTGTACTTTATTGCGTCTTGCGCGAACCGGGCGGCGGCGGCGGGGTTGCAGCCCCGGCGAAACATTGCGCCATCGCCATCCAACGCGTCGCAACCGGACCTGTTACCTGTAATGAGGTATCGGCGATATTGCGGGTTTGGGTGACGGTCTGGCAAAATTCTGTTGCGCTGCCTTCAATCCGTTCATCATCCGACGGCTCGCCAAACTCCCACACGGCACCGGACGGAGCGGTCAGGCGCACATAGGGCGCTGTTTCAGGCACATCGATTTTGTTGATCATGTGATTGAACTTGAACGTGTTGACACCCAGCACAGCGATATTCTTGATGCGGTCAGCATCGGCCCGCACAACACCAAGTGCATCATAAACTTCCTGTCCATGCGCCCATGTTTCCATCAGCCGCGCGGTGATCGACGACCGTGCCGACATATCAGGCCCGGCCCATTTCAACCGCAATTTCGGATCAGCCGCCGCGAACCGTTCAGCCATGCCCTGATAAAACTCATGCCATGTATCCAGCAACGCCTTGCCCGACAGGCCATCGCGCCACTTGACCTCAAAACTACGCAGCGTACCGCTGACCTTGGTATCGGCCATCACCTCACCCAGCACACTGACGAACTTATCCTCGTCCTGCATACTCAGGTCCGCCATGTAGTTCCAGAAATGCAGATGGCCCAGCACATCATTGATGGTCCAGTCCTTGAACTGGGTGGTTTGGTCAAAACGGTCCTCATCCACGTCTTTCAACAGGGCGTATAGCGCATCGCTTTCTTCACGAAAGTCTATCGGTTGTGTAAAGCTCATTGTGATCTCTCTTCAGGTGGTCAATTTCGCAGCAAGCGCAGCGGGCACGGCAACCGGGGTGGCCAGTAAAATCTGGCCATAGGTTTTGGCCTGCGGATCTGAACGCAGCGAGGCTATGCCCCCACCGCCCAACGCTTCATCAATCAGGAAATTCAGGGCGTTCATGCCGGGCATGACAAATCGGTCAACCCGCCCTTGCGAGAAATGGGCAAAGCGTGCGGCCACAACATCAGCGGTCAGGGCGTTTGCGATATAGGGAAAATAGCTAGGGTCGCGGGCAATAACGCCGATATTGGCCTTGTCCCCCTTGTCACCTGACCGGGCCCATGCCAGCGCGATCAACGGCACATCAACAGTGTCGCCTTCGGGTTTCTTGGCAGGCTCCGCCGGACGCGGCAGGGTGGCGGCATCAAATTTCGCGCCGGGGCTGACGGCAATATCCTTTGTGGTGCCCGCAATGCTCATCTTTACGTCGAGCCTGTCTTTCCCCAACGTGGTTGAGAACAACCGCACCACGGGGGATGGTTTGGGCCGCCCACCGCCGACACCGGCCAACCCCGCCGGGGTTGCCAACGCCATGCCCATCATCTCCTTAAACAACAGGCCAACAGCTTTTTGATCCACATGTTTGACGCCCAATTTCAGCATCACTTCACGGGGGCTCAAATCAGGATTGGCGAAATCGCCGAACTGGCTTTCCGCGCCAACGATTTCAAGCGAAACTTCCTCGTAATCAGGGGCGTTCATATCATGCAGTTTTTGGCGCGCGCGTTTCAGCCCCGCAGCGGCATAGGCCTCGGCCTTTTTCTTGGCGTCAAAGCCCGCAAAGGTCATCAGCTGCACCCCGCGAAACCCGTCCGCATAGGTCGCGCTGACCTTATAGGTTGACGGGGCCGTGTGCCCGGTTGCGCCCATCACAGATACGCGGTCTGGCCCGTCTTGCGTAACGCTGACGGTGCTGAAATCACAGATGACGTCAGGCAGCATATAGGCCTGCGGGTCACCGATTTCATACACAATTTGTTCACTGACTGTGCCGACTGATACCTTGCCGCCGGTTCCCGCAGGCTTGGTGATTGAAAAGCTGCCATCGGCACGCATTTCTGCGATGGGATAGCCGATATCAGCGATACCATCCACGATCTCTTCCCAATCGGTGAAGTTGCCACCACAACATTGCGGCCCGCATTCAATGACATGCCCGGCGAGCGAGCCGCCAGAAAGCTGGTCAAGATCATCCACCGTCCAGCCAAATTCATGAATGGCCGCGCCAAGCGTTACCGCACTGTCAACACAGCGGCCCGTCACCACAATATCGGCCCCGGCCTTTAATGCTTCGGCAATCGGGAATGCGCCCAAATAGGCATTGGCGCTCATAAACTTATCAGCAGGCGGCATGGCCGCGCCTGTAAACATCTCAGTCAGCGGCCCGAACTTTCCGGCCTGCACATCTTCAAGCACATCATCGCCGGTGATAACGGCGACTTTCAGGTCAAGGCCAAGCTCTGCCACCACAGCCTCAATCGCCTTGCCGCAGGCAACCGGATTGACGCCGCCCGCATTGGACAGAATTTTCACGCCCTGCCTGGCGATCTCAGGCAGATTGTTTTTCAGCACATTCGATACAAAGTCGAGCGCATAACCCTTATCATGGTCAGCCGCACGCGCACGCGCCATGATCGACATGGTGATTTCGGCCAGATAATCATAAACGATATAGTCAAGACCACCGGCTTTCAAAAGCTGCGGCGTGGCCATGTCGGATTCGCCCCAATAACCACTGGCCCCACCGATACGCACGATCTTCTCGCTCATAATCCCTCACTATTTATGGTTCTGAAATTTCGTGATGCTTTGTAGCATGAACCGCAAGGAAGGCCAGCACCTCGCGCGCCGTCACCGGTTGGTTTCACACCCGCAATTTGGGAAAACAGGAAAAACAGACAATCACAACGTTCATGACTTGACATTTTATCACCAGTCATCAAACTCTGACAAATAATCAGTCCAATGACTGAAATATAAAAATACAGACACATCAAATCGGGGGATACGATGATCGTCGCTACACCAACACGCTTGGGCATGACTGCCCGTTTCCGTTTTCGTTACGCCATTTTGGGAACCGCATTGCTGTTCAGTGGCGGAACCGCCCTTGCACAGAATACGACCGAGGCAGCCAGCGAAGATGACACGCTGGTGATTGAGGTTGGGGGGGACGCATCCGCCAACACAGCCGCAGCACCCGCAGCAGCCGCAGCACCCGCAGCAGCCGAAGCATCCGAAGCAACCGAAGCAACCGAACCTGCAGAACCAAGCGCACAGGCTGAAAACCCAAACAGCGCAAAAAGAAAACGCAGCAGCGGCGGCGGCTCAACATCTGCAGTTGTGGACGAGGTGATCGTCAGCGCCACCAAACGTAATATCGAGGCGATGGACCTGCCGGTTTCCGTATCGGCGCTTGATGAAGACACGCTCGACAATGGCGGTGTCAACAACACCGCCGTTACGGCGTTCTACATGCCCTCCCTTGGTATTTATAACGAACCGACATGGAGCTTTGTATCCATTCGCGGCATGGGGTCGGGATTGAATGGCGGCTTTGAACAATCGGTTGGCATTGTCTATGACGGCATCAATATGGGCCGCCCGACCTTTATGAATGACCCGTTGATTGACACCCAACAATTGGAAGTTTTGCGCGGCCCCCAAGGCACCGTTACGGGCAAGAATGCCGTTGCCGGGGCCTTTGTCGTCACGTCAGGCAAACCATTTTTTGAATGGGGCGGTAAGTTTGACGTCAGCATCGACGACTATACCAAGGATCATGACGGGTACGAGACACAGGGCGTCTTTACCGGCCCGATCATTGACGATGTGCTGGCGTTCCGCGTTGCCTATTCCAAGAAAGATGTCGAAGGCGATCTTTACAACGAAACATTGGATCGACACGAGGCCAAGCAAGACAATTGGGCCGCAAGAGGGGCGCTATTATTGGTTTTGGATGAGTGGGAGATCAACCTGTCCCACAAAATGTCAAACGTGTCGGAAAACGGCCCCAATCATGATATCGCATTTGTCGGCGATACGTTTGAACTGGTGATGGCCCCATATGGCACAGTCGAAGACGACCAGTTTGACCGCCGTACGGCACGCGATTACCCCGGTCAGGTGGATCGCGACAGCACCATCACATCCCTTCAAATTAACAGAAAATTTGGCGCGCTGAATACAAAAATCATTCTGGGTATGGCCGATCAGGATAATTTTGTGGCGCTTGATGCTGACTGGGGGCCAGCACCGGTCATCGTCACCGAAACCGCAACAGCCTTCAAACAACATTCAGCTGAAATCAACTTCAGTCAGGATTTCTTTTCCGGCGGTGCGGATGGCATCGAAGATGGCCTGCCCGGCTGGATCGCAGGGCTGTTCTATTATCATTCGGATATGGACCTGCATAATAGCACGCCCCTGTTACCTGAAGGGGCCATCGGCCTAACGCCGCTTGACCTTTGTCTTGCTGCGAACTGCGCCGCAGATGTGCTGGCGCTGCTACCTGTTGGCCCTGCGGGGCGAACAGAAAATATGTATGACTTTGATCAATCAAACGACAGCTATGCCGGATTTTTCGAAGTGACATTGCCAACCTTTGTGGTGCCGCGCACCCTGTTTACCGTTGGGGCACGTTATACGGTTGAACGCAAAACCGTTGACGCCGCCCGGTCCCTGCCCCCCAGTAACGAGCTAAATCTATGGACCTATCTGATTCCGGACACTGAAAATTTTACAGCATCCCGCAGCTTCAGGCAATCAGGCTGGTCGGGCCGTTTTTCCCTGCAATGGTTCCCCCCCGGTGATCAATCCAATGTCTATTTCACCGCCGCACGGGGCTGGAAGGCCGGCGGTTTCAATACCGCAGCAGGCATACCTGACGAATTGCAGTTCGACCCCGAAACATCATGGACGGTTGAGTTGGGCTGGAAGGCGCGGTTCTGGGATGACACCGCAGGCTTCAACGCCACAATTTATTATGGTGAGTTTCAGGACCTGCAAACAGAAACCTATAATGGGGAAAAATTCATCGTCTCCAATGCGGGCAGTGCTTCAACCGAAGGTATCGAAATCGAATTGGGCGTCGAAGGATTGTTCGGCATTGAAGGGCTGGACTTTGGCAGCCAGTGGTCCACGGTTAACGTAAAGTTTATCGACTATAAAAATGGTCCCTGTATGGCTGGGGTGTCCGGGTCTTGCGACCAATCGGGCAAGGCCAAGGGCGGGCACACGCCGTTTTCAGGGGCAGCCGGGCTTAACTACACCACGCCCCTGTTCAACTGGGGCATCGACCTGAACTTGCAGGCTTCCTATATTTATAACAGCGAAAGCACAGGGCAGGATGATCAGGACCCCCGTGTGCGCACCAACAGCTTCTGGGCAGCGGTTGGCAGGGTGGGCATAAAAGATCCAGATGGTTTATGGAATATTTACCTTGCTTGCTCAAACTGCAATGGACACGAAGTATCAGGCGGCTTTGACGTGCCCGTGTTCACTGATACGATTGCCCATGTTTCGGTCGAAGGGCGACCGGTTTGGACAGTACGTGCCTATGGAAGGTTTTAGGCAACATTGATCGTGACGTTTGAAAAACTGGACCAGTACGGTCCAACCATATTGGCATTTTCACTTTTCGCCATTTCCGGCTGGTCAATGGGCCTGCCGGGCGTGGGCATTGGGTTTGTCGCGCTGATTACCGTGCTTGCCATGCCTTCGGGCAAGACGGTCTATTATTTCAGGGACATTGCCTGGCCCTTCACAATCACGCTGGTTTGGCAGTTTGTGCATCTTTATGAAAAATGGGTGACCGGTTTTGCTGAGGTTTTTCCCCGGTCATTGGGGTATGAGCCATCATCCCTGCCAAACTATATGGTGCTGACGCTTGCCAATTTGATTGTCGTGTCTTCGGGTCTGTATTTTCTACGCAAGGGCACGCGTATCGGCACCTATGCAGCGTGGTTTTTAGCGATGATCGGTTTCGTCAACGGTATCGCCCACCCATTGCTGGCGATAATTTTCGCCGATGATGGCTGGTATTATCCGGGCCTTTACACAGCCATTGTGCATCTATTTTTGGGCACGTGGTTATGGATCAGCTTTCCCGCAGATGGCACTTCAACCCGCCGCTAACGACGCCCAAAGACGAACGCCACTCAATCAGTTGGCCACAAGCCACGATCATCGGTGATGGCGCACACATAATCCAGCGACGCCATTAGTTTGGCGCGCCTTGTATCAAGCTCCATACTGATGATGGGCTTGGTTTCACTGGCATAGATTTTTTCTGTTTCATCGGCATCAAGATCATTGAGCGCCCGTTGCACCAGTTGGGCAATCGCCGCCACGTCGGCACTGCCATCGGCCTGTTTGGGCACGCTGCGCAAAATCAAAACGGACCATGCGGTTCCATTGGCCTGCATTTCAGACCAAGTAGCGGACGAGATTATGTTCGGGCCATGTCCCGGCGGCGGGGCCACACACCCGTTGCGCTGCAAGGTCGGGTGATCAGGGCCAATCGCTGCGGGCCCCTGCCCCTCGTCACATGCAACCAGCCCGCCCACCAGTAAACTGAGGGCGAGCCCGGTCATCATTTTTGAAACAAAACGCAAGTCGGCCCCCTCGGTTTAGCGGCCGCCCAACAACCCGTCCAGCAGATCGGGCACGAGGCCACCATCGCCACCGTCGCCATTCTCGTCGCCGTCATCAGGCTCCGGGGCGGGGTCGCCTGCGCCGCCGTCAGGGGCACCATATTTGGCATCAGCTGCCGCCATGCCCTCGCCCAAATCAAGACGCTTTCGCTCCAGCCCATTGCGGCGGTCACGCACGGTCGGGCCTTGCGCTTTCATGATAGAGACAAGCTGGTCAGTTGTGGCCTTGGGGTAGCGTGCCTTCAATACGGCAATGGCCCCTGCCACATGGGGGGCGGCCATTGATGTGCCGGACTTGGTGCCATACCCGCCACCGGGGACCGCGGCGCTGATGCTGCTACCTGTGGCCCACAGATCGATCATCTTGTTGGAATTTGAATAATTGGCAACGCCATCACGCTTGTCAGTTGCGCCAACGGTGACCGCATCGGTGATGCAGGCCGGGCTGGCAACAGAGTCGGTGTAGCTTTCGTTACCCGCCGCAGCAACCACGGCAATGCCCGCACGGTTCAACAGGGCGATTGTGCGCGCCAACGCATCACGGTCACATGACCCTTTATAACGTCCACCACCCAATGACAGATTGGCAGCGGCGATCTTGTGCTTCTTGCGTTGATCATAGACCCACTCAAGCCCCTTCATAATATCAGAGGTATAGGCCGTTACGCATTTGCCGCTGCGGCCGCAGGCTGATCCATCAACCTTTGAAAAGACTTGCACAGCCAACAGGTTCGCCTTGGGGGCAACGCCCTTGCGGCGGCCATCATTGCCCGCAACGATCCCGGCGACATGGGTACCGTGGGAACATTCATAAGCCTTGGGGCATTCACGGCCAGCGCCGCGCCCGATCGCGCTTTTCTTGCCGCCCGGACAGGCCGAACTGACGCGGTTCCCTTGGAAGGACCCGTTTGATGAATAACACGCCTCCCCCACGATGCGGCCCTTAAAGGCGCGGTGGGTGGTATCGACACCGGTATCCAGCACGGCAACCGTCATGCCTGCGCCTTCCGACCCGGCCTGCCAGGCCTGATCAGCCTCAACCCGGTCGGTGGACTGGCTCAAGCTCGGTAGGTTCAGCCGGTCAGGCTCAATCCGTTCAATCAGGGGGCTTGCCTCCAGCTTGCGGAACAGATCACGGTCCACAACAAAGGCAAGATTGGGTGTGTATTTGAAGCGGGTCAACTCCTCCAGCTTGTTCAGCCCCAGCGCGCGGATGGCGGTATCCTGCAGGCGCGAGATGGCTGTTGGGCCAAGATTGCCACCCAAACGGCTGGCCAGGGTGATGATGACCTTGACCCCATCGGGGCCGATTTGCGATGCGGTCAGCTTATCAGGCATCCCGAACGCGTCTTCAACCTGATGGGCGTCAACGGCCTGCGCCTCGTCCTTATCGGCCATGCCGAAACTACCCGTGGTTGCCAATAGTCCGCCCAACAAGGCAGCCGCAACCCATTTTCCTGCTGAAATTTTCATCCAATCCTCCCAAAATTGCGCCCTATGTCAGGGTTTGGGCGCAAGCTGTGAACCCGTGTTCATTTGTTGCGGATCATGGCGTACCGCCCCGCAAATAACCAGTAAAACCCGCCCCTTGCGGGCTGTTTAGGGGGCGACTGTGCCCTACGCCTGTGACCAAAAGGGGGCAAAAAGCGGCAAAAGCGGGGAATTTGGCCCTTTTTCCGATTGCAATCACACACCATGATTCCTATTTATGGGGCAATAGTCCGCAAAAGGCGGGCGTTATCCTTTGTTGATGGGGCACAGAAAACATGGTGCAGCGCCAAGAACAACTCGCCACGTGCGATCCGGTTTGGGCAGCGATTCGCGATGAAGCGATGACCGTCGAAGCGCGCGAGCCGGGCCTTGCCGGCCTGCTCCACGCCAATATTTTGAACCATGGCCGGTTCGAATGCGCCCTCGCCCACACCTTGTCGCAAAAACTGGGCTCAGAAGAATTGTCGCCGCTGCAAATTCGCGACATCACCGAGGAGGCGATGGAAGACGATGCCGCCATTGGCGAGGCAGCCCGCGCCGACCTGTCAGCCTTCCTCGATCGCGACCCCGCATGCCACGATATGATGACGCCGTTCCTGTATTATAAGGGCTTCCACGCGCTGCAAGCGCACCGGATTGCGCACTGGCTGTGGACCGCCGGGCGCACGTCGCTGGCCTATTACATGCAGCACAGAAACTCGGTTGAGTTTGGCGTTGATGCCCATCCCGCCGCCCGCATCGGCAAGGGCATCATGATCGACCACGCCACCGGGATTGTCATCGGCGAAACTGCCGTGATCGAAAACAATGTTTCGATGTTGCACGGCGTGACGCTGGGCGGCACAGGCAAGGTTGATGGTGACCGCCACCCCAAAATCCGCGAAGGCGCGCTGATTTCAGTTGGCGCACAGGTGCTGGGGAATGTTGAAGTTGGCGCGCGGGCGCGCGTTGGCGCCGGCTCCGTCGTGCTGATCAACGTGCCTGCAGAATGCACCGCAGCAGGCGTCCCCGCCAAAATCGTCGGCTGCGCCGGATCAAAACAGCCGGCGCGTGAAATGCGTCACGAATGGCTGGACAAGGATGAACATGCGGACGGGTCCGGCATCTAGCAAGCTGTCCTAGCCTGCCAATAAAGTCAGTTCCTGCAAAATTCCGAACGCGATCAAATATTGCGCCACTACATAGGTGACCCAAATCGCCTGCCCGATATAGCGGTCGATATAGGGCAGCGGATCCTTGAACTTCTCAGCGGCAATCAACGAATCTGACAGCATGAACAAGATTGCGCCAAGGACCACCCAGCCGCCCGCAAACGGCGCCAGGATCGACATGGCCCCCATCACCGCAATGACAGTGACATAGGCAGCAACGGGCAGCAGCATCTTGCCCAGACCGGGGCGGAACCACGAAAATTCCCCCGCCGCGAACAATAGCACAAACAACGCGCCTGCGATTTTGTAAGGCATCCCGATGCTGTCCGCCGTCACCAACAAGGCAAAGCAAGCGATGTAGCAGATATGCCCAATCAGGAAGGAACCAAGCCCCAACACGAATTGCTTGTCCCGGTCATTCGCCAGAAAGAAATCCCCGGCGGCTGAAAACACCAGCCCCACAACCAACAACACACCCGCAATATAGGGCAGCCCCGACAAACCTTCGGGCAGGCTAATCGCGGTATAAACGGCAAGCGCACTGACGCAAGCGGTCTTGACCAATGTGCGGGCCATGCCGTTTTCCACACCGCGCATGAAGTAGTAGCCAATCCCGGTCAACAAGGACAAAGCCAAAAAGAACAGCCGGATATCGTCTGCGCCGTCATGCAGAAGTGACGGAAAGGGAAATGGTCCCATGTCGCGAGCCCCCAAAACACCAAATGAATCAATACAGGCCGCATTGTGCAGGCCCCATCATCGCTTGCCAAGGGCGGCCCGCCCGATCCGCATCGCCATTCCGCCGCAGGCACCGTTACCACCTATGAGGGATATTATAACGACCTTCCCTTGACTCGCACTATTGATGTTGCAACCATTGGGGGTGTTTTTGGGCAATTGCCAGCACCAGCGCGCGGTATCAAGATGCCCTGAAACAACCCGACATGCATTTGACCGCCACGGTCAGGCAATTCGCTGACGTCAAGGCACAGGCTGAAACACTGTACACGCCTGTCGAACAACAATAAGGGGGAAAGCAACAATGACGGACGAAGAATGGCACGAAGCCAAAGCACATTTGCAAATGGCATTGCTTGAAATCAGCCAAAGGCAAGCTGAAATCACGATTGACGAAATGACCCTCAACACCGCCCGCACATCGCGAAGCTCGTACTCATTCACACCAGAGGAACAGGCAAAGCGCGATGCGCTTGAGGCCAGCAAAGCCCCACTTAGCAACCAAGAAATCGCGCTGAATGATGAGGGTGTTCGGCTGTCAAATTTGCACGCCGCCACATCGTCATTACAGGGCGACATCAAACAGATACAGGCAGATTTGCAATCGCGCAAAAAGGAACTGGATGACGCCCAAGAGACGCTGGAGAAAATTGCCAAAAACAGCAGCTATGTTGATGCGGTGCTGACTTTCCTTGCCAAAATCACCTAGGGTCTTGCCAAAATCACCTAGGGTCTTGCCAAAATCACCTAGGGTCTTGCCAAAGCATTTAGGGCGCTAAATCAAGTCCTGCACCCGCCTGCGCAGGACGGGCAGCACCTCGTCGGCAAACCACGGGTTCTTGTTCAGCCAGCCCGTATTGCGCCATGACGGGTGCGGCATGGGCATATAAAGCGGGCCGTAATCACGCCACGCGGCAACCGTATCAAACAGCCGCGGCTTGGCCCGTTTGCCCAAGTGCCAATCCTGCGCATATTTACCGATCAGGATATACAGCTCCACCTGTGGATGGGCGGCAATCACCTCATCCCGCCACAGCTTGGCGCAGGCTTTCAGGGGCGGCTTGTCCCCGCCCTTGGCATCCAGTCCGGGAAAGCAAAACCCCATCGGCAAAATCGCAACGCGGCTTTGATCATAAAACACATCTTCATCAATCCCCATCCAGTCGCGCAAACGATCCCCACTGGGGTCGGTAAAGGGTATGCCGCTTTTGTGTACACGGGTGCCTGGTGCCTGCCCCGCCACGCAAATGCGGGCAGTTGCAGATGGCCGTAACACAGGCCGGGGGCTATGGGGCATCTTATCGGCGCAATGCCGACATTCCCTGATACGGCCCCAAAGGTCATCAATCTGATCGTCATTTGACATGAAACCGCCCTTTCTTGTGCCTGAATTTCGCCCCCAATCCGTCACAAAAGGGGAAGAATTTCCGAATAAATGTTTGAACTTACAGGTAAAGCACCCATAATACCCGCTGGGATTATGGCAATCAGATCAGGCAGGGGACGGCCAAGTCAATGTTCGCACAACTTTCAACCACCACTTTATCATTTGCCCGCACGGCGCGCGCTCTTTTAGCAACATTTGGCGTCGGTGCAGCATTGCTGCTGCTAGGTGCCGTGGCCCCGGCAAATGCCGCGAATGAAACCGTTTTAGGTTCAGAAAGTTGTGGGGCCAGCACCTGTCACGGCGCGATTGCCCCGTGGGACGGCGCATCGGTTCTACAGAACGAATATATTACCTGGAAAAATCAGGACAAGCATTCACAGGCCTATAAGGCATTGCTGTCCGACAAGGCCAAAAAGATTGCCAACAATCTGGGCATTGGCGCACCCAATCGGTCAGAGCAATGTTTGGCCTGTCATACCTATAATGTCCCCAAGGAACGTCACGGCCCCCGCTTTACCCGCACCGAAGGTGTCGGCTGCGAGGCATGTCACGGGGCCGCTGAAAACTGGCTTGGCACCCATATGACCGGCGTGCGGACCAAGGCGGACCGTCAACGGATTGTTGGCCGGGGCATGTACCCGACAGAAGACCCGGTCAAGCGGGCCGAACTTTGCCTGACCTGCCATATGGGCACAGAAAAAGACCGTCGCCTGAACCACAAAATGCAAGGCGCGGGCCATCCGCGCCTGTCATTTGAGCTTGATACCTTCACAGCTGTGCAACCGGCCCACTACGTTATTGACCGCGATTATCACACCCGCAAGGAAGTTGCCAACGGCGTAAAGGTTTGGGCCGTGGGTCAGGCCATCGCGCTGAAACGCCGGGCCGCAGCAATTGCAGACCCGCGCCGCAACCGCATGGGCGTATTTCCCGAGTTCACCAATTTTGACTGTCATTCATGTCATCACCCGCTTGAAAAGCCGCGCTATGAACGCACCGCTGGCGATGGCGGCCCGGGTGTACCGCGGGTCAACACCTCAAACCTGACCATGCTGCGCATTGCGGTCAGTGCCGTTGATCCGGCATTGGGGCAGGAACTGAAAACCAAGGGACAGGCCCTGCATCGCAGCGGCACCCAAGGGGTTGAGGCAATGGAAGCGGCCGCACAGAACCTTGCCCGTACCGCACATGCTGCCTCGCAAAAGGTCGCGGCAGCCAAATTCGACAGCGGTCAGATGTTAAGCCTGCTGAAGGCACTGACGGACGAAGCCCGCCGGGGTAACTTCAACAGCTTTGCCACCGCAGAGCAGGCCTCAATGGCATTCGGCGCGGTGATCGCGGCAATGGGTGATGGCGGCTACCTCTCCAATGACGCCTATGATAAGCTGGATGCTGCATTGGGCGAAATGTTCCAGACGGTTGAAAACCCGGCCAACTATTCACCCTATCGCTTCCGCAGCGCGGTGAATAAGATCAAGGCGGCAACCCCCGCCAGCCTGTAACAACAGCAACAATCAATCGACCCCTTTGGCCCGTCGCACGAAACTGCGGCGGGCCATTGTTTTATCTGCTGTGGCGTAACACTTCGCTTGTCTTTTGGTGCGCGCCCGTCTTGTGTGCGCCCCACATATGCCCCCCTCTTGCACAGATGGGGCTGACATGGTGGACTGCCCGCCAGAACATTCATGCGCATTGGCGCGTATAAAACAGGACACAAGATGGCTGAACAATTGGATGGGCTGACCGACCAGCTGACACGATTTATCGAGGCGCAGCAGATTTTCTTTGTCGCCACGGCTGCCACACAAGGACGGGTCAATATCTCACCCAAGGGCATGGATAGCTTGCGCGTCCTGTCGCCCAACCGTGTGATCTGGTTGAACGTGACCGGCAGCGGCAATGAAACCGCCGCGCATCTTTTGGAAACGCCGCGCATGACGATCATGTTTGCGGGGTTTGAGGCAAAGCCGCTGATCCTGCGCCTATATGGGCAGGCCCGCGCCATCCATCACACAGACCCTGAATGGGAGGCGCTGTCGGCAAAATTGCCCGCCCTGCCCGGCGCGCGGCAAATCTTCGATCTGGATATCGACATGGTACAAACCAGCTGCGGCTATGCCGTGCCGTTTTATGATTTCGTGGGGGAGCGTGACACCCTGAAAGGCTGGGCGGAAAAGCGTGGCGACGACGGCATCGCTGATTACTGGCGCGACAAAAACCAGACCAGCATTGATGGTCTACCAACACAGATTGTTGAGGCAAACGGCCTATCTGACAAAAGCCAGAAGCAAAAGAACTAAGCCAGATAAAGCAGGCCAGATAAAAACAAGCGCGGCTAACTCCAATTATTTGACGCTATGCAACAGCACCCAATTGGACACTGACGATCAGGATGCCGTTCGGCATCTTCTGCCCCAATCGTCAGGCGTGTTGTGTGCTACATACCGCCTGCTGGAGCGGGCTGTACCGGTGCCGGCTGGGTCGGTGCCACAACAGGCGCAGTAGGCGCCGCTGGCGTTGCTGGCATGGGCGACGTACCAAAGGGCTGCATCATCCCATTGTGACCGGCCATCGGTGACAGGCCATGAACGTGATAGTCATGGCAGTCAACACAGGTGGACGGCACCTTATCGGTCGAGTCTTCACCCGCATGGCAGGTCCGGCAGGTTTCGATGCCCGGCAATAACAGGTCGGTTGCCTTTTGCGAGGTTTTCGCCGCATGGCAGGACCCGCATTCCATCGTCTTGTGCAATCCGTGGTCAAATGCACCCTTTAACAAGAAACGGTTGGACAGCTTGACCGGCAGGACATTCCACTCAGGATTATCGGGTGTGCCGCTTTCGCTGACCACATGACAGGTCACGCAAACCGCACCGCCAAATACCAAACGTTCCATCGCCTTGGATTTCGCCTTGGCCCACTTCAACGTTGTGGGAGAGCCTGAAACCTGTGCGGAATCCGTTGCGGCACCAGTGGTGCTGCCGCTGCTGCCGCCAATACCGCGGCGGCGGCTGCCATGATATTGGGCCGTTTGTTCCTTATAGCTGCCTTCCAACGCGATGGACTGATAAAACTCGCGCAGGGCTGTGCGAACCCCTTCAACATCGCCATGGGGCAAGGCGCGCCCCGGCGCATTGCTGTCGAAATTCAGCTTATGACAGTTGGAGCAGACTGTTTCCATCCTGATCGGCAGATGGGCCTGTGAGCCAACTTCCGGCATATGGCACGACGCACATTCCAACGTTTTGGAGGAGCCGGGCATAAACATATCCCCGCGCAAATGCATCGCGTGTGAGAATTTCAGATTGGACTGTTCGCCCATCCGGCCCGCCTCATCAACATGCAAACGCATGGTGGTTCCGGTTACCCCATTGGCAATCACGGTCGGGCGGAATTCAGGATGGTGTGAGCCGAAATCAGACACATTGAATACGCCGGAGGCAGGCTCCGTCGCTTTCATATCTGCATGACAGGTGGTGCAAAGGGCCTGTGCCTGCGGGGTAATCCCTTCGGCGCCATGATGTTCCTTATGGCAACTCACACACCCACGGGCAAGCGGCGACGATGATGCAAACAATAACGGATCGGCGTGGTTTTCCACATCAGTATGGCAGGAAAAACATGCTTCGTTATCAATGCCTGCGAACGGACCTTTATGGCAGCTTTCACAACTGTCCGACAAATATTTATGGGCGTCCGACAATTCCCCACTGGTCCACATGGTTTCAAGTTTGAAGCCCTGATCACCCGGCAACGCTGCGTCGGGGCGCACTTGCCCCCCAGCGCCGCCCAGTTCAGGCGATGCCATAAACCCGGTAGAGATCATAACCAATGGCGCGACAAACAAGGCGGCGAACACTGTCACAAAGGCCGCCCACGCGAATAGACGACGGCTCAACCATGTTTGGCCAAGCCGCGTTCTGGACCGTGCTTTCAGATCCGCCAACGCATTGTCCATCGCGCGGACATGTTCCATATCAATCGCAATATCGACATCCCCGGCACCGGCAACAACTTCAAAATCATAGGGGCCGATTTGGAACGTATCGCCTATCCGCATTGTGGCAACACGGGCAGGCTGACCATTGACGATAATGGTAGACTCGCCACTGGCTTCGATCAGGATATTGCCATTATTGAGGTGCAAGCGGGCCGCATAAAGCGACACGCGCATATCGTCCATAAAGACTTCGCAATCCGTCGCGCGGCCAAGGCGCAGCACATCAGTGCTGATCACTTGTTCTGTTCGGGCGACAGAGCCTGAACGGCGGCGGTTAAGTGTCGTCACGCAGGCTTTCATCGGCTTACCATCCTATGGTCACTTGCTGCTGCTGTGCTTATCATTTCCATCATTCCCCCATCACGTCATGTAGAACACGACAAAGACATGGGCGATCAATGCCGCAAGCAGGCCAAAGGCCAAGGGCACATGGAAATAAAGCCAAAGCTCCATTATCGCCTTAAAGCGAATATCCTTCGCCACACGGTCAACCAATTCGGCCTTTTGGCCCATCACGGTCACAAGGGCGGCAAACTTGCCCGCTTCCTCGCTTGTGGCAACACCGGCAAGGTCGGTCATTTGCTGGAACGCCTTGCGGGCGGGAGAATTTTTTGTGTTGGCGCGCAATTGCGTCAGAACCGACCCGCCAATCGCTGTTTTTTCCGCAGCCTCATTCACCACGCGGGTCACCCGGTCAGGCATCCCGGCGGTTAACATGCGGGCTTCTTCGTCAAGCTCTGTCATGCGGCGCAGCAAGTCTTCGGACGATGCGCCCTTGCGATTTGATGTGATCAGGCTGGGATAACGGGAATAGGTGTAAACACCGAACAACCCGCTGACGATCGTCAACATGCACAGAATATAGGTGAAGGTGTGCAGGTTCCACGAAAACTGGAACCCGGCATGTAAGGTGGTGGTAACCACCAGCGCCGCACCCAGATAAATATGGGCGGACAGCCATGCCTTGGTCAGCCCCCCCTTTCCATATTTACGCTTCTTGATACCGAACCACATCAGCCACACAACCAACAGGGCCGACACCCCACCCAATGTATAGCCAAGCCATGACCCCCCATAGGGCCGCGGCAACGGGTCGTGAATGATATACGCGGTGATTGAAATTGCGATCAAAAGCGCTGAAAACCGCAAAAAGCGGAAGCCGCGATAGACCAGCATTGATTCATGTGCTGCCATTGGACTGCTGCTCCCTTTTGCCTATTTGCCGCCGCTTATGGCCACTTGGAAAAATTCTTCCGGCCGCACGCGCATGGCCGCACCTGTCGGGCAGGCCCGTACACACGATGCCCCGCCCGGAACGTCCTTGCACATATCGCATTTGGTGGCGACCTTCTTGTCTGAAATGGCAAAGGGCGACATGTCAGCCCCCGGCCCCGGCCCGCGCCCGAACAGCAACCACTGTAACAGACCCGGCTTTTTGTGTTCTTCCGCAGGTGCCATATGGATCACCCCATAGGGGCAATTGCGCGAACAGTTCCCGCACCCGATACAGCTTGAATCCATAAACACTTCGCCATCGGGTGCCCGGTGGATCGCATCGGGCGGGCATTCCTTCATACAATGGGGATGCTCGCAATGGCGACACGATGTCGGCACATGGATCGTGGCATAGGTCGGCCCTGCCTCGCGGTTCAGGCGCGAATTACCATTATGGGTTTCGGCGCAGGCCCGTTCGCAATTATCGCAACGGATACACAGGCTTTCATCAATCAACAAAATGTCGGTTGCTTCGCCACCACCCTGCTGGACCAAAAACTCAATCAATGACCCCGCGTCGCTCATCTCAGAGGCGCGGACATTCTGTGCCGTACGTTGCTGCGCAACCTCATCAAACTGGGTGCGCAATTGCGGGTGATTGGCCAGCATGGCATTGAACTGATCACCATCCAGCCGGATCACTTCCGTACCGTTCACTGCCGCCTTAATCGTTGCACTGCGGGGGGCATCATGCAGCAAGGCCATCTCGCCCACATAATTGCCAGCCGCCACATAGGCGATGGTGATGTCACGCCCACCGATCATGCGCGACACGGTAAGCGAGCCACGACGCACCAGATGCACACTGTCCCCCGGATCACCTTCCGAGAACAACACGTCACCTGATCCGTGAACCTGAATAGTGGCAGAGGCGACAACATCCTCAAGCTGTTCGGCAGAGGCGTTGGGCACCATATAGGTTTGGATCTGCCGGGTCAGCGCGGTGCGGTCCAAAACATCCTTCACCGCATCGACTGAGTTGATCAACTTGACCATCGTCCGGCGATTGGTTTCGAGCAAGACGCAGCGCCCCTTGGCCACAACAGTGGCGGTACGGCGACGCCCTGAAATCAATCCCATCTCACCAAAAAATTGGCCTGAGCCAAGATCGACAGTGATGTTGGGATTGTCAGGCACAACCTGAATAGACACTTCCCCATCCAACACTGCGTAGAATGAGTTGGTGTAGTCATCCTTTTCAAACACGACATCGCCGGGATTAAACACATGCACGTTGGAATCGAGCATCATCTCGCGCAGCATCAATGTTTGCACATCATGATAAAGCGGGATTTTATCACGCACCTGGGCGATAAAATCATCAACCGACACACCGGGCAAACCGGTCAGTTTGTCTTCGATCAGCGGCTCATCCGCGGGTTTAACCGCATTGCCCTGCAGCGTTTCGATCACTTCCCAGCCCTGATTGATGGCTTGCTTGATCAGCGGAAACCCGCCAAGAGAGCCAACGATATAAAGACCGGGAACATTTGATTCATAGGTCGGCGACACTTCGGGCAGGGCACCGGGGGCATCTGACGGGAACACAATCCCGCAGCTTTCCACAAACTTGCGCGGCGGGATGGCACCCAAACGGGCAATCACACGATTGACCGGCACGTCCGCTTCGCCATCAGGCGTTTTCAGGGTCAGGACACCCGGCTCCACCTTGGCGGGGTTCGACGAATAGAAACAGTCGATCTTGCCGCTTTCAATTGCCTCTGAAATCAGGTCCAGATTGCCCTGCTTGGCGCGGGCGAATTCATCGCGGCGGTTGACGATATAAACCTTGTTCTGCTTGGCAAGGGCGATGGCATTTTCAATCGCCGCATCACCGGCACCGACAATCACAATGCTTTCATCTTCATAGGCATCGGGATCGTCCAATTGATATTGCACGCCTTCCCAGTCTTCGCCCGGCACACCCATCTTGCGCAAATTACCCTGCATCCCAATGCCCAAAATAACATTGTCAGCAGTCAGTGTGCTGCCGTCAGACACGGTAATTGTAAAGCTGCCGCCATCCTTGACGATGGCAGTGACTTCAGATTTATAACGCACATTGATATTATGCTGGGAAACCGCATTGTTCCACTTTTCCAGAATATCCTCGCGCCGTCCGGCACCGAATTCAATATCGGCGCGCAGCGGCAGGACATCCGGTGTGGACATCACATGTTTGCCCTTTTGGAATTTGAAAAGTGTATCGGCAACGTGGTCTGTCTTTTCCAGCAAGACATGATCCATGCCCACGGCCGCAGCATGTGCAGCAGCTGACAGGCCCCCCGGCCCTGATCCGACAATTGCGACCTTGAAATGATCAGCCACGCTTCCGCCCTCTTACCCTTTTAGTCCGCCCGTACTAGAAAGGCTAAAAACAAGCATCGTGCCTGTCAACAAAGAAGGCCCCCAACGGGGGCCTAAATCGTGATCATCATTGCGTTTTTCAGGTTTTATGAGATTAATCGCGTACCGCGCGCAGCATTGCCTTGCCAATAATGGTCTGTTGGACCTGGCTTGTACCTTCATAAATGCGGAACAGGCGCACATCGCGGTAGAATCGCTCAATCCCAAAGTCTGCGATGTACCCGGCACCGCCAAATACCTGCACCGCACGGTCAGCAACACGCCCCACCATTTCAGAGGCAAACAACTTACAGCATGACCCTTCAACACTGACATTTTCGCCCGCATCACGCTTTTTGGCGGCATCAAGGATCATGCACCGCGCGGCATAGGCCTCCATCTTGGAATCAGCCAGCATCGCCTGAATCAACTGAAAATCACCGATAGCCTGCCCGAACTGTTTCCGTTCAGCGGCATAGCGGGTCATTTCATCAATCAACCGTTCCGCAACGCCAGTACAAACGGCAGAGATATGCAAACGCCCCCGGTCCAGCACCTTCATCGCGGTTTTGAAGCCAACCCCTTCGTGATCACCGATCAGGCATTCGGCGGGCACCTTGGCGTCATCAAAAATCACGTCACACACATGGGCACCATGCTGGCCCATTTTCTTTTCCGGCAGGCCAACAGACACGCCGGGGGTTTCGCGCGGCACGAAAAAGGCTGAAATACCGCCCGCGCCCTTAACGTCTGGATTGGTACGGGCCATAACGGTGAACACGCTGGCCTTATCGGCATTGGTGATAAAGCGTTTGGTGCCGTTCATGATGTAATGATCACCATCCCGGATCGCTGACGTGCGCACTGAACCCGCGTCTGAGCCTGCCTCAGGCTCTGTCAGGGCAAAGCTGGCGATCTTTTCACCGGTGGCCAGCAGGGGCAACCAATGGGCCTTTTGATCCTCACGCCCATCCATGATCAACCCTTGGGAGCCGATGCCCACATTGGTCCCAAACACCGACCGGAAGGCAGGCGATGTCCAGCCAAGCTCCAGCGCGACAAGGCATTCTTCTTCCATATTCAGGCCAAGGCCGCCATGTTCGGGGTCGATAGACAGCCCAAACAGGCCCAATTCACGCATTTCCTGCACAATTTCGGCGGGGACTTCATCGTCCTCGGCGACCTGCCCCTCCAACGGGACCAGCCGTTCACGCACAAATCGGCGAATTGTGTCGAGCAATTGGTTACGCGTTTCAAGATCAAGCGCCATGGGAACCTCGTAAATTCAGAAAATCCGTCTTTTATTTGAGGGGCAACATGCCTTAAGGTCCGCGCCAATTGCAATCCTTAAGAATGATCAGGAGACCATAATGGACTTCCAACTGTCAGACGACCAACGCGCCCTGCAGGACGCGGCCCGCCAATTCGCCCAGAATGAGCTGCCCGATTTGGCCGCCGAACTGGAGCGTGATGCAAAACCGGTCCCCAAGGAATGGCTGAAGCGGTATGCCGAAATGGGGTTTTTGGGCATTAACATCTCAGAAGACTATGGCGGGTTGGGCCTTGGCAATCTTGAAGCCCTGTTGGTCTTGGAGGAGTTTGCCAAAATCAGCTCTGCCGTTGCCTTCCCGATATTTGAGGCAAATGTCGGTCCGGTGCGCGCCATCGAACATTTCGCGCCCGCAGCACTGCGCAAGGAAATCATCCCGCAAGTAACCGCCGGTGACGCCATTGTTGCCGTGTCCATGTCAGAACCCAGCGCGGGCACTGCCCTGACCGATCTGAAGACACGCGCAGTCATTGATGGTGACACCATCACCCTGAATGGCACCAAACGCTGGTGTTCGGGGGGTGGGCATTCCGACTATTACGTCGTTTATTGCCGCCTGTCAGAAGATCCGGGGCCCAAGGGCATCGGCGCTGTATTGGTCAGCAAAGACACGCCCGGCATCAGCTTTGGCGAGAATGAGGAACTGATGGGGTTTCGCGGCGTCCCCTCTGCCGACATATATTTTGACGACTGCACAGTGCCTGTCAGCAATATGATTGTCCCCGCTGGCGGGTTCAAAAAACTGATGGAAGCGTTCGACATTGAACGGTGCGGCAACGCCACCATGGCGCTGGGGCAGGCATCAGGTGCGCTTGATGACGTGTTGGATTATGTGCAGGAACGCGAACAGTTCGGCAAAAACCTGATTGAGTTTCAGGCCGTTCAGATGAAGATCGCCGAAATGGCCATGCGGGTTGAAGCGGCGCGTTTGTTGATCCATCGCGCCGCAGTGAATGCCACCGATGGATTGCCGTCGATCTTTGATTCCAGTCTTGGCAAATGTTTCTCGAACGAAATGGCGCGCGAAGTATGCGGCGCGGCGGTGCAGTTGATGGGCGGCTATGGCTATTCCAAACAATACCCGATGGAACGGCGCTTGCGTGACAGCTGGGGCTGGGGCATCGCCGGGGGGGCGGTTGATATTCAAAAAGTGAATATCGCGGCGGCAATGGTTGGGCGGCGCTTTGATCAACGGCGCTAATGCCTTCGCTGGGCCAAGCCCTGTCACAAAATGTCCAATTAGATCGATCCCTTGCATCGGCTATACTAACGCCAACGAAACTCAATTCCAAAGCGAGAACAATCATGGCCGATCAACCGGGCTTTAAAAACCCTGACATGACTTATGTGGACAAGGGTCTGAAATTCAAGCTGATCAGCCCCGATGCTGAATGGCCGTGGGAAGCGGCCAAGGCCGAGATCACGGAAGGGCCGTTAAAAGGTTATATCTGTCATCCGGGTATGGACCCGTATGAGGATTTGGCAGGCCCGTTTGGTTACAAAACCCGCGACGATGGCACCAGCCTGACGGCCTTTTACGCCGAAGAAAAACACCTGAACGGTGGCGGCTTTCTGCATGGTGGCCTGTTGATGACATTTGCGGACACGGCCCTGTTCAATATTGGCGGGGAACATCTGAACGGCCCGTCCGTGACGTTGAACCTGTCCGGTGATTTCACTGCCGCCGCACCCAAGGGCCGGATGATCTTTGCCGATGGGCAGGTGATGAAGGCCACCCGCGGCTTGGTCTTCGTGCAGGGCCGGATTTTTGATGAAGATGAAGGAAAAGAACGGGTATTGCTGTCCTTTTCCGGTATTGTCAAAAAACTCAAAATGCCGAAAGTTGTCAGCTGATGAAACTATCCGTGTTGGACCAAAGCCCGCTGACCATCGACAGCACCTATGCGGATGCACTGGCCAACACGCAGGATTTGGCGCAGTTGGCCGATCAGTTGGGGTATCATCGGTATTGGGTGGCCGAACATCACAATAGCCGGTCCTTCGCAGGGTCCACCCCTGAAGTGTTGATCGCGAATTTGGCCGCCGCCACAACGGGGATCAAGGTCGGCTCAGGCGGGGTGATGATGACCCATTACAGCCCGCTGAAAGTGGCTGAAAATTTCCACATGCTTGCAGCCCTTTACCCCGGACGGATTGATCTGGGCATCGGTCGCGCCCCCGGCGCGGACGAACGGACCACCGCCGCCTTGCAGGCCGGGCCAAAGAAATTCACGCTGGACGCATTTCCCGCACAGGTGCAGCTGACCCTTGATTACTTCAAAAACGGCTTCCCTGAGGATCACCCCTTTCACGGTATTTACGCGACACCCATTCCGCCATCAGCACCTGAGGCATGGATGCTGGGATCAGGCGCGTCATCCGCATCCATCGCCGCGCATTTGGGATTGCCCTTTGCGCAGGCCCATTTCATCAGCCCCGAGCAGGCACAAGAAGCGGTTAGCTATTACCGCGAAAACTTCAAACCATCCGCCACACTGGACAAGCCTCATGTGGCGATGGGCGTGTTTGCCCTGGCCTGTGATGACGAAGACGCGGCGGCCCGCGAGGCACGCATTCGCAACATTTGGGTGCTGGATTTTTTGAGCGGCAAGGGCGGGCCCTTCCCCTCCCCCGCCGCTGTTGACGCGCGGACCTTAACCCCTGAACAGGAACAGATGCTGACGCAAATTGAACAGCGCGGCATTGTCGGCACGTCAGCCCAAGTGAAAGAACGGCTGGACGCGATGGCCGCGCAATTCGGATTGGATGAGGTGATTATCGTCACCATCACCTATGACCATCAGGTCAGGCGGCGATCCTATGAATTGCTGGCAGACGCCTACGGGCTGACGCCGCGCAACTGATCACGCGGCCTTAAAGCGCGCCTTTTCTTTACAGCGCCGCCTTAAAGCGCGCCTTTTCTTTACAGCGCCGCCTTAAAGCGCGCATCCTCTTTACAGCGCCGCCTTAAAGCGCGCCTTTGGCAATTGGTGTGGCCTCTGCCTCAGCCTCGATCTGGTCACGCAATTGCTGCTGCACCGCGCGGGTAATCGGGAACGTCCAGATCGACGGCAGCGCCAACAGCGCAATCAATGCCGGCCCAAGTGAATAGCAAAATGCCACGGCCCATTTCGCCGCGTCATCATTCACGTCCAATGCCGGGTTAAACCCGAAGCTGGCCGGAATGGTGGTCGCCGCCAATACGCCGATGGCGACGGATAATTTATAGACCATCCCCCAAAGGGAGAAATAAAGACCGGACCGTTGCTCCCCCGTTTGCAGCGTATCATGATCGATAATGTCGGCCCCCATGCTGGGCGGTAACAGCGCCAGCGCGCCAACTGTTGTGCCCTTCAACACCATACAGGTGACGAACAGGGCCGTCGCCCCTTCGGGCAGGAAGGGGATCGGCGCGCTCCACAAGGACAACCAAACCAGCGCCAGTGCCACGGCCTTATGCTTGCCGATGCGGTCGCTTAACTTCACCCACAAGGGCACACAGGCCGTTGCACCGGCGTAATAGCCCAGAATGATAAAGGGATAGGTTTGTTCAGGCAGGTCCAGCACGTTGGTTACAAACGGCAAACCAAGCGTGGCAGTCATGGTGCCGCCGATGACAATGGCAACCAGCGCCACCAGCATCTTCATAAACGCCTTGTTCTGCCACACGATGCGCAAGCCCTGCCCCCAGCCGACACGCTTTTGCGCCAATTGATCAGGCGCAGGTTCAGGGACGGTTTTCAAGGTCAGGAAAAACAGGAACGGCGTGCCGATCACCGTCACAACAGCGATGGCAAACATCCAGCGCGGCATCGCTGCCTCCCCCTCTGCGGCGGGAAACAACACATCCACAACAACCGGGATAGCCAGCGCCATGATCAGCCCGGCAAGGCCGAACCCTTCGCGCCAGCCTGTGACGCGGCTGCGTTCTTCGTAATTATGCGACAGCTCCGCCCCCCATGCCTTATAGGGCAGGTCCGCAAGCGTGTAGGAGAAGTAGAGCAGGATGATAAAGAACAACACATAGCCTTCGGTGACCATCCCGTCGATCGGGACGAACAGAAACCAGATGCTGATCATGAAAATGGGCACACCTGCCAGTATAAAGGGCTTGCGCCGTCCGAACCGGCTGCGGGCCTTATCTGACCATGTGCCGATCAACGGGTCGGTGATCACATCGGTCAGCCGGGACAAAAAAATCAAGGCCCCGACTGTGCCAAAGGCAATGCCGTAATATTTTGAAAAGAACGTTGGCAGATGAACCGCCAGCGGAAACGCCGCCAAAGATAGGAAAATGTTCGGCGCCCCATAGCGCGCCATCAAACCCTTTGTCAGCTGTGCTGCCTGCCCCATATCTGCCCCTAAATGTTAATATTTTTATGGGGCCAGTTAGCCAGAGTTTCCCCCCAACATCAAGCAGATGACGAGGGGCGTGCCTTCATCATGTCATACCATCGCTTGACGTTGGTCATGTCAGCGGGAATTTCAAACGTCCCATGTAACGTAAAATCCAGCCCAACAAAGGCAGTGATGTCGGCAACAGAAAACCCCGTGGGCGACACAAACTCCCGCCCTGCCAGTTCACCATCCAGAAAGGACAGGCCATCCAACAGCCGCTGGCGGTGGCGCGCAGCTTCCCCTTCATCCTGCTCTTGCAGATGGGCCAGAATTTCAGACGTATGCCGCAACAGATAGATTGCCGGCGCTGTGATGCCGAATTCAACCCGGCGGTTCCACATTTCGATCACGGCCTGCGCCTGCAGGTCCGCACCAAACAGGGGCGGGGTTGGGTGCAGCCCCTCAAAATAGCGGCAAATGGCAATCGATTCGGTCAAATAAGTGCCGTCATCAAGCTCCAAAACCGGCAACTGGGCCAACGGGCTTTTGGCACGAAATGCAGGGGTTTTATGCGCGCCGCCCAGCATATCAACGGCAATACGCTCCACCTCGACGCCTTTTTCTGCCAAAAACTGGCGCACCCGTCGCGGATTGGGGGCCGGTGCAAATTCATACAACTTCATAGACTTGTCCTTTTCCTGAACAGGTTACCCCAAGGGCACCCCCATCACATGCTTCACCACTTGATTCAGCCCTTGATTCCAGCCCCTTTATGGGCCAGTAATAGCGCCGGATTTAGCGGTATTGGGGGCCTTTTTTCCGGTCAGCGATACCCGGTGCGTCGACACAGACACCCGGCGCGTCAACAGGATCATTTTTCGATCACTCATTTATGAGAACAGGAGACGATTATGTCGATTAATTTTGATGGTAAAGTTGCGATTGTGACCGGTGCCGGTGGCGGTCTTGGCCGTCAGCACGCGCTGGAGCTGGCCCGCCGTGGCGCGAAAGTCGTTGTCAACGACCTTGGCGGTTCCATGGACGGTTCAGGCGGCAGTTCAGAAATGGCCAATGCTGTTGTGCAGGAAATCGTTGACGGTGGCGGTCAGGCCATTTCCAACGGGTCATCCGTGACCGACGAAACCGGCGTTGCCAACCTTGTCCAGCAGACAATGGACGAATATGGCCGCATCGACATTCTGATCAACAATGCCGGCATCCTGCGCGACAAAAGTTTCGCCAAGGTCAGCATCGAAGATTTCCGTCTGGTTGTTGAAGTTCACCTGATGGGCACCGTATTGCCGACCAAGGCTGTATGGCCGATCATGAAGGAACAGCAATATGGTCGTATTGTTGTGACAACATCATCTTCAGGTCTGTATGGCAACTTCGGTCAGACCAACTATGGCGCCGCCAAAATGGCTGTTATCGGCCTGATGAACACGTTGAAGCTGGAAGGTCAGAAAGACAATATCCGCACCAACGCATTGGCCCCGATTGCCTTCACACGCATGACCGAAAACCTGATGCCGCCGGAAGCCGAAGGCATGCTGCGCCCTGAATTCGTGACACCGGGTGTCATGAACCTAGTCAAGGAAGATGCCCCCACAGGAACAATCCTGTGCGCCGGTGCTGGTTTCTTTGCCGCGTCGCAGATCATGGAAGCCCCCGGCACCGCCATCCCGATGGCCGACATCTCAGCAGAATCTGTTGAAGCCAAGTGGGACGAGATCACCAACTTTGATGGCGCCAAGCCCCTGTTCATGGGCGGCGAGCAGACAGGCAAGGTGTTCGAGCTGGTTGGTAAAGCCAACGCGTAAGGAGCGACCGCCAGAAAAGTTGCAGACTTTTCGTCGTGCGGCGCGACCAAAGAAGGAAGCCTCAACCGATTTGCTATTTTGGTCTTTTGACAGACCGGACTTTCGGTCTGTAGGTTCCTTTGACAAAACATGACAGGCTGTGGGAGAAATCCTGCAGCCTGTTCCTTATTCGGCAGCCTGTTCTTTTTCTATCAGGATCACCCAATGACCACCGCAACCGCACCCAACGCCCCCAAACCCACCCCAACTAAAC
The DNA here is from genome assembly GCA_006844605.1 of Hyphomicrobiales bacterium. Classification (GTDB taxonomy): domain Bacteria; phylum Pseudomonadota; class Alphaproteobacteria; order SPJN01; family SPJN01; genus SPJN01. The sequence continues at coordinate 2,203 of SPJN01000005.1, read as the reverse complement.
CGTGGGCAATTTCATGGCGCTGCAAACATTCGTGGAAACGGGCGTCCAAGAACACCGCATGGTGCCTGTTGGGCTGTTCCATTGGTGACATGGGCACCATTTGGGCGTTCAGCCAGTATGCCCCCGACGCGCCATTGGCGCTTGTGATGGTGTTGGCAATCATCAATGGCATCCTGACGTCTATCGCCCTTGAAACCTATATCATGTCACGTCAGATGGCGTTGACGCTGGCCTTCAAAACCGCTGTCGGCATGTCGCTGATTTCCATGATTTCTATGGAAATTGCCATGAACCTTGTCGATTTCTGGCTGGTCGGCGGCGCGCGCCTTGTGTGGTGGGTCATTCCGCTGATGCTGCTGGCAGGCTTTGTGACCCCCCTGCCCTATAATTACTGGCGCTTAAAGGCGCTGGGCAAGGCATGTCACTAGCGGCATCGTCCGTTAGCGTAGGAAATCACTGTCATCCAACAGCAGCCGGAAGCTGGCTGCCAGTCGTACCGACTGCGCGCGTGAGATATGGTTGTAATCATACATCACCCAACCGCCATCTGCGTCCAGTACATCAATGAATTTGCGGTCTTTATAGATTTCCACAAACGGATCATAAATCACAACATTGTCAAAGCGACCGACCAGTTCTGCAAACACAATTTCTTGCTGGCGTCGCGTCCGCTCGTCCTGCTTCCGGTCAATGGCACAGACACTGCGGCCCGACCATTTTTGCTGTATGGCGCAGCTGTGTACCGACACGCGGCGCGCCACCAAGGGGCCATCCAAACTCAGCACAACATTAACGCCGCGCGCTGCCAACTGTTCAATCACTTCAGCAAGGTTCGCCAACATGGCTGTTGACCTTTTACTCAGCACATCGTTGTGGCCCAACACATGATTATCCCGTTTGTCATGCACCCAGCCGCGATGATAGGTGAACACTAAAATATCGCCCGGAATAGACCACGCTGATGCGGCATCCAACGTCGTCGTCGGCCCTGGCGGCGCGTCGAAAAACGTATAGGGAAACGTCGCCGTCAAATCACCGTGCCAGAAATAGCGCCGCTCATACCTCGTGTCTTTCAACGCCTGATCAACACCGAAAATCAACTGGGCTGCATGCGACTCCCCCACCAAAAACAAGGCATAGGGTTTATCCTTTGTGCGCCCCGGCTTCACACACGACCTTAATGGATCGGCCATCGTCTTTGTGACCTGACTGTCATGACAGGCCAGCCCCCGCCCCCATGATTCCGCTGGCGTAATTCCCATCAGCGCAGGCGCATGAAATTCCAATTCCTCTGTCACAAACTGATTGCCGAAGATCATCACCAACAGCACAGTGATCGCCGCCGCCTGCATCTTCACAATACCGCGCAAGGTCGACCCGGTCAGCACGCGCCGCCGCAGGGGCGTTTCAACAAAGTGATAGGACAGGGCCGCAAAAACGACCGTCAGCGCCGTTATCAGCAATAGGCTGACGGTTGTCATGCCCACAGACCATTTGGCCAACACCAATAACGGCCAATGCCATAGATACAGGGAATAAGATAACTTCCCGCCATAAACGACGGGGCGCACCGCCAATAGACGCGCCACCCAATTCCCTTGTGCCCCGGCATAGATCAAGCCGATGGTTGTCACGACCGCAACAAGCTGCAACATCAAGGGAGATGCCCCCGCGATAAAGAGAGAGCAGCCCAACCCCACAAGGCATACCCCTGCGATGACGCCCGCATAAGGCACTGAATTTGCCGCGCGCTTCGGGTTGGCCAAATAAAAGGCCAGCAAGCATCCGGCCCCCAACTCCCACAGGCGAAACGGCAGCAAATAGAAAACCAAACTGGCATCCACATTGCGCAACAATAGCGCCCCGCAGAATGACGCCAGCACAATACCGCCCAACAGGCGCATCATTTGCGTGGCAAGGCCGTTGTCTTTGTTTGCCCATTTCTGACCAAGCAATAACAATAGCGGGAAGACAAGATAGAATTGCTCCTCCACCGCCAATGACCATGTATGGGTGAACGGATTCAGTTCTGCATTTTGTGAGAAGTAATCAGATGTGCCGCTGTACAGCACAAAATTCGACAGGCCGAAAAATGCCATCATCCCGGCATTGTTGATGACCTCGACATAATCCTGTTCCCCGAAATCACCCGCCAAAAAGCTGAGGGCGAACATGGTCGGGAAAATCATCAAAAGCAGCGCCG
>SPJN01000037.1 GCA_006844605.1 Hyphomicrobiales bacterium | reverse complement strand
ATCTGCCGCACCTGACGCCGCTGCCGGTATCGCAACGATTGCAGCAACTGCTGCACCGGGTGAAGCATCAGCCATCACAGCTGCTGTTGCCAATGTGATTCAGGGTAATGGCGTTGCTTCCGTTGCCGAAGTTGTTGCCGGCGTTTCAACTGTTGTTCCTGAAGCATCACAGGAGTTGATCGGTGCTGCTGCAGGCAACACAGGCTTCACCTCAGGTGAGATCACCGAGGCACTTCTGAACGTGTCTAACGAGGATGTGCAGGAAATCGTTAATGATGTAGCAAACGCACTGGAAGGTGCCGCTGCTATCCTCGCCGAACTCGACGAACGCTTGGAAGGTGTAACCATTCCGCGCGCAGAGCCCGGCTCATTGAGCGGCGGTTGATCTGCACCACAAAGACTTTTCGTAATTATGAAAAGGCTGCCGGTTTTTAGCCGACAGCCTTTTCTTTTGCCTGCCGTCCATCTAATGATGTCATGAATGTGATTGCGGAACTACTTGATATGGCTACTGCCCCCTCAACTGAAATCAAACCAGCAGACAAAATCGCAATTATCGGATTGGGATATGTTGGCCTGCCTTTGGCCGTAGAGTTCGGCAAATCACGTCCTGTGATCGGGTTTGATGTCAACAAACAGCGTATCGCGGCCTTGCAACAAGGACAGGATGACACGCGCGAAGTTTCATCTGATGAGTTGGCCGCAGCCGCGTCCCTTACATTGTCTGCAGATCCCGCTGATCTAGCCGATTGCCGTATATTTATTGTGACTGTGCCCACACCGATTGACGGTGCCAACCGCCCTGACCTGACGGCGCTGTTGAAGGCGTCGGAAACCGTCGGTAACGCGCTGTCTGTTGGTGACTATGTTATCTACGAATCAACCGTTTTCCCCGGCGCAACAGAGGATGAATGTGTGCCAGTGTTGGAGGACAGATCGGGTCTGGCACTGAACCAGGACTTTTATGCTGGTTATTCGCCTGAACGAATCAATCCGGGCGATAAAACACACAGGCTACCTGATATCTGCAAAGTCACGTCAGGGTCCACACCTGCGGCTGCCGATCAGATTGACGCGCTATACGCCAGTATCATCACCGCAGGCACCCACAAGGCACAAAGCATCAAGGTGGCAGAGGCTGCAAAAGTAATTGAAAATACGCAGCGCGACCTGAATATCGCACTGGTGAATGAGTTGGCCATTATTTTCAACCTGATGGATATCGATACAGAAGCAGTATTGGCAGCTGCAGGCACCAAGTGGAACTTCTTACCATTCCGTCCCGGCCTTGTTGGCGGTCATTGTATCGGTGTTGATCCCTATTACCTGACCCACAAAGCCGAATCGCTTGGGTACAGGCCCGAAATTATTCTGGCGGGCCGCCGTCTGAATGACGATATGGGGGCCTATGTCGCCAATGGGTTTGTGAAATCACTGCTGAAATCAGGCGGCACAGCGCAAGCAGGCCGCGTCTTGATCCTTGGCCTGACATTCAAAGAAAATTGCCCAGACTTGCGCAACACAAAGGTCGTCAGCCTGATCAGGGAATTGGAAGATTTCGGTCTAACCGTTGATGTATGGGATCCGGTCGCCGATACAGTCGAATCAGACGCTGAATATGGCATCCAACTGACAGACGCCCCTGCATTGGATGCGTATGATGGCATTATACTGGCAGTTGGGCACACACAGTTTAAGGATATGGGAAGCAAGGCGATTCGTGCCCACGGCAAGCCGGGACACATATTTTATGATTTGAAATCACTGTTCCCACGCGACGAAAGCGATATGCGCCTATAATCCCCTCGCCCTACTTTTGGCGAATTCTGGCCCCACGCTAATGCTGCTAGCGGCGGCACAAACAGTATTGAATTGGTGAAATGGTCTTGAACACAGATCAAAACATTCAGGGAATCTATCTTGCCCGTTTGGATTTGGGGGTGCAGAATCATCTTGGGATTTTGAGCAAAATTAATGGGCAATGCGCGGCGCTTGAAAATGCGCTGGGGCCGGTTGCGACCTATTTTGCAAATGGCCTAACCCTTGAAAAGGATAACGAATCCATTGCGTCTTATGTGGCACGATTTGCGGCAGGGCAACGTTTTCATCAATACGGGTTCTATAATTTGGTGAAACAGCAATCATTGCAGGCTGACTATTTCTACATTCGCTACCAGCTCTGTAACCCAAGCTTTTTGTCCCTATTGAAATCGCTGCGGATGCATAATCCGAACGCGCCGATCATGGTGGAAATTCCAACCTATCCCTATGATCTTGAACAAACTGGCTTCAACCAGAAAATCAAATTCTTGCAGGACAGTCTAACCCGCAATCACATGGCGGGTTTGATAGACAATATCGTGACATTCTCACGGGCCGAAACGATCTTTGGTATTTCGACGATCAAAACCCAAAATGGCATTGCGTTGGAACAGTTCCCCCCGGTTCAAGTAGCGGCACAGGACGACTGCTTCAACCTTGTTGGTGTGGCCAATGTCAGCCATTGGCATGGCTATGACCGGGTGATCACCGGACTGCGTTCCTATTACGATCAAGATGGCGAC
>SPJN01000035.1 GCA_006844605.1 Hyphomicrobiales bacterium | reverse complement strand
ATCGTGCCGCTGCAATGTGAATTTTACGCCCTTGAGGGGTTAAGCCAGCTGACGAAAACCGTCAAATTGGTGCAAAAGCATTATAACCCTGCGCTGGATATTCATGGCATCGCCCTGACGATGTATGACACGCGCAACCGCATATCAAAGCTGGTCGCGGACGATGTGCGCGGATATTTCGAAGATAAAGTCTATGACACGACGATCCCGCGTAATGTGCGCCTGTCAGAGGCGCCATCCTATGGATTGCCGGCGTTGGTCTATGATATGCGCTGTGCAGGGGCGCAGGCTTATATTAAGCTGGCGCGCGAGATTTTGAATAGAGAAAAACAAGATAACAACCAAACGAAGGTAGCCTAAACGATGATAGAAGATTTAGATATCACACCGGATGATACAACCGAAGATGAAGCAGGCGATGAAGGTCTGCAGGGATTGGGGCGTGGTTTGAACGCTCTGTTTGATGATGAAGAAACCAGCGCCGTGATCGATGAGATTGAACAGCGCATCCAAAGCGAGCCCGATGATTCACGGCCGCGCCACACAATCGGTGTTGAGCAGCTCTACCCGAGCCCGTTCCAGCCGCGCCGCATTTTCAGTGATGACAGCATTGCAGAGCTTGCCAGCTCCATCGCGCAATATGGCGTGCTTCAACCGCTCTTGGTGCGTGAAGATCCCGTCAATGCAGGCAATTATGAGATTATCGCGGGGGAGCGTCGTTGGCGCGCCGCGCAAAAGGCGCAATTACATGAAGTGCCTGTTATCCTGCTCGACATCTCAGAGCTTGATGCCTTTAAAATTGCCTTGATCGAAAACTTGCAGCGCGAAGATTTAGACCCGATTGATGAGGCGATGGGCTATCAGAAATTGCTGGAGGAATACGGACAGACACAAGAAGACCTCGCCAATGCCGTCGGCAAAAGCCGCCCGCACATCACAAATATGGTGCGCCTTTTGAACTTGCCGAGCGATGTTCAAGCGCACCTCAGTGCAGGTGATTTAACGATGGGACATGCCCGCGCGCTGATCACATCAGACAATCCAAGCACATTGGCGAAACAAGTGATCTCTAAGGGGCTTAGTGTGCGCCAAACGGAAAAGATGGCCGCCGACAAGAAGGGCGTAGAGCAAAAAACGCGTGCCCGCGCGGCCTCTGCGCCAAAGGCAAAATCGAAAGATGCCGATACAATCGCGCTTGAAAATGACATCAGCAACGCCCTTGGTATGCAGGTGGAAATCGATAGCACCGACGGCAAGTCAGGCAAAATCTCGATTGAGTTTAAATCGCTTGATCAACTGGATGAGGTTCTGCACCGTCTTGCGCATTTCCCGGGCAGCCGCCTCACGGGATAGGTGTTTATTCAAAAGTACAAAAGAATGAGAGCGGGGAAGTAAATGTCCCCGTTTTTTTTTATTGTTATTAGTCTTTGGTACGGCTGGCCTTTTCATCGTGGCCTGATGTGCCGAAGCGCCCCTCAAGAACTTCAAAAACCTCTGACGGCGGGACGTTGTGATGGGAGAGCATCACCATCATATGAAAGAGCAAATCGGCGGCCTCACTACGGATATTTTTCTGCGCATCCGCATCGCCCGCATCTTTATCAAGGGCGTAGGCCTCATCGATAAATTCCTGCGCTTCCTCCAGAATTTTTTCCGCGATTTTGGGACTGCCTTTTTCATACAAAGATGCGACGTAGGATTTTTCACCGCCTGCATTTTTGCGCGTTTGTAAGACTTGATAGAGGGCGTCTAGAATATGGTCGCTCATGACTTTGACTTTATGTTAAAATGTGACGTATATATAACGATAAATAAAATAAAGGCGCAAGCGGGTTAAAGCGGAAAATGAGCTTTCTACAGATCGATAAAAAAGCAGTTACGGAAGAGGATGGGCGGTCGATGATCGATCAGACTTATGGCCTGACGCATCCGCTTGGCATTGCCACGATCTATCTGAAGCCTGAGGAATTCTCCCCGCATTGGGTGGAGGATATGCCCGCGATTTTACGCCGCCCACTGAGCGGGTTTAGCAGTAATAAAACCACGCGCGCGGAAATCACCGATAAGATTACGCAGTTTTATGAAGACGGCCATCTGGATCATTTACCGTCAGAGCCGCGCCATCAGGCCATTCAAAAATTGCATGACGATACCAAGGAATTTGCCAATCTGATCGTGAAGACGCGGCTGCATCCGAACAGTTTGAATAATATGGGCGCGTTGCCGCATCCCGATGATTTCCGCAATCCTGAGGATGCCACGCCCGAAGATTATCGCCCGCCTGTGCGCTCTGTGATTGTGATGCCGTTTGAAACGACCGGCGGGAAATATATCCATGAGGCGATGGTTGATAACGGCGCAGGGCTGCCTGATCGTCCGGGTACAGATGCGCAGTATCATTTCAACGCACTATGGCATGAGATCGGGCACGGAACAGGCGCGATGGAGCCACAGACCGAGGCGATTGCCGCCGTTGTCACGCGCAAGGCGTTTGAGGACACAACCTGTTTATCCGCCCATGCCGATGCGCGTGCCGTGCGGGCAATTACCCATCACTTTGGCCTGCCTGATGATGAGCTTGTGATTATCCCCGAGC
>SPJN01000036.1 GCA_006844605.1 Hyphomicrobiales bacterium | reverse complement strand
ATATTCGGCCATCCAATCCATTGTTTGATAAGGATCATCCTGCGCCAGAACATCGGGCAACGCAGAGAGATGGTCATCAATTGCGGCTTGTGCATGTTCAGGGCTTAAAGCAGCTTGTAAAAATTTTTTCGGGTTACTCATGTCTCGTCTCTCCGTATACGCTAAACCTGCATTGGCTTTACACGATACAAATGAATATGACAAGTTTTGGATTGTTTATATCTCTGGCATGTCAGGCTCTAACGCCTTTCCCTGACCTGTTTTGATCGCGTAATATTCTGAGTAAAGCATCATAATATCAACGGCATCTTGCTCCGCGCGGTGATCAGCCTGACGTTCAATCCCCGATACATCATAAGCAATATCCATATCAGGATCGTCCAGTGACATATAATCATAGAGATAATGCACCTCAAAGCTGCGCTCCACTCCTGCGGCCTCATATAGGCGATTAAGCCAAAATGTATCGGCCTGTGCGTTCGGACTATCGCAAAGGGCGATCTTGCCCTCCATCTCCTCATTGAGCCACTCGGCAACGAACTTCACGTCCTGCCCTTCTTCGAACAGCGCGGTGCGGGATATGCCGTGGATGCGGCCTATATCATGATTACCGCTTTCGCCGTTCCAGTCCTGCCAATCAGGCTGGGGCGTAATCAGATATGCTTGGGATGCCCCATCGTTATGCGCAATCCCAACTTCTATAGGATAGCTTTGACGCTCCGGCGGATGGTGGCCGCCCGTTGCCCCCTTTAATGACGATGCCTCCACATCAATGATTGCAACCTCATCGGGTGCAGGCAAGCCAATTTCTATTTGTGAGTGATCATTCATACCCAGACCGTATGCATGCATATCAAGCGAGTCAAAGTAATAACGTGCTGGGGCGCAGCAATTATTCCGCAATCATTTCAGGTGTATTTCGCGCCATATATAACGCGCCGCCTGTCATTGGTTTTGGCGCGCCTGTCGTGCTCGGCACAGTGACCGATTCTCCCAGTAATGAGCGCACAGCCAGATACGCAAAGCCTTCGGCCTCTGTTGCGTCACCATCCCAGCCAATATCATCAATGGATGTCACTGGGATATGCAGGTGCTGAATGATGGAATCAACAAACAGCTTGTTTTTACGCCCGCCCCCAGCGGCATAAATATGTGCTGGTTTTTGTGGCAAATGGTCAATGGCATTCAAAATGGCGCACACTGACATTTCCAATAAGGTCGCCATCGCATCTTCATTTTCGCAATATCTGACACAATCAATTGACCATTGATTACGGTCGAGTGATTTGGGTGGTGCTTTTTTGAAAAACGGATGGGACAGGAAAGTCTTTACCAAATGATGCTGCACTTCGCCCTTTGCGGCGACCTTACCACCTTCATCAAATTCTTTGCCCGTGCGGGTCAGCATCAAATCATCCATCATCGCGTTTGCAGGGCCGCAATCAAAGGCTATCAAATCCCCCTGCGATCCGACATAGGTAATATTCGCAACGCCCCCTAAATTCAAAACCGCCACGGGCTTGTCATGATCAGACAATAACGCCTGATGATAAAGCGGCAGTAAAGGCGCGCCCTGCCCGCCTGCTTTAATATCTGCCTGACGAAAATCGGCAACCACATTGACGCCTGTCGCCTCTGCCAGAGCCTGCCCGTCGCCCAATTGCCATGTCAATTTATTATCCGGATCATGCGTAATGGTTTGCCCGTGAAATCCGATCACATCGGCTTGCTCACCAAAGGCCTTCACGGCATCGATATGTAATTGCGTGACCAAGGCCTCCGCCTCATCAACGTCCGCATCACGCGCAATCTTACCGAAACAGGCACGCACCTTATCACGCACAGAAATATCATACGGATGCGCCATATAACGCAAAGGCCGCACGAAATTGCGTCCGTCCGTTTCAATTAATGCGACATCGATCTCCCCATCAAGAGAAGTTCCTGACATTAGACCGATTGCCCTATAGACTTTATCTTTTTCCATGCTTATAAATCTCTTATGAGTACATATAGATCAGATTTCCTAAACATTCTAGAGGAGCGCGGTTTTATTAATCAGTGCTCCGACTTTGAATCGTTGGATGAAAAATTATCAGAAGGCACACAAAGTGCGTATATCGGTTTTGACGCTACCGCGAAATCCCTGCATATCGGGAATTTGACGGGCATTATGATGCTGCACTGGTTCCAGCAATGCGGACATAAACCCATTACATTAATGGGCGGCGGTACATCAAAAATCGGTGACCCGTCTTTCAAGGATGAACAACGCAAGTTGCTTGATGATGAAACCATCGAAGCCAACATGAAAAATATTCAGGCCACATGTTTTAAACAGTATTTGAATTATGGCGACGGTGAATCTGATGCGCTCATGGTGAATAATAATGATTGGCTGGACGCGCTTTCCTATCTGGATTTCCTGCGGGATTACGGCCGTTACTTCACGATTAACCGCATGATTGGTTTTGAGAGCGTGAAACAACGCCTTGACCGCGAAAGCCCCCTCACCTTATTGGAATTTAATTACATGGTCATGCAAGGGTATGACTTCCTAGAGCTGAACCGCAGGCACGGCACGATCTTGCAAATGGGCGGGTCTGATCAATGGG
>SPJN01000034.1 GCA_006844605.1 Hyphomicrobiales bacterium | reverse complement strand
GAATGAAGCAATTGGTCAACGGGCAAACTGTTGAGAATGCGATTCTGCCATATGACATCATCCTGCGGCGCTGATCCGGGCCTGATTTTCTGAGTAGCCCCTAGACCAAAGCCGTTCAGGACGGGTCTATTGCGAAGTTTTTGGCTTGGCTGGCAAGAATGACGATGGACCGTTCGAAATCGATCAAGTAGATGCCTGAATTAAATTGCTTCATAGACCTTCAGTTCGGGATGCACGCCATATTACGTGCGGTTTTTGCTGGCGCCCGTTTGTTATGGTAGTGCAGTCATGAGTGCCTGGAAGCTGGAGTTCTCCTTTCTTGAGGATGCCAAAACGCCGCTCCTTACTGTTATTTCTGGTGCAAAGATCATTGATCGCCGCGCTGCATTTATAATGCACACGCGAGTGTCTGCTTTAATCAAGACAAACCGCTGGATTGCAAATGCAGCGAATGACCGGTTCCCGCCAAATCTGCGGAAGATAGCGAATGCCAAATCGATTATCGGAACAGACTACTTACCAATTTAGCGCACCCGTCCCGATCCCCCAAAGCTTCGAACACCCGCACAAACTCCACAACATCCAACCGCCTTTCACCTGCTTCAGTTTTGGCAACGAACGACTGAACTGTCCCTAGGCGTTCGGCCAGCTCTGCTTGAGTAACACCAGCATCACGACGGGCCTTCTTAAGACCTTCCAATAGAATTTTGTGTTGGTCGCTTCGAAGGGTTTTCAAAATCAGGTGCCGCATTGATCAGTTGTTTGCGGTCTGATAATTCCAAATTAGAATAATCCCATTTTGGAATATATTGGACACTTCAAGCTGAGACCCCTTGTAACACTTCTGTTTTTTATCATTTCCAACAGCGCCTTAGGCCAAACAATGGTAGACCGCGCCAACCTAGAAGCGGCCTTCCGCCAGCTTGACCAAGGTTCTCGCCAAGCAGTCCAATTTGAGATGCAGAAGTCGAACCTGTACCACCAATCGCTCGATGGCCTTTGGGGCGATGGTACGGAGAGTGCGCTGCTGGCCGCCTACCATACTTTGAACGACTACGACCTTCGCATGTCACTACGGTCTATTGATGACGCCAGCTACTTTCTCAGCTTCATCGCGGTCGGCTCAGCGCAGAAGTTCTTGTTTGGTGAAGGCGACGAATGTGACGGGTGTGACGCGCTTCCCGCTGCACCACAGCAAACACAACAGACCTACAGCGGCATTGCAGGAGATCGTGCCAGGTGGGGTCACCTGTTCAGCAACGCAGGGACTCCAAACAAGCAAGGCATGAACTTCTTGGGCGTTCATTGGGGCATGTCAGATGCTGCCATTATCCAGACTTTGGCAAACAATGGGTTCCCGTGCCGAGTAGATAAAATTCTTGCGGGAAGCGGAGAGGTTGACGCGGTATTGTGCGGCGGCAACTTTCCAAGTCGCGTATCGCTGCTTGGAAACTCTATGTTCTTCGGCTGCGGCGTTTTCAACATTTGCAATTACTCGACGCGCCAAGTTGCGCAAACTTTGCTGGATCAAGGTATCGTCGGTTACATGGAGCCTTCGTCCTCCGTCGTCACAGGCGAAGAATGGTGTGGTGTAGGACGTCATGGGGACCGTGTTTGCGTGGTACCAAACGCGATGACGAATGGCACAATTGCGATCAGCCTGAACCGCAACCAGTTTGGCAGCGTGGTCAGCTTCAATTGATCGCCAGACATTCAGCGGATCAACGACGGTTTTTATAACTGTCGACATTTGACAGCGCAGCAATAACCACTGACCGCCGCTGTTACGCGCAGGACGGCATGGTCCTGCCGCTTCATACGGCAATATAGCCAAAACAGCACAACAAGCGTCCTCGGCGCGCTCAGCGGCTGGATGCATTCGTGGTGGTGATGGCTTGCGAATATGGCTATACCTAACAAAAAGAAAATAGGTGAGAGCGGCGGTTAAGGCCCAACATCTGCAAAAAACAGGGGACCACATGCCAACATTGGATTGGATCGGCAAGAAAGCCGTTGTGAACCATCACCGCGAGGTGCCGTATCGGTTGGTGCATTGTGATGGCGACCTGTCCACGGGTGACGCCGACGCGGGCAATCTGTTGGTGCAAGGTGACAACCTAGAGGCGTTGAAAGCCCTTTTGCCCTATTACGCGGGTGAGGTGAAATGCATCTACATCGACCCGCCCTATAACACGGGCAACGAAGGCTGGGTCTATAACGACAACGTCAATTCAGCAGAGATCAAAGCATGGCTGGGCAATGTTGTGGGCAAAGAGGCCGAAGACCTGTCCCGCCACGACAAATGGTTGTGCATGATGTACCCGCGCTTGCGTTTGTTGCGGGAGTTTTTGCGGGAAGATGGGGCAATCTTTATTAGCATTGATGACAACGAAGCTGACCACCTTCGCCTTGTATTAGATGATATATTCGGTCGAAAAAATTTCATTGCCACCGTTGTTTGGAACATGATGGACAGTCCCAAAAATACGGCAATCCAATTTTCCAATGATCACGAGTTTGTTCTGATTTACGGAAAAAATGGAGCTGATTGGCGGCCCAATCCTGTGCCTAGAACCGAAGCGATGAACAAAAGGTATAAAAACCCGGAGTGTCCGTCGTCAGGATTTTTGGGACCACTGGCTGCGTAACCTAGGAGAGAGTTTGGCTCATCTGGTTGGTTTGATTATGCGGCACGCTGGCGATGATGCAAGCGGCGCGCTTCGAGTGTCTTACGTTTGATCCTTTCCCTCAGTTTTAGAATGGCTTTGTCACGCCCGAAGTAGACGTCTGCGGGTGTGACGTTGTTGATGCTCTCGTGATAGCGTTGGTGGTTGTAGTGGTCGACGAAGGCTTCAATCTGAGCTTCAAGATCACCCGGCAGGAAGTAGTTTT
>SPJN01000032.1 GCA_006844605.1 Hyphomicrobiales bacterium | reverse complement strand
ATCATCAAAAGCAGCGCCGGCAACAGCCGCTTCATTCGACCGAGAAAAAAGCTGCTGACGGCAATCTTGCCTGTCGCGCTATGCTCCGCCATCAATTTTTGGGTGATCACAAACCCTGATATGGCGAAGAAGACATCAACGCCCAAATAACCGGCGGGCACTGCATCGCCCAAAAAGTGATAAAAAATGACGGCCAGCACCGCAATCAGGCGCAGACCGTCAATATCATCGCGATAGCGCGTCACTTGACCCACTTGGATCGCTTAAACGCTTTGCAGGATTTTCATGTCCGGTGCGCCACCAAGAACAGCGCCAAGGGCGGGGCCTGCGGCCTTGAAATACGCGGTTTGGCCATGGGCATCAAATGCGGCCTGATCCTTATACCGCTCAAGAACGATATAGGTGGTGTCGTCCTGCTTATACAGGTCGTAATGCTCACACCCGTCTTCGTTTGCCAACACCTGATCACGCAGACCAAGGAATACTTTTTCAAACTCTTCTGACTTGCCTTCCTGAATGGGCAAGGTAACAACCAATGCAATAGCCATGTGAGGCTCCCCTTTTCTAAAGTAATAATGGGCGGCAGCTTACATCACAGCGGCACGAATGCAATCACCGAAATGTGAATGCCCCATGCTTGAGCAGGCTTGCACGGCGGTCTATGGTTGCGGCTATGAACAAGCAGTCCACATTCCCGCCGCGCTTCTCTGACCCGGCCCTGACCGCCAAGGGGGAGGCCCGCGCCCATGTCGCGCAAACGGCGCTGCGCACCTTATGGCTCAACACCGGCACCCTGTGCAATCTGGCATGCGCGCATTGCTATATTGAAAGCACACCCACCAATGATGCACTGGTCTATCTGACACTGGATGAGGCCGTCACATATCTGGATGAAATCGCCGCTGACAGCCTACCGACTGAAGAGATCGGCATCACGGGGGGGGAGCCATTCATGAACCCCGCCATCATTCCCATTATGGAAGAAAGCTTGCGGCGCGGCTTTCGTCTGTTGGTTTTAACCAACGCCATGCGCCCGATGATGAAGCTGGCCGCACCCTTGGCAGACCTACAGGCCCGCTATCCGGGCAAGATCACCATGCGCGTGTCCGTCGATCATTATGAACGGGCACTGCATGAAGAGGAACGCGGCCCCCGTTCATGGCAACCCATGATGGAAGGCCTGCAATGGCTGGCCGACAATGGCTTTACCATCGACATTGCAGGTCGTCTGCGCTGGAACGATGATGAACAAGTGATGCGTGATGGTTTTGCAGCCTTTTTCACCACAAACGACATTCCGGTCGATGCCCATGACCCCAAACAGCTGATGCTGTTTCCCGAAATGGACGAAAACGCAGAGGTGCCGGAAATCACCACCGCCTGTTGGGGCATCTTGAATGTCAATCCTGAGGCGATGATGTGCGCCACATCCCGCATGGTGGTAAAGCATAAGGGCGACAGCGCCCCCAGCGTTATCGCCTGTACCTTGCTGCCCTATGAGGACGGGTTTAACCTGGGCCGCACTCTGAAAGACGCCAGCGGGGCCGTGCCGCTGAACCATCCGCACTGCGCCAAGTTCTGCGTGCTGGGTGGCGGGTCATGTTCAGCCTGATCTAGATATTAGAAATTGATCGCCGCGCCCAAATCAACAACACCACGCCAGTAATGCTCAACCACAGGGTCAGCGCAAACAGCGCGCCTGACACACCATAGACATCAGCCATCCACCCCACAATCAATGACAGCGGAATAAATACGACCTCACGCCCGAAACTTGCGGTGGATAGAATTGTTGCCCGTCGTTCTGGTCCCACGCGTTTATTAATGGCATCCATCGCCCGCGGCAAAGCAATGCCATATATAAACGAGCCACCAAACATCAACAAAACAACTCCATGAATGTCAATGACAAGAGCCGACGCACCACATATCAGGATAGCCACCACCCAGCACAATGCTAGCAATTGGACATTCGAAACATGTCTGCCGATGCGGTGATTGATATGACTTGCAAAACCTCCCAGCACTAACCCCACACTCAACAATAAGCCGAACACATATTCAGGGAATTCCAACGCGATGTAATAGGGTTGCTGGACAAAGTTGATATTTTTTGTGGCGCTAAACAGGACGGCAGCCAGCACAATGACCAAACCAACATTTGCGTGACCACGCAGCGCATACCGTACGGTCGCCAACATATCCTGCAGAGCGTTTTTGTTTGTCGCCCGCCGCGCTCGCGCTGGCTCCACATAAAAGCAGGACGCAATCAAACCCACTATAGAAAACGCTATTGCAGCATACAGCGGCAGAGCATGATCAAGTTCATACAGAAACCCACCGCACAGCGATGCCAACCCAGCGGTGTATAAAGAGAACCCTTTCCGGCGCCCTTCCAATCTCATAAATTGATCAACTTGGTTCTCTACAGCCAATGTGTCGTACAACATCGCTGTATTGGCGCCAGACCGAAGTGCATAGCCAACACCGATCATTGATTGCGATGCTGCCGCCAATAGAAAGCCATCTGCAATCAAAAGTAGATACAGACCAAAAACCCAGAACAGGCTGGCGACTACGAGGCTGTGACGGCGCTGCCATATATCGGCAAGCCAGCCAGATGGCACTTCCATTAAAATTATGGTTGCTGCGAAGATAGCTTCGGTTAACAAAAAATCTTGATAGGTTAAGCCGATTTCATCCCTAAAATAGAGCACCATTATCGGTAGGAAGAAAAGCCCACTTTGCCCCACTTCCTGCAGTTCCAACAGACGTATGTTTCGTTTGATCATCAGCTTAATGTAGCGCTATTTCCGAATGACTATCCGGTTCATTTTCCCTGCGCAATCGCTTCGCGCGCAGTATAAACACTGACATCATCCCGAAATGACGAGATCATATCCGGGACCAATTGCAGTAATTGCCAATCACCGTGGTCCGTGGCCCAAGTTCGGCGTGACGGACGCCAAATTACTTTCCTTCAAACACCGGGGCGCGCTTGTCAAAGAAGGCGTTGACCGCCTCCGCATGATCATCAGTCAGATGCGCAACGGCTTGATAGCTGGCAGACATTTCCATCACCGTGTCAAAGTCTGAGACCATGCCGGCGCGCAACAGACGTTTGGTCATGCGCAGCACGTCGGGGGCCTGCATCGCCATTTTCTGAGCGGTCGCATTTGCCTCGCTCAGCAAATCATCATGCGGCACCACACGGCTGACCAGCCCAATCTGCTTGGCTTCATCCGCGCCGATCACATCGCCTGTGTAAAACAGCTCTGACGCGCGAGCCATGCCGATAATGCGCGGCAGTAACCATGCCCCGCCATCACCGGGGATCAGGCCCAGCTTCAGGAAGGTCACGCCGAACTTTGCCGTATCAGACGCTATGCGCGTGTCGCACAGGCACGTCAAATCACAGCCCGCACCAATGGCAGGGCCGTTTACCGCCGCGACAACAGGCACCTCGATCGACCAGACGGCACGCACCATTTTATGAATGGTCTGCCGATAGCTTTCGCGCAAGGCGGCGGACCCACCGGCGAACATTCCATTTTTGTCCCGCATGGCTTTGACATCGCCACCGGCGGAAAACGCCTTGCCCGCGCCAGTCAACACAACCGCCCGGACCGAACGGTCAGCATTGATACGCGCCGCGGCGTCAACAAAGGCGGCAACACTGTCAGGTGCGCCCAACGGGTTGCGGGTGTCAGGACGGTTCAGCGTCAGCGTGACGACATTACCGGTTTGCTCATACAGGATTTCTTCAGACATGTGCGGGGTTCCTTCAAAGACAACACCCGGCCCTTATACAAGACCGGGTGCCGAAAATCATAGACCTGATTGGGTCTTAAAAGTGCTTAAGACTTTGACAATGTGGCGTAGCGCTTCAGGTGATAATCGACATTGCCGAACTGGGCGTCGATCATCGTCAGGCGCTTGAAGTAGTGACCGACATTCAATTCGTCTGTCATACCCATACCGCCGTGGATCTGAACGGCTGACTGGCCAACTTCACGACCAGCCTTACCAATCTGCACTTTCGCAGCGGATGCGGCCATGCCGCGTGTCTTGGCATCTTCGTCCAGTTTCATGGTGACCATGTAGGTCATCGACGTTGACTGCTCATGCGCCATGAACATGTCGGCCATACGGTGCTGTAGCACCTGGAACTTACCAATCGCCTGACCGAACTGTACGCGTGTTTTGGAATATTCCACTGTCGCGTCGGTCAGAACCTTCATGGCACCGGTTGCTTCGGCGCTAAGGGCGGCGATGGCCTCATCAGCGACTTGTTCGATCAAAGGCAGACCATTGTCCAATTCACCGACGATGTTGTTGGCGGGAACCTTGACGTTTTCAAAGTAGACTTCGCCTGCACGCAAACCGTCAACGGTCGGGTAGGAGCGGATGGAAACGCCATCAGCCTTGGCATCGACAACAAATACTGTCACGCCATCTGCATCACGCACACCGCCTGATGTACGGGTTGAGACCAGCAGCTTGGTTGCAAAAGGGGCACCGATCACAACAGCCTTGTGGCCGTTGATCACATAATCGCCGCCATCAGCCTTCGCTGTGGTTTCAAGATCGGCCAGGTTGAAGCGGCCCTTGGGTTCGGCATAGGCGAAGGCAAGAATGTCTTCACCCATCGCAACCTGCGGAATAACTTCATCTGCAATGGCACCGCCGCCATGACGCAGCAAGCCACCACCCAAAACGATGGACGGGAAATACGGGTCAACCACAAGGCCCTTACCCAATTCTTCCATCACAACCATGGTTTCGGTTGCGCCATAGCCCAAGCCGCCATGATCTTCGGAAAACGGCGCGGCAAGAATGCCAAGCTCTGCCAATTGTGCCCAGTTAGCCGGGTTGCGGCCTTCTTCTGTGGCGGTCATTTGGCGGCGTGTTTCAAACTCGTAATTATCCAGCACGAACCGTTCAACTGTGTTGCGCAGCAGTGTTTGTTCTTCTGTAAATGAAAAGTCCATCAGACTGTCCCTTAATTGGTTGCGGCACACAGGCCGGACCGTGAAGCCCGGCAAGCGTCCCAAATAGTAATAACGTGCTGCCTAGAGACCCAGAACGGCCTTGGCGATGATATTGCGTTGAATTTCGTTGGAGCCGCCATAGATGGACGTCTTCCGCATGTTGAAATATTTCGGGGCAGACCCAACAGCATAGTCGGGACCGACGGGGAATTCATTCCAACGATCATCCAGCCCGCGATAGAACGGCGCGGCATAGGTGCCAACCGCTTCAAGCGTCAGCTCTGTCAGGCGCTGCTGAATTTCCGTGCCCTTAATTTTCAGGATGGAGCTTTCAGGACCGGGGTGATTACCCTTGCGCAGTTCGGAAAGCACGCGCAGGTCAGTATATTCCAACGCGGTCAGGTCAATTTCCAGTTCCGCAATCTTGCGAGAGAAATCCTGATCCTCAAACAGCGGACGGCCATCGATATATTCTGCCTTGGCGATTTCTTTCAAACGCGCCAGACCCTTTTTGGAACGGGCAACACCGGCAATACCGGTACGCTCATGGGTCAGCAGGAACTTGGCATAGGTCCAGCCTTTATTTTCTTCACCGATGCGGTTGGCAACGGGCACGCGAACATCTTCAAGGAAGACTTCATTCACTTCGTGGCCACCATCCATGGTGATAATCGGGCGCACTGTGATGCCCGGTGTTTTCATGTCGATCAGCAGGAATGAGATACCTTCCTGTGCCTTCACATTTGTGTCTGTTTTCACAAGGCAGAAGATCCAGTCAGCATGCTGCGCCAACGTCGTCCATGTCTTGGACCCGTTGACGATATAGTCGTCACCATCACGAACGGCCTTGGTCTTCAATGAGGCAAGGTCAGAACCTGAGCCGGGCTCAGAATAACCCTGGCACCACCACAGATCACCATTATAGATCGGCGGCAGATGCTGCTGCTTTTGTTCGTCGGAACCGAATGTGTAAATCACCGGTGCAACCATTGAGATACCGAACGGCAAAACGCCGGGGGTCCCTGCTTCGGCACAGGCCTGATCGAACAGGAATTTCTGACCGGGGGTCCAATCTGTGCCGCCCCATTCTTCGGGCCAGCCGGGTGCAACCCAACCTTTTTTGGCAAGGATGCCATGCCAGCGCAGAGTCTCTTCTTTATTAAGCTCTACACCCGCTTCCATCTTTGCCTTGATGTCTTCAGGATAATTTTCGGCGATAAAGGCGCGAACCTCGTCGCGGAACGCCAGTTCGTCTGGGCTGAAACTTGTATCCATGTCTTTCTCCATCGGCTTGGGGCGGCGTTTGGCCTGCCCGCCCCCCATCCATTTACGGCCCGCCGGGGCTGGCGGACTTGTTTTCATGACTTTTCGTCAGATCAGTGATTGGCGCAGAAAATAGCCAAGCAGACGGGGCCTGACAAGCGATTAAGGTGATTATATGTGGAATTTCACGCCAAAAGCTGAAAACCCCTCCGCAAAGCGGTCGCACAGCGCAGAAGACGCAACGTCAACGACTGAAATAAAGAGGGACTAAAAAGATAGCGGCCCTGCCTGACCGGGACGAAAGAGGGACGGATGGGTCAAACAGGGCCGCAGTACCACCTGCCCCTTGGACGCAAGACAGGTGGCCGTTGTTCAATTTATGCGGGTCAGCCTTGCTGACCGCTGGATTGTTGCTGGGTCAGCCTTGCTGACCCCAGTACCGCACGAAACTCATAAAAGGTGAGGCGTTCAGCTCCAGCAAATCGCAATCAGCCTCCCCGCCACTGCAATACATGCCAAAGCGGAAATGGGTCGCCACCTGTGACGGTGCTGATTGTGGCCGGATACCTGTTACGACGCGCCCGCGCGCTGTTCTGACAGTCATGGTCTTACTCTCCCCAAAACCAATTGCCTCCATTCACGTCCCTAGCGCCAGTTCTTCGTACCTTGCGACCAGTTGCGAATGATTTGCAAAAGCAATATGAGGGGATGCGCCCCCGGTGTCAACAGTTTTTAAGAATGATTCTCATTTTTGTTATCTCAAATATGTCGTCCGGCTTTGATAACCGCTCAGGGGCTAAACCATATTTGAGAAAATAATTGGTGCGCCTGTTATCTCAAATATGTCGTCCGGCTTTGATAACCGCTCAGGGGCTAAACCATATTTGAGAAAA
>SPJN01000033.1 GCA_006844605.1 Hyphomicrobiales bacterium | reverse complement strand
CGCCGCCGGCAAAAACCAACAGGGCACCGTGGCCGATAAGGCGGCGGCGCAATTGTTTAATCACATCGGCGGAAATGTCAGTGTGGGTCATTGTCTGTCCTATTTGGTTTCACTATGTCTGTTGACTATGCAGGGTGGGCTGTTGCACTGGCCGCGGGGCGGGCAAAGGGTACAGGCATGGCGGGGTCGAATGTATCAATCAGCGGCGCCTTGTCCTTCGGCGCATCTTCATAAAGGTCAAGCCATTCAGTGACCCAAGCTGGGTCGCGTTCCTGCCGTGGATTGTGGCCGGGCAATGTTGCGCGCCATAGATAGGGGCCGACATGGCGCACAAAATTGATCAACTCTCCGTACAGCCTTAAACGTGGGCGCAGTGATTGCCACAGCCCTTCGCGCTTGAGGATTTTGATATAGGCGCGCCGGGAAAAGCGCATCACGTCGAATGATCCATGCAGCACACCGATTGCGCGGGCGAAATAATTGCCGATGCCGCTGGGATACAGGTCCTTATAGGCGTCATAGGCAACGCATTTATGCTCTGTCTCTTCAACCATATGCCATAGGACGAATGAGGCAACGCGACTATCAGCATGGTGAAACAGACTGGTTCGATCTTCGATCAGCCATTTGGTGACGCCTAACGTCATGGCCTCAAACCCGGCGGTGTAGGCAAGCCGAAGGCGCAGGGATTTTTTATTCAGGCGCTTATAGGATGCTTCCATTTCCGCTTCGGTATCAGCCAATTCAGGATAGCGTTTTGATTTCAGCAGCTCATTGAACCGGCGGTGCGTTTGAAAGTGTTGTCCTTCTTGTGCATTGAAGGCACGGACAGTTTCTTTCACAGTTGGATCGCTGATTGTCCGGGCGGCCTCTGCCATTGTGCGGATCAAAAATGGTTCGAGATAAGGCATGGTCAGGGACGCGCCATTGAACATGGCGGCCAGCTCGTCCTTATCGGGAATCCATTGCGGATCAATATCGTCGGGGAAGTCGAACGGGATTTCGCGGGGAATGGGCATGCGGTCGTCGATTTGAACTGTCATCGAAGCCTCCTATCCGTTGGCGGCAATAGTATGGGAATCTTGATTTTCACTATTTAAGATTTGCGATTGAAGGGTTTGAAACAGGGGCGCGATTAGCTGATCGATTGTGCAGCCCATGACGAACTGGCCAGACACTTCCAGTGACACAAGTCCATGTGCGCCGGTCCAAAACAAATGGCTGGCTACCAGCGGGTCTAAGTGATCGCTGAATGCGCCGCTTTCCTGTCCTTCAATAATGACGTCAGTACAGACGCCCAACGCATCGTTCTTGGCGGCGCGAAGCTCAAGCGAGTTTCTTGCGATGTCGGTATTGTCCAGTTCAAAAAACATTAACTCGTACCGATCCGGGCACGACACGCCAGCGGTAACATAGGCCCGGGCCAGCGCTTCGAGTTTCGCCGTTGCGCTGCGTTTTGATTTCATGGCTTGCTTCATTTCTGATTCAATCCAGCGAAAGGCGCGGGCGCGCAGGGCGTTCAGCAAATCATCCTTGTCAGTAAAATAGCGATAGGGCGCAGAATAGCTGATGCCCGCTTTGGCGGCCACATTGCGAAAGCTGACAGCTGCAATGCCGCCCTGTGTTTCAAAAACATGCATGGCGGCGTCCAGAATTTCTTCCCGCCGGGCCGCGCGCTGATCGTCTGTTTGCTTCTTTCTAGCCATGCCTTTTTTTTAACACTGTTAAATTAACACTGTCAACAAAAAAGAAACCAATGCTTTACACCCCACCCTTGGGATGAAAAAAACATTGGACTATTGGGACGTTAGAAAGCGGTGTCGGTTAAGCCCATATGGCCAGAATGGTTCGCAATGTTGTGGCAAAGGCAATTGGCTGGTCCAGCATCAGGTGATGGCGCGCATTGGGAATGCCGATGATCGGCAGGTCTGTGCCGCCAAGTTCCCGAATATAGGCAGCAGAATCAGCGTCAAACAGCAGGCTTTGTTCGCCATAAATCAGTGCCTTGCGGCCCGGGGTTTTGACAATGGTTTCGCCTTGTTTAAACACATGGTCATGTTGATCAGTTTCCCGGCGAAACACGCTAGGGTCAAACTTCCATGTCCAGCCGCCTTCAACTTGTTTCAGCGAATGATAGGCCATGTAATCAAACAGGGCAGGGACCTCGGTTGCTTGCGGCGGGGACAGCACAAATCGCCCCTTGGCAGTTTCATAGTCAGGATAGACCTTGTTCTTACGCTTGGGGTCTTGCGATCCGGGCGGCTTGGAGGAGCCGAAATAGGCCATCAACCGTTCGGGGCGCAATGTCATCAAATCGCAAATAATCAATCCATCAAACCGGTCTGATGCTTTCTCCATTACGGCCAATGCGACGTGTCCGCCATAGGAATGGGCGATCAGTGTTGGCTTTTTGCCATCAGGCTGCTGTGCAAATAATCCGGTTTGCGCCGCCACCGCCAAAACTTCGTCAACGCGGGTTTCAAGCGGGTAGCTGTGGCGCGCACCAGAATCGCCCATGCCTGAAAGGTCAAAGGCGACGATATTGTAATCTTCTGCAAGATAGGGCGCGATAAAGGCAAAGCAACGAGCGTGGGCCAAAAAGCCATGCATCATAAGCAGACCTGGTTTGGTCGGGTCGCCCCATTGAAAGTAGTTGATTGGGCAGCCATCGGCCATCACGGTGCCCTGACTTCGCGGCACTGACATGGCATCTTGCAACCATTGCGGTGGGGCGGTGACCTGTTTGGTTAAATCATCCAAGGCGGGTTGCGGGGTACTGGCAGACCCAGTCCCGGTATTTGTGGGGGATTGCGCGCTCATAAAAAGCTGATGTCCTGTTGATATGTAATTCCTGTTACCTGTTTAGTATAAGTCCGGTGACATAATATCAAGTTAAACAGGCGTTCACCGGGGCGTTGTGGTCGGCAAAACTCGTCTGTGCGTGAATGCCGCTATTGCTGTTGTCTGATGGCTGAAACGTGCGGTTTGTTGTGGCTTGGCGGCAGCGCGGTTGCGCTGGACATGGTGGGCTTGGCCCGAAAATGCTTGCCTTTGACTGGCGAACATGGTCTTGTCGCGTTGTTGCGCATGGCGTGGAAGGTTTTATCACCATTTGCGCGACACTTTTTTGCATTTGGCCATATCGACCGCTGCCAGAAAGAGCCTTCGAGGCACAGGAATTAAGAGTAGCTGTTCTACGCTAGCTGCCAATGTAAGAAAGTGACTTTGCTGAGGTCTATTGGACTTCGCCGAGCGAAATAGAAAGATCCTACTTGAATAAGTTTTCCGACCTCGGATTGGCCGAGGCTCTCCTTCAATCTTTATCAGATGAAGGTCATACTACCCCCACACCCATTCAGCGTGACGTCATCCCCGGCATGTTAGCTGGCAGGGATATTCTGGGTATTGCCGAAACCGGCACCGGCAAGACAGCCTCGTTTGTTTTGCCGATTTTGCACAAATTCGCCGAAGAAAAAGCGGCACCAAAGGCTAAGGGCTGTCGGGCACTGATCGTAACACCGACGCGTGAGCTGGCAGCGCAAATCGCGGATGTCATCAAGATCTATAGCCGCCATCAAAAATTGTCAGTGGCAGTAATTGTCGGTGGCGAACGTCCCGGGCCGCAAATTTCTGCAATGGCCAATGGGCGCGATATTGTTGTGGCGACGCCTGGTCGGTTGATTGACCATATGAATGCGGGTGAAATCCGCCTTGATCATACCGGTGTTGTTATTCTTGATGAAGCGGACCAGATGCTTGATTTGGGCTTTATGCCTGCCATTAAGAAAATTCTAAGCGCGCTGCCGAAAAAGCGGCAAACAGCGTTGATGTCGGCAACCATGCCGCCACGTATTCGCAAGCTGGCCGCTGAATTTCAGCACAAGCCGCTGGAAATTCGTGTGACGCCCAAGGCAAAGCCGCAGGCCGCTATTGCGCAAAGCGTGATGCACACAAAATCCGGCACCAAAAGCCGGGTGATTACGAAAATTCTATCTGATCCGAAAATCGGCAGTGCGATTGTGTTTACACGCACCAAGCGCGGTGCGGATCGGTTGTCACGCCAGCTATCAAATGGTGGTTTACAATCAGGCGTGATCCACGGCAATAAAAGTCAGAACCAACGCAAACGCGCGCTGGAAAGTTTCAAAGCCGGTCAGACAAAAATTCTGGTCGCAACTGATGTCGCGGCGCGCGGTATTGATATTGATGACGTTTCCCACGTCGTCAATTATGATATGCCTGTTGTGCCAGAAGCATATGTTCATCGCATTGGCCGTACAGGCCGGGCCGGGCGTAATGGCACTGCCATATCCCTGTGCGATGCGTCAGAGCGTGATTTGCTGCGCGACATTGAAAAACTAATCGGGCGTCAACTTGGTGTCGATGAAACAAAGTATGAAGACATCGACAATCTTGAGGTCAGCAATGGCAATGAAGCCGGCGGTAACGCCAGCGGCGAAGCCGGCAGACCCAAGAAAAAGAAAAGCGCCAATAAGAAACGTGTGGCACGACCAACCGCCAACACTAATCGCCGTAAACCCGGCGAACAAAATGGCCGTAACCGGAAACGGAACGGTTCAAAATCTGGGCGTCCACACCCCGGAAAATCAACCGACGATGGTTCAAATGCGGGTTTGACTCGAATGCTGAACAATATCGGCGGCCATGCTTCTGAAGCATGACGTCTATCCATCGTCAAACCTGCAACCTGACCTTAGAAAGGATATTATTATGAGCACAGGTACAGTTAAATGGTTCAACGCAACAAAGGGTTATGGTTTCATTGCCCCTGATGATGGTGGCGACGACGTGTTCGTTCACATCAGTGCAGTTGAACGTTCAGGTCTTGCCGGCCTGAATGAAGGCGACAAAATCAGCTACGATATCGAAGTTGACGAACGTCGCGGCAAATCTTCAGCAGCTAACCTTAAAACTGCGTAACTAGATTTGCTCAGCACCTGTCATTAGGCAGGGCTGTTCATGCCAAGATTGGAAAACCCCGGCCGTATGGTCGGGGTTTTTTCGTGGTACAGAGGATTTGTTAAGGCAATTCGGATTAGCGTGAATTTGCAAGAACCACCGCCATGTCATACAATAAGGATGTTGCTTTATTGGCCTTCGCGCCATGTTCTGTGAGTGAAAATGCCTAACCGATTGAAAAATTTCGATAAATTTTTCAACCTGCCGAAATCTACTCGGCGGGGCGCGTTGGTAACAGCGCTGGCATTTGCAGGTTTTTTGCCAATTCACCCCGTTATGGGGGCAACAGATGGCGAAATTGGTAGTTCGTCACAAGGCAGCGTCGGCATCACGGTCGCAATTCCCGCCTTGGTGCGGATCAGTAATCTTGAAGATATGAGCTTTGGCACATGGGACGGCACACAGTCCATGTCCAACGAAGATCAGGTCTGCGTGTGGAGCAGCTCTCGCGGCTATTCCTTGACCGGGGTTGGCAGTGGTGGTGGCGCATTTGTTATGCGCGATGACACCGGCAATGAAATTCCGTTTTCTGTCGAATGGGCCGCACCTTCGGGAGGTGCGCAGACCTTGCAGCCGGGCCAAACAGTGGCTGAACTGTCGTCACCTTCAATAGATACCACATGTTCCGATGCGGCAAGCATGGCGTTGATGACGGTCGGTATCTCACAAGAAGATTTGGCAGCGGCCCCGGCCGGTGATTATGGCGGTGTTCTGACGCTGACTGTTGCTTCTGAATGATGTGTGAGGCATGCAGCGGTTGACGCTGGACCTTCCCCCCGCACCCCTTTAGATTGAATCGAATTTTCGGCGCGGGCGGAGCATCATGTTTGCAAGGCGATCTCTTTATCAAACAGCCATGTTTAGTCGGCTGTTTTTGTTGTTCACCATCGTTGTCGTTGTGCCGACGATTATCGTGGGCCTGATTTCCTATAATATTCGTTATGAGCAGTTTCAGATGAGCGCGGCACGCTATCTGAACGACATTGCTGCTATGCGCGCCCGTCAGCTTGATACGCTGACAAAGGAAGACATGATCATCGCCGATCTAGTTACGGATTTGGTGCCGGCGCAAACCCTGATCTTATCAGAAATGACTGATCAGGCGGCGGCAGACGCTTTACACAAACGTCTTACGCACTTCACGTTAATCCATGCCGCAACGATCCGTGATATGGCCGGCAATGAGATGAGCTTGGGTTTTAACCCCACGCCTATAGCAGTGCGCAGCATCGCCAGTCCCATCGGGCCATTTATGGGGCCTAATGGCGGCCGTATCATTCGTGCGCTGGTGAATGGCGATGACCAGCTTTTAACCCATTCCACTGCACCCATTCTTGTTGATGGGCAAAAGGTGGGAGAGATGGACTTCTATTGGAACAGCGGCGCCGTTGCAGACACGCTGGATGATGGGTTGGAGCTTTATGAAACTGCCGAGGTTACGGTCTGGCTGGGCGCTGACGCAGACGGAACACGCCGACAATTGTGGCCGCCAAACATGGACCCGGCATTGTTCGGCATCGCCAGTACTAATCGGCAGGATCATCCGGTTGTGCTGGTGGACAGTGCGATGGCAAACTCAATGACTGCGGCGCAGCTTAGCAAATTCGTAGACGATGATGGCGTGGCCCACTTTGCCGGTGTTGCGAAAACACTGAACGGTTGGGTTGTACTCGCTGCTGTTGAGGAGCAGGAGATTGTCGGGAGGTTGGCAACAAGCTTTTTCATTACATTTTCCACCGCGATTTCCCTGTTGTTTGCTGCCATTTGGTTCTTAACGCAAAGCTATGGCAGCAGATTGTTATTGCTGGGCGATCTGTTGGAACAGGCAGCCGCAACGGTTACTGGTCCATCCACGGATAGTGGTGCACGCAAATCGCGATGGTGGCAGTTTAATAATGACGAGTTGACCGATGCCATACACAGCGTCGATCAGCTTGTGCGTAATCTTGAATCGCGCAACCGACAGCTTGAAAATAAGTTGCGTCAGCGCAGCTTTGAATTGGCCAAGGCGCAAGGGGAGCTTTCTGAGATTTCAAGTAGTGAGCGGGTGATGCAAATGACATCGGTCCTGTCGCACGAAATTAATCAACCATTGGGCAATATCAGCATACTTGTTGAAGACTGGTTGGATGAGGACGACATTGCGCAGATCGATGGGCTTCAAGAAGATTTGCAGGCAATCAACGAAATGGTCGATCAGGTTCGGGCAATCAGTAAAACCGTTCGAGACCTTGGCAGCAAGAATGCGCAAATCGAAACCGGGCCAGTGGCTTTGCGACCGGTTGTCGAACAGGCCTACACCATCACCGTGCCTACCTTGATCAACAATGATGTGCGTTTTTCCTTTGATGTACCTGATACGTTGCCGGAAATTGTTGGTAATAAGGGCGCGCTGCTGCAGGTGTTCAGTAATCTGATTCAAAATGCCTGCAAGGCGATGGCAGATAATGATGGCGGCATGATCGTCGTGCAGGCCCATGCCGGGGCAGGTAATGTGATTGTTGACGTTACTGACACAGGAAAAGGCATTCCAAAAGACATGTTGGCAGATGTCTTCAGGCCGGGGGTCAGCTCACGTTTGGACGCGGGCGGGTCAGGGCTTGGCCTGCCGATCGTGAGGCGTATTGTGGAATCATTCGGGGGGCGTGTTGCTGTTGCCAATTCAGGGCCTGACGGCACAACGGTTCGGCTGACATTGTCTGTCAGCAAAGATCAAACTTGATTACTTGGTCAACGCCACAAGCCTAGCGACAGCTTCGACCAATGAATTGGCAGAGCTTTTTACCTGATATCCATCTGCCCCCAACTTCATGGCGCGATTGAAATCAGATTGCTCGTCAGAGCTTGAATGCATGACAATTTTCAGGCCATCGAATTTGGCATCGGCACGAATGGTTGCCAAAACCTCAAAGCCATCCATCACGGGCATATTGATATCCAGCAGAATGCCGACAATGGGGTGATCATGCGGCTGTTCTTGCAGCAGTTCCAATGCCACTGCGCCGTTGGGCGCTTCTAGCAACTCCACATCTATACGGCCGCGCTGTTGTGCACGCCGTAATGATCGGTGAACGATTTCCTCATCATCGACAACTAATAGTCTAGTTTTTGACAAGCCCAGCCCCAAGGCGAAAAAGTGAATTTATTTCAATAGTTGACTAATAATCATGACATGATTCCGATTTGAAAATATATGACAAAATGGCTCACTTAGAAAACTTGACCTTTTATCCTAATTGACGACAAGTCGCGCGGGGAATAAGGTGGGATATTGCCGTGCAGTGGGGGCATTCCGGCAATATGTGTATATGAGTAGATTGGAGCGATGGGGAATGCCATTTGAATTTGGCGGTAAAAAAATCGCGGTTATTGATGACGACATTGTCGTTCTTATTGGCCTAAAACGCGCGGTTCGGAAATTTGAAAATTGTGAGTTAATTGGGTTTGAGGTTGCAAGCGATGCGCTTGAAGCCTTGCTGAAACAAAAAGTCGATGCAATTTTGTGTGATGTTTTGTTGCCGGACCTTGATGGTTTGAACCTGGTGCGCGAGTTGCGCCGTAGCGGGGCGAATAGCGATACACCGGTT